>NZ_JBHSFY010000009.1:0-223362 GCF_042654045.1 Flavobacterium chungangensis
GAGTATATAAATTATTATAACAATGACAGAATTAAACTTAATCTAAAAGGAATGAGCCCGATACAATATCGAGCTCATTATTATAAAACTTAATTATTAATTTGTCTAAACTTTTGGGTGCAGTCTACAAAAGTCTCTTTTTTTTTTAATATATCTTTTATATATGATTATTTATTAATTAACTTCTCCAGTTTTGCCATCATTTCATCTTTCTCTTTCAGCATACGCTCAAACAATACAATTTTTTCTTCGTGAAGTTTTTTTAATTCTTCAATCGGATTGTTATTAAACACATCAATTCTATTGTTGAACATTGCGTTATCCGAGAAATTACATGAAATTAAATTCACAGCTTTTTCTTCATCAAAATTCTGAAAAGCTTCAACAGGAATTTTTAAAGAATTTGAGATTTGTTTAAGTAGAGAATCCTCGATTATATCTTTCTGCTCCAGCATAGAAATTTTCTTCTGGTTCCAATCTTCGCCCAGATCATAAGCCAATGCTTCTTGTTTGATGCCAAGCATTTCTCTGAATCGTTTTACGTTTCTTCCCTGATGAATTTTCTGTTCCATAAATGAATCTTGATTTTCTTTAAGGCTCAAAGATAAAGCCATTTCGATTAAAAAATCTGAATTTCAAAGATAAAAAAATATCCCATAAAACGTCTTTTTTGTCAGATATTATATATAATATGGAATAGTTTGTTTTTTTTTTTAATGGAACTTCTTTAAAATCGATATCCCGCACTCAAACCAAATTTCATAACCATATTATGATCGGTTTTATTTGCATTAAAGAGCAAAGCACCATAACCAATATTAGCTTCAAGTAAAAATCCGCTTTTGCTGACCCACTTCCAGCCTCCGTTTACTCCAAGAGCAAAATCAATGACATCCGAATTTTCTGTATATGTAGAAGGATTTTCAGATGTATATACTTTTTTACCATCTATTGAAGTCAGCATTCCAAATCCTTCGGCAAACCATCCAGAAGCATATTTTTTGCCGAAATACCTTCTGTAATAAGGAGAAACAGAGTAATTCATATCGTTACTAGTGTCTGTGGTTAACACTTGATAATAATAAATTCCGATTGATGATTTTGCATTTAGATGTCTTTCGTAACTTATATTCAGAGACTCGTTAAATGCTGCAATTGCATTTATGGTAATGTCATTGTTTTTCTGATAAGGATTTGATTCGATTTCGTTTTGAGCTTTCGCACAAGAAAAAGCAAAAAGAATAATAAGTAGTAAATAATTTTTTTTCATAAAAAGGAATTTGATTTATTGAATGTCAAAAATCAAATAATAAAGATTTTATGAGGTTTCAAAAGCTTAAAACTTTACAAAATGGAACTTATTTTTTGAGTATTTCTATATTCGTTTGGCGTCTGGCCGGTAACTTTTTTAAAAGCGTTGTAGAAAGTCGTTTTAGAAGTAAATCCAGATTCTAACCCCATTGTTAAGAGATTGTAATTTTCAAATTCAGCATTTAAAATCATTTCTTTTACAGCTTCCACACGATATTGATTGATGTAATTGGCAAAATTATCTCCCGTTATCGCGTTTACAATTTGCGAAAGATATCCTGTACTTATACCCAGTCTTTCAGCAACTTTTTCTCGGTTTAATGTACTATCAGTATAAATATGATCTTGTTTACAAAGAAGTTCCAGTTTTTGAAAATAAAGATTAGCAGCCGTTATTAGTTCTCTGTTTTCTTCTTTACAATTATTTTCTGAAATGGAAAATGTGGTGTTATCTGCAATTGCTAAATCTGTATTTAGAAAGTTGTAAATACTGTTTTTGTCTTTAGCCAGTTTGTATTTGTAAATGCCGAAATAAGCAGTCCAATGGATTAAAAATGCTCCGAATAAAGCTAAAATTCTCATCATAGCCGAAATGTCAAATTGGAAAAACAAAGCGATAAGGATGGTAATAACCCACGAAAATAATAATGTAGAAACTAAGCTTAATAATATAATTACCCATTTTGTTTCCTGTTTATCTTTTAAGTGCTTTATCATAAAATAAGAATAAAGCAACACGAAGGGGATAAATGTAAGCGCTAAAATAAGTGCGATCTGATTTAACACATCAATTATTTTAAGCCCAAATTCAGGAATTTTATATAAACCTGTTACACTATCAAGGTCAGCTGTAATATTAACAACAGCCGAATAAGCAAACGGAATAAAAAATAAATATACTTTTTGTCTACTTTTTACAGCATCATCGGCTCGATTTATAATAAATAAAAAGATGAAAACAGGCAAAAGAAAAGCAGTTTCAACATCGTCAAAAAAGCGTAAAAAAGGAAAACTTGTATAAGTGTCTTCAATCTCGAAAACCAGATTTAGTAGAAGTAATGAAAGCGTAAATATCGAATAGGCCAGATATTTGTTTGATTGACTATTGAATAATGAAGACTTTAAAATAATTAAGCCTAATACTATTCCCTGAAAAATCGCAATATTTAGAAGTGTCGTATAAATCAAGTTTTTAGTATAAAATTGTTTTTTGGATTCGGCTTTTTGGTTATTCTTGACAATTGCAATAATCAGTTATTTGTAAAAACATAGCTTATTTCATACGAATTGACAAGGCGAATTTATGGTAACGCAAATGATTTTCTAAACGGATTAAGAAATGATTAACTAAAATGATTTCTGTACAAATCAAACCGAAAAACTTTTCTTTAGTTGGTTGATTTATAAAGGATTTTTGAAAGATATTTTGAATTTCCATCTTATAAAACTGAAGCTTCACGAGTTCGGATTTCTCCAGTGTTAAGATTTTGAAACCTCGTCAATTTGCAATTCATATAGTTTTGGCCAATGATAATCAACTTAATCATCTCAAATTATATGAAATTAAATCGACTCTTGTTTAGTGCTGCGATTTTGTCTGCGGTATCTCTTCAATCTCAAACGACACAAAAAAAGAATCAGCTCGAATTCTCTGTTGGAAACAATTGGGGATATTTGAAAAATCTCGAATTTGCTCCTGTAGCAACGTATGATTATGAGGGTTTGGTGTATAAATTAAACTATACGCGTACCAGTAAAAATGATAATTTATTTGAGGTAAATTTCGATTATCTGTCATCAGAATTAAAAACAGATAAGTTATCCAATCTCAACACAGATTATTACAAAGGCGGAATGCACTTTTCGTATCTAAAAAGAGTGTACGACAGAAATAGATTTTCGATACACGCAGGATTGCAATCGCGAACTTCTTTGGCTGCTTATCATGATGGAGATTACATTACGTTTCATCAGGAATTTGGAATTGTAGGCAGATTCAGTTATCAGATAAATGAAAAGCAATATCTGTCTTCAAAATTAACCCTTCCTTTTATGCTTCTTAGAGTTACCAATGCCGAAGGTAAATTTTACACTTTAGATAATTATCAGAGTGTATTTTGGGATTTAGAATATGGTTACAAGCTTTCAAACCATTTTGACGTAAAGGCAACTTATAACTTTAATTATTCTCGACTTCAAACTCCAAGTTCTTATAGAGAATTACAGCATCAATTAAATCTTGGTATTAACTATAAATTCTAATCATGAAATATATCAAATCTGCAGTTTACGTTTTTATATTCACATCTTCTTTTTCACTCCTATCTTGTGCGGATATGCTAATGGGAGACGAAGGAAAAAACGATGAAGAAATCTATTTAAATTACAAAACCAAAACAGTATTAGAACTGCCTTTTGAAGACGACTGGTATATCGCTGCAGGCGGAAAATCGCTAGAAGAAAATCATCATTTTACGCCTAATCGACACCAGAGATATGCTCTTGATATAGTTCAAGTAATAAACAATAGCGGTAGAACAGGAGACGGAACCAAAAATGAAGATTATTATTGTTTTGGTAAACGCTTGAATGCTCCTGGTGACGGAAAAATTATTGCGATGGAAAATGCCATAGAAGACAATGTTCCTGGAGTTAAAAACACAAAACAAACATTTGGCAATTACATTGTAATTGATCATTTGAATGGGGAATATTCCTTTATGCTTCATTTTAAAAAGAACTCCATAATAGTTGCAGTGGGAGATACTGTAGTGAGAGGACAGCAAGTAGGCTTGGCGGGAAACAGCGGTTATTCTACTGGGCCACATTTGCATTATCATTTGCAGACAACTCCATCGCTGGCAACAGGTATTGGTATTCCGATGCAATTTGTGAACTACTATACTAACGATGTTTTTACAGAAAGAGGAGAACCTCTTACAGGTCAGACAGTAAGGAAAAATTGAGAACTACCATTCAATAAATTAAAGTATTCTTGGAATTTAAAGTTAATAATTAAATAAAAGTTGAAAAAATGAGGAAAACCGTAAAAATCAACCACTTAAATAAAGTATATTCGTACAAGTTTTTAGGTTTTACATTTATTTATTATTAAATATAGAAAACATTCTGCGCGAGGATAGACAAAAATCTCAAGTGTCTTTAAATGATTGGGGTATTAACTGAATTTTAAAAACTTTATCATTATGTTTAAGAAAATTTTAAAATTGGAAGGAGCTCAAGAATTAACTAAAAATGAGCTAAAAGCAGTAAAAGGAGGAGTTACAGAAGTTTGCGCTAAAGCGCTTATAAGTGGAGAAGCAATCTTAAAAAATGGTGCATGTCCTCCTGAATATCCTTTAGCAGGTGGAGGTTGTTGCTTCTCATTGTAATAGTTAATTTTATAAAAAAAATAAACTAATACTCTTGCTCTGTTGATTGTATAAAAAACAATCTTCGATAATAGAGTTATATTTTTAAGAAGAGAGAAACTTGTTTCTCTCTTTTTTATAATCAAAAGAGAAGATTTGATTTATGATTGTCTTAAATAAGATAATTATCAAGAAGCTTTCTCACGAAATTAAATCTATGTTAAAAGAGCAATTTTATTTCAATATTAATGTGAAATTTGTGAAATGTCTAATTAACAACGAGATAATATGGAAGGGCAAATTATAGAATTGGAAAAAAAATACTGGCACGGAGTTGAAAACAATGACTATGAAACGGTAAGAAATCTGACGTCGTTTCCTTGCATAGTGGCAGGAAAAAATGGTGTTCAGAGTATTAGCGAGACCGAGTTAAAAAAAATGTTCGATTCTGGGCAAACCAATAAAATAAAAGTGCTGAACATCTATGATGTAAAAGAAAAACTAATTGCCGAAAATACTGCGGTAATAGGATATCGTCTCGATTTTGAGATAGTAGATCAAAGTCAAAAAGAACCTATAAAGTGTGTTTGCACTTCTACCTGGATTAAAGAAAACAGCAAGTGGTTATGCCTGATGCATACTGAAACAGAGTTGGAAAAGAATTAGGTGTCTGAAACATCACACTTGTGAATGTGAAAAATATAGATAAAATAGCTTCAGAGAAATCTGGAGCTTTTTTATTTAGTAAGGAGAAGCATTCAAACATCTAACCAGATTATCTTTGATTATTACAATGTTTTAAAATGTACATCTTAACTTTTTCTCTTCTTTTTGTTTGCATAACCACATTTATAAAATAAGTTAGCGGTAATTTTAGTGAACCAAACGGCAAAAGGCCTGTTAGTGCATAACCAATTAAAAGTCTCGTTGACAGCTGGTGAATCCAATTTTTATAAACTATGAAAATAAAAGTTTATTCCCCTTTAAATCCTTTACTTAAAAAATACATAGAGTGTATTTATATACTCACGCATACATCTGAAGAAAAACCTGCCCAATACATAACCTTTCCATCTATTTTTACCATTGTATCAATAAGTGAAAAATCAAAAACTATTAATAAAGGAAATAAGTTAATAATTGGGCAATGCGATGACAATAAGATTGAAACAAATTTGGTATCCAATTTCAATAAGCCGGTTTATGTTCAATACGAAGGAGAAATAAAAGAAATTACTATCTATTTTAAGCCGTTAGCTATTAATTCATTTTTGGAGCATGAATTGAGCCATTATAATAGTTCAAATTTTTCTAAATTTTCACCCTTTGAAGATTATAGAAAAGCTATGATTGAAATTCTTTCCTTGCAAAATGACATCGAAAAAATTCAAGCTGTTGAAAGTTATTGGTTATCCAAATTAATAGGGTTTCAGCATGATTTTCTTGAAACTATTTTGTCTGAAATTATGAGTGAGGAAAATGATGCTCTAACAATTACAGAACTGTGCAAAAAAAATGCTATTTCACGCACAACATTAAACAAACACTTTGGCAGGCATATCTGCAAAACACCATCTCAATTCAAAAAGATACTAAGATTTCGAAATGCGGTTAATAAATACTCATCAAACAATACAAGAAACAGCTTAACGGATATTGCATATAGTGTTGATTATTTTGACCAGTCCCATATGATAAGAGAATTCAAATCATTGACAGGGTTCTCTCCTAAAGTTTTTTTTGAAAAAACAACTGCGCTAGAAAGAAAACAAGTACACTGGCTGTTTTTATAGGTTTACATTTATACAATTTTTCGTTTTATGGTTAAAGTAGTTTTGTCTCTTTAATCATAAAATGATACCATATGACAACCCGTCAAATATATTTTATTACATCGATCTTCTTTGTAGCGCTTTTGCAACCTATCGCAGTCAAATCACAAAATTTGGAAAGTGTAGTTTATCCGATAAGGTCTCACTTAAAAAACCTTGAAAAAGAAAATAATTTAAGTGGGGTGGTTCTTATTGCAAAAAATGGCAAACCAATATATAGGGAAGCATTTGGTTTTGCCAATTTGCCAGACAGTATAAAAAATAAGCCAGACACAAAGTTCAACTTAGCTTCTATAAACAAGATGTTTACAGCAATAGCTATTATGCAATTGGTAGAATCTGGCAAAATTTCGCTTCAAGACAAAGTAGGTAAATATCTTGCAGATTATCCCAATAAAACTGTTGCCGACTCTGTAACAATCTACCAATTGTTAACGCACACTTCAGGAATGAACAGTTTTTGGGAGGAATACGATAAGCTTGCAAAAGAAAAATTCAAAACGGTTTCTGATTACCTTCCTTTGTTTGTCAATAAAAAACTAGCCTTTGCTCCAGGTATCAGCTTCTCGTATAGCAACTCTGGATACATGGTTTTAGGATTAATCATAGAAAAAGTGTCGGGTCAAAATTATTTTGATTATGTAAAAGAATATATATACAAACCTTCAAAAATGATTAATACTGATGCTTACGAATTGGATAATGTTATTCCAAATTTAGCTACTGGCTATACAATGTCACTAGAAGAACCAGGGCTGTGGAAAAATAATATTTTCGTAAATTTAGCAAAAGGAACTCCTGCAGGTGGCGGCTATTCAACAGTTGACGATTTGCTGAGTTTTGCCAATGCTTTACAAAACGGTCGTTTACTTAGTAAAGAAAATATTGCTCTTTGTACATTGGGTAAAGTGAAGTATAGAGAAGGAATGTATGGATATGGATTTGAAGAAAACAAAATAAACGGACACCGAATTTTTGGACATACCGGTGGGCATGATGGTATTGCTTGTGAACTAATGATTTATCCGGATTTGGGTTATACTGTTGTTATTCTAACAAATGGAGAAGTTGAAAATTATTGGGAAGTAAGTAATCTAATTAAAAAACAATTAGTGGGTTCAGCACCATCAATTGACAATTTTTTTTATACTAAAGATATAATTAAGATAGTATGCTATAAAGGTTATGAAGCTGGCATTAAAGAAATAGAACATAATTCGAAGAAGTATTCATTAAGAGAAAATCTTATTGAAAGATATGGTTGTAAGCTATTGTTCGAAAAAAAGACGAATCAGGCAATAGATTTATTTAAGTTAAATAATCACCTTTTTCCAGACTCAACCTATGGCTATTATTGTATAAGTGAGGCGTATAGGTTTTCGGGTCAAAAAAAGCAAGCAATTGAATATCTAAAGTTATACATTGAAAAAGAGCCAGAAGATAATGATGCTAAATTAAAATATAAATTGCTAATGAGATAGCTTCAATTAACAGCTTCTCCAACGGATTTGGGCAATTGGCTTAACGGTAAAAAGGTTTTTGTGCTTAGAATTATTTGCTTCGTCTGTTTGCTATTCCTTCGATGGCACATTCGGGGGCAAAAAGCTGTTCAAATTTCAAAAATTTCAAAAATAAATATTAAATTAAAAGCTTCAGAGAAATCTGAAGCTTTTTTTGGTTTCATAGTAAATCTTCATTTATTTTCAGCAATCAAAACCATCAATTATCTCCGAATACTTCAATCTAAAAGAGGTAATAAGTTAAAAGTTAAACAAAAGTTAAGTCTTTACGGAAAGCCGTAAGGAATCGATAAAACATTGCGTTATTTTCGCCGCACTCAACTAATAACCTCAAATTTATTAAAAATGCGTATGTGGAAATTTTACTTACTACTCTTTTTTTTAGTGTCATTTATTACCCATTCTCAAGATATTCTTTGGGAGAAATCCTATGGAGGGACACATGCCGATTACCTTTTTGATGCCCAGCCAACGGCTGACTATGGCTTTATTCTGGCTGGAAGTTCGGTTTCGGGCAAAACGGGAAGCAAAGCCGATGACAATCATGGTGATCTGGATTACTGGATCTGGAAAATGAAAGAAAATGGAGATCTCGACTGGCAGAAAAGCTATGGAGGATCAGGGTTTGATCTTCTCCAAAGCATTAAAAATACCCGAGATGGCGGATTCATTCTTGCTGGAACTTCAAGCTCTTCGAAAAGTTTTCAGAAAAAGGATAACTGCAAAGGTCTTTCAGACTTTTGGGTTATAAAACTAAATGCTGCTGGAGACGAACAGTGGCAGAGAACTATAGGAGGAAATGGTCAAGAAGAACTCTTGTGTGCTTTTCAAACTAAAGATGGAGGCTATATTTTAGGAGGTTCTTCAAGTTCCAGCCCGATTTCTATATCAAGTTCTAAGATTGATGAAAACTCTTTTGCTCCAGACATTTATTCTAAAACAGAAAAATGCAGAGGCAGCATGGATTATTGGGTTGTCAAATTGGATAAAGAAGGTGTTATCCAATGGCAGAAAACTTATGGAGGGGAATATTCCGATATTTTGAGGAGTATGGAACAGACTGCAGATAACGGTTACATTCTTGCCGGATATTCTAATTCTCTAGTTTCAGGTGATAAAACGGAATCTAGTAAAGGAGGCGGCGATTATTGGATTCTTAAGCTAAATGATTTAGGAGCAATTGAGTGGCAGAAAACGTATGGAGGAGACGGAGATGATCAGCCTTATGTAATACATCAGACTAAAGATGGAGGATACATCTTGGGCGGAAACTCAAACAGTTCTAATGCATTAACTACAGAAGGCGGAATTGTTGCCAACGGAACAGACTATTGGATTCTTAAACTAGATAAAGAAGGTGGCGTAATTTGGAGCAAAACTTTCGATTTTGGTAAAGTGGATATCTTAACCTCATTGGTCGAAAATGTAGATGGCACCTATTTAGTTGGTGGTCATGCACGCAATTCAGCTCCTAGATCAGGTAATGGTCTAGTTTCAAAAGCTGCTGGATTAATTGCCAAGGAAAAAGATGGAATAAACGATTATGTTGCTTTAAAAATTAGTGATAAAGGTGATGAAATTTGGAATAGAACCGTAGGTAGCGGAGGTGAAGATATTTTAAGAAAACTTGTTGAGACCAGAGATGGTGGCTATCTAATGGCGGGAACTTCAAATGGTTCATCAAAAGACAAAAATTCGAGCATCGGAGGCAATGATTTCTGGGTGGTCAAATTGAAAGATAAACAGAAGGTTGAAAAGGTAAAAGCTAGTATTGAGGCAATTCCTAATCCAGCGAATGTATACACCAACGTGATTATAGGTTATGATTATACGGAAGGCACTGCAACGCTAGTTGATATGCTGGGAAGAATTTTGCAGCATTTTAAGATTAATAGCAGAACTGTTCCCGTAAACTTAAATGGTTATGCTGAAGGGGTTTACATAGTTAAGATTCAAACAGATGTGAAAACGGAATCAGTTAAAATAATTAAGAAGATTTAATACCTACAATAAATGCATTCTATAAAATTACAAAGCATGCTAAAGTTTTTATGCCTGCTTATGATCACGTTCTCTATAAGTGTTAATGCACAGAACGATACAGACGAAATTCAGCCAAATTATACACCGCCATCACCAGCAACTGCCAGTTTAGGGAGTTTTGGAAATATACCTGTAGGACTGAATACGGGAAAACCAAATATTAATTTAGAAATATACAATCTGAAAGAAGGGAGCATATCTATTCCAATTTCTATAAGTTACAGTTCAAGTGGAGTTGCTGTAGATGCAGTAAGTTCGCAATTAGGTCTTGAATGGAACTTAATATCATCGGGAGTAGTAAGCCGGCAGATTAACGGTTTTGATGATTTGAGAACAGATTTTTTTTCCCCTGATCCCGAAACTAGCGAATTTTGTATGGTTCGTTCACAATTGGCATCTACAACAGCAAAAAGTAATACTGAGAAGGATATTTACAGTTACAGTGCCTTTGGAATTTCAGGCAAATTTATTTTTGATGGAGATAATATTCGTGAAATCCGTCCAACCAAGAATAAAATTGAATTATTATATGCATCTGGTGTAAATGGATCTGTCCTAAAGTATTTTAAAATAACAGATACAAACGGCACGGAGTTTTATTTTGGCGATGCTGATACTGCGATTGAAATATCAAACAATAAAAATCTTTGCGGAAATTCGATACAGACCTCGGGACAGACAGGCTGGTATCTGACTAAGATAAAAAAAATAGATGGTACGGTTGCGTCCTTTAAATATACGATAAAAAGCTATAGCTTCAATCAAGCATATAGCCAGATGGCCAGAAGCCAGGGAGAAGTTGTACTTAGTCCTGCAAGCGTAAGCGTACCTTGCGTAAGCAGCGTTGTGAATCATTCCGTTCCTTTTCTTGAAGAAATAAGGATAAATGACAAAAGGATTGTATTTGAATATGAAAAGCTTGATCTCACTATAAGAGATAGCGATCAGCTGACTAAAATGACTGTCTTTAAAAATGACACAGAAGTTTTTAAAAGTTTTGATTTTTCGTATTACCTGCTGTCTAGAAATACGTCTTCAGACGTTTTAAATCCATATACCACAAGTTCTGGTGTAAACAACAAGCTTATTTTCCTGAAAGAAATTAAAGAATATACTTCAGATCGTTCCGCTTTTATCCCTAAATATTCATTTGAGTATTACAGTCCAGAGATGCTTCCTCCAAGATTCTCATTTTCAAAAGATATTTACGGGTATTACAATGCTGCCCGAAATTCTAATTTTGTCTATAACAATATAGGCCCGCTAGATCCGCTGCTTTACCAGCCATTCTCAACAGTAAAATCAAATAGGGATGCCAATGTTAATACAGTGAAGTATGGCATGCTAAAAAGCATTACATATCCGACAAAAGGCTATACGGAAATTTTTTATGAGCCTAATTATGTGGAGGTAGAAAAGAGGATTTTTCCTCAGGCAATTCCTGTATCTGCCAATCATCAGGCAGAAGCGGGCGATCGAGAAAGGGTAGAAAAAGAATCTGACCCGATACAGATTAAATTTGATCAGACAGCTGTTTTAAATGGCTGGGCTGAAGAAAATTTAATTGATGGTGAACGTTGTACAAATGTTATAGCTAAAGGTGCATCCTGTACCGTACAGCTTATTAATGTCCTGACCGGCGAAGTCGTCAAATCTGTTACGGCAGATCCTTCTTTCTCCATGGAGGTAAGCCTAAAAGCTGGGGTGACCTACAAAATTAAAATTACCACAATGGTATCCTGCATGAATGCAGAAGGGAGGCTGAGCTATTATAATGAACCGATGCGTACAGTAAGGGTACTCGAGCCCGTTGCAGGAGTGAGAGTAAAGAGGACTGTAGACCATGATGATAATAACCATGAAGTGGTTAAAGAATACTACTATCATGATCTGGATTGCGATAACTGCAGCAGTGGCTATTTTGCTACCTCAAATCCAGCAGGAGTCAATAATGTAGATTTGAAAGTTTCTGGAGCTAATGCCCAGTATACCATGCATTCCAGCCCCAAAAAACCTCTTTCTTCTTTTGATGGGATTGTCGTATCGTACGGAAAAGTGATTGAGTCAGAAGGGATAAATTATGCAAATGGTGGCGTTTTGCATGTCTTTGACAATAATATGGATGAGGAGCCAGCACCAGTCTGCTATGAATACCTAAGAGGAGCTTCATTTTCTAACGGTTTTTCCAATGGCGAGGTCAGCACTTTTAAATTTAGAAAAGAAGGGGTTATAACAGTGCCGCTTATGCTGGAAGAGATGTTTTATGGACATAACCCTTCTTTAGACGTCGCTTTTAATAATTTCTACGGAGGCGTGGCAGGCTCGCTTGTAGCTATAGGAACTGGTGGTGATGGAGGTCTTAATGGGCCTGGAATTACCACGGAACCATTTTTTGACTTTAATATTTACCAGACAAGGATTGAATGGCATTATCTGGCTCAGAAAAGAACAACTGTTTATGATTTGAATGGGAAAAATGGCATTACAACAGTAGTGGATTATTCTTATGATAATCCTGCCCATCTGCAGCTGACATCCCAAAGCACAACAAACTCAAAAGGAGAAAAAACGAAGGCAAAATTTTTCTATGCACTGGATCCGGAAATGAATGGTAAGCCATTTATAAATGAGATGATAGCGAAGAATGTTGTTGAAGTTCCGCTGAATATTTTAACGTTTAACGGAGATGATAAAATATCGGAAAAGCTGAATGTCTATGAAATGAGTTCGGAAACTGGCAGCCTATTAGTTCCAAAATATGTGTATGCTAATAAAGGGATGAATCCAATAGATGTTTCACAAGATTTAAAAATAACATTTAACAAGTATGATGAGAAAGGCAATGTATTGCAGTATACCCTTGAAGGGGGAATGCCTGTGTGCATAATCTGGGGATACAACAAGACACAGCCTGTAGCAAAAATAGAAAACGCTTCTTATGCAGAAGTATCGGGCTATGTTTCAACTATTCAAGACCAATCGAATACTGCGAATGAAAGTGCTCTTATAGGAGGGCTTAACGGTTTGAGAACAGCATTGCCAAATGCTATGGTAACCACTTACACGTACAAACCTTTAATAGGAATCAGTACGATTACAGATCCGAAAGGAATGGTTACAAGTTATGAATATGATGATTTTAACAGATTAAAATTGATAAAAAACAATAATGGAGAAATTATTTCTGAGAATATTTACCATTATAAAAACTAAAATGCACGATATGAAAAAGATAATACAGCTGATTTTATTATTTCTAATATCGGCTTTTTCCAGTTACGCTCAAGATACTATTCCTGCGATTAAAAAATCGATTTCTGCTCCTGTAATGGCACCAGCAGCTATAAAGGACCCTCCTTGCGATGACTGCCCTCTTGGCTACGATTGGAACAGGGATTTGGACAATGACGGTTATGGAGATCCAAACTACCATGTATATAGCTGGACAAAACCTAGCGGTTATGTTGCAAATCAAGCCGATTGCAATGACAGGGACAGTACGATTAATCCTGATACCGTGTGGTATCGAGATGCAGACGGCGATGGTTTTGGTACGTCAGCTTTAACAATAAAACAGTGTTTGCAGCCAGCAGGTTATGTTAGAAACGCATTAGATCTTAATGATTCAACACCATATATTACAAACATTACACCTCAGTATTTCTATCAAGACGCAGACGGTGATGGCTACGGAAATCCTAATGTTTATGTATATTACAGCTTTCAGCCAGGTGGCTATGTGGCTAATAATTGGGATTGTTATGATAGCGATGCATCATTAAATCCGAATACGGTATGGTATAGAGATGCTGATGGGGATGGTTACGGAAATGGCGGCGTAGCTGTTAACAGCTGCACGCAGCCTGGAGGCTATGTGAGAAACGCCGCAGATTACAATGACAGTACAGGAAATATTACCAATGTTGCGCCTCAGTATTTTTATCAAGATGCAGATGGAGATGGGTATGGAAATCATAATATTTATGTATATTACAGCTATCAGCCAGGAGGCTATGTAACAAATTATTTAGACTGTAATGATAATGATCCATCATTGAATCCTACTACTATATGGTACAGAGATGCAGATGCAGATGGTTATGGAAATGGAAATGTAACTGCGAGAAGCTGTAACCAGCCTGATGGCTATGTTAGAAATGCTGCAGATTATGATGATAACACAGGAAATATTACCAATATAGCGCCTCAGTATTTCTATAGAGATGCAGACGGTGATGGTTATGGTAATCCTAATGTTTATGTATATTACAGCTACCAGCCAGGAGGGTATGTGGCTAATAATTTAGATTGTAATGATAGTGACGGCTCATTAAATCCTAATACGGTATGGTATAGAGATGCCGATGGAGATACTTTCGGAAATGGAGGACTAACCGTTAACAGCTGCACGCAGCCTGGAGGTTATGTGAGAAACGCTGCGGATTATGATGACAGTACAGGAAATATTACCAATGTAGCGCCTCAGTATTTCTATAGAGATGCAGACGGTGATGGGTATGGTAATCCTAATGTTTATGTATATTACAGCTATCAGCCAGGCGGCTATGTTGCTAATAATGGGGATTGTTATGATAGCGATAGCTCACTAAATCCGAACACGGTGTGGTACAGAGATGCAGATGGAGACGGTTTTGGAAATGCTAATTTAACAGTTCAGAGTTGCACGCAGCCAGGAGGTTATGTGAGAAACGCCGCAGATTATGATGACAGTACAGGAAATATTACCAATGTAGCTCCTCAATACTTTTATTATGATAGTGACAGCGATGGTTACGGTAATCCTAATGTTTATGTATATTACAGCTATCAGCCAGGAGGTTACGTTACGAATAATTTAGATTGTAACGATAGCGATGCATCATTGAATCCTAATACCGTATGGTATCGCGATGCTGACGGTGATACATTTGGTACATCAACCTTAACAGTAAAGCAGTGCCTGAAGCCAGAAGGTTATGTTAGAAATGCCGCAGATATAGATGACAGTACAGCAAATATTACCAATATTCAGCCCCAATATTTTTATAGGGATGCTGATGGTGATGGTTACGGAAATTCTAATGTTTATGTAATTTACAGCTATCAGCCAGGAGGCTATGTTACAAATAACTGGGATTGTAATGATAGTGATACATCATTAAATCCTTATACAAAATGGTATGCAGATAGTGATCTGGATGGTCTCGGAGACCCTTCTGTTTTTGTGCAGCAATGTACTGCTCCTAATGGCAATTATGTTCGAAATAATTCAGACAATTGCCCATCTTTAGCGGGATCAAGTTCAGATTGCTCAGATATTTTAATTCCGTCTGCCGATCGCAATTATATTATCAGCAAAGTGTATAAAAAACCTAAAAAAGCAATAGTTGAGTCACCAGCTTTAGATGAGGTTCAAACAAACATAACATATTTTGATGGTCTTGGCAGAGCTATACAGCAAATTGCAAACAGACAGTCATTTACAGGCAAAGACATCATAACTCACATCACTTATGATAGTATTGGAAGGCAGGTGCAGGAATTTCTCCCATATGAAGCTTCTTCTACAGATATGTCTTATGCGACAGATGCTAAAGACGCGACAAATGCGTTTTATAATACGGAAAAATACGAAAACACTTCAAACCCTTTTTCTCAGAAAAAATTGGAACCGTCGCCTTTAAGCAGGATTTTAAGACAGGCGGCACCAGGAAATCCTTGGGCTATGGATAGCAGCCATGAAATTAAATTTGACTACGGGGCGAATGCAGCAGATGAAGTAAAATTGTATAAAGCTTCGGCTGCTTGGAATGCCGGATCTGGACTTTATGACATTTCCCTTTCAGATTCAGGATATTATGAGCCTAAAGAATTGTTTAAAAATATTACTTATGATGAAAACACTTCGGCAAGCCCTGCTGAAAGATCGGGTTCTACAGTAGAGTTTAAAAACAAAGAAGGGCAGATTGTATTAAAGAGAACCTACGATGCAGGAGAAAAACATGATACGTATTATGTTTATGATATTTACGGAAATCTTACCTATGTGATTCCGCCAAAAGCAGAAGGAAGCATTAATCAAGATATCTTGAATGGTTTGTGCTACCAATACAAATATGACAATAAGAACCGTTTGGCAGAGAAAAAACTTCCTGGCAAACAATGGGAATTTATTGTTTACGATAAATTAGACCGTGCTGTAGCAACAGGACCTGCATTTTCGCCTTTTAAAGATGAAAATGTAGAAGGCTGGATCATTACCAAATACGATGCATTTGGCAGACCAATTTATACAGGATGGAGCAATCAGGCTTCAAATACTGCAACGCGAAAATCTCTGCAGGATGCTCAGAACAATGCAACTGTTGTTTTTGAAAGCAGACAGACTTCTGGTTCAATTGATGGAATAGAAGCGCATTACAGTAATGTATTAGCACCGACAAGCTTTAAGCTTTTAACCGTTAATTATTATGATGGTTATGCATTTCCAAACGCACAGCCTCTCCCATCTACTATTGAGGAACAACTTGTTTTAACCAATGTTAAAACTCTAGCGACAGGAAGCTGGACAAGAGCTATCACTACAGCATCTTCAACAGCAGGAGAAACCAGCACAATATTTTATGATGATAAGGCAAGACCAATAAAAAACTATCTTCAGAATCATTTGGGCGGTTATACTTCAAGCGAAAGCAAGATTGATTTTGCAGGAAAAACATTGTACACCATTACCAAACACAAGAGAACATCTGGCGATGCTGAAATTGTGGTACGAGAAGAATTTACGTATTCGCCTCAGGATCGACTGCTAACACACACGCACCAGATAAACGGCGGAACAGTCGAACTTTTGACTTATAATAGCTATGATGCTTTAGGGCAGCTTGAGAGCAAAAAAGTAGGAAGCAGCGTTGGAAGCCCGCTTCAAAAAGTAGATTTTCAATACAATATTAGAGGCTGGCTAAAAGAAATTAATAAAACAAGCAATCTGCAGCAGGATACCGATCCTGCAGATTTATTTGCTTTCAAGATTAATTATGAAACCACACAGACCGATATATCAGATGTAAAAGCTTTATACAATGGAAACATCTCTGAAACATTCTGGAAAACGGCTTCAGATTTAAACGAAAGAGCCTATGGCTATAAATACGATAACCTGAACCGTCTTACAAATGCTGTATACGAGAAGAATGGTTTGACTACTAGTGCTTATGATGAAAACCTGTCTTACGACAAAAACGGAAATATCAAGACACTGAGCCGTAAAGGAGATTACGACCCTCAATTAGGCAATCTGGATATAGACGATTTGGTTTATACGTATCCGGCAAATTCAAACCAATTGTCTAAAGTTGCAGATAATTCTAACAACAGCAGCGGATTTAATGATGTGAATAAAACCGATGATGATTATAGTTATGATGATAACGGAAATATGATAGCGGATAAAAACAAAAATATTACCAGCATTACATACAATCATTTAAACCTGCCAAAGAAAATAACATTTGGAACAACGGGAAGTATTGAATACTTTTACAATGCGTCTGGACAAAAACTAGAAAAACAGGTTACCGAAGGTACTGTTACTGCTGTGACTAATTATTTAGGCGGATACCAGTACAAAGACAATGTTTTGGAGTTTTTCCCGACAGCAGAAGGTTATGTAAAGAATACTGCAGGAGCGCTTTCGTATGTTTTCCAATATAAAGACCATTTAGGAAACGTTCGTGTTAGCTATGCTAAAAACCCGACAACACAGGTTCTTGAAATTATTGAAGAGAATAATTATTATCCTTTTGGATTAAAACACAAGGGATATAATGATTATCTGCCGACAGCAAATAAGTATAAGTTCCAAGGTCAAGAATTGCAAGACGAGCTGGGACTTGGCTGGTATAGTTATAAATGGAGAAATTATGACCCAGCTATTGGAAGATTTATGAGTGTTGACCCTTTGACAGAAAAATATGAAGATTACACACCATATCAATTTTCTTCAAATCAACCAGTTCATGCAAAGGAACTTGAAGGCTTAGAAAGTTCTAATGATTTAAATAAACAAACTCCGACGCAAAGAGCATATAATCCAAAAACTGGTAATACGGATTTGGTTAAATTGGTAGTCTATGCCACAGCTGACTTCTTAGAAAGTATAAATACATACGTAAGAGAACAGGAAGAGCCGAGCAATAAAGAAATAACGACTACTGCAACTTCTAAAAAAGGCGGAGGTGAAAATGAAAAATCAACGGGAAAAAAAGTTGGAGATAACATTAGTGCCGATGCGTTTCTTGATGGTGCTCCTGGTGCAGCAAAAAACGGGAATAATCTTAAAAGTAATAAAGATATAATGAAGGGAGCAGCTGATTTAGGGAAATTATCTAGTAAAGTGGATAAGGCAATAAAAAGCGTTAAGGATGTTATTAAAGAAAATTCAGGTAAAGGAAATAGCCCATCGGATATGGTTCAGGTCGTTACTGATGCTAAAGACCCAAATAAAAATGTACAGGTGAGAAGAGACGTTTTAGAAGCACAAGAAAAAAAGAAATAATGAAAAAAATATATATAATAGTACTTGCCGTACTACTTTGTCTGATAGTTTTGTTTTTTTATTTTAAAGATGAAAAAGTATATACTTTTAAAGAATACAGCCCCTCAGGAAAATTAATCGGCACAAACGAATATGTGATTAGAAACGGTAATTCAATTCAGCACGGAAAGTTTGTAAATTATAATGAAAGAGGAATTAAAATAGCTGAAGGTAATTTTGTAAATAATGAGCCTAATGGAAAAAGTATTTATTATTTTGACAATGGTAAAATAGAATCTGTTCATTATAGAAAAAACAGTAAAGTTACAGAAGAAAGTATTTTTTACAATTCTGATGGTTTAATTAGGAAATATATTATGTATAATGATATCGGAGAGGCGAAATTTATTATCGATTTTGATGGAAAAACAGTAAAAAAGTATGATGGTTATGCGACCTATCCAGTAAATCAATATAAAATTGAAAAAGAAAAAAAGTATGAAATCCATACTCGAGATACTCTAAAAGTTGGTGATGTTATAAAATATGAATATTTACTAGCCAATATTCCAAATGCCAAAAGAACTTTTAAAATAGAAACGGAAGGTATTGATAATTCAAAGGTTAAACGAACCATTACTAAAGAAGTGCCAACACGCATAGTTGTTGAAGAAGTTTTAACCAAAAAAGGACTTAATCGAATCAAAGCAATAACCCAATACACATTTAATGATAATGTTACGCGAGTAAAAAATGATACAGTTACTTTTGATGTTAATGTAAAATAAAAATGATAGTAGTTTCAAAATTTGAAAAGCTTTACCTTTTAAGAAATGTTTTTGTACCGATTATTTGTTTTGGTTTAAGTGCTTTGCTTGTAGATGTTAAGATGTATTATAAAAAAGATGCTGATGTCGTTTTTCCTGTCATTTTTCTTTTAATCGTTGGGGTGACAGTTTTATTCTTTAACTTAAATTCTATTTATAAACTCATTTTGGATGAAAAGACAATCACAAAAATCTATGTTCTATCAGGAAAGAAAGAAAGTATTCCTTATACATCTATCAAAAGTTTAGACAAAGAATTTATAGACGGTTCTTATATTTACGAGGTTGGTCAAATTACTCCTGGGTATTACGATTATAAATTTAGCTTAGAAGATGATAAAGAATTGATTATATCTCCATCAAATTTTAAAAATTATAATCAATTAATTGTAGAAATTAATCTTCGTTGTGGTTAATAATATTTCAGCTGTGTTGGTGAAATTAGCAAATATTTTAATCATTTTATAACAAATATCCGTTAATCCTGCTCCGCAGGATCGACGGATATTTACTTTATAAGACTTTATCAAAATTTTAAATTGTTGATACTTATATCGTCACATTATACTTTGATAGTGTTTTAGAGCTACATATTACAATAAAAAAGCCACTTCTATTACGAAGTGGCTTTTAGTTAATAAGAAACGATATTATTACGGAATAGCCGTAAATGTACCTGTGGTGATATTGAATCTTTTTTCTACTATTTTAGTACCGTCACAGTAACCTAATGGAAAACCATTATCATTGGTTAAGTTACTAATATTGAATTCGCCTTTTAAGGTTTTTCCATCAAAACTAGTGATTTTTATTGTTCCAGATGTTTCGTCTGTATCCCAAAGGCTTACTTCTTTATAACAAAGCGATGAGTCATTTAGAGGTAAAAAGTAATAGGTGTTTTTTTGTGTATAAATTGTATGTTTTATTTACAACTAAGACATTATCAGTTGTCCTGATTGTCAAACTAAATATTTCTCCAGATGTTTCATCTGTATTCCAAAGACCCTGCTGCCATTGAAGCTGCCGGAAGAAATACAGAGGGAAATAGGGCAATTTTAGGTTCAAGTTGGAGTCCAAGACCTTGTGGTGGCTTATAACACTAATTATATTTAATATTAAAAAATTAAAAGACAATGTTACTAAAGAAAGCGTATTATTATTTTTATTATCAATTATATAAATCAACAAATCCTTCCTCTATTTTTCCGCGTTCATTTAGAGCAAGTTTATATTTAGATGTTTTATTTATATTTATAGGGTTTAGTAGTTTAAACATTTACGGAACTTTTATTGAGCCAGGTTTTAATATAGGAGATGGAAAATGGTGTATTATACTTTATATTGCTATAATATGTGTTCCTAATTATTTTATTTTTGAGCATAAAGCTCAATGGAAAGAAATTGTAAAGGAATTTGATAAATTACCTAAAAAAACAAATCAAATAGGACGTTTTATAGTTTTGGGTATTGTAGCTTTAATTATTGCAAGTTTAATTTTTTCAGTTTACTTAATGGACCAAAATGCAAAAGCAAATCATACAGGACCTTATTCTAAAGAATATATTGAACAAGAAAAATAAAGAATTGTTCCGACATATAAAACGAACAATATAACACAGCCACATCATGAGTAATCGTATTACTGAATCCTGTGAAAGTGAATAAATAAAGCCTAACATTTGATGATGAATCTAGTGTTAGGTTTTTTTAGATAGATTTGTCTTTATAAATAGTTAATTATGAAAAAGTTTATATTATTAGGATTGTTGATAACATACATAAATATATACTCACAAGAAAAAAAAGATGATTTCAAAAGATTAATAGATTCTGCACTTACTATTAAATCTATTGATACATACAGTGATTTTAAAGAAGACTTAAATAAGGATAACCAAACAGATAATTGGAAACATCACATTGAAGAGTATAAACATTATATAGAAAATATTTATTTAGTTGATGAAAATCCCCCGCTCTCCGAAGAGTTCCTAATGAAAAGCTGCGCAAATGTCTCTGACTTTGCGCAATTTTTTTGCCTTAGAAATTGTAAACGTGATAAAAGTCTCCGACTTTTTACGATTGTTTCTTAAAAATAAAATAAGAAAGAAAATTATTACTTTTAAGCAAAAAAGAAATGAAAGAAGGTTATATTATTCGAGATCAAAACTTGCCCCATTTTATTACCCCAACAGTTGTAGACTGGATTGATATTTTTACGCGTAAATGTTATCGCGACATAGTTATTGAATGTCTAGATTACTGCATTAAAAATAAGGGAATGATTTTATATGGTTATGTGATTATGAGTAATCATATGCATTTGGTAATACAATCGGAGAATGGAAAATTGTCAGATTTAATTAGAGATTTTAAAAAGTTTATAGCAAAAAGTATCTTAGAAAAAATTCAAAGCAGTCCTGAAAGCAGAAGAGAATGGATGCTACAGCGATTTGAACTTGCCACGCAAAGCCATCAGCGAAATAAAAAATATCAATTTTGGCAATATGGAAATCATGCAGAAGAAATTTATGCAATAAATTTTATGTGGTCAAAGCTCCATTATATACATTTGAATCCTGTTAGAGCTGGATTGGTGGCAAAAGCTTCAGATTACATTTATTCAAGTGCAAGTAATTATGCAAATGATTCGGGATTATTAGAAATTGTGAAAGCTGATAATCCAGTAATTGACGTATTAGATTCAAAATCGGTAAATCTTTATAACTTGTATTAAGTTTAGCTTTAAAGTCGGAGACCTTTTAGAAGTTTACGGTTTTTAAGACGAAGATGAGGTGGCGCAAAGTCAGAGACATTTGCGCAGCGCTAGTGAAGAACACTTTGCGGAGCAGGGGAAAATCTTATTGAAAGATATGGTTGTAAGCTATTGTTCGAAAAAAAGACGAATCAGGCAATAGATTTATTTAAGTTAAATAATCACCTTTTTCCAGACTCAACCTATGGCTATTATTATATAAGTGAGGCGTATAGGTTTTCAGGTCAAAAAAAGCAAGCGATTGAATATCTAAAGTTATACATTGAAAAAGAGCCAGAAGATAATGATGCTAAATTAAAATATAAATTGCTAATGAAATAACTCTCCACTCTCCAAAGAGTCCCTCATAAAAAGCTGCGTAAATGTCTCTGACTTTGCGCATTTTTTTCGTCATATTGAATACAAAAACGTCTCAAAAGTCTCCTGACTTTTTTTGTTTATCTCTTGTTAGGAGTTTTGTTCTAAAGTCGGAGACTTTGAGACGCTTATATTTTTTAGATATATTTGTTTTGAGTAGCGCAAAGTCAGAGACATTTACGCAGTACTAATGAAGAAGATTATGCGGAGCAGGGGATATTCTGTTGTAGTGGCTCAATTAGAAAAGGATTATTCGAAAATTAGTGATTAAAAAAAATGAGAAAGTTAACTTTAGGTGATAGGTTTTTACCACATCAACATATTAGAATTGAAAATGAAGTTGGTATCAAAATATCTGATAACATTAAAGATTTTATTTCAGAATATGCTGATTTGTCGGTAAAGGAAAATAAGTTTATAAATAATGACGGAAAGTTGTTTGAGATTTCACAATTCATAACTTATAGGATGATGTACGATTTTATTAAAGAATTCAAAGAAGAAGGTTTGGGAAAAAAGTTGCCCTTTGCTATTGATAATGGAGGCTGGATATTTTGTATATCATTTGATGAAGAATCGATGGATAAAATTTTACTGTATCAAATGGAAATGGAGTGGGAAACAAAAAATGATGCTTTTGAATTAGTAGCCAATAGCTTTGAAGAGTTTATAAATGGTTTGCGAGAAGAAACTGCCATTTCTCTATAAAAGTGTACTGCCGCTCTCCTAAGTGTTCTCTTTGAGCGCTGCGTAATTCCGAAATCTTTCAGGGCTGACTTTGCAAAAGTCTCCAGACTTTTACCAGTTATCGTAAACAAAAAAAGCTTCAGATAAATCTGAAGCTTTGTTCTTAGTAGCGGGAACAGGACTCGAACCTGTGACCTTCGGGTTATGAGCCCGACGAGCTGCCTACTGCTCTATCCCGCGATGTTTCGGGTGCAAAGATACACACTAAATACGGTTATGCAAACAATTTTAGTACTTTATTTTTTATAATTTTTAGAAAAGACGGTTTTTCTTATAATTTAAAATCCAGTAATTCTTGGTAAACGTTTCCGTTTAAGCCTAATAGCAAGCCAAATGCTGGTTCAGTTTTTATACCACTTTCTTTCAGTTTTATGATCTCTAATCTAAAATTTTCGTCTTTTGAGCTTAGAATTTGGTGCTCAATGAGCATATGTCTGTAACCATTTTGAAGTTCGGTCGGGATATTTTGTCCAAAGATTTCTATTTCGAAAGTCTCAATAAAAAAGTTTGCCACAACAGATTCCTGGTTATCAATCACGATTTCTTGAATGGTAAAATTGCTTTCTTTTTCGAATAAAGATTTAATTCTTTCAATAAAATCAAATTTGTTTTGCCAATAACAGGCAATATCCAAATCGCTATTTTCAATATCAATATTTATCGGAATCGTGCCAACCAAAATAGGATCAAACGCAGCAAGGTTTTCCAAAACTTGATGTTTAATTAAAACTTGAAATGCGGCTTGCTGTTTAAGATTTCCATTTTCTAAATATGATAGGTCTTTGAAATTAATCATTTATGATATCGTTTTTTTCTTCGTTGATTTCTTGTTCTAATCTTTTATTGATATCGATTTTAGCATTCGTGAAAACAAAAATCGTAGTTCCGTATTCTCTCGCATATTGATTGGTTATTTGACCGCCAATTGTTGCCGTTTCAAAAAACGGACTCGTTTCTTTAAGTTCTTCATTGTTTTCGTCATACTCTTTAACGCGAATCAGGTTTTTGTATGGAATGCTAAGATCAAACCAGTTCAAATAATCGGCATTGAAAGAAACCGCTTTGATTCCTTTTTTAGAATAAAAATTAATCGCTCCTGCTTGTCCGTAATTATCGCAGAGTACAATAGTTTCTTTTTGATTAGGCATTAAAGCATAAAGCGAATCTGTCTTTCTGGCCAATTCTTTCCAGCCTAGCATATCGGCAAAATCCTGTGGAAGATGATGATCTTTTCCGTCTTCCCATCGCAGCATTCCCATTTTTTTGTATTTCTCAGGATGCGCCACTATATATTCTGGACTTTTATTAGGAAAAGCCATTTCGTACATCGGAATAAAAAACAATAAGGGCAGCGCTATAAATAAAGGTTTTAAATATCGTTTCCATCCGTTATTTAAAATTTGGGATAGAAAAACAGCTCCGAAAGCAATATAAATTGGATATAAACCAATTACATAATACGATTTTGCTTTAAAGTAAATAAAGATCAGCATTGTAAAAACGAAAGAGGTAAAAAAGAGCCTGTATTTTTGAAAAGGTTTATACAATAAAACCGCAAAAAGTCCAGTCAAAATAACCAATAATCCACCAATAAAAAATAGAATCTGATCTTTTACAAAATCACCTAAATCAACATTCACCAATTGCGTTTCTGCCAATTCCTTCATGTGGTGTACAATTGGAAAATGGTTGCTGTATTGCCAATAAAGGTTAGGAAGAATTAAAATTAATCCTAAAATCAGAGCAAAGTAAAACTCTTTTTTTGCGAGTATTTTTCGCTGTTTAGAAATTAAAATAGCAGGAATTAATGCGAGTAACAAAAACACAATATTGTATTTGTTCAAGAAACCCAAAGCGAAAATTATGCCTGCCCAATAAAACCATTTTTTATTTTCTGAAGTAAGATATTGTATGAGAAAATAATAAAATGCAGTCCAGCATAAAACATCAAATGAGTTTGGCTGATAAAGCATATTTAAACGCAATAAGCATGAAAATAAAACACATAAAGCACCAAGAATTAACGCGTATAGATTGCCTTTTAAAAGTTCGATAGCTTTCCAGACAATCAAAAGTGTTAAAGCGCCAAATAGGGCAGGGAAGAACTTAACCCAAAAAATCGAATTTCCAAGCAGTAAAATGATATACGAAAACCAAGAGGTAAGTGGCGGAACAGATAGATAGCCCCAAGCCAAATGATTTGCTTGATCCAGATGCAGATATTCGTCGCGCTGTAAATTGTATTCGGGACTGATTAATACATATTGCAAAATGAATTTTAAAATTATAAATCCGACTAAAATCAGGTTCTTTCTGGTCATATAGATTTTGGTTTCTTAGGTTTTTTGGCTTTGGTGCTGTAAGTGGTTTTAAATCAACGCGCAATTCTGTAGCTAAGATAGGACTTATTTTGATTTATGAAGATTCGCAATGTTTCTTGCTGAAATAGTATAAAGTGCAGGTTTTTAGATGTTTATGGTTTTAAAATGTCAGATGAGTTCACATTTTTATTACCTTTAGTATCAAGCAAATAACTTTAAAAGAAAATATCATGAAAAAGAAATTATTGATTTTAGCTGTCTTTTTAGGGACAATTTCATTTGCAAATGCACAAAGCATAGGAGACGTGACAAAAGCAGCCAGTAAGGCATCGACAACAGCAGTGCCTGCTTTTGATGTTGCTAGTGTTGCAAATCAGGTTATGGGCGTACTGTCTCCAAAATTGAAATTAACCGATGCTCAAAAACCAATCGTGAATTCGTTGGTAAATGAAACGCTAAATAAAAAGAAAAACATTTTGCCTACAATGGCTACAGACAAAGCAGGTTATACTTCTAAAATGACCAACACCAGAGAATCTTTTATAGCCAAAATGAAAAAAAATATAAGTCCAACACAATTTGATGCGCTTACGTCTTTACTGCCAAAATCGGCATCGGCAGTAACACCTTTGACCAAAATGCTTTATTGAAAGAGTCTAAAATAAAAAAGCTTCAGACCATTCTGAAGCTTTTCGTTTTTTTATGAAGCTTGGGACATTACTCCTCTACAGCCGTTTCAAATTCCATGTGATCGATCATTTCTGCCTCAGGTTTTTCTGGCTTAGACGCTTTCAAAGCATTGAATCTTTCCAGCATTTCAGATTCGCCTTCCTCACCGCTGAAATAAGGAAAAACATCCATAATTGCCGTTTCTGAAATGGCCGGAATAGAATATTCGCCCATTGTATTTTTCATGATGTGAAGTGTATTGTCAAAGGCTTCGCGAACATCATTTGCCTGAACCAGCATATACATGCTTGTTTTTCTTTCCTTACCGCTTTCTTCATCATAAGCTATTAAGGTGATTTTAGATTTAAACCATCTGTCTGCATTCTCAAAAGGATGAATTTCAGCATAATTTGCCACTTTAATAGCCGTGATTTTAAATTCTTCACTCGTATACGCGGCCATTTCTTCGGTCATTCTTTTTTCAGCTTCTGTATAAGACAAAGCATCAACCAAATAGGGCTCGGTTAAAACTTTTTGTCCACCAGTTTCATCTGTCTTTCTATATTTTACTTTGCATTCGTACCAAGTTGCACTCATCTCTTTTTAAATTTTAAGGATGCCAAAGATAAATCTTACTGCAAAATAAATAGTTAAATCTTCAAATAGATATTCACAATTTTAAATGATTTTTTCTAATGTTTTGAGATTCTGAAAGTTGTGTTTTTACTGGTAAAAATGATTTGTAATCACATTCATTCTTTTCTATTTTGATTAAAATTAAAAATAATTCAAGCCTATTTTTTATGTAAATATTTGTAATTCAATTATTTGTTTTCTTGATTTAAAAATTAGTAAAAAAATAAGAAAATTTTTAAATCCAAAAAATCAATTTGTTCGTAAGTACCAATAACAATGGCTGGGAACGGAGTTGAATTCAAATGGTATTGGTTTTTGGAGCATATTGAATTTTGTCGCATTTCCAGCTATTGTTTTTATAATTATTAAAAGAATAGGTTGGTGAAATTAAACGTTCAGAAGTTAAAAGAGACTTTAAAATACTTGGAAAGCAAACAGCGCGAATTAAAAAAACAAAATCAAAGCGATACGCGAAGTCTAGAATCAATGATTAAATATTTAAAAAAAGATATGATGGAACAGCACGATTTATCTGATCATCATCAATTGATAAAACAAGAAATCAAAGACACGGAAACTTTTATCGAAAATGTCAAAAATATCATCAAAATCAATTCTTTAAACCATTTTTTATTGTAGATTTTTACTTTTTATTTCAATTTAAATTTTTCGTTTCTACAATCCAGAATCAATTTGTGGTTCAGGAATAGTTTGTTGCCAATCATTCCTTGCATTCCCGAACGCTTCATTAAGAATTTCTGGAGGTCAGAAGTGCCTTCTATATGCGTAACTTCAGAGAGGTCTAGAATCACTTTGTCAAATTGTATTTTCTTTTTCGCAGAAGCAGAGTAAATGCTCAAAGTATTTCCCCACGAATTTCCTTTTTCCATTCTTACAGCACTGTTTTTATTACGGTATTGCTGCCAGATTTCTTTTGTTGTAATCAATTCGTAACCGCTCGATCCAGAATCGTAAAGCAGTTTTAGTTTTTCATTTTCGATATTTGATGGAATTAAAATTTTACGTTTTTTAAATTCAAAATCGGTAAAATCATCTTCTTTAATTTTTTCGATGAAGGAACATTGATTGGTTTTGAAATCTAAAATCGTAATTCGTTTTTCTAATAAATCGGTTCCAATTGTTCCAATGATATTGGCTGCTTTTGGATCATCAAAATTGATTTTTTCGCCATAATTCAAAACTTCAAAAGTATTGGATGCAACTTTCATATTTCCGATTGTAAAAGCAGTCGAAATGAAATTATTTGTAGCATCAATTGTAATCTGATTGTGAAATTTTTGAGCAATAGATTCCAATGATTTTTTATAGAAAACCGTAATAGCAGAACCCGAATCAAATTGCATGTAAAAGGTGTGGTTTATTCCGTTTACTTTTATGGGCAAAAGCAAAGCAGAATGGGGATTTCCGTCGCTCGAAATCCATTTTGTCGGAATATTTTCTACAATTCCCGAAACCTTCAAATAGTTCTCTGGCGGAGTGAATTTCTTTTGAAAATAAAAATATCCTCCCAACAAAAATAAAACAATAACGACTAAAAATACGGTTGCAATTTTCTTAAATACTTTCATGGTTTATTTTTTTCTGCAAGATTCGGATTTCGATTCCGATTTTCGTGAAAAAATAATACGACAGTTTTACGCCATTTTTATGACTTGTATTATAAGAATTTGTTTTTCAGTTTTATAGCTAATTCTTGTTTTTGGTTTAAACTGATTCCGTTCAAAACAACGATCAGAAATTTTATGCTCAGAAAGGCAATTAAAGGAATGATGAAAAGCGGAAATTTGAAAGTAAATAAACTTTGAATAAACGGACTCACAATCATTAAAACCGAAAGAATAAGACTTAAAACAATTTGAAGGCTTATAATTTGTTTTCCTATTTCTTTATTTATTGCATCTTGTGTTTTATAGGTTAAAACTAAAGGAAAAATAACGCTTCCAAACGGAATAATAAGTCCAGATAAAACAGAAAGGTTAATGAGTTTGGCTCTTTCGACTTGGATATTTTCCTTTTTGATGATGAGATTTTCGGGATTGGTTTCTAGAGCTTCGGCAATTGTTTTTAAGGTAAAACCTTTCAGAATATTTCCTGCTTCAATTCGCTGAATGGTTCGCAATGAAAGACCCGATTTTTCGGCAAGTTCATTTTGAGTCATGTTTTTCTCTTCTCTCAAAAATTTAACTTTATTCTTCATTGTTTTAAGGTGGATGTTCAGAGACGAAATTATGAAAAAACTTTTGATGAAATCGGTATAAAAGAACCTAGTATTATAGGCTAATTCTAAGTTTTAATAAAAAATTAAGTTTTTTACTTTAACAAAAATCACTAACTTGTTGGAAATAAATAATTCTTTATCATAAAATTTCCAATTATGCGAGTATCCGTAGTCCGAAAAAATATAAAACTATTACCAGATTCCAAAAGAGTTGTTGCCCGATATTTTATGAATGGGCAGGAAAGAACCCAGCAAATGGTACTTCGGATTATGATGCTAGACGAAAAGGAGGTGTTGCAGACTTTGGAACAGACGCTTAGAGAATTTGCCAGAAGACATCGAAATATTTCGGCAGTATTCTTTAGACACTGCGAAAGAATCAGACCTATAATAGAAGGAATGCAAATCGATTACGAAGGGATGTCGCTAGATCGAAAAATGCTCATTGGATCGTATTGCACAATGGAATATGCCATAGAATCGGCGGCGATTTTTAATCCTTCAATTGTAGAAGATTTTGATCAGACGGGATTAGAGGCAGGAGAGAAACGCGTTATTATTTCTTTTCGTGCAACGGGAGAAGGACATATTTCGTCGATTGTTTTTAGAAGAGCAATTTTAGATCGCGATAATAATCTGCATATCATGAAAATAGGAAATCATATTGATAAGGCAGAAATTGAGCATAAAACGCTGTTTAATAAAGAACGATTTTTGAGCAAATTGTATGAAATGCATACTACTGATAAATATATCGCCCAGATTATGCAAGATCTTCCAGAAGAATTTGAATTTGCTATTCTTAAAAATATGCTGGTTGAAGCTTTAAAAGATCCTTTAATTCGCGAAGAAAGAAAAGTGGCGCTGGAAGAAATTTTGTGGCTGGCCAATTCTTTTTACGATTTGCAGTTTAAACACGATTCTGATATTACAGAACGTGTCATATTCCCAATTTCTGATTCTGAAAGCCGCGGAATAGAAGATGCGCGTTTTGTACGTTTTGTGGAGGACAATGGTTCGGCTAGAGTTATGGCAACCTATACGGCTTATAATGGACACACCATTCTTCCTAAATTAATTTCTACCGAAGATTTTTATAGTTTTAGAGTTATGCCATTGCATGGAGAAGGCGCACAGAACAAAAATCTGGCTTTGTTTCCTCGAAAAATAAAAGGCAAGTATGCTATGCTGGCCAGAATCGATGGCGTTAATAATTACATTATGTATTCTGAGCGTGTCACACAATGGAATACACCAATCTTATTGCAAAAGCCTAAGTTTACTTGGGAATTGACTCAAATAGGAAATTGCGGTTCACCATTATGGACAGAAGAGGGTTGGCTTGTTATCACGCATGGAGTGGGTACAATGCGACGCTATTGTATTGGCGCTTCGTTGTTTGATCTGGATGATCCGTCTAAAGAAATAGGAAGATTGACAGAACCGTTGCTTTCTCCGTTGGAAGACGAGAGGGAAGGTTATGTTCCTAATGTAGTATATTCTTGCGGAGCGATTATTCATAACAACAGCTTAATTTTGCCTTATGCCGTATCAGATTATTGCTCAACTTATGCTGTGGTAGATATGGTAGAGTTGTTGGACGCGCTTAAGAAAAGCAAATAATAACACTCTATTTGAAGTATTTAATACATAGAAACATAGTTTTTGGAGACTTAAAAAAAGGCGCTTCACTAATTTAAATGCACAGTTTATCTATGTTTCTATGTGTTAAAGAGTAATTTTTTGATTTTGACTAATAGCTTAGGCGACATTATCTTTTGTTGAGGTTTGGTATTTTCTCTGTCAGGTTTTTCCAATATCGTTTTGGCATGTGTTTGATATGAAGTTTGGTGTTTTTTCTAGATTCGATATTGACGCTTTTGAAATAATTACGCCATAAATTCTCGAAAAATTCTTCGTTTTCATCGTTGATTTCCGCTAGAAAACTAGAGGACGGATTTGACTCAAATTGCATTTCGACCGTAGAAACATTTTCAAGGTCGTAATAAATTCCGTATTTGCGTTTAGAATCGTAAATCAGCCAGCGCTGGTCGGCGTAACGGTTTTTAAAATGCTGTTCGATAAGTGGCAAAACGTCGCAATCTGGTTCTATAATGGCATAATATAATCCGTCTTTTGTTAGTTTAAAACGAACAAAAGCCTTCATTCTATGGCTTTCTTTTCCCGTTAAATGCGCCGCTTTTTTTACATTCAATACTTCGCTTCGGCTTAAATCTCCTTCAACATTAATTTTACTTGCAAAAACATAGGCTGTAAATCGGAACAAAATTTCTTCAATCTGATCCAATTCAGATAAAAAAGCAAAATAAAGATTGTGGAAGCCATGATGAGAAAGACGTTCCTGCAAACCATTCAAAACCCGATTAGCTTTTACCTCATCAGTCGTTACAGAATGTGTATTGGAGAAAAGCAAAGTGTTTGAAGTCTCTTCTTTGGCAAAAACAACATCTTTAAGTTTGTACTCGTAGATTTCAAAAATAGCTGTAAGCCAGCCTTCATAACTTCCATCATAAAGAATTTGTGTCATTTGAATTAAAATAAAGCAAGCTGATTCGAAAAATTATTCTTGTATTTACTGTTTTGCAAGTTCAAAATCTGACTTTTTATTTGAATCGGAGTCAAATCTTTTTGTAAATAAAAAGGTGAAGAAAAAGCCAAAAAAAACTTCGACCGACTGTACGAAATGCCAAGTTTCTTTAAATCATCAGGCTGTAATTTTTTGAAAGTTCTAGCAGCAACAATCTTTTTCGCGCCCAAAAATCCTATTCCCGGAATACGTTGGATCATTTCTAAATCGGCCGTATTAATATCAACAGGAAACTGATGAAGATTTCGCAAAGCCCATCCTAATTTTGGATCAATATCCAAGTCAAGATTCGGTTGATCAAAACCAACAATTTCATTTACATTAAATCCATAATAGCGAATGAGCCAATCGGCTTGGTATAAACGATTTTCGCGAATCATAGGTACAGGAGTCCCAATTGCAGGAAGCCTGTTGTCGTAGCTTATTGGTACATAGCCAGAATAATAGACCCGACGCATTTTCATTTGTTCGTAAAAGTAATTGGCCATTCCGAGAATTTCCAGATCATTTTCTTTTGTTGCGCCAATTACCATTTGCGTGCTTTGTCCTGCAGGAGCAAAAAGCGGTGTTTTATAATTCGTTTTTTTCTCTTCCTGATAACCAATAATCTCATTTTTTAGATATTGCATTGGTTTAATCACATCTTTATGGTTTTTGTCTGGAGCAAGTAATTTGAGGCTTTGTTCTGTCGGCATTTCGACATTTACGCTCAAACGGTCGGCGTATAATCCAGCTTCTTTTAGTAATTCTTCGCTGGCACCTGGAATTGCTTTTAGATGAATATAGCCATTAAAATTTTCTTCCAATCTAAGTTTTTTGACAATTCTAACCAGACGTTCCATCGTATAATCTGCATTGTCAAAAATTCCAGAACTAAGAAATAGGCCTTCAATATAATTTCTTCTGTAAAAACCAATTGTTAAGTCTACAACTTCTTGTACGGTAAAAGCAGCCCGTTTGATGTCGTTACTTTTTCGGCTTACACAATAAGCGCAATCAAAAATGCAATGATTGGTAAGAAGGATTTTCAGAAGAGAAACACAGCGTCCGTCTTCTGTAAAGGCATGACAGATTCCGCCTCCAGTATCTCCTAATCCCTTATTTTTATTTTTGCGCGTGCTTTGTCCCGATGAGCAAGAAACATCATATTTTGCGGCATCTGCTAAAATTGCCAACTTCTCCATCACTCTTTCTTGTACCATTTTGCTCTTTTTTAGTTGTTTTTGAAACAAAAATTCATTCTTTCAAAACTAGGAATTCAAGCTAAAAAAGAAGCAAAAGAAGCTGTTCTAAATTGTATCAATTTTTTTTTGGAAGGTAATTTTTACATTAAAAAATTAATTATATTTAAAATTCAAAAAACAGGTATAAATACGGGGTTGTAAATTGTCAAAACTTTATACATTCGCCGAAATAGAAAAACTGATTTCCCCCCTTAACATTGGTTTTTCAAATTTAGAAGTGTTAGCAAATATTAGGAACAAAAGGCTAAAACAATGAAATTTGTAAAAGGACAAGATGTTTCCTACACAGCATTGAGTGGGAGATCTTACAAGGGAACCATTATCGAAAGAAAAATGGATTTTAAAAAGGGGCTTATAATAAAATCTACTTCAAAAGAAAGAGATTTTCATTATCTCATCGAAATACAAAAGAACGGCACGACCGAGAAAATTTTGTGTGCCGAAAATCATCTTAAATTATTAGAAAAGAAAAAACGAGCAGCAAAGAAAGCGGCTTAGCGCGCGCAATATATGCGACGGTTTTTCTATTGCAATTTAAAGGACTTTATTGCTATAAAGTGGTTTTGTTTTATAAAAAAATCAAACCTCATCTTTTAAACCAATTCTTTTTAAGCTGTTTACAATCCTGAATACGATTTCATCAGAGAACATAAAGTTGGAAAGGATTTCCTTTATTTCAGTCGCAATTAGAGGTTGTAGTTCTACAAGGTTGTTTAAATGTATTTTTGCGGCAGCTTCTTCATTGAGCAGCGATAGAGAAACTGCTTTTAGCAAAGGATCCCAAATGGTTTCGTTAAAATCCATTTTCTCTGCCCAGTACAGCATTTTTTGATACTCTTTTTTATGCATGTAGTAATACCAATAGCCAATATTAATCCACCATGGATGTGAAAGATTTAGCCGACTGGCATTCTCTAATAAATTAAAGCCTTTCTCAAAATAACCGGCAAAAATTAGCATACAGCCTATTCCTGAAGCAATACCCGATGAATTCGGATTCATCTTGATACATTGCTCTGCTGCATAAAGACAATTGTCCTGATTTTTTCTAAAACAATGTATTAGTGCCTGCGCATACCAAGCCTGCTGACAGTGCGGATCTATATTTAAAGCCTTCGAGACACAATGGCTGCTTTTTTCAATATTTTTTTTCGAATTGTCTATTCCTAGACCTAAAGAAGCCAGATGAATTTCGCCCAGCATAGCCCAAGTAAGAGCATGGTTTGGAGCTAATTCTACTGCATCGGTTAAACTGGATAATGCATTAGCATAATTTTCTATAGAAAAAGAACATTGATACTCATGATAGCTGCAAATCGCTTTTAAAATAGCTGCATTGTTTGATATTTTGGAAGGTGCAGTCTTTGCAATTTCTTTAAAAATACTGCCATAATAACCACCTATAGCAGATACAATATCTTTTACAATTTCATTTTGAATTTTAATGCCATCATCGACAGTGGCTGGTGTAAACAATTGAGTTAATAAGTATTTTCCAGAAGATGAATCTACTAGATTTACACGTAGTTGCAGTTTGCTGCCAATGACCTGAACGTGACCGGTAATAATAAAATCGGCTCCAAGTACACTGGCTGCTTCCAGAACATTTTCATTAATTTTCGAAATGACATCGGAAGAAAAATGACCAATTACTGATATATCCTGAAATCGGGAGAGTTCTGCGCTTATTTCGTCAGATAGAATTTTGGCAAAAGTTTGTAAATCGGGTCTCTCAACAGATGATTTAAAAGGGAAAACCGTAATAACTGGATTTGTTTTATTAATGCTGATAGAAACCTCAACGTGTTTCTTTTTATCGTTATGAATAAATTCAGGAATATAGCCGCCTTTTGGAACGTGTATAATAACCAAATTATCTTTTCCTTCAGAAGAATAATATTCATTAAGTAGTTTTCGTAATCGGCCTGCATGAATGCGAACCATTGCATCATCATGAGGATTAAAATGGGAAGGTCTACTTAATGCATTTACAGCTATAGAATATTCTTTAATATGCTTCTGCCTTTCATCTACAGTTTCTGTGACAATATAGCGTAGAAAATTGCTTAAAAGTGTAGAGTTCTTAAAAGAGTAAAATTTTAAAACATTTTCCAGCTCATTATAGATTTTATCCGTGGGGATTTTTTTTATAGACTCCATAATAAATTATTAAAAATTATTAATGTCAAAAAAAAGTCACTGAGGCGTATAAAAATGTTAAAGACCTAATAGTTATGAAGTTATAAATTTATGAAAATATTTAACATGTTAGTATTATTTATCTGATAATTTAACCGTTAAATGTAACCGTTAATAACTCTAATGGTGCATTTGTATTAATTACATTTGTTTGACAATCAGGTAATAACTGCGTTTGTTCTCTTTTTTTAACAAAAAAAGACTGTATTATTAAGGTTGGAGTTTTTGCATTCTACGTTAAAACTTTTAGGATCAGATAAAAGATTTTGAGGCGAAAAAAAATTGTACTGACAATATCGATTTTTTAAAATAATGTGATTTTTATTTTAAGCCAGGACTGCAAAAATCAGATTAAGGTTATATCCCATACTAAACAAACTATAATCATTATGAAAAAAAAGTTTTTGCAAATGGCGAAGATGAAGCATCTGGCCATTATAATTTGTTTTCTCATAACAACTTTTGCCCAAGCTCAAGATGAAGGAAATAAGAGCATGGAAATTTACGGTTTTATTATGACCGATATTGGTTATAATTTCAATCAGATACAGCCAGATTGGTACGATGTGGTGAGGCCTACTAAACTGCCAGCCTTCGAAAATCAATACGGACCAGATGGCAGCTACTACGCCTCTGTACGCCAGACCAGATTAGGTTTTAAAAATTACTTTGATACAGGAATTGGCGAATTAAAAACACAGTTTGAGTTTGAATTATTCGGTACGGGTGTCGATGCTGGTCAGACTACTTTTCGTTTGCGTCATGCCTATGCGGAGTTAGGAAAATTTGGAGCAGGACAAACCTGGAGCCCTTTTATGGATATTGGCGTATTCCCAAATTCGCTAGAATATTGGGGACCAACTGGAATGGTGTTTTTTAGAAATATACAAATACGCTATATGCCAATTCAAGGCGATACCCGTTTAACCATTGCATTAGAAAGACCCGGAGCAAGTGCCGATCAGGGAGATTATGCCAATCGTGTGGAACTGCAAGATGTAAAAGCGAGATTTCCATTGCCAGATCTTTCAGCAGAATATCATGTTGGAACAAAATGGGGTTATGTGGAATTAGCAGGTATCGTAAGAAAAATCGAATGGAAAGATCTAAATAATGATCAGTATGATTTGTCTGGAGATGCTGTAGGCTGGGGGCTTAATTTAAGCACGAACATCAATTTTAGTAAAAATGATGTTTTTAGAGGACAGGTTGTGTACGGAGAAGGAATACAAAACTACATGAACGACGCTCCAGTCGATATTGGTATTCAAAACAATTTTGGTAATCCGGTAACGCCTGTAAAAGGTGTTACGCTCCCTTTAATTGGTGTTGTAGCTTTTTTAGATCATACTTGGAGCGAAAAATTTAGTACCGCAATAGGATATTCTATGATTGATATCGATAATTCAGACGGACAGACAGACGATGCTTTTAAAAAGGGACAATATATATTAGGAAATCTTTTATATACGCCCGTTAAAAACTGTATGGTAGGAGTGGAGTTTCAGTGGGGTAATCGTGAAAATTTTAACGATGGATGGAGCACTTCTATAAACAAGCTGCAGTTTTCTTTCAAATATAACTTCTCACAATCATTTTATAAAAAGAATCAATAAAAGCCTCCTGCTTTTAAACCATTAAAAAAAGAAATTATGTATAAAACTGTACAATACCTGATACTGTTCGGATTGTCTGTAAGTACTTTGAATGCTCAGACTCGAACTGAAAAAGATCTTCTAGGAGAAAAACAAATCCCAGCAAATGCTTATTACGGTGTGCAAACTGCTCGCGCTTTAGAAAATTTTCAGATAAGTAGCTTGACTACGCAATCTTATCCTGACTATGTAAAAGCTTTTGCAATGGTTAAACTAGCCGCTGCACGTGCCAATGCTGATGTGGGCCGACTTAAAAAAGACAGGTTGGCTGCTATAGAAAAAGCTTGTCAAGCGGTAATCGACGGCAAATATCATGATCAGTTTTTGGTCGATTTGTATCAAGGTGGAGCCGGTACTTCTGCCAATATGAATGTGAACGAAGTTTTGGCCAATATTGCGCTTGAACTAAGCGGTCATAAAAAAGGAGAATATCAATACATTGAACCTCATGATGATCTTAATATGGGGCAATCTACAAACGATGTGTACCCAACAGCTATAAAAGTAGCCTTACTGCTTCATAATGATAAACTGCTTAAAGAGGCCGACCTTTTGGCTAAAGCTTTCCATAAAAAAGGTGATGAATTTAAAGACATCCTAAAAATGGGAAGAACCGAAGGACAGGATGCTGTACCGATGACGGTTGGGCAGGAGTTTCATGCTTTCGGAAATCAGCTTGATGCAGAAATTAGTGCTTTAAAAAAATCTGAGTCTTTCTTGTGCGAACAGAACATGGGAGCTACAGCTATAGGGACTGGAATTACCGCTTCTCCAGGTTATGCTGAAAAAGTGGCAGCACATCTTGCGAAAATTACAGGAAAACCAATTGTAATGAGCAAAGACCTTATTGCAGCCACAACAAGTCAGCAGGGATTTGTAATGTATTCTTCGACACTTAAAAGTATGGCCGTTGCATTGGCAAAAATAAGCAGTGATTTGATCATTTTGGCTTCTGGACCACGTACAGGATTTTTCGAAATCAATTTGCCAGCACTGCAGCCAGGATCTTCGATTATGCCAGGTAAAGTAAATCCGGTTATGCCAGAACTTATGAATCAGTTGTGCTTTAAAGTGATAGGAAATGATCTGACGGTAACAATGGCTGCCCAATCTGGATTACTGCAATTAAATGCTTTTGAACCTGTTGAAGCCATTGCCATGATGGAATCGCAAGGATTGTTTTTTAAAGCAATGCCTCTCTTTAGAAAAAACTGTATCGATGGTATTACAGTAAACAAAGACATTTTAGCGCATTATATGGACAGAAGCGTTGGCGTGGTAACGGCACTGAATCCTATTTTAGGATATGAAAAAACAACTGAACTGGCCAAAGAAGCACTGGCAACCAATAAAGGAATCTTGGAGCTGATACGCGAAAAGAAATTGCTGACAGAAGATCAGATTAAGAAACTTCTTGATCCAGCAACCTTAACAGGTCAAAAATAACCATCAAACTTAAACTAAAATACCCATGAAATTAAATATATACTTTTGCAGTAAAATATTTTTAGTGATAATGTTGTCACTTAGTATTAGCATGTTCGGGCAGACTAAACCTAAAGTTCTAATCTTGGCAACAGGAGGAACAATTGCGGGTTCTGCTAAAACTGGAGTACAGTCAGGATATACTTCGGGTCAAGTTACCATTGATGCAATGGTAAATGCAATTCCAGATGCTTTAAAAGTGGCAGATATAAAAGGTGAACAAATTGCAAATGTCGGATCTCAAGACATGTCGTTTGAAATTATGATGAAAGTAGCCAATAGAATTAACGAATTGGCCAATAGCAATGATGTAAACGGTTTTGTAATTACACACGGAACCGATACAATGGAAGAAACGGCCTATTTTTTAAATCTAACTACAAAAACAGATAAACCAATAGTACTTGTAGGGTCGATGCGCCCATCAACAGCCATTAGTGCAGACGGACCTTTGAATCTTTATAATGCTATCGCGGTGGCTGGTGATCCTAAAGCAAAAGGACGCGGAGTGCTTTTAGTAATGAACGATTGGATTCATTCGGCACAATCTTTAACAAAGGTGAGCACAACAGCCGTTCAGACTTTCATGTCTCCGCTTCGCGGACTTATCGGTATTACTTCTTACGGAACCAATGATTTCTTTAATTATCCTAGTCAAAAATTTGGGAAATCTTCAGAGTTTGATGTGAAAGGCGTTAGCACTTTTCCACGCGTCGATATTATTTATGCCGATGCCGATATGAAACCAGATTTAATTGATGCTTCGATAGAACGAGGGGCTAAAGGAATTGTTATAGCGGGTGTAGGAAATGGAAATATGAACAAAGCTTCTCTAGATGCTTGCGCACGAGCCAGTAAAAAAGGAATTATTGTAGTTCGAAGCACACGCGTTGCGACTGGACTTGTAAGTCGTAATGTGGAATGCAATGATGATGAACTTGGATTAATTGCTTCATACGCTTTGAATCCGCAGAAATCTAGAATCTTATTGTCAATAGCATTGCTGAAACAGAGAAGTCTTGCTGAACTTCAAAAGATATTTGAAGAATATTAAGCATTGTTTTTAATTCTGAAAGGATTAAAAAAACAAACCAATTAAAAAAAACAAAATGAAAACAAATCTAAAATTAGTAATCCTAATACTCTTGATGCTGATAAACCCATCGTTTAAAGCAGCTGCTCAGAAAGAATTATCCTATCAGGCCGTTATTGATCGCGCTTATGATAAATTCAAAGATCTGAAAGAAGGTAAAAATGCAGATTATATAAAAGAATTGGCCAATGTAGATCCGAACATTTTTGGAATTGCTATTGTAACAGCTGAAGGTAAAGTGTATAGTAAAGGCGATCTAAACCAGCGTGTTTCTATCCAATCTATTTCAAAAGTATTTACGCTCGCGCGTCTTATAGAAGAACAAGGGGCAAGAGTTGTGGCAGACAAAATTGGAGTTGATGCAACTGGTCTTCGTTTTAATTCGATTGTAGCCGTTGAACTTCAGAAAGGAAAAGAAATTAATCCTTTGGTAAATCCGGGAGCAATTGCAGCGGTGAGTCTTATAAAAGGAAATGATTCTCTTGCTAAATGGAAAAACATCTTAGATACACATAATGCTTTTGCAGGAACCAAACTGAAATTGAATATGCCTGTTTATATTAGTGAAGCAGGAGACAATTTGCGAAATCAAGCTATTGCGCACTTATTATTGGCGTATGGTCGAATGTATTTTGACCCTGTTCAATCTACCGATATCTACACCAAACAATGCGCTATTAATGTTAATGCAAAAGAACTTGCGGTTATGGCAGCAACTTTGGCCAATGGAGGTGTAAACCCAATTACGAAAGAGAAAGTAGTTTCGCCAGAAACTTGCGCATTTACAATGGGAATTATGTCTACAGCCGGACTTTATGACGATTCTGGACAATGGCTCTACGCTGTAGGTCTGCCCGCAAAAAGTGGTGTTGGTGGTGGCCTTATTGCAGTCTGTCCGGGTAAATTCGGAATTGCAGTTATTTCGCCTCCGCTTAATGCAGCAGGAAATAGTGTAAAAGCTCAAAAAGCCATTTTTGATATAGCAAAAGACCTGGGTGTAAACCCGTATATCGTTACTCCAAAAAAATAAGTCTTTTATGATTTGGAATCACAACTTAAGTTAAATCAAAACCCGAATAAGTATGCAGACGAAAATAAAACTGATTTTGACGCTGTTTCTTTTATGCATACAGTCTATTGTCTTGTTTGGACAAAAAAAAGAGGACTATTTATTTAATGACAGTCATTTTCATTTGACCAATTATATACAAGAAGGAATTTCTATTGATAAGTTCTTGGAAATTATGGGAAACAAGGTCGGGCGTTCTACCTTATTCGGTATTCCGTTGCAGCAGCAATGGTCTTACCAAAATTCGGGTAATTATAGTCCGACGTATTATTTGCAGACCGATGCTCCTTTGTACTATTATTCTTTTACTGATGCCTTTATTGCCATGCAGTATAAATCGTTAAGTAAAGAGAAACAGGCTCGATTTGATCCGATGATTACAGGATTTAATCCGTCAGATATGTATGCGTACAAACATATTGAGCGTGTGCTGAAAACTTTTCCAGGGGTTTTTACAGGAATTGGAGAATTTTCGATACACAAAGAATTTGTATCTGCAAAAGTATCGGGCGAAGTTGCCAGCTTAACAAATCCTGCTTTAGACAGCATTATGGATTTTGCTGGAAAAGTTGGTCTGGTAGTTATTCTGCATAACGATATGGATATGCCAATGGCCAAACAAAAAACAGAGCCAGTTTATTTGAGTGATATGAGAGATTTGCTCAAACGTCATTCTAAAACCACCATAATCTGGGCGCACATCGGGCTCGGAAGAATTGTTTATCCTGCAGGTTACGGATCTGATTCTTCAACTGATAGACCGCCAAATCATACGGATATTGTGAAAAGCATACTGGACGATCCAGCGTATTCAAACGTTTATTTTGATATTTCTTGGGATGAGGTTGCCAAATACATCGTATCATCGCCAGAAATCATTAAAAAATGCGCCGAGTTAATGGATCAATATCCCGACCGTTTTTTATTTGGAACAGATGTCGTTGCGCCTCCAGATCAAAAATTTTACATGGCGGTTTACGAGAAGTACCAGCCACTTTGGAAAGCTCTCAAACCTGAAACAAGCGAAAAAATTAGAAAACAGAATTATATAAAACTTTTTGATGCCGCGCGTAAAAAAGTACGTGCCTGGGAAGCGGTCAATGTTAAGCAGTAATTTTTATTTGTAAAGTTAAGTTTTCTTAAAAATAATTAAAAGCCATTAATATGAAATCAAGATATATTCTAATAGTATTATTTGTATACCATTTTTCGTGGGGACAAATTATGAATACCACCATGCCAGATAGTACTATTGTAAAAGAATCCGATGAAGGACATCGCGGAGGCACTGGTTTTAAGATCGCAGACGGCAAATATGGTTCAATGACCCTTTCTTTTTATGTTTTAGGCCGATATCTAAATCAAATGGGTATAGATGACAGTTATACCAATCATAACGGAGACGTTATTGCTATTGATAGACGTCAAGACATGCAGTTTCAAAAGGCCAACCTTTATTTTCGAGGCTGGGTTGCCGATCCAAAAATAAGATATACGGTTTTCGTCTGGACCTCAAACGCAACTTTAGGACAAGGTGCACAGGTTGTTGTAGCAGGAAATTTACAATATAAGTTTAATAAATATTTTGAATTAGGAATTGGCATTAATGGTCTGCCGTCTGTTCGTTCTATTTTAGGTCAATGGCCAGAATGGCTCCGATCTGATGCCAGACCAATTGCTGATGAATATTTCAGAGGTTCTTTTACAACTGGTATTTATGCACAGGGTGAAATTGCAAAAAATGTTTACTATAAAGTAATGTTAGGCAACAACCTTAGCCAGTTAGGTGTAGATGCTGGTCAGTTAGACAATAAATTAGATACTTGGAGTGGAGCCATCTGGTGGACAACCCATAATTTCGGGAAAATACCAACCTACGGCGATTACGAAAAACACGATAAAGTGGCCACTATTCTAGGAGGAGCTTTTACGCGAAGCACCGAAAATCGCCAGTCTCAGCCTGATACAGACGCACCCGAAAACTCTCAAATAAGATTATCTGATGGTACAGGTATTTTTTCTTTAAATGCTTTTGCTCCAAATACGCAGGTAATCAATGCAAAGTATCAGATGGCATCTTTTAATACTGGAGTTAAATACAACGGTTTTTCTTTTGATGTAGAATTGTTTATGCGCTGGCTGTCAGATTTTGAAACATCTGGACAAATTCCGGTAACCAAACTCTATGATTCTGGTTTTTCGCTTCAAGGTTCTGCAATGCTTGTGGATAAAAAACTGCAATTGTACAGCACTTATTCTTATATAAATGGAGATTACGGTAAACCGTGGGAAGTAACCTGCGGATTGAATTGGTTTCCTTTTAAAACCAAATTTTTCCGCATAAACCCAGAAGTAATGTACGAAAGTCATTCGCCAGTAGGATATTTAAGTTATCCTACTCAAGTGGGATCAAAAGGAGTAATTGGGATGCTGAACGTCGAATTGAATTATTAAAAAAACTGTATTTACAAACCTATTTTTTGAGTGGCTTGTAGTGGAAAATAAAATTTATATCAACTTGAAAATTTACATGCATATGAAAAATAAAATAATAACAAGAGCGGTTTTCGCAGGGTTCTGTTTTTTATTGGTTTCCTGCAATACAAAAAAAGAAGAGAATGTTGTGATTGATTTAAAACAGGTCAAGAAAGAAATTCAGGCAAAAGAAAATGAATATGCGGCAACATACAATGCTGGCCAGCTAAAAGAGATTGGTTACTATGCAGATGATGCTATTACATTTTATCAAAACAGACCTCCACTAATTGGTAAAGAAGCGAGATACGAATTTTTAAAATCAGATTTGGCCAATAATACCAATATAATATCATTTGAAACCAAAGAAGTTTTTGTCTCTCGCGATGGTAATATGGTTTTAGAAGTAGGCTATTATAAAGTGACAGATTCTACCAAAACACCAATTAATACGGGAAACTATATGAGTTATTTTGAAAAAAGAGATGGCAAATATGTGTGCGTAAGAGACATGAGTGCTTCTGATGGATTAGTAGAATAATTAAGGATTTCCTTTAAAACAACATTCGGCATAATAAATTATAAAATAAAAATTATGAAAAAGATACTATTTATACTCTTGTTGGCTTTTGGATTAAATGCCAATGCGCAAGGTTCTGTTGATGAGATTAAATTAATACAAGACCTTTACGGAAAATCTAAGGCAGAAGTGGTTAAAGAATATTTGGGTTTGACCGATGTACAGGCAGCTGCATTTCAGCCTATTTACGACAAATACGAAACAGAACGTAAAGCTTTAAGTCAGAAGAAGATTCAAATTCTAGAAGATTATGCGAAAAATTATGCCACTTTGAGCGATGCTAAAGCCACAGAATTAACCTCATCCAATTTAAAGTACAATCAAGAAGCTGAAAAACTGCTTGCTAAAACACATTCTAAATTGGTTAAAGCTATTGGCGGAATCAATGCTGCAAAATTTGTACAGCTCGAACAGTATCTGCAAGTAACCATACGAGCCGAAATTCAGAATGCCATTCCTTTTATTGGCGAATTGGATAAAACCAAAGTAAATTAGAAAATTTCTGGGTACAGAATAGAAAGTTTAAAAGAATGATTTTCTACTCTTCTTATTAATATTTTATACTCTTACTATGATAAAGATATTTACAAAATATTTGACAGTTGCATTAATCATGTCTGCCCAGTTGATTTTTTGTCAAGCCGATAAAGATGGACCAGAACTAGGGCTTCCTGGAGACAATCTTGATCTTTATGCTGTGATGAGCTTGTTTCAGAAATCAAAAACCATTGAAGAATTTGAAAAAAATCTGAATCTGGAGAAAACAGGAATCAATAATCTGGATTTGAATCTGGATAAAAAAGTGGACTTTATAAAAGTAGTCACAAAGAAAAATGGTAATTCGTTTACTTTCGTTCTTCAAGTTGCTGTAAACAAAAAAGAAAATCAAGATGTTGCCGTTATTTTGGTTGATAAAGACAAAAATGGAAAGGTAAAAATGCAGATTGTAGGCGATGAGCTGCTGTACGGAAAAGATTATGTCATTGAGCCAGTTGCTAAATCTTCACCAGCAAAAACAGCAAATCCTGCCTATACAGGAGATGAACCCGTACAAAGCGCGCCAGCCGTAACTGCGGTTGTAGTAGAAACGGTGCCCATTGTACAATATGTATATTCACCAGCTTATGTACCCTATTATCCTCCATATTATTACGGATTTTATCCGCCTTACTTCGCCGCTTTTACCGTAATGGCGGTTGGAATTTATCGTCACAACCATTACTACCATCATCATGGTTATCATGGCGGGCATTATCATGGCGGTAATAATGTGATTATTAATAACAGAAACAACTTCAATAATTACAACAATAATAAAATGAGATCTAATACAGTGCGAGACAATTCTGTTAATAACCGATATAATACCAATCGTGGAGGTTCGCGTAATTCTGCAAGCACACGACCATCGACAGGAAACACCAATCGGGCAGGAAATACTAGTGCATCTGGAAGAACCCGCCAGAGTGCATCACCAAGTGCCGGGACTTCAAATCTTAATAGAGGAAGTTCTTCAAACTCCAATTTTAATAGAGGAGGAGGTGCTTCATCAAGACCAAGCGCAGGACAAATGGGAGGCGGATCTCGTAGTATGGGAGGCGGTGGCTTCGGTGGCGGAGGCGGCGGAAGAAGAAGATAAACGACGTTTTTTATAATGTTTCATCAGAAAATGCGTAAGTCCTTTTGGATTTGCGCATTTTTGGTTTTTATATATAATGAAGTCATGTTTAAAAATACAAACCAGATTTTTGAAGCAACTCATTCCGTAGGAATGTTTCGTCGGTAGAAACGAGATTTGAATCAAAAATATACGTTCCGTAGGAACGTCTCGTTGGTAGAATTTAAATATGAACCATGATTATACGTTCCGTAGGAACGTTTGATTGGTAAAATTTTCGCAAATCAGGTGTCCCTACAGGACACAATGCAAAACGATATTATTTTTTTTTCTACCGACGAGATATTCCTAACGGAATATTAAGCATTGTTATCATATAAGATAACCGATTAGTGAAAATATATTATGACATTTGAATTATTGAAAATGATATAAAATTCAAAGAATGGAAGCGGTAGAAATAGAGTACCTAAAAAAACAATCAGCTCAATATTTAAATATTTTAAAATCGGCTGATAAAGGTTACAACGCAGAAATCAATGTTTTAAATTACTCCGAATTAGGCTGTGTAATAACAAATATGCTAAAACTGTGTATTTTGGCATTAGAACAAGATAATGGACAAAAGCTGTCTATAGATGTTGGATTGGTTTTGGAACAAGCGCTTCAATTATTTCCAACAGATGAAATGGAATTGTTGGATATCATTAATGAAATGCAGATTAAAGAATCTAGTGTTGAGGTTAAGTAAAAAAGCTCCAAATACATTTGAAGCTATTCATTCCGTAGGAATGTCTCATAGGTAGAAATGAATTTGAATTGTGCTCCAGCGGAGCAAAATATTTGTAGAAATTCCAAACCCCATGATCAAAAAGCTCCAGAGGAGTGACATTAAATTATGTTGATTCCATATGAATGTTTCGTTGGTAGAAATAAGATTGAATCAGAAATATACGTTCCGTAGGAACGTCTCGTTGGTAAAAATTAAATATGAACCATGATTATACGTTCCGTAGGAACGTTTGATTAATTGAACGTATTTTTTATTTCCCTAAAATCAGGTGTCCCTACAGGACACACTGCAAAACAATATTATTTTTTTTCTACCGACGAGATATTCCTAACGGAATATTAAATAATGTTAATTTAAATTTTCTGCGACAAAATTTTTGCAATACTCTTTTATCAGCTCTCTAACGCTTCTAAATTGCTCCATGATTTCAGAATCTGTTCCTGTTGCTTTTGCAGGATCAGGAAAGTTGTAATGATATTTAACAGCGTTGGTTGGAAAAAACGGGCATCGCTCTTTAGCATTATCACAAACCGTAATGACAAAGTCAAAATCGATATCAGTATATTCATCAATCTTATTCGATGTATGATTTGAAATATCTATTCCATCCTCTTTCATTATGGAAATAGCTTTTGGATTAACGCCATGAGTTTCTACACCAGCGCTGTAAACCTCAGCTTTATTTCCTGCAAAAAATTTCATGTAGCCTTCAGCAATCTGACTTCTACAGCTATTGCCTGTACAAAGTATTAATATTTTCTTTTTCATAATTAAACAAATAACCAAATGATATTTATGATGCAGAATTTGGGTTCAAAACCGAAAATGAGCTGCAGTAAAATAACAGATGAGGTTATTATAATTGGTTTCTTGTATTTAAAGATTTGTTCTTTCATTTTTTAGCAGCATCCTGAATTTGGAGTACAGCATGAAGCATTGTCATTGGTTAGTTGAGTAAGATTGATCTTTTGTTTCTCAGCTGGAATACCACACGCATCTTGTGCTAAACAAGCCGTTGTTTTATTTTTTAGAATAAACGTTTTTCCATTAAATTCTAAATCATATTTACCAATTGTATTGCTTTGGTATTCTACTTCAATTTCTAAGTCTTCGATGTTTAGTTTATCCTCAGACAGCTGAATGATGTTCAATAGTTTATTAGGTTTTAAACGATGTTCAAAATCGTTAGCATCCCAAAGCTGAAAGTTTACTGCTTTTTCATTTCTGATTACGCCGCCGCAATCAATAAAATTTTTGGTAATTACCCCAACTTCTGTCACATGAAAATGTTCTGGTACAAAAGTTCCATTTTCTAATTGAAATTCAACATTATCTAATGTTGGTAAAATCTGTTTTATTTCTGATAATTTCATCTTGTTTTCATTTATTTGTTAATTGCAATATTGCGATATAGTTAGTCAAAAAAAATGTTTTAGCAACATTTTGATTTTGAAATGGTTTGTGTGATGTTTAAAAAATAGGAGTTTAAAATATCAATTGTTTTTTCATCAATACAATAGCAAATTGCATTTCCAGAAATATTTCCTTTAATGATACCAGCGTTTTTCAACTCTTTTAGATGCTGAGAAACGGTAGGCTGGGCAAGAGGCAATTCGTTTACAATATCGCCGCAAATACATTCATTTACTTGCAGTAAATATTCGATTATAGCAATTCTTGCAGGATGCCCTAATGCTTTAGCAATTGTAGCAATTTGATTTTGTGCGTCTGTAAAATGTTCTGTTTTAGTTGCTCCCATAATAAACATATTAATATTGCAATATTACGATATAGTTTTTAAATGATGAAACTTTTAAGAGGTTAATTTAAAGTAAAAAGCTCCAGATTTCTCTGAAGCCGTAATTTTATTGATGCTGGTATTTATTTAACTTCAACCGCTTCAGGAAATTTCCATGAGCCATTAAGTATCTCTTTGTGCGGACGATACAGTCTAACCCAATAATTCCAACCTGCAGCAACAGGAATACAATTTGGTGTTTTTCCGTCACAGCCTCCAAACTGAATAGTGATCGATCCGTCAGCATTTTTTTTTGCTGTAATGTTATTTAAGGTATACATATTAAGATCGTTTTTTTCAAAATAACCTTCTTTATTGTATACGCTTATAGACCAAAATCCATCAACAGGAACATTTTTAACTTTAAGTTTATAGACCGTTTTTCCGTCATTTTTTTTAGGATAAACAGAAAGATAAAGTGCATCTTTTTCTGGATTTCCACCCCATCCTGTTGCACTTCCTAATAAATGGCGTGTTTCATCAATTTTACCTTTTAAGCCAAACATTCCTTTTGTATCAGTTAATTTTTTAGAAACACCAATTAAAGAATCTCTAACTTTCTTTTGACTCACAAGGTCCCAATTTGGAACCGAAAAAGTTCCTTTATCTTTTTGGCTAATTTTAATTGCGTCTTGCAATGCTGTAACTTTCGGTAAATCATTAGGATCGTTAGGATCAATAAAAGTTCTTATTCCTAACATCAGATAACGAGTTCCGATTTTTTCCTTTGTAAAAGTAAAAGTTCCAGGAGCGTAATACGTTTCAGAATATTGATCTTCGTCGATAGTCTGCATAGACATAAAACGTTTTCCGGGATCTGGCAGTGTAACGGTTATTGGTCCAGCATCGAGATCATAAACTCCAGAAGAATACAATACATCTCGGTTAGCACGAATTACAGCTTGTTTGTCAATTGGCATTAAAGTTCTATAATGATGTATATTTCCAATACCACCAGCATCTTTAACCGAAGTTGTAAAGTAGAGATCTGTTTCTGCGCGGTTAAAATTTGCAGCAGTAACGGGAACACTATTTTTTTGTGCGACTGAATCAGAAGTCACAGCAGTAGAATCTTTTAATGTAGAAGAATCTGTTTCTGATTTGTCATTATTTTGTTTGCAGGAAGAAATCAATAATGATATCGTAACTAGAAATATTCCTGATAGTAATTTGTAATTTTTCATGTTATTTGAAATTAAAATTAGAAAAATGGTTATGATTTTATTTCTGAAATTATGATTTTCATTTTGCAATTTCTGGAAGAGGCATTTTCCAGATATTATTAATAACGTTTGGCTGCGGACCGTAAATTCTCATTACAAACATGAATTTTTCATCTTTAGGTGTTGGAAGCCAGTTGCTTTCTTTATCTTTTCCAGGAGAAGTACTTTGCAGATAAATAACTAAATCTCCGTTTGACTCATATTTTAAACCTTTGGTTTTATTGCCAATAGAATATCTGTTAATTGGGTTTGAAATCAGAAAACGTTTTGGAAGATTATACATGGTGATGCTCCAAAAGTATTTGGCTTCAGGCAACTGATCTTTAGTAAATTTTAATACATATTTATTGTTTCCTAAAAGCTGCTGATTGTTTTTATCAACGTTACTTCCAGTATAAACAGCTTCCTCTTTGGTGTTTCCATAAATTCCAGCAGCTGCGGCAATTGCACGGTTCAGAAAATTGTTTTTAAGTTCTGCGCGCGTGCCAAAAAGGCTTCCCGCATCTTTGACATTATCTATTTTAGAGTTCAGTTCTTGTTTGGCTTCGGCAATTCCTTTTTCAATTGCTTTTATCGTTTCTGGCGAGTATTTTGAATTGTCAAAAGGTTGTCCTGGCACAATTCCAATTTTGGCAAAACGTTTTCTCAGTTCTTTTTCGCTGCTATCTTCGTTTGCATATTGTAATAAAGCATTTAGCGCACTGATAAATTGAAGTGAACCATAATCGCTTTCTTTCCAGACTGGCAGAGGGAGATTGTATTTTTTTATAGGAGGAGCAGGCTGTTTTGTATATTCATGCAACGGAATTAATTTATATTGTGCCTGTATTTTTTTAAGATTTGATACATCGGCTGGATTGTGCAACTGAGTACGGCCTACGAGATATATTAAATTGGTTTCAGAATGTAAAACCTTATCAATGCCTTTAGGAGTTTCTCCTTTCCAATCTGGTCCTGCAATGAGGTATTTACCTGCATTATTGCCAGTTGCTCTTGATCCTACATATTCAAAATTGAAGGTGTAGAGATCTACCAACTGCATTACATAATATCGGTCGTTTTCTATTTTTGGCACTTCAAGAATAACAGGCTCGTCTGAAACATTAATCGGTGCCATTGAATACGGAGTATCGTTATTGATGGTTATGATTAAAGTATCTGCGGGAGTTGCGCTTGTAGCGACGCTTTTGAATTTGTTAAATCCTGAATATTCTTTGGCTTCTTTATTGATTGCACTGGAGTAAATAGCTTTGTAATTATAAAATATTGGATAGCCGTATATCCAGGCTTCTTTTGCAATAGCAGTTATGGAGTCAGTAGACAGTGCAGTTGCTGTTTCTTGATTATCTTTTGATGGTTCTTTCTTGCAGGCAGTTACTGCCAAAAGAGTTACGATAAAAAAAGTGGTTAAATTTTTCATAATCGGGAGATTTTTATGTTGTGTAAGATTTTTTCCTGATTTTTAAAATTAGAGTTTAAAAGAAAAACTAGGCTTTTTTGAATGGTAAATGTGGTTGCAAATTATAAGTTGCAACCATTTTGAAATAGTACAAGTTAAAAATACCAGTATGTTTTAAATTGAAATGAGAAGCAATAAAAAAAGCCTCAGATTTCTCTGAGGCTTTATAATATTGAAAAAAATACTTTTTAGAAATTAGTATTTATTTTTTTAGAACGATCTGCAATATAAGAGATTAACCAGATTACCTGTCCTTCTTTTACAAAGAAAATTTTCTTTGTTGCATAGTCTGGAATACTTTCAAGACAAGTTACAAGGATGTTGTTTGCCGAAATCAAGTATTTTTGGTCGTAAGTGCTTAAAACTCTCGCAGCTTCTTTATTTGTTTTGGCAAGATTAGTAAACTTGTTAAAGTTGTTTTTAAGAATAGCATCATAATCGATAACATCTTGAAGAGTTAAGGCAACATAATGCTCTTTATTCACATTTTCGTCATAGAAAAGAGTTGAAAACGCCCAAACAGCGCCACCAGATAAGTATAATTTATCCTTTTTAGCCAAAGGAGGATTCGCATCAAATAATTCTTTTGTCTTTTTACGTAGAATTACATTATAATCAAAAGATTTCTCTTGGTAAGTAGACATATCGTTTACCTGACTTTTGTTTACTACCGTTTTTTCTACAGCATCAGTAAGTGTCATTGTACCAAAACTAAGCTCTAAAGGAATAAATTCTAATTTACCGTCTTTAAGTTCGTCAATATAACCTCCTTTTGTAGTTTGAGCACCAATATCTAGAAGGAAAGCATTAGCAAAGTCAACAGGCGGTATAGCACCTTTTACAAGTGTTTTTGCTTCTTCGTTAACATCTAATACTTCTAATTGTTTTCCAGTTAAAATCGCAATTTTATTTTTTAAAACATCTAAGTTACGTGCAGAAGCAAAAACAGGAGCCGCTACAACAAAAATGTTTTCCTCAAGAATTTTGTTTTCAGCTTTAATTCTTTGCAATTGGTTAGTAACGATAACACTAGTTCTAGTGATATCTTCTTGTGTAAGTTCACCGTTAGCGGTAATATGGTCAGCAAACGGAATTCTTTCTGTCCAGAAAGAAAGAATTTTGTAATCAGCTTTTCTGATGTTATTTACATCAATTACAGAAACTTTTATGGCTCTACGTCCAATTTCGATTCCAGCGTAAACACTTTTTTGAGAAAATAAATTGACAGAAAAAAATAAGGCTAAAACGGCAAAAAATAAGAATTTGGGGTTGTGTTTGTTTTGCATTGTATTGAATTGTAATTATAATATAATTTGTTTTTAAGAAATTTTAAAGTTGTTTTTGTGGTATTGATATGAAAATCACAATTTTGGAATAAAAACTAATCGTTTCATTACGGAATTGCAAATTTAAGAAAACATTTAATAATATAAAATCAGTTATTAAGAAAACATGATATTAAATTATTGTAAAGAAATAACGGGTTTTATATAGATAAAGTATATTTATAAAAAAAGCTTCAGATTTCTCCGAAGCTTTTAGTAGGTTTATATTTTATTAAAACCGATATCCAGCACTCAAGCCAAATTTTGCAACAATAGTATGATCTGTTTTATCAGCATTGATTAATATACCGCCATAGCCAAGATTTGCTTCAAAAAGAAATCCGCTTTTACTGACCCATTTCCAGCCTCCGCCAGCACCGAGAGCAAAATTAATAACGTCGGGATTCTCGGTATATATCGAGTGATCTTCTGAAGCGTATATTTTTTTGCCATCTGTTGAAGCCAGCATTCCAAATCCTTCAACAAACCAGCCCGACGCGTATTTTTCACCAAAATATCTTCTGTAGTATGGAGATATTGCATAATTTAAATCCTTTTCATTTTTTGTATTATCAAACACATAATAAAAAGAAAGTCCTAATGATGAATTATGATTTAAATGTCTTTCGTAAGTGGTCTGAAAAGATTGCCATAGAGGAGCAATTGCATTTAATTTGATTTCATTATTTTTCTGATAAGGATCGATTTCATTTTGGGCATTTACCGAATAAAAAGCAAACAAAATGATAAGGAGTAAATAGTTTTTTTTCATAAAAAGAGATTTGAATTATTTGATTCCAAAAATCATATAAGAAAAATTAGGAAGGGTTTCAAAAACTCGAAATTGGATAAATTGGCACTTATTTACGAGATTATATTTGATAGTTAATAACAAATCCAGAGATATTTACGAAGTATTATTAGAATGCATTTTTTGCTTTTCTGACTTTAATAAACAAAAAAGACACCACTCGAAAGCGGTGTCTTTTTTAAGATTATGATGTTTTATAAAAAGAAGTAACCAACAGATACTTGAAATACTCCGTTTTTATTTTTATCAGACGAGTTCTCCAAATTATTAATATTAGTTAGACCCAAATTATATCTTACGCCAAAATTTAGTCCATTTTCTAGTTTGTAGCCTAAGCCAAAATTAACGCCAAAATCAAAAGTATTGAAGGAATCTTTTACATCTGTTTTTTCATTTTTAGCAGAAAGTAAAAAACCTATTTGCGGTCCAGCTTCAAGACTCAATCCTTTTGTCACATAGTATTTTCCCATTAAAGGAATGTTCAGGTAATTCATAGCAACAACATCATTATTAAAACTATATCCTTGACGAGAATACATTATTTCGGGTTGAAAAGAAAATTTTTCAGAAATTGGAATTTCTGACATAACACCAATGTTATACGATGTTACAAAATCAGCATTTTCGGTATTATCTTCACTGATAGTTGCAAAGTTTAAACCCGCTTTACCTCCAAATTTAATTTCTTGGGCATTAACATTTGCAAATCCTAAAACTGTAAAAACAGCTAGCAATAAAATTTTTTTCATAAAAATTGATTTGAATTATTTGAAGCCAAAATTCAAAAAAGCAAAATTAGATGAGGTTTCAAAAGCTTAAAAGTGGATAAATTGGTACTTATTTGAGGTTGTTTTTATATTCATTTGGTGTTTGGCCAGTAACTTTTTTAAAAGCTTTATAAAAAGTGGTTTTGGATGTAAAGCCAGATTCTAGACCCATTGCAAGCAAATTATAGTTTTCATATTCAGAATTTGAAATCATTTCCTTAACCGCTTCAACCCGATATTTGTTGATGTAGTTGGCAAAGTTATCTTCTGTTATTGTGTTTACAATTAGAGAAACATATCCTGGGCTTATACCTAATTTTTCGGCAACTTTTTCTCTGTTTAATGTACTGTCAGTATAAATGTGTTGTTCCTTGCAAAAAAGTTCTAGTTCTTGAAAGTAAAGATTATCTGCCGTGATAGATTCGCTATATTCTTCTCGAGTGTCATTTTCTATAATTTGAAGATGGGCGGGCGAAATGGCTAAATCTCTGTTTAAAAAATTGTAAACTGCTTCATGGTCTTTGGCCAGTTTGTATTTGTAAATACCGATATAAGCAGTCCAATGAATTATGAATGTGGCAAAAAAAGCCAAGATGCTCATCGTTGCAGAAAGGTCAAATGGAAAAATCTTGTTGGCTAGGGCAATAATAAGAAAAGCGAATAATGATGAAGAAACAATTGTTAATAGGATAAAGATCCAATTTTTCTCCTGAGGATCTTTTAAATGTCTTAGCATAAAATAAGAGTAACACAGCAAAAAAGGCATGAATGTAATGGCTAACACAAGATGAATCAGACCAAGTATTTTGAGCAGGCCAGAGCCGGATTCTGGAATAGTATAAAGTCCTGCAATACGATCCAGGTCGCACGCAATATTAAGGATAGCGGTATACGCAAAGGGTATAAAATACAAATAAGATTTTTGCTTGCTTTTTACAGAATCATCAATTCGGTTTATAATAAACAGGAATATAAAAGCGGGTATTAGAAATGTCCATTCGATATGATCAATAAAGCGAAGGAAAGGATATGGGGTAAATGCATCTTCAACCTCAAAAACATGATTCAGTAAAATAATGGAAAGTGTAAAAAGCAAACCTGCCAGATATTTATTTGAATTACTATTGAAAATGGAAGACTTTAAAATAATAAAGCCTAAAACTATTCCCTGAAAAACCGCAATATTTAAAAGTGTGGTATAAATCACGTTTTGGTATTTAGTTGTTTTTAAGTTTTGTTTTTGGATTGTAATTCGAATGACGCTATTTTTTAAAATATAGCTAATTTCATATTAAATGACAGGACGAATTTATAGTAATGCAAATTGTTTTCTTAGCAGATTAAGAAATGATTAACTAAAATTATGAAAGAATTATAAGATTTTGGTCTAGGGTGACAGGGAGGTTTATTGGAAAAATTTTATTTGGAAAAGGCAAAAAAGTTTAGGATTTTTTTAAGAGATTTTGCCTTTGTAGCATGGAGTTTTGTTTCTTTAAAGTATTGTAGTATTATCTAAATTTGGATAGATTTGTGTAGTTGTCAGATATAGTGACAGTAATTTTAAGGAAACCATATGAAAACACAATTACTTATAATCTTTCTTGGACTTTTGGTGTTTACTTCCTGTAAAGAGGATAATGCTGACTGGATTTTCGTAGAGGGTGGCACTTTTGAACAAGGCAAAAACCAAATGGTCATTAGCCCCAAAGGAGACACCATAAATGGTTTTACGAGTCCGCACCGAATGGTTGAACTAGATAATTTTTATATAAGTAAATATGAAATAACGGTTAAGCAGTTTAGGGAGTTTTGTGAAAAAACGGGAAGAAAAATGCCAGACGCACCTATAGAAAATGCACATGGAGTAAAAGTATATTATAAATGGATAGACGAAAATCCGATGCTTGCCACTTGGGATGAAGCAAATGATTATGCAAAATGGGCAGGAGGAAGATTACCAACAGAAGCAGAGTGGGAGTACGCTGCAAAAGGTGGAAAGAAAACTAAAAACTACAAATATAGCGGCAGTAATAATCCAATTGAAATTGGTTGGGTAAAAGAAAACTCAGATAGTATTTTTCATAAAGTGGGACTTCTTAAACCTAATGAACTAGGAATTTATGATATGACTGGGAATGTTGGGGAATGGGTTTCTGATTGGTACAATCCTGAAAAGGATAGCTTAGTAAGCAAACACAATCCTCAAGGACCACCAGAAGGAGAAGGATCATATAAAATCTCGAAAGGTGTAAGTTGGTTTTACGAAACCCAAAGTGCAGATGGAAAACCATTAGAATACGGAATTCACATGCCGGAAGTGAGATACCAATCTCCAAAAGACACACGAAACGATGGATTTGGATTTAGAATCGCAAAAGACAAATAAAATTACGGGCAACAGTTATTACAATAGTTTTAGGTAATATCCTTAATGGAAAATAGCTTTATAATTGGATGATTATAAAATTAGCGCATCTGCATCTTAATTCTTTTTGTGAAATCAGGCAATTTGTTTATATGAAAACACTTAAGAATATGAAGACGAAATAGGTTTCGTATTGCAATGAGAAATATAGGGACAAATAGCTAACTTTTACTATGCCTTATACTCTCAAAATAAAGCTCTGGTAAAACTATTTTGATTTCCTGAGAAGTTTCTTCTTTAACCCAATATAATATGAAATTCACGTTTGCACTTTTTAGTTCATAGTTTTTTGATTTCATTATCTCAATTTTCTCAATGAATTGCTTTGAGAATTTCAGTACAGATTGACCACTTGAGTTTAAACATTCATTACCTTCAACATATAGCGTTTCTCCACAGACTAGTTGTGAAATTAAGGTCTGTCTGTTAATAAAGTAGTCTAACCAGATATCTTTGAAAGTGGCATGTATAGCAATTTTATCAGGTGAGGTATAGATTTCAAAATCGTTTATTTGTTCAAGGTTTTCTGCAGAAAGATGATTAAGATAGTTTGCATTTAGGTGAATATTTAAATTGCATTTAGTCCTAGTCATTGCTACGTATAATTGTCGCTTGGCTTCATCTGCAGTTATGTTAAAATTCTCTAGTAAAAGGAATACATTATCAAATTCTTTTCCTTTAGCTTTATGAATGGTCGATACAAAAATTGTTTCGCCATTTTCATTATAAAAATCCTCCAACTTAGATTCACGAATTAAAACCTCTAAGTCAGATTTATATTTTCTACTAGGATTAGTGGTTTCAAAATCTTTGATAATATTCTCGCAAATCTCTAGTTTACTGCTTTTATTGAAAGTATTCTTTAGCTCTATTTTGGCATTATCCCAAATTTCATCACTAATTGTGTAAATATTAGGGCCAGAATCTATTTTATTCAATAAAAATCTAACCTCAACAAGATTATATAAATTAAAACCATCATTAGATTGTATTAGTTTTGCCACAACACCATTTTTTAAAAGAAGTCCAGCAACTTTTATAGCTTCCTCGTTAGTTTTTGTTATTATACACGTAGTTCCAGAAAGGTCTGCGTTAACAACATCCGTTACGAGAGGCGTAATCAGATTGTTGCTTTGGTAATTAATAATTTTGATTTTTCCATTATCAATTTGATTCGCTATAATTGGTGTTTCTTTTAGGCGGTGTTGAATCTGTTGCACAAATTGATTCGAAAATGAAATCAAATTACTTTTACTACGATAATTTTCGATTAATTCATGTTTTATTGCATTGTTGTCATAGATAAACTGTTCCAAATATTTAGAACTCGCACCTCTAAATTCATAAATATTTTGGTCATCGTCTCCCACGGCTATGACCCTCATTCCCTCATTCTGTTCCAATAATACATTTATAAGGGCAAATTCATCTGCATTCATATCTTGGGCTTCGTCGATTACTAAAACAGTTTTAGTGATTTTATTAGCCTCAACATCCCCATTCTTAATTCTTTCAACTGTACTTTTTAAAATATCCGTAGATTTTTCTAACGTGCCAACCTTGCCTAAAAGATCAAAACAGTAAGAATGAAATGTCTTAATTTCAATAAAGTTGGCAGCGTTACCAATTAACTTTAGAAGACGCTTTTTAAATTCAGTAGCAGCTGCTCTTGAAAATGTTAACATCAATAACTGCTCATGTTTCACATCTTCCATTAACAATAGCGAAGCCAGTTTATGGACTAAAACTTTTGTTTTTCCGCTGCCAGGACCAGCAGCAACAACTATATGCTGTGTTTCATTGTCTTTTATAATTTTTAATTGTGTTGGCGATAGTTCTCCAAATAACTGTCTGAATTTTGCAGGAGTAACATTTCGCTTAATCTCGTTTTGTCTCTCACTACCTTTAAAATATTTGTTTAAGAAAGAACTGTAATTAAGCTGGAAATAGTCTTCTACAAACTGAAGTGCATTTTTGTAATCTTCAATCATTCTTTGGGCATATTCGCCCACTATATGAATTTGCTGGACTTTGTTTTCGTAAAATTGGCTGAGCTTTTGGTAATCGTCTTTCGTATATCGTTTTTTATTATCTTGTTCAGTTCGCTCAATAGCTAAACCATTATAAATGACAAGAAAACCACCTTCTATTTTTATTGCTTCAATTCGAGAGAGATAGAATAATGTATCTTCAATATCATCAATGCTTATTTCTATTTTGAAAAGGTTGGCACTATTTTCATAAGCAAACTTTAATTCGTGTACCGAAAACTCCACCAAAATTTCATCTTTATCTAACTGCCCTTTTATCGTTTCTGTGATGGTTTTATTATAAAAGAATTCAATGATAAATGTTGCAAGTTCATGACGCCTTTCGAGCTTATTTTTTAATAGCTCTTTACTTTGAAGGCAGAATATGGCAATATGGTTTTTAGAGTGGTCTAAGTTCTTTCTTTTAATCCAACTTTTAATAGACCAAAAATTAATTATCGTTTTTAGTTTACTGGTGTTTACATCTTGACATCCATAATTTTCAGCATCTTCGTTTAATTCTTTTAAGTGAAAAACACTTTCTTCTTCTTTGAAAACTTGCAGTAAAAAGTTTTCAATTTTACCATATAGTTCTACAATAGAAAGAGAACGGTTTTTATTATCAGTGTTTTTTATAAATGCAGTCAGATCCTTAGAATCGGCAAGGATGTTTTCCTCACGGAACAAGTTTATTATAGTAATTACTTCTTCTTTTATGATACCCAAATGATCACTAATGTAATCTACTCTTGATTCAGGATTTTCATCATTAGCTTGTTTTCTGCTTTTACTTGAAAAGAGTTTTTTTATAATACGAATACCTTGCTTTTTTTGTTCTTCATCAAACTTTTTGGAACTATTTATTTTGCTAATAGCTTCTTCGGCATTTTTAGATAAAATACCATTAGCGAAGACCCTTGGCATATTCTGTCCACGTTTTAAATATCCTGCATCTTCTAAGGCTGCTATAGCTGTGGTTACCCGTGTTTCTATTTCTGCAACGTTATCATCCCAACCTGCTTTACGGGCAATTTCCAATGCAGAATTAGATACTTTAGATGGGAACCTAGTAATGTCTTTTATTGCTTTCCATACCTGCTGAATTTCTTTTATAGAAAGTTTAGTCTGATTAAGAAGAATGAAGTGCTTACTAAGGTCTTCTTCATTAAACAACACAAAACAATCGCCCGAAATATTTTCATCTCGACCTGCTCGTCCAGCTTCTTGAACATAGTTCTCCAGGGAATCTGAAATTTCATAATGAATAACTAAGCCAACATCCTTTTTATCTACTCCCATGCCAAATGCAGAAGTGGCCACCATGATTTGTGTTTCGCCATTTAAAAAAGTATTTTGGTTCTCGGTCTTCTCGTTTTTATCCATTTTCCCATGGTATGGTTTTGCATTAAAACCATCTTTTACTAGTTGCTCGGAAAGTTTATAGGCTTTGAGTGTTCGGGATACATAGATAATTGTTGGGCAGTTTTTCTTCTCAATTAAATCTCTAACAGACAAATATTTTTCTTCTTCATTTTGCTTTTTAAAAACCCTATACTGAAGATTAGTCCTTGACGCTTTGGAAGTGAATACTTCAAGATCCAATGAAAGTTTTTCGATAAAATAATTTCGGATATCTTCAATTACCTTCTGTTTGGCCGTTGCGGTAAAGCAGGATACTGGTATGCTTTCTTCAAGATTTTTATATTCCTGTATTAATTTTATAAAATCGCCAATGTAAAGGTAGTCGACTCTGAAATCTTGTCCCCATGACGAAAAACAGTGGGCTTCATCAATTACAAAACGCGCTACTTTCCTGCCTAAAATTAGTTTTTCGATAGTTTTTGATCGCAACGATTCAGGTGATATATATAAGATTGAAGCAGATCCATTTTCAATTCTTTCAAATGATTTCGCTCTTTCTATCGGATCCAATAATCCGTTAATAGTAACCGCCTCAGTTATTCCATTTTTTTCAAGATTGTCTACCTGATCTTTCATTAACGATTGGAGAGGAGAAATTACAACAGTTAAACCTTTAGTGTTTTCGGCACTCATAAGCGCAGGAACTTGAAATGTAATAGATTTTCCTCCGCCCGTTGGAAAAACAGCCAATACCGATTTGTTATTAATTGCTGCTTTAACAGCTTTCTCCTGAAGTGGTTCTCCGCCATAGGTGCGGTAGGAATCAAAGCCAAAGAATTTTTTTAGTCCTTTGTGAATGTCTAGAGCATTATTGCAATAGCAGCATCCTGTTATACAAGGTCTGCCACGTAGTAATAACATAATGCGTTCCACCTCTGGATAGTTTTTAAGAACCCAAGGAGGAGTAATGGAGTGAACATTTTTATGGATTATAAATGAATGAATAAGTGAAAGGCAATACGCCAATTCAATCGGATATTCAGATATTATTTTGGTTAAATCTGAATGTTCACAAATTTCGTTATGAAACTTTAATCTAATCTGTGCTTCTGTGTCAGAGTTAAATTTCATGTAATTTATAAACTGAAAGAAAGCTCCAAACTCTTTTGTGCGGTTTAAGAGAGAATAAAATATTTCTTTGAGTGTTTCGTCAATTTGCCAAAAAGCTGCAACTTCACTATTGAACAAATTTTGCGCTTTAATAGAATCGTTTAAAGGATTGTTTAGTTCTTCTGTCTGAAGTTTATCGTCCTTTACTAATGAATGGTAAGGTTTTGTTGGAAATAATAAAGGGGACAGATGTAGAGTGTCAATGATGTTTAAAGGATTAATGCCAGCATCACTAATTGTTTTCCCTATGTATTTAATATCATGATTTAAAATGTTATGCCCACAAATATATTCGCTCCCTTTTAGGAACAGAATAAATTCTCCTAAAGAAGCACTATGAAAGCGATTGCCGTCTTCTTTAATTGCACCTATATCAAGAATTTTACCTTTAACCGATTCGATTTCGGTGTCTATAAATGTAATTAACCCGGCATTGTTTTGTTTTTCTATAAGCATTAAACGCAACAAGATTATGTTTTGGTTTCTTATTAAGAAGAAATAGGCAAGTGTTTAAAGGCGAGTATGATATATAGCTAATTTAGTGTTTAATTTCTAAAATCAAAACAATTTTATTACAAGGTTTTTTTGTGTTAAATAAAGAAGGATAAAAATAGCTTTTTTCATTAGTAGCAGGAAGCATTCAAATATCTAATCAGATTATCTGGTATTATTACAATATTTTAGCAGGTGAGTTTTTTTTCTATACTTTTTGTTTGCATAGCCACTCCTATAAGTGCTAAAAAGCATCAATCAAATTTACTGTCTTTTTAACAATTTGCAGTTAAAAAAATATATATTTGAAAGATAAATAATGTATGAAATTTATCATACATAACTACCCAAATTTGGATGACTTTGTGTGGTTTTGTCACACATATAAATAAATTGGTGGCAATTTTGCGAGCCATCTCACCTACAGTAATTAACCAGAAATAAAAAAATGAAATTAACAATTACAATTGGACTTCTTTTAATTGCACATCTTACATTTGGACAAGACCGAATTCAAAAAATCGACAGTTTACTCAATTCTCTTTATTCAAAAGAGAAAATCAATGGAAATGTTCTAATTGCAGAAAAAGGGAAAGTTATTTATAGCCGTAGTTTTGGACTAGCAAATGAAACAACAAAAGAAAAATTGAACGAAAATTCGATTTTTGAATTGGCATCTTGTTCAAAGCAGTTCACAGCTATGGGAATAATGATACTTAAAGAAAAAGGGAAGTTGAATTTGGACGATGACATCACAAAATACTTACCCGAACTTTCTTTTTATAAAGGTGTAACGGTAAAAAACTTATTGAATCATACTGGAGGTCTGCCAGACTACATGCAGCTTATGGATAGTTTATTTGACAAATCTAAAATTGCCACTAACAAAGACATAATTAATATATTTAGTAAACATCAACCCAAAATATTATTTGAGCCAAATACTAAATGGGAATATAGCAATACGGGCTATGCACTATTGGCATCAATAATTGAGAAAGCATCGGGAATGACATACGCTGACTATCTAAACAAGGCTATTTTCCAACCGTTGAAAATGAAAAATACCTTTGCGTACAATCGTAGATTATCGCCAAAGAAAATTGACAATTATACTTTTGGTTATGTTTACTCAGATAGTTTGAAAAAATATGTTTTACCAGACGAATTGGAAGAAACTAAAATTGTTATTTGGCTTGATGGTGTTGTTGGAGATGGAGGAGTTAATTCAACTGTAAACGATTTATTGATTTGGGATAGAGCATTATACACCAATAAATTACTCACAAAAGAGGATATGAAAGCAGTTTTTGAATTAGCAACTTTGAAAGACGGAGCTAAAAGGAATTATGGTTTTGGTTGGGGAATTGAAGAAAATGCTGATTTTGGAAAAATTGCAAACCATGATGGGGGTTGGCCAGGTTATGTAACTTTTATCGATAGACATATTACAAATGATAAAACAATAATAATACTTCAAAATCACAGTAACGTTACAATTCCTTCTAAAGCAATTAGAAGTATTCTGTATAATAAACCATTGCCTGTGCAAAAAATCAGAAAAGAAATTAGTATTACTACTGAAGAACTTCAAAAGTTTGTTGGGACTTATGCAGTTGAAAATGAGTATGAAATCAAAATTTCATTAGATAAAGACCAGCTATTTTCACAATTGACAGGACAAGATGCGTTCCGAATATTTGTAGAAAGTGAAATGTTATTTTTCTATAAAGTAGTAGATGCACAAATTCAGTTTGAAAAGAACGAAAAAGGAGAAATTTCAAATTTGTTTTTATTACAGAATGGAAAAAAGATCGAGGCAAAACGGACGAAATAAAAATTGCTACATGTTGGTGCGAGCGTCTCGCTCGTGAACGTAACAGGACTAGACAAAGAGGGATTTAATGATAGTGATAAAAATAAAAAAGCTTCAGAGAAATCTGAAGCTTTTTTATTATAACTGTGGTATCTATATTTAAATTAATATATGCTTTATTTGTTGATTAACTTTTCAAGCCTTGCCATCATTTCATCTTTCTCTTTCAGCATGCGCTCATATAAGGCAATTTTTTCGTCGTGTAGTTTTTTTAATTCGTCCAATGGATTGATATTGAATACAGGTTTAGCATTTCCGATATAAGCATCTTTTTCAATATTAAACGTATTGGAAATAATATTTACAGCCTGTTCTTCATCAAAGTTTTGAAAAGCTTCGACAGGAATTTTTAATACTGTAGAAATTTGTCTAAGTATATTATCTTCAATTACATCTTTCTGTTCCAATAAAGAGATTTTCTTTTGATTCCAATCTTCTCCCAGATCATAAGCCAGTGCTTCCTGCTTTATGTTAAGCATTTCTCTAAAACGTTTTACGTTTCTTCCCTGATGTATTTTCTGTTCCATAATAAGTTTTGATTTTCCAAAAGCTCAAAGATAAAGCCATTCGGATTAAAGACTGAATTTCAAAGATAAAAAAATATCTTTAAATATTCTTTTTGTCAGATATTATATCTGTTTTTAAATAAATTATCCATGTTCTGAGGAGTTTTTTTGAATTGAGGTAGCAACTTTACAAAAAAGTTATATGTAATAAAAAAAGCTTCAGAGCAATCGGAAGTTTTTTTTGTTATTAAGAATTATTTTAAAAAAAAGAATATTTTTCTTACAATCTAATAAAAATTTATATATTAGCAATATATTTAAATGTAATATTTTTATTACTTAAATACCACTTCTCATTATTGATTAAAGTTAGAAATATTATTTCATGACAGCTTAAATCAATACCTATATAAATATGAGTTTTTTAGCAAAGCTAGAATTAGACAATGAAACATTTAATGTTTTAGAGTTTGAGATCCATTTTACCCAACAGACAGACAGTAATGGCAAACCGGCAAGTAAGACAAAAGGAGGCCATATCAAATTAGTTGTAGAAAGCACACAAACCGATTTGTTTTCGGACTGGATGGTTTCTAAAACCAGCGTAAAAGACGGCAAGATTATTTTTTATCGCAGAGATGCTATGAGCACCATGAAAAATGTTGCCTTTAAAAAAGCCTACTGCATTTCTTTCAGAAAAAAGTTTCAGAGTGAGGGAGCTTCCCCTATGACAACTGAAATTCTGCTTACTTCGAATGAAGTTAAAATTGGCAATACCACATTTGAGAGCAATTGGAAAACAGATAACCTTTAATCCAGCTGTACCATGGCTTTACAAACTATTACCACAATAAAAATTGGACAGACTGTAATCACCAATTTTACCAGCTTAAAAGTCGTGCAGAAAATTCACGACCACCATACTTTTTCTCTAGAAGTGCGACAGGATTTCTTAGTAGAAGAGTTTAAGAGTATTATGCCTGTTTCTCAGCAGTTATATGGCGAGAGAATAAGCATTGAGATAAAACCTATTGATGGGCTTAATGACCCGCTCATTCTTGCAGACCCTAAAAATTATGTCATGCAGTTTTATGGCATAGTTGCAGGCGTCAGCATGAAAAAATCTTGCATTGACGATATCGAAGAAAGTTTTTTGATAGAAGGATACAGTACTTCTTTTCTGCTGGAAAACGCACCAGAATCTAACTCCTTTACAGCAATGACGCTGAGTGATATTGTTGGCAGAGTAAAAACGGGCTACAATATTGATATGCAGATAAGACCTTTTCATGATGCAATTATCCCATATACAGTACAATATAACGAAAGCTGTTTTGCTTTTTTAAACCGTTTGGCAATGCGCTACGGGCAATATTTTTATGATAACGGCAGAGTCTTAATTTTTGGAGATTCTGCAGATGTCATCCAGCCGCACCTGATTTACGGCGTAAATATGCATGAGTTTAGGTACAGCATTAAACTAATGCCTACTTCCTTTACCGTTGTAGAAAATGACAATCGCGATGGCAGCTACAGTACAGATAATACAATAAATTACCGAAAAGAGCTTGATGGCTTCCATCAAAATTTCATCAATAAGTCTAACGCTGTTTACAGTAAAAAAACGGTAATGCAGCTCAATCAAAATGCTGTTAACGGGCAGGGAAGCAGCACAAGTAAAGTATATACACAGAATAAAATGCGTGCTGTATTAAACGGTTTGATGGAGATTATCGCATCAAGCGAAGTGCCAGGCGTTACGGTTGGAAATAACGTTAGAGTAAGCGGAGTAGACAAACAGCATGAAAGCTTTTATCGCGTAACCGAAATTGTACATTCCTGTGACGATGGCGGCGGTTATGAGAATCATTTTAAGGCAGTAAATACCAGCGACTCGGTGTTTTCGCCTAAAACAAATCCTGATTTAATACCTATTTGCGGCAGCCAGACCGCGGTGGTTATCGCCAACGCAGACCCCGACGGACTTAGTGCCGTAAAAGTGCAGATGCCATGGCAGAAATTAAAAGGAGAATCAACGCCCTACATTCCCTTAGTGCAGGAATACAGCGGAAACGGCAGAGGCAGGCATATTCTGCCCGAAGTAGGCGATATGGTATTTGTAGATTTTCAAGGCAATAATGCCGAATTGCCAATTGTAGTGGGAACTATGACCAGCCGAAAAGAAAAAAGCGGGTATGGTACAGAAAATAATGATATTAAGGCGCTCCATACCAGAAGCAACAATCTTTTATTGATGAACGATGCTCAAGGAAGCGTATTATTGCAGGACTCTGCAAAAAGCTTTTTACAATTTGACGGCAAGCGCAAAATAGAATTAAACACAGATATTTTTGAAATCAATGTAAAAAGGCTAATTATAAACGCATCACAGAGCACGGAAATTACTACAAACGATTATGTGCTCAATGCCTTAACCCGTATTTATATTTTAAGCAAAACCATGCAGCAGAAAATATCTGGATTTATGAACCTGTTTAGCGGTACAGCACTTATAAACAGCAATGACAAAATAGATATTGAAGCAAAAGTAACTAAACTGCATGGTAAAGAAAAGGCTCTTTTACATTCAGATAAAGAAGCGGTTGTAAACAGTACAGGAACCGCAAAAATGCATGGTAAAGAAGGAAACAGTCTTACTAACACAGCAAAGACGATGGACACATCACCAACAGATTCTATAGCGTTGGCGGTTGTTTATTTTAGACCGCTCTCTTCATGGAATGGAGAATTTGGATTTGACTGGCTTAGAGAAGATGATAATGGATTGGCAGACCCAAATGATCCTGCTTACGCTGGTATTATAGATGGGGGATATAGGGATGGTTTGAGCGATTATACACCTGGAGCTAATGGCACGGCTTATGCACATTTAAAAACCGAATATGAAAATATTACTATTACAAGAAAACCGATGCCTGCTGGTGCTCCTGCCCCCGCAATTATACCATCTTCAGATTATTACGTTCCTTATTTAACATTGTTTTCTGAAGAGTTTGTAAATTTAATGCCCTCATCGATAGTTAACAAACCAAAATATGAAGCAGAGTTAAAAGTATTAGTTGAGATCGAGGAAGAAATCGAAAAATTAGAATTTTATTATGACAATACGTTATTTGCTATTGATAAAATAACACTTCAAGATAAGATTAAAACAACTGGACTAGTGAACTCTGCTGATGGCACTGTAAAAATTAAATGTCTTAAAGATTTGACAAGCGATAAAGAAATTAGAATTTATGCTTATCCCAAAGGAAGTGCCACAAAAACACCTGCACAACAGCTTATGGAAAGAAAACTAGCAGGGAAGATAGTGGTACTTAAAAATGATAGCACTGTTAGAAGAGAAGAAAAAATTGTATTGTCAGCGGTTAAATCTAATTCTGATGGATTAGGTGTTATTACTGGAAGTTTTATTCCATCTGAAATAATAAATTTTTATAATACACTCTACCAAGCCTTAATAGTTCCGATAATTATAGAAGAAAAAATTAATATTTTGGACTTGTCTTCTAATGCTGATTTTAAACCTGGCGGTTTATATATTAATGCATATAATCGTTTAAATATGATAAATTTAAGTACGGGCGATACAATAAAGCCAATGTTTCAAGAAATGAGAAATCTATTTCTAAACGATCCAGCTAATGCGATGTATAAAGTAGAAAATTATTATACCATTTTTAGTTCTTTAATGACTGCAAACTATACTACAGCAATTGGTTGCGTTGAGGATATAGGGGTACGCAATGCAATTATGCTTTTAGGAAGAAGAATTACAACCTTGCCACATGAGGCAGTGCATGGTTTAGGCTTAAATCACACTCATAAAGATTCAAGTCCTATAACAGAAACAACTAGAAAGTATACCTTTAATGTAAGAACGACTACGAATGTTATTAGCTATGCACCTATAAGAACTACATTATGGCGATGGCAATGGCAAATTATTAATTCAAATATTGCTTAAAAATGAAACATTTATTTATAATACTTCTTTTAATTACACAAAATAGCTGCAGCAGTCAAAAAGAATTAAAAAATAATTCAAAAAAAACAGATTCTATGAAAACTTTTGATATAAATACGTACAAAGATTGGGAAATTGATACTTATTATTCACAATCAGAGAATGATAAATTTTTAAAAAAAGGAAATGATAGGATTAGAATAATTAATTATAATGGAACTATTCAAGTAGAAAAAAATGATATTACAACTCCATATAAATATTATTACTTATATGATTCAAATACTAAATTATTAAAATCATTTGGTGTTAGATATTTGCTACTCGGAATTGGTAAATGGAGATATTATGATGAAACTGGTAAATTAATAAAGGAAATAGATACAGATCTGCCCTATAAATTTTCAATTTCTAACCTAATCGAAAAATTTAAAATTGAATATAGTCTAGATTTAGAAGATTCTAAGACTGTTTTTCGCTTTAATAGATATCTGGAAAAAGAATATCTAAACATTCCAATTTATGAAATAGGAATAGATAGAGGAACTATTTCAAATATAATAGAGTTTTATTTGGTAGATGGAAATAATGGCAAAACTTTATATTCAATTAAAATAGCTGAAGGTGAAATTAAAAGCCCTCTTAATGAGTATATAAAACAGATTAAGAAAGAAGAAGGAGAGAATAATACATATTACAAAACCTACAAAGGCAAAAATTACACCAAAAAAGAATGGGAAATTTTTGAAGAAGAGTGGCATAAAAATTATGAGGAAAATAAAAACAAAGGTTTTTGGGATGATATATTTAAAAGGCCTGGGAAGGAATAATGAAGTCAATAAATAAAATAAGAAGTGTAATTTACAAACACACAAAAAAGATGAAAAATTTAATTTTTTTAATACTATTGATTTGTGCTTTTTTGGTTTCTTTTAAAACAAAAAATTCAAGAAACAGCCAAAGTTCTTTTGATTATTATTTTGCAAATTCTAAAAATAGATGGAGTGATAAAGAAAAATTTGGTAAATGGATTGAAAAGCAAGATACGGTAATTTTTACTTTAGGCTATTTCAGAGGAGATTGTTGTGGTAGTATTCCTGAACCCAAAAATATGTTTGCCGAAATAGTTAATGATACTATTTATTATGATTATAGAAATGAAATAGATCCTGATTGTGATAGTAGTATTGGAATTTGCGGTGCCGTAATTGATTTTGTGATAAATAAAAATAAGTATCCTAATTATAAAAAATTTATATGGAAGTACAGAAAAAAGCCTCAAAAGGATTATTGAATTAAATATTAATAAAGATAACTCATGAATAATATTTTTATTGCCTTGTTGTTTGCTAGTTTTATCATGAAAGGGCAAAATATTAGAGGGAAATTTTTTGTTGCTCAAACAGGTATTGCTTGTAAGGAATATTCAGGCGGCGGTGGATGTGAAATGAGATATTACTGTTATTTAGAATTTCAAAAAAAATATGTTAATGTATTTTATAGGACTATTTATAGATGTTCTCCAAAAGAAATGGAGTCAACTTATGATAGCTCTCCTTCTGAAATAAAAAAATATATGTGGAAAAAAGAAGGCAGAACAATATCAATTAACGGATTTACAGATTATGATGTGTTAAAAATAGAATCAGGTAAATTGATTGGCACAAAAAAGATAAATTATCAGCAAAATGAAATAATAGAATTTAAAGAAGAGCCATGCCAGAAAAAATAACAGAGTCAGCAATTCTAATCTGCAATAAAGGAGCAAAACCCAGCAAACTAAAAGTAACAAGTCAGGATTTTTGCATGGCAGAGAGCAAATTAATTGCTACAGAAAATGATAAACAGGCTGAAACTAATATTCCTAACTTTAGTGCTTGCAGTATTACGAGAAGCCAATGCAATCCTGCTGTAATTAAATGGGAGAATACAGCAGAAAAAGATACAATTAATAATTATAAAATTCTTACAGATAAATCTACTTGTCAATGTAGTATCGGCGGTAAAATTTCAGTTCAATTTAAAGGATATAGTGAAAAACATAATCTTGATTGAAAAGAAAAGTTTTATATGAGAAAAAAACTAGATTTTAATATGCGAAGCTTTAAAATAAATTGAATAAACTACGCATATTGAGAATGCTATTAAACCAATATATAATCCATTAGTAGAACCGTTAAATTTTATAATCCATATATCTAAGAAAAGACCTAATCCTATTAAATTATAAAGAAAAGAAAGTGAATTAACCATTCCTTTATGAAATGTTTTACCAAATTCAGAATTGTAAAATTGTAAAATGTGTTTTGAAAGGTCTTTTCGATTAGAATAAATGCCAAAGAACATTGCAATTAAAAGGTTTAAAAATTCCATAAAATAATTGGTTTTTGATTTTAAGCAAAAAAAAAAACACCACTTGTAATAAGTGGTGTTTTTTACTTTAGTAGCGGGAACAGGACTCGAACCTGTGACCTTCGGGTTATGAGCCCGACGAGCTGCCTACTGCTCTATCCCGCGATGTTTCGGGTGCAAAGATACGTCGATTTTTGAGAAATCCAACGAAAACTTTAAAAAATGTTTTATTTTCTGTATTGAGTTGATATGACTACCTTTGCAAAATAAATAAAGCAAAAAATGTCACATAAAGCAGGTTTCGTAAATATTATCGGAAATCCAAATGTTGGAAAATCAACATTGATGAACGCTTTCGTTGGAGAACGATTGTCGATCATTACATCAAAAGCACAAACTACACGTCATAGAATTCTAGGAATCGTAAACGGAGAAGACTTTCAGTTAGTTTTGTCTGATACTCCTGGAATCATCAAACCGGCATACGAAATGCAGGAATCGATGATGAACTTCGTAAAATCGGCTTTTGAAGATGCAGACATTTTAATCTACATGGTCGAAATAGGCGAGCAGGACCTGAAAGACGAAGCTTTCTTTAATAAAATCATTCATGCCAAAATTCCGGTTTTATTACTTTTAAATAAAATTGACAATTCCAATCAAGAACAATTAGAAGAGCAGGTTTCTTTCTGGAAAGAAAAAGTGCCAAATGCAGAAATTTTCCCAATTTCGGCTTTGCAAAACTTCAACGTACCAGAAGTTTTCGGAAGAATTATCGAATTATTGCCAGAATCTCCGGCTTATTATCCAAAAGATCAGTTAACAGACAAACCAGAACGTTTCTTTGTTAACGAAACCATTCGTGAGAAAATCTTATTGAACTACAGTAAAGAAATTCCATACGCGGTTGAAATCGTAACAGAAGAATTTTTTGAAGATGAAAAAATCATCAGAATCCGTTCGATTATTATGGTAGAACGTGAAACTCAAAAAGGAATTATTATCGGACATAAAGGTGCCGCTTTAAAAAAAGTAGGAACCGATGCTCGCGCCGATTTAGAGAAATTCTTCGGAAAACAAATTCACATTGAACTAGTCGTAAAAGTGAACAAAAATTGGAGAAGCAATGCCAATATGCTGAAACGTTTCGGATATAATCAATAGTTTATAATTGTTTCAAGTTTCAAGTTAAACGTCAGGTATAAAACTTGGCACTTGAAACTTGAAACAAAAAATAATAAAATCTTAGGTACTTAGAATCTTAGCGTCTTAGCAACTTTTTTTAACTACCTTTGCAAAAAATTTAAATAAGGCATTTTGGATTACAAGTAATTAGGTTTTTAGGAAGCTAAGAATCTGAAATCTAAAGTCTAAAATCTAAAAATCAATAAAATGAGTAATAACATTGTTGCGATAGTAGGAAGACCTAATGTAGGGAAATCGACCCTTTTTAATAGGCTGATACAAAGAAGAGAAGCTATTGTAGATTCAGTATCTGGGGTTACCCGCGATAGAAACTATGGTAAAAGCGAGTGGAACGGAAAAGAGTTTTCTGTCATTGATACCGGTGGATACGTTCGCGGAAGCGATGACGTATTTGAAGGTGAAATCCGTAAGCAGGTAGAACTTGCTATCGACGAAGCCGATGTTATTATTTTTGTGGTTGATGTTGAAGAAGGAATTACGCCAATGGATGAAACTGTTGCAAAATTACTTCGTAAAGTAACAAAACCAGTTTTATTGGCTGTAAATAAGGTTGATAATGCTATGCGCGAAAAAGACGCGGTAGAGTTTTACAATCTTGGTTTAGGTGAATATTATACATTCGCAAGTATTTCTGGAAGTGGAACAGGAGATTTATTGGATGCTTTAATTGATGCTTTCCCAGAAAAACCAGAACCAGAAACACCAGAAGTTGAATTGCCACGTTTTGCAGTTGTAGGACGTCCAAATGCTGGAAAATCTAGTTTTATCAATGCTTTGATTGGTAAAGACCGTTATATTGTTACCGATATTGCTGGAACAACTCGTGATGCAATTGATACAAAATTTGACCGTTTTGGTTTCGAATTTAATTTGGTTGATACTGCAGGTATTCGTCGTAAAGCAAAAGTAAAAGAAGATTTAGAGTTTTATTCTGTAATGCGTTCTGTACGTGCAATTGAGCATGCAGATATCTGTATTTTGGTTATCGATGCAACTCGCGGATTTGAAGGTCAAGATCAGAGTATTTTCTGGTTGGCTGAGAAAAACCGTAAAGGGGTTGTAATCTTGGTAAACAAATGGGACTTGGTAGAAAAAGATACGATGTCTACTCGCGATTACGAAGAGAAAATCAAAAAAGAATTGATGCCTTTTACAGATGTGCCAATTTTATTCGTTTCTGCTTTAACAAAACAGCGTTTATTAAAAGCATTGGAAGCAACAGTTCAAGTTTTCGAAAACAGAAAACAAAGAATTGCAACTTCAAAATTCAACGAGTACATGTTGAAGGTTATTGAGGCTTATCCGCCGCCAGCAACAAAAGGAAAATATGTAAAGATTAAATATTGTATGCAGTTGCCAACACAAACACCTCAGTTTGTATTTTTTGCCAATATGCCGCAATATGTTAAAGAGCCATATAAAAGATATCTCGAAAATAAAATTAGAGAAAAATGGGATTTTGCAGGAGTTCCGATCGATATTTATATTAGAGAAAAATAAAAAAAGAATCCCCTTGAATTAGGGGATTTTTTTATGTTTGGTATCTAGATAATTAAAAGATCAATTTTTTATTGGCATTATATTTGGATAAATGTAAAAAATACAATTAAACCTTTTGCGTTTTTTTAAGTCTTACTGATCTAACTAACCTAATTTTATGACCAGAATTTATTCATTACTATTGTTTTTAGCCTTTGTATATTCGGCAAATGCCCAGAACAATATTGTTATTAAAGGAACTGTAGTCGATATTAACTCGCAACTTCCGCTAGAACTCGCCACCGTTTATTTTACAGCGGTAAAAGATTCAACCATTATTGAATATGCTACGACCGATAAAAACGGAAATTTCATTATCAATACTAAAAAATATGATAAGCCCGTTTTCTTAAAAGTAAATTATACAGGATATCAAGCATATTACGAAGAACAAAAAGGACTTACAGAAAGCAAAGACTTTGGTAAATTGTACATGCTTGAAAATGCAAATGTCTTAAATGAGGTAATCATAAAAAGCGAAGCACCGCCCATTACCATCAAAAAAGATACATTAGAATTTAACGCCGGATCTTATAAAGTGCGTCCAGATGCAAATGTGGAAACTTTATTGAAACAGTTGCCAGGATTTGATGTTGACAATACAGGAAAAATTACCGTAAATGGGCGAGAAGTCAATCAGGTTTTAGTCAACGGAAAAGCATTTTTTGATAAAGATGGAGCTATTGCCATTAAAAACCTTCCGGCAGATATTATTAAAAAAGTTCAGGTTTCGGATTTTAAAACCAAAAAAGAAGAACTTTCTAAACAAGAATCTACTTCAGATTATTCGAGTATAAATATTACAATCGACGAAAAGAAAAACAAAGGGTATTTTGGTAAAGTACTTGGAGGATATGGTTCAGACGAACGCTATGAAAGTAGTTTGATGATGAATTTCTTCAAGAACAAACAAAAAATTAGTGTTTTAGCATCTTCAAATAATATCAACTCAACCGGATTTTCTATGGATGAGGTATTTGATAATATGGGTGGCGGAAGAAATGCAAAAGGAGGCAGTCAGGGAGCGAGTAGTGGCGGAAAAGGAATTACGCAGTCTACTTTGGCTGGGATTAATTATTCTGACGATTGGACAAAGGATTTGGAGTTTATGAGCAGTTATAACTTTACAAATGCGGTGACTAAAAACGACAGTAAATCTAACCAGCTTAGTTTTTTGCCAACGGGAAATATCTTGACAGAAGCTGATTCTAAAACCAGAAATGAAAATACAGGAAACAAGGCCAATTTTGAATTAGAATACAAAATCAATCCTACGATGCAGATTGTCATTGCTCCTAAATTGAATTTATCGGAATCAAAAAGTAATACTGAATCTTCGACTTTTTCTGAAAATGAAAATGGCGATGCGTTGAACGAAAGTACAGCAACATCGCATACAGAAAGTTCTAATACAAGTTTTGCCAATAGTATTAATTTCAACAAAACTTTTGAAAAGAAGTCGCGAAACTTAAGTCTGGTTTTTAATAATAATAACACTAAAAATGATTCGAACGGAATCAACATTTCTGAGACGATTTTTTATCAGGATAATAAACCAAATGATGAAAGAAATCAGAACGCAAAAAACACTTCAAAAAGCGATGCTTATTCGCTGGATTTAGAATATACAGAGCCAATTACAGATTCGCTTCGCGTTCGTTTTGGTACCGATTTTGACTGGCAAAGTTCGATGAACGATCAAAAGACATTTAATTTTGATGATGCTTCACAAGACTATTCAGATTTAAATTTGTCTCTAACAAATTATACCACATCCAAACAAAATTCGATTACACCAAAAGTGGGTATTAGTTGGCAGAAAAGTAAATACACGCTTAATATCAATTCTAGAACATCCATTGTAGAGTTTGATAATCATTCTTTTTATTTAAATCAAGCAACCGATTTGAATAAAAGATACATGCTTCCGTATGGAACGGCACAGCTTCGATATAAATTTAATCGTTCTAAAAATTTAACTTTCAAATACGATTATTCTAATGCGCTTCCGTCGGCAACACAATTAATGCCCGTTGCAGATTTGAATAATCCGTTGAATAGTGTAATTGGTAATCCAAACTTAAATCCGATTGAGAAAAATACGGCAGGAATCGATTTTAAAAACTTTGACTTTAGAACACGTTCTGGCTATAGCCTGTTCCTTAAAGGAGATTATTATAACAATGATATAGTTTCAACTTCTATTTATGATGATAGCGGAAAAAGAAATACAACTTATGTAAATATTTCAGGAACGTATTCGGCTTCGGTTGGAGGAAACTGGAATCAGCAGGTTAAAAAAGATGCTCATACTTTAAGATATGGCTTGCGTTTAAGCGGTAATTATAATTTTGATAAAGGATTTACAAATGCGGTTATGTACAATGCAAAATCGGTTGTATTAACGCCAAGTGTTTACGCTTCTTACGATTATGGAGAAGTGCTTTCGATTGCGCCATCTTATAGTTTATCGTACAACGAAACACGATATGAAAACTATTCTAGAGATGCGACTTCAAACGTGATTCACAGAATTAATTTACAGACCACATCCTATTGGCCCGCTAATTTAATCTTCGGAAATGATTTTGGATATACGTACAATTCAAATATTTCAGACGATTTTAAAAAGGATTTCTTCCTTTGGAATACGAGTCTTTCTTACGGATTTATGGATAAAAAATTATATGCAAAAGTGAAAGTGTATGATGTTTTAAATCAAAACCAAAGTGCAACAAGAACTATTTCGCCAACCTCAATTCGAGATGAAGAAAATACAGTTTTAAAACGTTACGTAATGTTTTCTCTAGCCTATAAGATTGGAAATTTTGCGGAAAGCAAAAAAGGAAGAAAACAGAGAGGATCTTAGTTTTTAAGGTGCAGAGGTTCAGAGGAACAAAGGTTCAAAGGTTAAAAAAATGCCTGTCAAATTAAATTTGACAGGCATTTTTTGTACAACTCCTAACTCCTAACTCATAACTTTTTCCGATTAATCCTATGATAAACCGTAAACCTGATGATATCGCGATCGTAGAAATCTATACCGCTGGCGCGTCTTTGAAAGTTTTTTAGGTAACCTAATTCTAATCCAAGATTTGGTGTGAAATGATAACGTAAAGCAACGTAAAAACGGTTTTGATCGAAAGTATTTCTTCGGTTGTCTTTTCCAAAATTGAATAACACTTCGTCAGAAATTGTTCCTTTTATGCTTCTTCCTTCTTTTTCCCAAAGGGTAAACATAGATTGTAATCGGTATCTAAATCGGTAAGCAAATGAGAATTCGTCTAAAAGTACGTTTTTATCCGCTTTTTGAATGAATCGTTCTTCCAGTTGAAAGCGATTATGAAAAGTGATTTTGGCAATATCATTAATTAAAGTAAGATCTTGCTGTGCACGATATTCAGGAACAGAATAATCAGGATCAAGGTTTGGATTTTGAGTATTGACACTAAAAAAAGCAAATCCGCCACCAAAATCCATCATATTAGTCGCTCTGTAACGAGCTTGAGATCGTATAACGAAAAGATTTTCGTGAACAGGGATTACAAAGCTTCGATTATCAAATTCAGAATGAATAGCCCATTTTTCGGATAACGGAAAAATATTATAGTATCGAATCCAAGTCAAAGTCTGCTGGTCGATATTTCTTTGATTTTGCCCAGTAATTAGCTGACAAAGAAAGATTATGGTAAAAAGTAATCTAAAAGATCTGTTCAAAAACTATAAATTCAGGCTGCGAATTTATACAAATGATCTTATTTCCGTCTATTTTAAAATTTGATTTGAAAATTATTTTGTGAAATAAAAAAAAGGGACACATTTTAAAATGTATCCCTTTTTAATACTAAAACTAACTAACCATCTTACAGTGAATACTTAAATGTAACTCCGTAAGTTCTTTGATCACCAAGAACTCCAGCATATTGACCTGTGTTACCACCTGCAGGCAATAATTGCTCATAGTAATCTTTATTGAAAAGGTTTCTTCCCCAAATCTGAATAGATAAACCTTGCGAAGCACGGAAACCTAAACGAGCATTAAAGATTGCATAACCTTGTACGACTAAATATTTTGAAGCCGAAGGGCTTGAAGAAAATTCAGAACGAGCGTATCCGTCAGCAGCAAAGAAAATTTTTCCAGCATTACCAAAGAATTTTGCATTGTCAGAAAGTTCACCTCCAAGAGAACCTGCCCATCTTGAAGCTCCTGGCAATTCAGTTCCAGAAACATCTTTAAAGGCAACTGGCGCTCCAGTTTCTTCTAACGGAAGTGGCGCATTAGTAAACTTCACATATTTACCATCTGTATAAGTTGCCGCTCCATTAATTGTTACATGCGAATTGATTACAAAACTTGCATCCAATTCTGCACCTCTTACACGGACTTTATCTGCATTAGCAAGATATCCACGGTTTACACCTAATTCAGCTGCCTGAACGTTGGTTTGGAAATCTTTGATGTCAGTATTAAAGAACGTTAAGTTGAAAATTGAGTTTTTGAAAGGAGAAGTTTTTACTCCAATTTCATAATGATTTACTTTTTCTGGCTTAACCACTGCAAGTTCAGTTAATGGCTGTCCCGCTGCATTTGTTGGAAGACCAGCTACGTTAACTCCAACCGGCTTGTAACTTTTTGCATAAGTTGCATAAGCGTTGATTTTGTCTGATGCTTTATAAGTAAGCGTTAAGTTTCCAGAAAAGTCTGTATTGTCAGTATCTGAGTCAAATGCCTGATCAGAGTAAACCGATTTTTTCAAAGCCAATAAGGCAGGATCTGTAGTTTGAAGACCTCCATAAGTTTTACGAGAATAACTTGCATCTTTTTTATCAAAATTATATCTCAAACCAGGTAAAATGTGGAATTTCTCTGTAACAGCCCAATCAAGCTGTCCGAATACTGCAGCACTAGAAGCTCTAATTCTTGCATCGGTTTTAATTCCGTAACCTTCAAAAAGACCTGGAGTTTTCCATAGTGGGCTTGTTGAACTTTGAGAAAATCTCCATTGTGCATTTCCTGATTCTTCTGTACCATCTGTCTGAGATGTCTGATCGATAAAGAATACTCCTGCAACACCACTAATTTTTGAAGTTAATTGTCCAGCATAACGAACCTCTTGTGTAATCTGAGTTTGTCTTGTGGGGTTTTGAGATTTAGCTAAAACTTGTAATCCTGTAAAATCTCTATCATTTGATGGATCCCAGTTCCAGAAACGCCATGCAGTTGTAGAAGTAAGAGTTCCACCTCCAATTTTTGTATCAATGTTTAAAGAAACACCTCCTAAATCTTGTCCAGAACGCCAAGGTGTATCGTGATCTATTTTACGGTCAAAAGCATTTAAACTTGGCAATTGATAATTTAAATCTTTAATAATAGCATCAAACTGACGGTATGCAGCCCTTTGAGTAGGGGCAACACCAGCAACAACCTGCGCATAACCGTCAGGACGCTGTGTTGTTAAATCTCCTGCAAAAGTAATGTTTGTATTTTCAGTAGGAGTCCATAATAATTGTCCTCTAAAACCTTGATTGTTTAAAGTATTGGTTGGTCTTCCTGTTGCAACATTATCAATTAATCCATCTCGTTGTGTACCTGAGAAAGATAAACGGCCTGCTACTTTTTTTCCTAATGCTCCAGTAATAGAAGCTTTTGCTTGTAAAAAGGCGTAATTTCCGTAACTCAATTCAAAATCGGCACCAGTTGTAAAACTTGGTTTGCGAGATGTAATATTAAAAGCTCCGGAAGTTGTGTTTTTTCCGAATAAAGAACCTTGTGGGCCACGTAATACCTCGATTTGTTCTACATCGATAAAATCTAAAGTAGTTGCTGCAGGACGAGCATAATAAACACCGTCTACGTAGAAACCAACTCCAGGATCGATACCATCGTTGGTAAGTCCGAATGGTGAACCTAAACTTCTAATGTTGATTCCAGTATTTCTTGGATTAGAAGAATACAATTGTACAGAAGGAACCAATTCTTTAATACGGTTTACGTTAAACGCTCCCGCTGCTTCTGCTTGTTTTCCTGTTACTACAGAAACGGCAATAGGCACATCTTGTACTTTTTCAATTCTTCTTCTTGAAGAAACTACAACCTCAACAAGTTTGTTTTCTTCGCGTAAAGTAACCAATAAAGGCGAAGCAGGGATAGCTGTAATTTCAAGTTCAGCAGTATTATAACCAATGTATTGAACTAGGATTGTAAGCGGTAATTTCCCTTGTGATTCTATCGAAAATCTTCCTTCAGAATCTGTAATTGTACTAAAAGTTGTTCCTTTAATTACCACATTGGCTGCTTCTAAAGGAATATTTTGATCTGTTGTAACAACCCCGTCAATTTTTTGTGCGAATGAGATTGAGAATGTTAAAACTGCAAGTATTGTAAATATATTTTTTATAGATGTCTTCATTTTTTATATTAAGTATATATGATTAGTAGAATTTAAAATTAAATTTTTTTTACCAACACATACATATCATAGATGAAGCAGTATTCACAGTTGTGAAATTATAATTATGTTTTTTTTGCAAAAGATTTTGTCCACCTGATTTACTAGAATGTACTTTCATGAGTTAAAATTTTGTAAATGATTAGTTAATTATTTTTGGCAAATATATATAATTAATTCTATCGATTTACTAGACTTTAGAAAATATTTTTTTATTTTTTTACCAGTGAGGCGATTGTGATGCCTTCCATAGCCTTCAAAGTTTTATCTCTAATTAGCATTAAACCGTGACGAAGACTGCATTCAGACTCGGTTTTACAATCAGAGCAAGGCTCATAAAAATTTAAAGATGCGCATGGCAAAAGGGCAATTGCACCGTCAAATAATCGGTGAATTTCTGCCAAAGTGATATCATTTTTGGATTTAATTAGATAGTATCCGCCAAATTTCCCTTGCTTACTGCTTACAAAACGACCGCGTTTTAGATCTAATAAAATCTGTTCTAAAAACTTTTTAGGAATGTTCGCGCCATCAGCGATTTCTACAGTTCTAGAAATGTGATTTTCGTCTTGTTCTGCTAAATAAAGTAAGGCCTTAAGGGCGTATTTTGCTTTATGTGATAACATCTATTAATTAATTGTAAAATGTAAATGTATGATTTTTTAAGATTGAAACCTAAACTTGAAACCTGAAACAAAGAAAATTAGAACCAGAATAAATTACCAGCCTCCGCTAGATCCACCGCCAGAGAAACCTCCACCGCCAAATCCGCCTCCGAAGCCACCGCCTCCGCCAAAACCACCACCAGATGATCCGCCACCGAAGCCTCCAAATCCGCCTCCTCCACTTCTTCCAAGATTACTAAGAATAATAACATCGAGCAGGCTAGGACCGCCGCCATTGTTGCCAGAATTTCCTCCGCCGCCTCTTTTATTTCGAGCGAGTAAGATTAAAACAATTACAACAATTACAATAAAAGGCAGAATAGGAAAATCTTGTCCTTTTGCTTGTTTGCGTTCGCCTTTGTATTTTCCTTTAAAAACATCAATAATAGCATCAGTTCCTTTATCAAGACCGTTGTAGAAGCTTCCCGCTTTAAACTCTGGTATAATAATGTTTCTGATGATTGTTCCGCCAATTCCTGCCGTTAAACGATCTTCCAGACCATATCCAGGATTGATGGCAATCTTTTTTTCATTTTTAGCTAAAAGAATGACGACTCCATTATCATCTTCTTTAGTTCCTCCAATTCCCCATGTTTGCCCCCATTTTGTTGCTAATTGGCTTACATCTTCTCCTTTTAAACTTTCAATCGTAATTACTACGATTTGAGTAGTAGTTGAATCAGAGTAACGAATTAGTTTTTCTTCTAATTGTGCCTTTTCTGTAGAACTTAAAATGTTAGCGTAATCGTAAACAGAAGTCTGAAAACTTGGTTTGGGTGGAATCTCAAATTGCGCAAAAATAGCATTGCTGATAAATAATGCGATAAACAAAAAAGTAATCTGAAAAATTCTATTGGAATTGGGGATTTTAATTTTGGAATTTTTCATTATTTATCCTTTTGAGATTTCGTTAGATAGTTCGTTTACATCATCTTCCTGAGAAGGAAAATATTTTTTGAGCTGTTCTCCGGCATTCAAAATACCGTCAACAATTCCTTGTTTAAAATTGCCGGTTTTAAAATGATTTACCATAATGTCTTTGGTGCAATCCCAAAAATCATTGGCTACGACATCATTAATTCCTTTGTCTCCACAAATTACAAAGTTTTTATCTTCAACTGCAAAATAGAGCAATACTCCATTTTTCAATCTGGTTTCATCCATTCGCAATTCATGAAAAACTTCTAAAGCCCGATCAAAATGGACTTTAGAAGTTGTTTTTTCTATATGCACTCTAATTTCGCCAGAAGTATTGTTTTCTGCCACGCGAATTGCTTCAACAATTTCACGTTCTTCTTCTTTGGTTAAAAAATCTTCTACTTTTGACATGAAAATGATTTTAGAGTTTAGATTGTAGATTTTAGAATTTTACTTCAACTGGTTTATCTGCTCCAGTAGAAGCTTCAAAGTATGGTTTTTCTTTGTATTTGCTCAAGAACCAGTTGTTTGGAATCTTTAAAACGTATCCGTTATAAACTTGTACAGCTTCGTTAAAACGAGTTCTAGCAGTTAAAATCTGGTTTTCAGTACTTGCTAATTCGTCTTGTAATTTTAAGAAATTCTCGTTCGCTTTTAAAGTTGGATATTGCTCAACAGAAACCAATAATCTAGATAATGATGAACTTACGCCACTTTGAGCTTGGTTAAATGCTGCTAATTGTTCTGGTGTAACATTGCTAGGATCGATAGTTACCGATGTAGCTTTTGCACGAGCTTCAATCACTGCTGTCAAAGTTCCTTTTTCAAAGTCAGCAGCACCTTTTACAGTGTTTACTAAATTCCCGATAAGATCATTACGTCTTTGGTAAGCCGTTTGAACATTTCCCCATTCTTTATTAACAGCCTGACTGTGTTGCAAAGCAGTATTTTTAATACCAATCGACCAAAATGCGATAATAGCAATAAGTGCTACAATAATTCCTACAGGGATTAACCACTTTTTCATATTTGTTTTGATTTAAGTTTATTTCTATTTTTAATTACAATTCGTTTTTGATGTCGTTCAGTTGCGTTTTTATCGACTCTAATTTACGTATTATTTCGAATTTATCTAACGTTTTCTTCTGACCCTCTTTTAAGTGTATTTTGGCACCTTCAAGCGTAAAGCCTCTTTCCTTTACTAAATGATAGATTAATTGAAGGTTGGTAACATCTTCTGGAGTGAACATTCTATTTCCCTTTGCATTTTTTTTAGGTTTTAGAATGTCAAATTCGCTATCCCAAAATCGTATCAAAGAGGCATTGACATTAAAAGCTTTGGCAACTTCGCCAATACTGTAATATCTTTTGTCTTTAGAAAGTTCAATATGCATGATTTGTTTTTTTCTATTTTATTTCAAAAATACTATTTTTTCGTGATATTAATCTAATGATTGATTTTCTTGATTTGCCATTTGCGAAATTGCCACATATTCTACAGCCGAAATATTTCCGTAATAGAAATTAAGCGGATTTACGACTTTTCCATCTTTATGCACTTCATAATGACAATGCGGCCCTTCAGATCTACCCGTGCTTCCAACATAACCAATCACATCGCCGCGTTTCACTCTTTGTCCCGGACGACAGTTGTATTGGCTTAAATGCGCATATAAACTTTCATATCCAAAACCATGCCTGATCACGATGTGGTTTCCGTATCCCGAAGCGGTATTGTCAGCTCTTTCTACAACACCGTCACCTGTTGCATAAATGGGAGCTCCTGTATTGGCCGTGAAATCCATTCCGTTATGCATTTTTCTCACTTTCGTGAAAGGGTCAATTCGGTATCCAAAACCTGACGCGACACGTTTTAAATTTTCATTTCGAACTGGCTGAATGGCAGGAATCGCTAATAATAAATTTTCTTTAGCTCCAGCTAATTTTAAAATATCATCTAAAGATTTAGACTGAATTGCCAACTGCTTCGATAGTTTGTCGACTCTTTTAGTTGCATTCAAAACCAATTGAGAATTATTATATCCTTCTAGCGCTTTGTATCTATCAGAACCTCTAAAACCAGCTTTCCTGATCGAATCTGGAATTTCAGCTTTATTAAAATACACACGATAAATATTATTGTCACGTTCTTCTAATGCATCTGCGGCAGCGTCGATTTCGTCCAGTTTTTTATTTAAAATGGAATATTGAAGTTTTAAGTTTTCAATTTCACGTGCCTGTAAACGATCTTTTGGAGTTTCGAAATAAGGCGTGTTAATCAAAAGAACAAAAACTAAAAAACCAAACAGTGCCGATGCCAGTAAAAACAGGAATGCATAACCTATTTTTATTCTTTTTCTGGTTTTTATTTTCGTATAAGCCAGATTTTCTGAGTCGTAATAATATTTTACTTTCGCCATATTTTAAAATACGCTATTTTTGCACCTTGTAAAATGAGTTAGTCGAATAAAACTGCTAATAGTTTCAGTTATTCGACACTTTTTTACAAGGATTAATGATTAGATATTGGGGCTATTTTATCATTAGATAATGCGCAAAATAGGCAATTTATTGTTTAGATTATAAGTTTTTTAATTACATTATAAAAAACTTAACGCATCATCAAATGAATAAAATTAGCTAATGATCTAATTTTCAAATTGACACATTAAAACAGACACATTTTCTAATTAAAATATGAAATCACAAGACGTACGTAAACAATTTTTAGATTTTTTTGAGAGTAAAGGGCATACTATTGTTCCTTCGGCTCCTATTGTACTTAAAGACGATCCAACCTTAATGTTCAACAACTCGGGAATGGCCCAGTTTAAAGAATTTTTCTTAGGAAACGGAACTCCAAAAAGTCCAAGAATAGCCGATACGCAAAAATGTCTTCGTGTTTCAGGAAAACATAATGACCTTGAAGAGGTGGGTATTGATACCTACCACCACACTATGTTTGAAATGTTAGGAAACTGGTCTTTTGGTGATTACTTCAAAAAAGAAGCTATTAACTGGGCTTGGGAATTATTGACAGAAGTGTACAAGATCCCAAAAGAAAATCTTTATGTTTCTGTTTTTGAAGGAAGTAAAGAGGATAATGTTCCGTTTGATCAAGAAGCTTGGGATATTTGGAAAACATTAATTGATGAGGATAGAATTATTCTTGGAAACAAAAAAGATAATTTCTGGGAAATGGGTGACCAAGGGCCATGCGGACCTTGTTCTGAAATTCACGTTGATTTACGTTCTGCAGAAGAAAAAGCTTTAGTTTCTGGAAAAAGTTTAGTGAACAACGATCATCCGCAAGTTGTTGAAATCTGGAATAATGTATTCATGGAATTCAACCGTAAAGCAGATGGTTCATTGGAAAAACTTCCGGCACAGCACGTTGATACCGGAATGGGATTTGAGCGTTTATGTATGGCTTTGCAAGGAAAAACATCAAACTATGATACTGATGTTTTCATGCCTTTAATTAGAGAAATCGAAACAATTACTGGAGCAAAATATACAACTAATGATGTAACAGGCATTAGTGAAGAACAAAATAAAATGAATATTGCTATTCGTGTAGTGGCAGATCACGTTCGTGCGGTAGCATTTGCTATTGCTGACGGACAATTGCCTTCTAACACGGGTGCAGGATATGTAATTCGTAGAATTTTACGTCGTGCTATTCGTTATGGATTTACTTTCTTAGGAACAAAAGAGCCATTTATTTTCAAATTAGTTGAAACTTTAAGTGAGCAAATGGGAGATTCTTTCCCAGAAATCAGAACGCAGAAAGCACTTTGTTCGAATGTGATTCGTGAAGAAGAAAACTCTTTCTTGAGAACATTAGATCAGGGATTAATTCTTTTAGATGCTGTAATTTTAAACAATATAGGAGATACAATCGATGGTAAAAAAGCTTTCGAATTGTATGATACATACGGTTTCCCAATCGACTTAACTGCTTTGATTCTTTCTGAAAAAGGATTGAAATTGGATGAAAAAGGATTTCAAGAGCAATTACAATTGCAAAAAGAGAGGTCTCGTGCGGCTTCTAAAGTAACTGCAGGAGATTGGAATGTAATTGTAGAAGATGACATTCAGGAATTTGTTGGATATGACAGATTATCACAACAAGTTAAGATTACAAAATACCGTAGAGTTGAAAGTGCAAAAGATGGAGAAATTTTCCAATTGGTTTTCAATGCAACTCCATTTTATGGAGAAAGTGGTGGACAAACGGGGGATAAAGGGTATTTAGAATCTCAAAACGGAGATATTATTTATATCATTGATACGAAGAAAGAAAATAACCAAACAATCCATTTAACACAATCGTTACCAGAAAATATTACAGCAACTTTCAACGCTGTTGTAGATAAAATTCAAAGAGCTAAAACTTCTTCAAACCACTCGGCTACGCACTTGCTGCACCAAGGTTTACGTAAGATTTTAGGAACTCATATCGAGCAAAAAGGGTCGATGGTAAGAAATGCTTCATTGCGTTTTGACTTTTCTCATTTTGCTAAAGTTACAGATGAGGAATTATTAGAGGTTGAAAACTTTGTAAATGCAAGGATTCGTGAGAGTCTACCATTAATAGAGAAAAGAGCGATTCCGAAAGAACAGGCACTTGAAGATGGAGCGATTGCTTTGTTCGGTGAAAAATATGGTGATTTAGTTCGTACCATTAAATTTGGAGATTCTGTCGAATTATGCGGAGGAACGCACGTTGCCAATACATCTGACATCTGGCACTTTAAAATTGTTTCTGAAGGAGCTGTTGCTGCTGGAATTAGAAGAATCGAAGCCATCACAAGTGAAGCGGCAAAAGAATATTTTGAGTCTCAAGCAATTTCTTTTGGAGAAATTAAAGAAGTGCTTAAAAATGCTCCAGATCCTGTAAAAGCGATCCAAGCATTGCAAGATGAAAATGCACAGTTGAAAAAACAATTGGAAGTTTTATTGAAAGATAAAGCTAAAAATATGAAAGCTGATTTGGCTAAAGAATTACAAGAAATCAATGGAGTTAGATTCTTGGCTAAGCAAGTAGATTTAAACCCAGAGGGAGCAAAAGATTTAGCTTACGAGTTAGGTAATGCTTACAACGATTTATTTATTGTTTTAGCTACAGCATATGAAGGAAAACCAATGTTAACATGCTATGTTTCTAAAGAAATCGTAGGAAGCAAAAACTTAAACGCTGGACAAGTGGTTCGCGAATTAGGTAAATACATCCAAGGTGGAGGAGGCGGTCAGCCTTTCTTCGCAACTGCAGGAGGTAAAAATGTTGATGGAATTGCTGAGGCTTTAGCTAAAGCTGTGGATTTCGTGAAGTAAGTTTTTTTTAATCTCGCAAAGACGCAGAGTCGCAAAGTTTAATTTTTTAAGCTTTGCGACTTTTTTTTAAGTTAATCTTTAAGATTTTGTTTTGTTAAGTTGAAGGTATTTTTAATCTCGCAAAGACGCAGAGTCGCAAAGTTTAATTTTTTAAGCTTTGCGACTTTTTTTAAGTTAATCTTTAAGATTTTGTTTGTTAAGTTGAAGGTATTTTTAATCTCGCAAAGACGCAGAGTCGCAAAAGCTTTTAAATTTTATTTTTGTAAGTTTATACTTTAATTTTGTAAAAATGAATGAGAATGAAATTTCGGCTATTGTAGTTGATGTTTGCTATAAAATACATGTCAAATTAGGGCCAGGATTATTGGAATCAGTTTATGAAGCGATTTTGTTTCATGAATTAACAAAGAGAGGATTAAGTGTAGAGAGACAAAAAACGTTGCCTGTTATTTGGGATCAAATAAATCTGGATATTGGATTTAGAGCAGATTTAATTGTTGAAAATAAAGTAATTCTAGAGATTAAATCTATCGAACAATTGACAGATGTACATGCCAAACAAGTTCTTACATATCTCAAAATCACAAAAATGAAATTAGGTTTATTAATTAACTTTAATGTACCAATTATCAAATTTGGAATAAAAAGAGTAGTTTCTAATCTTTAGTAAAAGCACTTAAAAACTTAAATAAAAAAAGAGAGTCGCAAAGCTTAAAAAATTAAACTTTGCGACTCTGCGACTTTGCGAGATTCTTTATTCGCACCTACTTACGCTCCCCAATTTGCTGGCGCCACATAGCATAATAAAGTCCTTTCTCGACAATTAAATCTTCGTGTTTACCTTGCTCGATAATTTTACCTTGTTCTAAGACAAATATTCTATCAGCGTGCATTACAGTTGATAAACGGTGTGCGATTAGTACTGTGATTCTGTTTTTATCTGAAATATTTCGTATTGTATCGTTAATTTCTTCCTCGGTAATTGAATCTAAAGCAGAAGTCGCTTCATCAAAAATCAATAAATTTGGATTTCTCAGAATAGCTCTGGCGATAGATAGACGCTGTTTTTCACCACCTGATACTTTAATTCCGCCTTCACCGATTGTAGTATTTAAACCATCTTCGGCGCGTCTTAAAAGTTTGTCACAGCTTGCACGTTTTAAAGCATCGTATAATTCTTCGTCGGTTGCATTTGGCTTAACGAATAATAAGTTTTCGCGGATTGTTCCAGAGAATAATTGTGCATCTTGCGTCACAAAACCAAGTTGTTTTCTTAAATCTAGTAAATCAATTTCGGTCGAATCAATATCATTATATAAAACCTGACCTTCTTCTGGAGTATACAATCCAACTAACAATTTTACCAAAGTTGTTTTTCCAGATCCTGACGGACCTACAAAGGCAACGGTCTGACCTTGTTTGATTTCAAAATTGATATTTTCAACTGCTTTAAATTTGGCAGTTTTATGCTGAAAACTCACATTTTCGAAAAGCAGTTTCTGAATAGCTCCAATATGTATTGGAGTTTTTGGACGGAATTCTTTTGGAGCATTCAATAAGGTTTTGAAATTTTCCATTGAAACTTTTGTCTCATTTAAAGCAATAATAAAATTTCCTAATTCCTGTAAAGGGCCAAAAATAAAGAAGGTAAAAAATACCATTGTCAATAAATCTCCAACGATAATTTTTCCTCCAAATAAGAAATAATACAAAGCAAAAACAACACAAGTTCTCAAGAAATGAACGGTTGTTCCTTGAATGAAACTTAAACTTCTAATAAATCTTATTTTTTGTAACTCTAGTTGAAGAATCTTAAACGTATTTAAGTTTAAACGCTTTTCTTCTTGATAAGTCAAACCAAGACTTTTTACTAATTCGATATTTCGTAAACTTTCGGTTGTAGAACCTGCCAATGCATTGGTTTGATTCACAATTTTTCGGGAAACAATTTTAATCTTTTTCCCTAGATATAAACTTACTAAAGCAATAATTGGAGCAGTAATTAAAAAGATAATTGAAATTCTAAGATCAATTCGGGCTACATAAACGATTACGAATATAAAACCAATGATAGTTTGGAAAATTAAAGAGATAGAAAGCGTAATTAGTTTTTCTGAATCAATTCTAACTTTAGTCAATTTGCTTAAAGTTTCACCGCTTCGCTGATCTTCAAATTCTGCGTAAGGAAGATCAAGAGACTTCTTGATACCGTCAGTATACATTTGTGCTCCAGTACGCTGAATGACCACATTGGTAAAATAATCCTGGAAGTTTTTGGTAATTCTGGAAATCATGGCTGCGCCAAGAGAAAGACCAAGCCAGAAAGCTAAAGATTTTATAAATCCGATTTCGTTTCCTTTGTATTTTGCCAGACCGACACCGCAGTCCTGCATTAATTTTCCTGTAATTACAGAGTCAGACAAACTGAAACAAATGTTGATAGTAGCCATTATCAAAGCAAAAAACAAGAGCATTTTATGTTTGATAATGTAAGTATATAATAATTTCATATAAGATTTTAAAAAAATGGAAGATGCAAAAGTAAGGAATTGTTTGGGTTTGTGGCTGGGATTTTTGTTATTAAAAATGTAAATCTTTATTATACTTATACAGGAGATTTAATTATTAAAATAGAATGTAAATATTTAGGACCGAACAGTTGATTAGATAAATACCTTTTCTTGTAATGCAGAAGGTAAATAAAGCAGATTATGGAGAAAGAGCGCCTTTACTATAATGATCAAGACCTAAGTAAAGAGGTGAATATAGGTTCAGGTACTATAGGATATTTTTAAACCAGATATAATCTGGTTTTCTTATTTGTCTATTTTCTATTTTTTGATAACCATTCTCCAATTTTATTATAATACTTAAGCATACTAGTATATTAAAAAAGGGTAAAAACAGCTAAAACACACCGTTAGTATATTGCTTGAAACAAATATGTCTTATTCTGTTATATAATGAATTTTTTAGGGTAAATTTCTTTCTTTTTTAAAGATAGTTTTGAAAATTATTAATCTAACAATCTTTCAAATGAAAAAAAATCTATTCCTTTTTATCGCTTTAGCATTAACCGCAATTTCCTGCTCAAAAGATGATAACGATAAAAACGACAAAAATCATTCAGATTTACCAAAAACTATTCAGCGTACTGACCTAAAAGCTCCTGTGGAAAATAAGACTAGTACTTTTATTTATGATGGAAATAAGATTGTAAGCATAACACATAAATTCTCAAGATCAGAATTTACTTATGAAGGTAATCATATAACAAAAAAAGTTGATTATAGTGTGACTGGGGATCAGCCTACAAAATATGCAGAGACTTTATATTCTTATGTTAATGGTAAATTAGAAACAGTAAGTTATTATTATACCTCAAACACTACAAGTTTTTCAAAATACGTTTACACTTATAATGATGACGGAACCATTAAAAAGCAATTATACTCTATAAATACAACGACTGGAGTAGAGACAAAATCTCCATATAGTGATTTGCTTACTTTTGCAAATGGAAACTTAACTAAATTAATTAATGTTAACGGAAATGGTACTTCTACAAAAAATTACTATTATGATTTAAAAAATAATCCATTTAAAAATATTGTGGGATTTAGTTTGTTATTAGATCAGGGAATTATTAGTTCATTAGGTCAGGATGTTTATTCTTCTGTTAATAATATTGAAAAATATACTGAGTCTATAGTTGTTACAGGTAATTTAACTCCAGTGTCAAAAATTTATGAAACTAAATTTGAATATAATTCTAATGGATTTCCAACTCAAAAAACAACTTATAATGAAGATGGAACCGTAAAAGAAATATTTGATTATACATACTAATTTAACTCAAACTAAGTATTGGTTAAAAAATTAATTTATTTCAATTTGTTAATCAATACAATAAAAAGCCAATAGTATTGCACATGTGATGAAAAATGGTAATCCCGTTAACTAAATCTTCAGATGAATAGCAATGCAATACAATCTATTAATTTTTTTACGATAAGGCCGGAAGCAAAAACTTCCGGCTTTTTTACTTAATTAGACTTTCCCATTTTTAGAAGACCATTTTACAGCTCCATTATAGATTAATTGAAGATCTCCATCATCTTGTAAATGTAATGTAGCTCCAGGATATTCAGATGTATTACTAGTCCAAATAGTTTCTACAGGTGCTACAATATATCTAGCACCTTTTAATATGATATTTCCGTTTGATTCAAAATAGCAAAATGCTTTACGAGGATATTGAATATTTCCAACTTCCCAAATTGTTGTTTTTTCAACTAGATCAATTATTCGTAAAAAACCGGGGGTAAATTCTAAAGAATATCTTTTATTGTTCGATTGAATACGATCTTTCCAACGCAGATCATTACAGCTTTGTCCAGACTCCATAACAGATACAAAGGGAAACGGATACCATTTGTTTATTGATTCTTTATCAATTTGTGATAAAACAGTTTGTTCGTATACGCCAACACCATTTGTTGTAATAGATGCCGGAATATAATAATGCATAATAGAAAGAGGATCATACTCGCTATAATCGTCGGTATTTTCTTTGTTAATTATGAAAAGATCGACCTGCTCTTTAGTAAATTGTAAACTATAGTATTTATAAGCTTTTGGTAAATCCCATTGAATATTTGCTGCTGGATTTGTCGTTTCGTGAAATAGACCCAAAGCATGTCCAAATTCATGTAAAATTGTTCTTCTTATACTGTCTTCTGGACCAGTTAAAGATCCTAATCGCATTGTTTGTTTGCTTTGGGGTATGTACGCTGTTTGAGCCCCTAATTCTGACCATGCTCCATAATTATTATTTTCTCCAGTTAATAAAAAACCAATTCTAATATCAGCATATTCATTTATTCCGACATATTCAAATTTGAGATTAGCATATCTAGTCCATTCGTTGGCGATGCTTTTTACCTTTTCCTGCCAAGCAATTTCACCATCCAAAAATTTAATTTTAATAGTTTGGCCTGCCTGCCAACGCCAATTTATTATAGCTGCATTAGGCTTTGAAATCAAATTATCCAAATTTTGTCTTAAGTCAAATGTACAGATTAATGGAGTTTGATCTTGGGATGAAATTGATTTAGGATTAGTGTTGCTTTCATCCGAATGGCAAGATGATAATACTAATACTAAACTGGTTAACAGAATTTTTAATTCTTTCATAATTGCAATGGTTTTTAAATTAAAAGCAATTTTATTGAAAAAAAATAGATCAAATAACTCACTTTTTTAAATGTGTCTTATTCTATTATAATTAAAACTTTTAGTGGAGACTTGTTTTTGCAGAAATGCTTCTTTTTGTTTGAAATCTTTAAGTGAAATATGATGGAAAAGAAGTTATTGTGTTGTTTGTCAGTTATTTTTCTAGTATTTAATTCTTGTTCCAATGAAGAATACTACGATTCTGAAAATACAATCTTACTTAAAACCTTAAAGACAATATATCTCACTTCTCCTTCAGAAAATTATGACACCAATTTTATATATGATGGAAATAAAATCCTGAGTATAACAAATAAAAATGGTAAAAGAGATTATGAATATAATGGTAATTACATCGTGAGAGAAACGGTTTATAGTTTCTATAAAGGACAGGAAACAAAAAGTATTGAAACTTTATTTACATATGAAGATGATAAGCTGAAAACTGCCACAAAATTTACAAACAATCAAATAACAAAATATACTTATAATTATAACAATGATGGTTCCATAACTAAGGAAACGTACGATTTAGGTATTGATGCAAAGGAAGAAACAAAAAGAATCGGAAAAGAAGTAATTACTATAATTGATGGAAATATAGTGAAGTCTGAATGTAATTGGGAAGATGGTTATGATATTATTAGTATTGCTAATTATGAATACGATACAAATAAAAATGCCTTTAAAAATATTACAGGTTTAAGTTTATTGCTTGATCAGTTTTGTGTGGATTATGAAACAAGTTTATCTTCAAATAATAATATGAGTCTTTATTATGTAAAGAATATTCAAGGGCCATCATCAAATAAAATTTTTGAGCCCCACTGGTTTAAAATGGAATATGAATATAATAAAAAAGGATATCCAATAAAAAAAATGACTTATGATTATACTGGAGAAATAAAAGAAGTCAACGAATATGTATATTAATTTTTCAAAATTAGATCTAAAAAAACAAAAAGGAGTTTATATTGTTTGTTGTTAGTGTTTTAATAATTTTTAATTGTAAAATATGCTTCGATGAGGAATCCCGTAAGGTTTTGATTTTTGATTGTACTAGGTTTGCACTAATAAGAATTTTAACCAAATCAACATGAAAAAACTATTATGCCTTTTTGGTGCTTTAGCACTAGTTTTGACATCGTGTTCAAGCGATGATTCATCAAGTTCTTCAGATCTTGTTTTACTTAAAAAAACTGTTATTACAAATCCAGATGGAGATAAAGCTACCATTAATTATAAGTACGACGGTAACAAAATAGTAAGCGCAACAGATGATACTGGATTTTTTAATCTGCATTATACTTATACAGGAGATTTAATTACAAAAATTGATTTCAAACTTCCTAATGGAAAATCAGAACAAGTAAATACTTTTACATACACTACTGATGGAAAGCTATCCACATTTGTAAGAGTTGAATATGAAGCTGAGGATGGAGAAGCAGTATTAAGAGGATATAAGGAAGTTTATACATATAATACCGATGGTACAATTTCAGTGAAAGGATATTCAGGAAATGAGCTTTCCCAAACTATTCCTTCAGGAACAGGTACAATTAAATTTGTAAATGGTGAAGTAAGCGAAATTACAAGCACTAACTCGCCAAATCATAAATACACTTATGATAATAAAAACAATGCGACTAAAAATATTTTAGGAATGGATAAAATCGCATTTGCTGATGGAGAAGCAAATGGAGTTAAATTCAATATCCTAACAGATACATCAGGTGGTGATTTATGGACAAACAGCACTTTTACGTATAATGATCAAGGTTACCCAACGAAAGAAGTTGATAACGGATCTGACAGTTTAGGAACTACTGAATATTTTTATTAAGAGTCAAATTTTTATCTACAGAGCCAGATTTATCTGGCTTTTTTTATTGCTAAAAATAATCGAAATTTGTTTAAAATGTTTAAGCCATGCAATTCAGAACACAAATCCCCATTTCAAAAAGTAATTCGAAAATCGATTATAATTCGAAAATACTTTCTATTGGTTCTTGTTTTGCAGAGAATATGGCGGAGAAATTCGATTATTTTAAATTTCAGAATGAAACCAATCCGTTTGGAATTATATTTAATTCAGTCTCTATAGAAAAATTATTTGAACGAATTTGTAAAGAACAATGGTTTGAAGAAAAAGACATTTTCTTTCATAATGAACGCTGGCATTCTTTTGAAGTGCATTCTGATTTAAGTAATGCCGACCGACAAGAATTGCTTGAAACTTTAAACAAAGCAATTTTAGAAACGAACAAACAATTAAAAGAAGCCACTCATATTATCATCACATTTGGAACTTCATGGATTTATAGAAATCTTGAAAAAGATGAAATTGTAGCCAATTGCCATAAAGTGCCTCAAAAACAATTTTCAAAAGAATTATTATCGGTTGAAGTGATTCAGAAAAGCATTCAAAATACAATCAATTTAATTCAATCTTTAAATCCAAGCATCAATTTCATTTTTACGATTTCTCCGGTGCGACATATTAAAGATGGTTTCGTAGAAAATCAATTAAGTAAGTCTCATTTATTTACAGCGTTGCATTTTGTGTTGAAGACTGAACACTTAAAACGGAACACTGAATACTTTCCTTCATATGAAATCATGATGGACGAACTTCGCGACTATCGTTTTTATAATGAAGATATGCTGCATCCCAATCAAATTGCGCTCGATTATATTTGGAAGCTTTTCAGCGAAAACTACATTTCTCACGAAAGTTTGACAACAATGCAGGAAGTTGATGAAATCCAGAAAAGTCTTCGCCACAGAAGCTTTAATCCAGAATCTGAACAGCATCAAAAATTCTTGGTTAAACTCCAGCAGAAAATAAATCAATTAGGAGAAAAATTACCACATATTAAATTCTAATCGCAGAGATTGATTAAAACCAACAGTTTAGAAAGCAAAAAATGCTCCACACTAACTGTTTTTTAGCCACTGATTAAAAAGATTTTAAGTATTTTTCAAAATAATGCAGTTTTTTTTAATCTCTGTTAATTCGTGTAATCTGTGGCAAAAAAATAACTCAAAACTTTGCGTCTTCGCGCCTTCGTGGCAAAAACAACAATAAAATTTTAGAATAATTCCTCATAATTGTGTAAATTGTTAAGGTTTAAATTTTACATTTTTGTAAAATGTGTAGCTCTGCTTTTTTCAGAAGCAATTTTAATCTAATCCGTTTTTATTGAGGTATGAATAAGAAACCTGTTTATTTTCTTAAAAAAACACTTCGTATCCTTATGTGGTGCGTGGTTTCTGTAGTTGCACTTTTATTACTTCTGATCATTTTAATTCAAGTTCCTTCGGTTCAAAATTTCGTTAAGGATAAAGCGATAAACTATCTTCAGGGCAAGATAAAAACTAAAGTTTCCTTAGATCATATTTCGATAAAATTCCCCAAAGACGTAGTTCTGGAAGGTTTTTATTTTGAAGATCAAAAAAAAGATACTTTGTTGGCAGGTAATCGATTAGAAGTTGATGTCGACCTTTTTAAACTCGTTAGCAGTGAACTCGAAATCAATTCGGTTTCGCTTGAAAATGTAAAAGCCAATATTTCTAGAAACAAACAAGGAGTCTTCAATTTCGATTATATCATCAAAGCATTCGAATCAAAAGAACCAAAAGTTGAAGATCCTAATGCAAAGCCCTTTAAAATTTCGGTTGTAAAAGTAAACCTTGATCAGGTTAAATTTAATTTTAAGGATGATTTCGCTAAAAATGACATTCGTGTAAACCTGACTCATTTTGATACCAAATTCAAAAAATTTGATTTGGATCAGATGGATTTTAATATTCCGAGAATCAATTTAAACGGATTGAAGGTGGTTTTAGATCAGGATGTAGTCGAAAAAATTGCTGAGGTTTCAGTAAAAACGGTTGATACAATTTCGAAGCGTCCAGATTTTAAATTGGCTTTAGATAAAATAACGTTGTCTAAAATCGATATTTTATACGATAATAAAGATTCAAAACTAAATTCTGGCATTCGTTTAGGAAACTTAAATTTAGCTGTAAACGAAATCGATCTAAACAAACAGTTTTTGGATTTTGATACTTTCGAAGTAAAAAATCTAAGCGGAAATCTGCGCTTGGGAGCACAAGACAAGCAAATTGATGCACCCGATTTAGATACTACAGCGATAAAACAAGCAGGTTGGAAAGTAAAATTGAACAAAACAGATTTAGAAAATATTGCTTTCAAATTTGATGATATGCAATCCAAACCTAAAATAAAAGGATTGGATTATGCGCATCTTGATTTGAGTAGATTTAATTTTAAAGCCGAGAAATTATATTATGGAAATGATACCATTTCTGGAAATATTAAAACATTGACTGTTAACGAAAAAAGCGGTTTGCAGATTCAGGCTTTCAAAACCGATTTCTTTTACGGTCCAAAAAATGCTTCTTTAGAGAATTTATATTTAAAAACGCCACAAACTCTTGTTCAAGATAAAGTTAAGGCGCAATATAAATCACTTGAATCGCTCCAGAAAGATTTAGGAAATCTAGCAATTGATGCTAATTTAAAACAATCAAAAATTGGGTTTAAAGACATTCTCTTGTTTGTTCCAGATTTGCAGAAAACAAATCCGTTTAAAAGCAATCCAAATGCGATTTTGTACGTAGACAGTCGCGTGAGCGGAAAAGTAAAAGATTTGACTATTTCGAAATTTGAAATGAGCGGAATAGGAACGACAAAAGTTTCGCTTTCTGGGAAAATCGCTGGGCTTCCGGATGCTCAAAAAGCGTATTATGATTTGAATATCAAGAAGATTTCGAGTACTTCAAAAGACATTAACCTGTTTGTACCTGCGGGAACAATTCCGAAAAATATCCAACTTCCGTCGCAGTTAAGTTTGCAGGGAAAATTTAAAGGTTCAGTTCAAAATTTTAAAACGAATCTGGCTTTAAACAGCAGTTTCGGAAATGCAAAAGTTGATGCGTTATTCGATCAGCGCATTAAGAAAAGAGAAAAATATGATGCAAACGTTTCTTTGCAGGAATTCGATTTGGGACGATTAATAAAAAACGATTCCATCGGAAAAATTACGCTTAAAGCGAAAGTAAAAGGAAACGGTTTAGATCCGAAGACGGCAAATGCTTTTGTAGATGGAATTGTTCAGAAAGCAGTTTTTAACAGATATACCTATAAAGATTTAACGCTGAAAGGAAATATCGAAAACGGTTCTTTTGCTGTAAAATCAGGAATGGAAGATCCTAATTTGAATTTCAATTTAACAGCTTCAGGCGATACAAAAGAGAAATATCCAACCGTAAAACTGAAACTAAATCTGGATATTGCTGATTTAGAAAAGTTAAATCTTCATGCGGGTCCGATGAAACTTCGCGGAAATGTTGATGCTGATATTACCAACAGTAATCCAGATTTTCTGAACGGCAAAGTATTTCTTTCCAACATTCAGATTTTACAAGATGCCGAGCCAATTGTTTTAGATTCAATTCGTGTTTTGGCTTTTGCAGACAAAGACAGCAATTCGATTAAAATTTCGTCTCAATTTTTAAAAGCCGAAGTAACAGGAAAATATAAACTGACGACACTGGCAAATTCGATTCAAAAATCATTATCAAAATACATTGATCTTAAAAATCCAAAGGTTAACGCAGAATCAGAAGAACAAAGATTAGCCTTTACTTTGAAAGTAGATAATGATCCTGTGCTTTTAAAATTATTGCCAAAATTAACGGGCTTAGAACCTTTTAGTATAACAGGAAATTACAATAATCAGACAGATTCTTTGAATGTAAAAGGAACCATTCCAAGAATTGTTTACGGAGGAAATACCATTTCGGACGGAAAAATAAATATCGAAGCCAAAGAAAATGCTTTAGAATACTCGATTTCTGTAGCAACAATTGAAAGCGGCTCGCTTAAGATTCCATTTACAAGTTTATCAGGAAATGTGCACAATAATATTTTGACTTATACTCTTGAAGTAAAGGATGCCAATGAGAAACAGCAATATTTTATTGCAGGTGAATTTAAGGCTGAAGATTCAAAAAACATTGTAAAATTGGACGCTGAAAACTTTATTTTAAATTATGATAAATGGAATGTAGATCCTGAAAACAGGATTGAGTTTGGAGAAAAAAGACTTTATGTCGATAAATTCAATTTGAATAATAACGGAAATGAATTAAAAATTCAATCGCAAGGAACACAGGACAATGCGCCGTTGCAAGTCGATTTTGTGAATTTCAAAATTGAAACCATTATGAATATGGTCAAAAAAGACGAATTGCTGATGCAAGGGTTGATAAACGGAAATGCATTGGTTGAAAATGTGATGACAAACCCAACTTTTACTTCTGACTTAAAAATTGATGATTTTACTTTTAAAGGTTCAAAAGTCGGCGATCTGGAAATAAAAGTTGACAATAAAACGGCAAATACACTTGCTGCAAATGTAGCTTTAAGCGACGAAGGAAATGATTTGAAGCTGACAGGAGATTATTTAATGGATACTGGAAATTTTGATTTTGATGTGGCTATTAATAAGTTAAATATCAAAAGTGTTCAAGGTTTTAGCATGGGGAATATTACTGAAGGTCAAGGATTTTTATCAGGAAATTTTAAGCTTACAGGAAACACTTCTGCTCCAAAAATTAATGGCGAATTGATTTTTAATGATGCTGGTTTTAGAGTGACACAGCTCAATTCATACTTTAAAACTAAAAATGAGAAAATCACTTTTAGCAATGAAACGATCTCATTTGATAAATTCTCTCTTTTCGACGAAAATGACAACGAATTGTACCTAAACGGAACCATTCAGTCTCCAGATTTTGTAAAATACAATTTCAATTTGCTAGTTGAAGCAGACGATTTTAGAGCAATTCATTCAAAAGCAAAAGACAACGATTTGTTTTATGGCGATTTGTTTTTAGATACAAAACTAAACATCAAAGGAAATTTGGATAGTCCAATTGTAGATGGAACGCTTAAAATTAACAAAGAAACCAAATTTACAGTGGTAATGCCTCAGTCTGATCCGTCTATTGCAGATCGAGAAGGAATTGTAGAATTTGTTGATGAAGATAATGCCTATCTCAAACAAACGGTTGATATGAAGAATAAACTGAATCAATCGGAATTGAAAGGAATGGATGTGAATGTTGCTATTTCGATTGATAAAGAAGCAGAATTGACGCTTTTGATTGATAAATCGAATGGAGATTATCTGAATTTGAAAGGTGAAGCAGAATTAGTGGGAGGAATTGATCAATCTGGAAAAACAACTTTGACTGGAAAATATGAATTCTCAGACGGTTCTTATCAGATGAATTTCAACGGAATAAAAAGAAAGTTCGATATTCAGCAAGGAAGTTTTATCACTTGGAATGGTGAGCCAACAATGGCAACTTTAAATATTACAGCCATTTATAAAGTAAACACAGCACCAATTGATTTATTAGGAAGTCAGTTGACAAATCTACCTCCATCGGTTCAAAATACCTATAAACAAAAACTTCCTTTTCAGACTTTATTGAAAATGAATGGAGAATTGTTGAAACCAGAAATCTCGTTTGGAATCGTACTCCCTGAAGGAAATTATAATGTTTCTACGGATGTTGTAGATATGACACAAACAAAACTGAAACAATTAGAGCAAGATCCAGCGGAATTGAATAAACAGGTTTTTGCACTTTTATTGTTAAACCGATTTGTGGGCGAAAATCCGTTTTCTAGCGAAAGCGGCGGCACAAATGCAGAATCTTTTGCTAGACAAAGTGTAAGTAAAATTCTTTCGCAGCAATTAAATAATCTGGCAGGAGATCTTATTACAGGTTTTGAAGTGAATTTTGACTTAGAATCGACAGAAGATTACACAACAGGAACCATGCAAAACAGAACCGATTTGAATGTCGAAGTTTCTAAAAAATTACTAGATGATCGTTTGAAAGTTACTGTTGGAAGCAGTTTTGGAGTAGAAGGACAGGAACGTGCCAACGAAGAAACAACCAACATTGCGGGCGATGTTGCATTAGATTATCAATTGACAAAAGATGGTCGTTATATGATTCGTGCGTATCGTAAAAACCAATATCAGGTTGCTGTAGAAGGTCAGGTAATTGAAACTGGTGTTGCTTTTGTTATCACGATGAGTTACAATATATTTAGAGAACTTTTCCATCGTACAGAAAAAGAGAAGGAATTGATAAAAGAAGATAAAGTCCGTAAGGAAAAAGAAAAACAGAAAAAGAAAGAACAGAAGGAAAAGGAAAAATTGCAGGAGAACGAAGACGAAAAAATAATTGAAGGAAATGAGCAGAAAACATAATCATATAAACCCATTTTATATAAAGTGTATTGCACTGCTTTTCTTATTTTTTGTTGTAGGATGCAGTAATACAAAATACCTTCCAGAGGGAGATTTGCTTTATACAGGAGGTTCCGTGACCATAAAAGATTCGATTATGAAAAAGAAAAATCGAAAAGCACTAGAAAAGGAACTCGAGGGTTTGTTGCGTCCAAAACCAAACAAGCAAATCTTTGGCTTGCGTCCAAAATTATTAATATATAATCTTGCTGGCGAACCTAAAAAAGATAAAGGAACAAGATATTGGTTGAGAAATAAAGTCGGAGAACCGCCAGTACTTTTCAGTCAGGTAGATTTAGATTATAATGCTTCTGTCCTTCGAAATTTTACTGAAAACAGAGGCTATTTTAAAACCCGTGTAAGCGCCGATTCGACTGTTCGAAACAAAAGAGTTACGGCAGAGTATATCGTTACGCCAAGACAGCAATACATTATAAAGAGCGTGATATTTCCAGACGATTCTTTAAAAATGTCAAAGATTATTGCAAAAAGCAGCAGAAGAAGTTTGCTTAAAGTGGGTGCGCCTTATGATTTGGATGTTATTAAAGCAGAAAGAGAAAGAATCGATGCAAGACTGAAAGAGAAAGGCTATTTCTACTTTAATCCAGATTATATTTTGGCCAAAGTAGACAGCAGCAAAGGAGATCACGAAGTAAGAATTAGATTGGTTATAAAAGACGATACGCCAGTAAAAGCTTTAACCACTTATAAAATTGATAAGATTTTTGTGTATCCCAATTATTCTCTAACGAATGATAGTGCGGTTTATCGAAAAAGAAACATGACACAATATAAAGATCTCACGATAATTGATACGACAGAAACTTTCAAACCAAGAATTTACGATCGAACGATTTATTTCAAAAAAGGAGATGTTTACAATCGAAAAGATCATAATTTGACTTTAAACAGATTTGTTAATCTGGGAACATTTAGTTTTGTAAAGAACGAATTTAAACCGTCGGATTCTATTCCGAATGCGTTAGATTCCTACTACTTTCTAACGCTTTTGCCTAAAAAATTTATTCGTGTAGAAGTTATCGGGAAAACCAATTCTGCGAGTTATACCGGTACAGAATTAAATTTAAACTGGAACAACAGAAACTTTTTGCGCGGTGCAGAATTGTTTACCGCTTCGATTTTTGGAGGAGCCGATTTTCAGCTTGGTGGGACAAACAAAGGAAAGAATATTTATAAACTCGGAGGTGAAGTCAGTTTGACCTGGCCTAGATTTATAACGCCTTTTAATATTGAAGGAAATAGCGAATATGTGCCTAGAACTAAGGCAACGCTACGTTACGAATACCAAAAAAGAACACAACTTTATGCTTTAAACTCTTTCAACACTTCTTTTGGATATATGTGGAAAGAGAACATTCGCAAAGAACATCAACTGAATGTTATTGATGTTACATATGTAAGTCCGAATCATGTCACACCAGAATATTTGGAAGACATTAAAACTGATCCAGCACTAGGAAAAGTAATTGAAAAACAATTGATTTTTGGCCCAACGTACAATTATACGTATACCAATACAATGCAAAAACGTAAAAAGAATACCATCTATTTTAATGGTGAATTAGATTTGGCTGGAAATCTAACAGGAGCGATTACTGGAGCCAATATTAAGAAAAATGATACGATAAAAATCTTTGATGTTCCGTTTAGCCAATATGTAAAAATCAGATCCGATTTCAGGCATTATTTAAAACTCGGAAAGGAAAGCGAATTAGCCAGCAGATTGATTGTTGGAGCTGGATTTGCCTACGGAAATTCGAGAACGCTTCCAGCATCTAAACAGTTTGTAGTAGGAGGAACGAATAGTATTAGAGCTTTTAGAGCGAGAACTTTAGGGCCAGGAAGTTATGTGATTCCGCCAAACACAAATGATAATTATACGCCAGATCAATCAGCCGATTTAAAACTGGAATTCAACACCGAATATCGAGCAAAGCTTTTCAGTATTGTAAGAGGAGCAGTATTTTTAGATGCCGGAAACATTTGGTTGTTGCATGCTGACCCGAACAAACCGGGCGCAGAAATCTCAAAAGATTTTATGAAAGAAATTGCCATTGGGGCAGGAGCAGGTTTGCGTTTCGATTTATCGTTTTTAGTTTTAAGAACAGATTTAGCCATTCCGCTTAGAAATCCAGCTTTACCAGACGGACAAAGATGGGTAATTGACAATATTAATTTTGGAAGCAGTTCGTGGAGAAAAGATAACCTGATTTTGAATATCGCTATTGGATATCCTTTCTAAGTTTTTTGCCATTTTTTTCGCCACGAATTCACGAATTTTCGCTAATCTATGCGGATACTTATAATTGAATTTCACAAATTAAATTTGTGAAATGGAAAAATTTATAGATAATGACATTAGCGAAAATTCGTGAATTCGTGGCAGAAAAAGAAACAATTTCGTGGCAAAAAAATTAAAAAAAGGAGTAAATTGGTCTAAAATATTTTAGAAGAATGCAAAACTTGATTAAAAGAATTATAGGTGTTGGAGTTATTGTTTTAATAATTGTTCTGGGGTTTAAATATTGCCAGTTCAAAAAAGAAGACGATTCAGATATTCAGTACAATACTAATTTAATTCAGCAGCAGATTCTTAACGTTGGGAAATTGGTTGTTACAGAAGGGCATTTTTCAGAAGTCATTACCTATAAAAATCAGCAGAAATATTTGATGGACATGATTTCTTTTGAGAAAAAAGCACTTATTGTGGTTAATGCAAATGTTACAGTCGCTTACGATCTGCATCAGATGAAATATGATATTGATGAGAAAAACAAAACCATTACGATTTTAAACATTCCAAAAGAAGAAATTACCATAAACCCAGATATTCAGTTTTATGATGTTGAACAAAGTAAACTGAATCCTTTTACGGGTGATGATTACAATAAAATCAACAAATCTGTAAAAGCCAATCTGGCTAAGAAAATCGAAAAATCTACCCTAAAAACCAACGCCCAAAACCGATTAATAAGCGAATTGTCTAAGATTTTAATCATGACGAATTCAATGGGATGGAAACTGCAATACAATGGAAAAACTATTGAATCGGAAACGGAGTTGACTCAGGATTTGAATTCAAAGTTGTAAAAAAGAATCTCGCAAATACGCAGAGCCGCAAAGAATTTTTGCCACAGATTAAAGGATTAAATGATTTTTTGAATTGCCTCCTGCTTTAGCTGGAGGTATTCATCAAGAAATTGAAAAAGGCTTTATTTTCCTCCATCTAAAGCAGGAGGCAATTTAATATATAATTCTATCTTTTAATCTAATAAAAGAAACTTAGTAAGCTTTTAAAAAGTAAAAAACTTTGCGACTCTGCGTCTTTGCGAGATTAAAAAATTAAGAATAAAACCTTCGCGCCTTCGTGCCTTTGTGGCAAATCAAGCAATAGAACGATCAAAAATCAAATCCAATCCACCAGAAATTAAATGCGCAATTTCGGGACGTCTTTCTTTCAATTGATCCAGATATACCAAAACTTCTTGCAAAAGCTGTTTCTCATCTGAATCTTTCAAAAGCTCGGCAATTTCGATATTTAACAGCCAGTCATTTGAATGATTACTTTTGACTTTTTCAAAAACCGATTTCAATTCCGATTTAGAGTCATTATTATTTCTTATGTTTCTAACTGTAGCATATAAAACTTCCAATTCATCACGTTCCTCAGTATGTTTCGCTTTAATTGTTTTTGTTGAAGGAACAATATTAATTAAATCAAAACTATTCACATCGGCTGGGCCAGAGAATGCAGAAATCACTTTTTTACCAATTGCCATATCATAATTGCCCCATTCAGGCTGAAACAAAATAGTTTCTCCATGAGTAACGGTACAATTTTTAAAACTAATTAGAATGATTTCTCCATGTAAGTTCCTAGAACCTGTAATGATTTCGCCCTCCACAATAATATTGCCTTCAAATTCCAGTTTTACAGTTTCGTTTTCTACAATACTGTAAGCCTGTAAATCTTTCGGACTCATATCTTCAATCGCCAGATTAAAACCTTTTAGTTTCCCGATCGGACTTCCAAATCCATGCGGATGCGTTAAAGTTCCGTGACCAACTAATTCTTTTTCGCGGTAAGAAAGAGCTGTTTTTCCAGTAGTCTGAATGTAAACTGGTTTTCCTTCTTCTTCAATTACATTGGTAAAAACTCCAGAAATTTGTAAACCTGTACTTAATTCTATTGTTCCTAAAGCATTCGATTGAATCAGTTTCTGGATACCCGACAAACCTCCAGTTCGTAAAGCCATTTTATTTGCAAATTCTTCCAAAATCAAACTCAAATAAGAGAAATTTGGCGTTACATATAGCTGAGGTTGCAATTGAGTAATATCAAAATTCTGATTGGCTGCAGAAATATCATACGGAATTTTCTTCACATTATCAGTCATGCACCAAGCGCTTTCTCCAATAGAAGAAAGTAATCCCGCACCATAAATTTTTGGATTTTCAACCGTTCCAATCAAACCGTATTCAACGGTCCACCAGTGCAGGTTTCGAATTTGAGCCATTTCAGATAATTCGCCCATGTTGTTTTGCAAATCGGCAACCGCTTTTTCGGCCTCATCGATTTTTTCTTGTGGCGTATCTTCTGCTTCTTTTAAAATAGAAAGCAGACGAATCGCTTCATACATTTGATAATCTTTATGAGAAGAAATCGCTTTACAGCCAATTTCGCCAAAACGTCTTAAATATTCGGCATATTCTGGATTGGCAATAATAGGAGCGTGACCTGCACCTTCGTGAATGATGTCTGGAGCAGGAGTATATTCAATATGTTCTAATTGTCTAATGTCTGAAGCAATAACCAAAACATTATAAGCTTGAAATTCCATAAAAGCATTTGGCGGAATAAAGCCATCAACTGCAACCGCAGCCCATCCAATTTCACTTAGAATTCGGTTCATGCCGTACATGCTCGGAATAGAATCAATTTCGATTCCTGTTTTACGCAAACCTTCTAGATAAGAATGATGCGCAACTTTAGAAAGATAATCTACATTTTTGCGCATAACATATCGCCAAACCGCTTGATTGATAGGAGTGTAATCACTATAATCTTGAGGTTTAATAAATTGCTGTAAATGTTTCGGCAATCTCTCTAATAACGGATTGGTTTCAATATTTGGATTCATTTCGAAAACGTTGTCGATTAAAATGTAAAATTACGAATTTAAGACTCGATTTTTTATCATCAATCATAAAATTTTTATTCGAAATTGACTTTTATTGCATTTTTGTAGATTTTTAAAGAACTGTAATAAATGCGATTTTAGCAGTCGTTATTATCAAAACTTACTCTTTCCATCGTTTGTTGATAGTTTTCAATCTCTTTTTTGGTCATTGGAGTTTCTTTTACCTCTACTTTCAATTGTTTTTTAGCATCAGGGCTAATCCATAAACCGGTGAAAGTATTTCCGCTTTTCTGTAAGATTAAAACACCACTGAAATTGTGTTCAACCATAACAAACTCATTTTCTTTCTTTTTGTTTTGAGTAGGATAAATTTGAATCCAATTTTTTGATTTATTGTAGCGATACATTGCCGCATAGCTTAAATCGGCATTACATTGATTTTCTGATGTCTGAATGTAAAGTGTAATCGGGGTTTTTCCGTCGACAGTTCCTTTGTATAAATTAGAAGCTGGTGTTTGTGCTGATAATTGGTTTAAAAATGAGAAACAAATTGCAATAAAGAAAATAACTTTTTTCATAAATAAAAGAATATAGATTTGGGTTTAATTCATTTTATCAAATATAAAGTTCTGCTTTTTAATTGAAGGAAATTTTTTAAGATTTTTTTATTGCATTTCTCATTTCATTTTCTGCATTTCTAAAATACTCAATTTTATGGCTAAACATAAAAGCCATATTCGTAGCGCGCATTTTGGCTTCTTCGGTTATTGGTCCTGCAAATTGCGAATCGATTGTCGAATTAAAAATGGCGATCCAACGGTCAAAGTGCGTTTTGTCAACTGGTAACTGTTTATGAGGAGGAAATGGGGTTCCAGAATAAGCGCGAACATCAAATAAAATAGTTTGCCAAAAATTGTACATTTTTTGCAGATGAGGTTCCCAGCGATCTTGCAGTTTATCATTAAATATCGGACCAATTAAATCATCTTTTCGAACATTCGCATAAAAGCTGTTAACCATTTGCTGAATGTCTTCTATTGTCGAAATATCTTTTAAAGCTGTCATTTTTTTAGTTTTAAAGTAAATGCAAAAATACGATAACTTCTTTTTTGTTTTCTGACATTTATCATTTTAGACAAGATTATCCAATTAACTGCGTAAATAAATCTTGATTATCATTCAGGTATTGAAACTCAAAACCATTTTCGGTCATTTTTAATTTAATAGGCATAATGTCGTTTTTGTTTTTCAATTCTAAACCAACGACAACAGAACCAACTTCGCGACTATTTTTCTTAGCAAACTGGAAATACGTGATGTCATCATCTGGGCCTAAAATATTATTGACAAATTCTTTTAAAGCTCCTGGACGCTGTGGAAACTGAATCATAAAATAATGCATCAAACCTTCATAAAGTAGAGAGCGCTCTTTTATTTCGGCAGTTCTTTCAATGTCATTATTGCTTCCGCTAACAATACAAACTACATTTTTTCCTTTAATTTTAGCTGCATAAAAATCTAAAGCTGCAATTGTTAATGCTCCTGCTGGTTCAACAACCATTGCTTCTTCATTATACAATCTTAAGATTGTAGTGCAGACTTTTCCTTCGGGAACTAGAATTATATCTTCCAGATTATAACGGCAGATTTCAAAAGTTTTATCTCCAACTTGTTTTACAGCAGCTCCGTCTACAAATTTGTCAATTGTTTTTAGTGGCGTATTTTTGTTTTCTTCAATCGAAGTTTTCATCGAAGGAGCGCCTTTTGGTTCAACTCCAATTATTTTGGTATGCGGACTTAAATGCTTGAAAACCTCAGATAAACCAGAAGCCAGTCCGCCGCCACCAATTGGAACAAAAACATAATCGATAGGTTCTTTACAGCTTTCTAAGATTTCTAACCCTACAGTTCCCTGTCCAGCAATTACTTTTTCATCATCAAAAGGGTGGATAAATGTTTTATGATTTTTGATAGCATCAGCAGTTGCAGAAGCATAAGCGTCATCAAAAGTATCTCCAGTTAAAACAATTTCAACAAACGATTTTCCGAATAGCTGAACTTGTTTTACTTTTTGTTTTGGAGTTGTTTTAGGCATATAAATTTTGCCTTGAATCTTTAAAAGATTGCAAGAATAAGCAACACCTTGAGCATGATTTCCGGCACTGGCGCATACAATTCCGTTTGCTTTTTCTTTTTCATTTAACGAAGAAATCTTATTGTAAGCGCCCCGAATTTTATACGAACGAACAATTTGTAAATCTTCTCTTTTTAATAAAATAGTAGATTCAAATTCGTCTGAAAGATTCAAATTTTGGGTTAGAGGAGTAGCGGCAACTACATTTTCCAGCTGCTTTTGGGCATTAAGTACTTCGTTAAATAAACTCATCATGTTTTGTTTTTAACTTTTTTGCCACAGATTAAAAGGATTAATATGATTTTTAATCTGTGAAATCTGTGGCAAAAAAAAATATTTGTTTTAAACTTTCTTAAAAATAAAAAACCTCCCAATTGGGAGGTTTCTATAAATTATATTTTACAAACTTATATAACACCTCGCCACTATTGCACAATTGCAATAATGCTAATAATAGCGATAATAATGTTGTTAAAGTTTTTCATTTTTTTGGCTGATTGAATAGCAAATGTACTTATTTTTTTCGAGGTAATAAACAGCGGTTTTGAAAATACTGAATACTAAATACTGAAAACTGAATACTACTTTCTAACTGGCGGATATTGAGCTAAAATTTTGCCTACAAATTCAGCAATTTTTTCATCTTTTTTATCGATGTTTCTTGTCAAAGTTCCAACACCTTCGCCTTGCCAGATCATTTCTTTCTTTTTAGCATCGATCAAATCAATGTATAAAGTCCCTTCAGTAGAAGTAGACACGGTAGTCTGGTTACCACCATACATCATATAAGGATTCCAACCCCAGCCCCAGCCGTAACCCCAGCCAGCACTAAATTGGTTTACATCTACTTGCTCTCTTGATTTTGTAAAAATATTGATCAGTAAATCTGGATTGTCGCTTTTGGTAAAGCCTTTTGCCTGCATTTGATCATCAATAGCGCGTAAAATTCTTCTTTTATCTAAGTCTGATATTTCAACCTTGTCAATTCCGGGCTTAAAGTAAGCGTATGTTTTATAAGGCGCAAAATCGACAGTTTTGTCATAATCAGAATAAACAGTCACAGTACTGCAAGAAGTTAGTATCAGCAGTAACAAAAACGGAATTAACTTTAGTGTTTTCATATATTCAAAAATTAAATGTTCTTTTTTAAGTCTGTCAGGCTGAGCGGAGTCGAAGCCCTTTCGTTGTTGTAAACCTCCAAATTCTCAGGACGCTCAGGATGACATTACGTTATTTTAAAGCAAACTTTCGTCGACTAAATTGGGTAAAGTCACTTTTAATAAAGGCTCAACTTCCATGGCTCTTTTTATGGCAAAAACAGCACCTTCATTTCGAGCCCAGCTTCTTCTTGAAATTCCGTTGTTAACATCCCAGAAAAGCATTGATGCTAAACGTTTTGAAGCTTCTGTAGAACCATCAAGAACCATACCAAATCCGCCGTTTATAACCTCGCCCCAGCCAACGCCGCCGCCATTGTGTATAGAAACCCAAGTTGCTCCTCTAAAGCTGTCACCAATCACATTATGAATTGCCATATCGGCCGTAAAACGAGATCCGTCATAAATGTTGGAAGTCTCTCTATAAGGAGAATCGGTTCCTGAAACATCGTGATGATCGCGTCCTAAAACGACAGCGCCAATTTCACCTTTTGCGATTGCCTGATTAAAAGCTTCTGCAATCTTGATTCGGCCTTCGGCATCTGCGTAAAGAATACGAGCTTGAGAACCTACAACCAATTTATTTTCCTGTGCGCCTTTAATCCATTTAATATTATCCTGCATTTGCTGCTGAATTTCATTTGGAGCGGTTTCAGCCATTTTTTCCAAAACTTCGCAAGCAATTGCATCTGTTTTTAATAAATCTTCTGGTTTCCCTGAAGTACAAACCCAACGGAAAGGACCAAATCCATAATCAAAACACATTGGTCCCATAATATCCTGAACGTAACTAGGATATTTAAAATCGATATAATTTTCGGCCATTACATCGGCTCCTGCGCGAGAAGCTTCTAATAAAAAGGCATTTCCGTAATCAAAAAAGTAAGTTCCTTTTGCGGTGTGTTTGTTAATAGCATCTGCGTGACGGCGTAAGGTTTCCTGAACTTTTTCTTTAAATAATTCTGGATTATTGGCCATCAAATCATTTGCTTCTTCAAACGAAATTCCAACCGGATAATAACCTCCAGCCCACGGATTATGAAGTGAAGTCTGGTCTGAACCTAAATCAATCTTGATGTTTTCCTGATCAAAACGCTCCCAAACGTCCACGACATTTCCTAAATAAGCAATGGAAACGGTTTCTTTATTCGCTTTCGCTAAAGTTACTCTGGCAACCAATTCGTCTGTAGAAGTTACCACTTCATTAATCCATCCTTGTTCGTGACGGATTTTAGTAATTTTCGGATTTACCTCAGCACAAACCGTAATGCAACCTGCAATATTTCCTGCTTTTGGCTGTGCACCCGACATCCCGCCAAGACCAGAAGTTACAAATAAACTTCCTTCAGGATTTTGTTTTATTTTTCTAAAACCATTTAAAACCGTAATTGTCGTTCCGTGTACAATTCCTTGAGGGCCAATGTACATATAACTTCCAGCTGTCATTTGTCCGTATTGCGAAACTCCCAATGCATTCATTTTTTCCCAATCGTCAGGTTTCGAGTAATTCGGAATCACCATTCCGTTAGTAACCACAACTCTTGGCGCTTCTTTATGAGAAGGAAATAATCCCATTGGATGCCCTGAATACATGGTTAAAGTCTGCTCGTCTGTCATTTCAGACAAATACTGCATTGTCAATAAATATTGTGCCCAGTTTTGGAAAACGGCACCGTTTCCGCCATACGTAATCAATTCATGAGGGTGCTGCGCCACAGCATAATCCAAATTGTTCTGAATCATGTGCATAATTGCTTTCGCTTGCAATGATTTTCCTGGATATTCGTCAATTGGTCTTGCGTACATTTTGTAATCTGGACGAAGACGGTACATATAAATACGGCCATAAGTTTCTAATTCTTCTGAAAATTCAGGAATTAATTCGGCGTGATGTTTTGGATCAAAATAACGCAAAGCATTTTTCAGCGCCAGCTTTTTTTCTTCTGCCGAAAGAATTTCTTTTCTTTTCGGAGCATGATTGATTGCTGGATCATAAGCCTGCTTTGGTGGTAGTATAGAAGGTATTCCTTGTTGTATTTGTTCTTTGAAAGTCATTTTTTTTAAGATTCTAAGATGCTGAGATTCTAAGTTACTAAGATATTGAGCTTAGATTAACAACAGATTAATTTTTGTTTTTTTAATTATGCCGCCCCGCTGGGGCTTAAATGTGATTGACGGTTAATTGCTTCTATAAATATTTAGCTCCTCTGGAGCTGATAAAAAAAGCCTTGGAAAGGCGAAATATTTATAGAAAAACAATAACCCCAATATAAAAGCTCCAGAGGAGCGAAATATTAGCCGACGAAATTAGATTTAAAATTTATTTTAATTACCTCATTTTCAAATTGACTCATTGGCAAATTGTCACATTTTCTAATTAAAATGAACTAGGGATAACGGATATCCGACCTATGATACGATTTGTAAATCGTAATCTTAAACTTTCTTGAACGAATATCCATTTATAATTTTAGATTTTAGATTTTAGATTGTTGATTTTAAATTGGAATTTGGAATTTAAAAAATTGGAATTTTAAATATAAATTTCCTCATTAACACAAAACGGCATTTTTTTATTTTCAAAAAGCGCAATAATATTTTGAGCCGCGCAAATCGCCATTGTATTTCTAGCTTCATAAGTTGCAGAGCCAATATGTGGTAAAATGCAACAATTAGGAAGTGATAATAACGGATTGTCTGATTTCATTGGTTCAGGATTGGTAACATCCAATCCTGCGCCCCAGATTATACTATTCGTTAGCGCCTCAAATAAATCATTTTCATTTTGAAATTTTCCTCTTGCAGTGTTGATGAAAATCGAATTAGATTTCATTTTAGCAAAAGCATTTTTATTGAAAATTTCGTTATTTTCTTCTGTATAATTCGAATGAACACTTAAAACATCACTTTCTGCAAGTAACGTTTCAAAATCTACATATTTCGCATCCAATTCTTTTTCGGAAATTTCATTATGAGAACGATTGTGGTAAATTATGTTCATTCCGAATGCGGCCTTACATTTTTTAGCCATTTCAAAACCAATTCTTCCCAAACCGAAAATCCCCAGTGTTTTACCGTAAAGTTCCTGTCCTAAATTTGCCAAAGGGTCAAAACTACCCCAATCATTGTTTAAAATTCTTTTATGATTGAAAAATGACTTTCTCGCAACACTTTGCATCAATAAAAAAGCCACATCCGATGTAGCTCTGCTTAAAACGTCGGGCGTATTTCCAACAGGAATTTTTCTGCTGTTTGCCGATGGAATATTGACAGAATCAAATCCGACAGAAAATAAAGCGATTCCTTTTAAATTAGGACATTGTTGAAAAAAATCTTCATCAAAATTGTTTGCTCCAACATTCAGCAGTGCATCATGTTCTTGGCAGATTTTTATAAACTCTTCTCTTGACAACACATTTTCTGTTGGATTTATTGTAAAGGTAATGCCTTTGTCTTGAAGCAATTTAATGCCAGCTTCTGGTATATTTTTATTGATAAAAACCTTCATCTTGTGGTATTCTAATTTTTATTTATTCTTCCTGTTTTTTTATCATATCCGTACGGACAGTGGCGACAACCGCTTTTGCAACAATAACCACGTTTTAAATGATGTTTTTCAGTAAAGCATTTGTAACCTTCGGGCGTATAGTAAAAATCTTCGCCTTCGATTAATTTATTTTCATTACTTTGCTCTTTCATAAATCTGCTTCGGGTTCTTTTTCGGATAAACTAAAATCAAAAATATAAATATTTGATTATGATTTTATTGAAATCGAACAATTTTATAGGTACAAATTTATAAATTTTACAGCCAATGTTTCTGATTGTTGCTAAATATTTAATTCCGAAAGGGTATCGAGGAATGGCTTTATTTCCTTTCGTTTTAGTTAAATATGATTTTGATAAAGCAAACGGGACTTTTGTAAATCATGAAAAAATACATTTGAGACAACAGCTAGAAATGCTAGTTCTGCCATTCTTTATTTGGTATGTTCTGGAATTTTTAATTCGTTTAATTCAATACAAAAACAAAGATGTAGCGTATAGAAATATTAGTTTTGAAAGAGAAGCTTACACAAAAGAAACCGATTTAAATTATCTGAAAAACAGATCTTTTTTCCAGTTTCTACATTACATTAAATTAAAATGAATCCAGTTTTCAATCAATCCATCAATATTCAATTTCCGAATGATATTTCGTTGACTATAAAGCGTGAAGATCTCATTCATCCTTTTGTTTCGGGGAATAAATTTAGAAAACTTAAATACAATTTACTTCAGGCGAAAGCCGAAAATAAAACCACTTTACTGACTTTTGGCGGAGCATTTTCCAATCATATTGCAGCAGTTGCTTATGCGGGAAAAGAACAAGGTTTCAAAACCATCGGAATAATTCGAGGCGATGAACTTTTAGATAAAATAGAAGAGAATCCAACTTTGAAATTTGCCCAAGAAAACGGAATGCAATTTGAATTTGTTTCAAGAGAAGAGTATCGTTTGAAAGGTGAAAAATCTTTTATACAAAAGTTGAAAGATAAATTTGGAGATTTTTATTTGGTTCCAGAAGGAGGTACAAACGAATTGGCAGTAAAAGGTTGCGAGGAGATTTTAACAGAACAAGATTTGACTTTCAACTACGTTTGCTGTGCAGTTGGAACAGGCGGCACGATTTCGGGATTAATTAATAGTTCGCTGCAAAATCAGAAAATTTTGGGCTTTCCAGCGTTAAAAGGTGACTTTTTAACCGATGAAATTCGTATTTTTGCAAAAAAAGATAACTGGAATTTAATTTCTGACTATCATTTTGGAGGTTATGGAAAGATAAATTTAGAATTAATCGAATTTATTAATGCTTTTTTTGAAGAAAATAAAGTGCCCTTAGATCCAATTTATACAGGAAAGATGGTTTTTGGCGTTATAGATTTAATCAGCAAAAATTATTTTCCTGCACATTCAAAAATTCTACTCATTCACACAGGCGGATTGCAGGGAATTGACGGAATGAATATAAAGTTGAAGCAGAAGAAATTACCAATACTAAAAACCAATGATTAAAAAAATTGTATTACTTCTCGTAATATTAGCTTTAGCAAGCTGCTCTTCTAGTAAGCCTGCTATCGCGACGACTAAAAAAGCGGCAGCAGTTCAATCTCGAACGGCAGCGACAAAAAGAAGTACTCCTGTTAAGCCAATCGGTAAAAATTACCCTTCTACAAATAATACAACTGAGGTTATTGAATCTACTTCCAAAACAGTTGTTACCAGCGATTTGATTACTAATTATGTGTTGCTGTACAAAGATATTGCAATGGGAAACATGAAAACGTACGGAATTCCAGCGAGTATTATTCTGGCGCAAGGAATTTTAGAATCGGGCGCAGGAAGAGGAGATTTGGCTGTAGATGCTAATAATCATTTTGGTATAAAATGTCATAATGATTGGTTAGGAGAAAGTGTTCGCCACGACGATGATTCGGCTCAGGAATGTTTCAGAAAATATCCTCAGGCATCAGAATCTTATAGAGATCATGCTTTGTTTTTGGTTGGAAAAAAACGATATGCAACGTTATTTACCTACGAAAAAGACGATTATAAATCTTGGGCAAAAGGATTAAGAGCAGCTGGTTATGCAACAGATCCGAAATATCCAGACAAGTTAATTAGTTATATTGAACGTTATAATCTACATCAATATGATTGTCAGGTGACAGGAAGAAACTATGTGCCAATTAATACTTCGGCTCCACCAAAAAAATCATCTTATGATGTCGCTTCTGATCCAAAGATCAATATGAATCAATACGATCCAAATTCATACGAAGTTCAAAAAGGAGATACATTGTATTCGATTTCAAAGAAATTCAATTTATTGGTTGAGGATTTAAAAAGAAAAAATAATCTGACTGATAATGCCATTTCGATTGGGCAGAGGCTTAAGGTTAAGTAATTAAGTGGTCAAGTTTTAGTGTTCAGTCTCAGTGGCAGTTTTCAGTTCTGTTGAAATTAATCTAGAAATTAAAATAGGTTTTCAGTTTTAATCTAAAATCTGAATTCTAAAATCTAAAATCTAAAATAAGAATGTTATATAAAAGAAGTAGTCAGCTTTTTGCTGAAGCAGAAAAAGTAATTCCGGGAGGAGTAAATTCACCAGTTAGAGCCTTTAAAGCAGTTGGCGGAACTCCGATTTTTGTAAAAAGTGCCAAAGGTGCTTATTTATATGATGAAGACGGAAACAAATTAATAGATTACATCAACTCTTGGGGGCCAATGGTTTTAGGTCATGCTTATCAGCCAGTTGTTGATGCTGTAATCGAAAAAGCAAAACTGGGAACTTCATTTGGAATGCCGACAGAATTGGAAACTGAAATCGCTGCTTTGGCAGTTTCTATGGTTCCAAATATTGATAAAATACGTTTTGTAAATTCTGGTACAGAAGCTTGTATGAGTGCAATTCGTTTGGCTCGAGGATTTACAAAAAGAGATAAAATTGTAAAATTTGCAGGTTGTTACCACGGACATTCGGATTCATTTTTGATTCAAGCAGGAAGTGGAGCCGTAACTTTTGGTTCGCCAAATAGTCCTGGTGTAACAGAAGGAACAGCAAAAGATACTTTGTTAGCCAAATACAATGATTTAGAGAATGTAAAAACTTTAATCGAAGCTAATAAAGGAGAAATCGCTGCGATTATCATTGAAGCAGTTGCAGGAAATATGGGATGTATTCCTCCTCAAGAAGGATTCTTGCAAGGTTTAAGAGATCTGTGTACTGCAAACGGAATCTTATTGATTTTTGATGAAGTAATGACAGGTTTCCGTTTGGCTCGCGGTGGTGTTCAGGAATTATATGGAATTGATGCTGATATTGTAACTTTCGGAAAAGTAATTGGTGGCGGATTGCCAGTTGGGGCTTTTGCGGCACGAGAAGAAATTATGAATTATTTAGCGCCTCTTGGACCAGTTTACCAAGCGGGAACATTATCTGGAAATCCGTTAGCAATGGCAGCGGGATTGGCAATGCTAAAAGCACTTGATTCTGACAGAGAAGTTTTTACTCGTTTAGAAGAAAAAACAGCTTATTTAGAAGCGGGAATTGATAGAGTTTTAAAAGCAAATAATGTTGCGTTTACAATCAATAGAGTTGGTTCTATGATCTCGGTTCACTTTGATGCCAATCCAGTTACCGATTTCCAAACTGCTGCAAAAGGAGACAACGAAACATTCAAGAAATTCTTCCACGGATTATTGCAAGAAGGAGTTTACATCGCGCCATCTGCATACGAAACGTGGTTTATTACAGATGCATTGACTTACGAAGATTTAGATTTTACAATCAATGCAATTGATAAAGTATCAAAAACATTTTAAATAACAAAAAAGAGGCTTTAAAAGCCTCTTTTTTTTATGCATCAAATTAGATTTTATCTTTTTTGTGCTCTTTCATTTTATCCCTCATTTTGTCTTTTTTCTCTTCTTGAAGGGTTTTCCATTTTGTGTATTGATCAGCTTTTAAGATCGATTTCATTTTAGCATCATTTGCTGCAACTTCGTCTTCCATTTGTTTTTTGAAAGCCGCTTTTTCTTCAGCAGTTGGTTTTGTGTTGCTATCCTTTTTTTCTTTTCTAGCTTCTCTAAATTTTTCAGCTTTTGCACTTCTATCTGCTAAAAGTTGCTTTACCTGTGCTTGCTGACTAGCATCTAAACTTAATTCTGTAGTCAGTTTTTGAAGCTGTTTCTCATTACGCTGTTCCGGAGTCATTCTCTCTCTTTGCTCACGCGCCGGTTTTTGATCCGTTTCTTGTGCAAAACTTGCTATTCCAACAAATAACATAGCTGCAATAAATAATTTTTTCATATTCAAGTTTTTTAATTGTTTACAGATTAGACTTTATTAATTAAAACAGGTTTAATCACTCTTTTGAAATTGTGTTTTATTTAACAGATTGATTACCAGTTTTTCTAAGAATGAATTTAAATAAGATTATTATAACGCTAAATATTTGACAGTAAGTGCTTTGCTTTGGATATTTTTTTTAACTTTAGTAAACTATTGCTTTTTTGTTGTTTAGTAAAAGCAATTTCCATGATTCCCATATTTCAGTAATAGATTTTCAAAAACACAATTTAATACTTTATTCTATGGCAGATCTTTCCCAAGCCCACCGCATCCTTTTTTTAAACACTTTGGCATTTGCAATCTGTTTTGCATGCTGGACACTCAACGGAGTACTGGTCACTTTTTTAGTTGATAAGGAAATTTTTAACTGGAGTGTTGTACAGATCGGCTGGCTTTTAGGGATTCCTGTTCTTACAGGATCGATTATGAGATTGCCAATGGGAATTTTAACTGATAAGTTTGGAGGTAAAATTGTGCATTCTGCTTTATTGATTTTGGCCTCAATTCCATTGTTTCTTTTACCCTTTGCAACTTCTTTTACTGTTTTTGCCATTTTAAGTTTTTTATTCGGAATGGTCGGAACTAGTTTTGCTGTAGGCGTAGCATCAACTTCTGTTTGGTATCCGAAAGAATGGCAGGGAAGGGCTTTAGGAATTTTCGGAATGGGAACTGCAGGAGCCTCAATTACACCATTTCTTGCACCTTCTTTATTAAGTACATTTTCAGAAAGCGATCCCGAAAATGGTTGGAAATGGCTGCCTATTCTCTACGGTTCTGCTTTATTATTGATGGGAATTGTATTTCTGATTTTTGCCAAAAACAAAAAAATCGAAGCACAGTCCAAAACGGTAAAACAATTATTACAGCCTTTAAAGAGTGTGCGTGTTTGGCGTTTCGGAACTTATTATTTCTTAGTATTTGGGTCGTTTGTTACTTTCTCACAATGGCTTCTGCCAAATTTTATGAATGTCTATCACACTACTTTAGTTTTAGGGGGAATCTTTACTTCTTGTTTTAGTTTGCCTGCAGGTGTCGTACGTGCTTTTGGAGGTTTTTTATCGGATAAATTCGGGGCTAGAAAAGTGATGTATTGGGTTTTGAGTTCTTCAGTTGTTTTAAGCTTTTTACTATTATTTCCGAAAATGGATATTACAACATCAGGAAGCGGGTTATTATCTAGCAAAGCAGGAACAGTTACGTCTGTAGCGCCAGATAAAATAGTAATAGATAATAAAGAATATAACATCGCCCAGAAAGACGAAAGTCAGCCGCATTCTAAATTTTTTCCATCCAAAAAAACATGGCAGGAAGTGGTTGTAGAGCAAAACCAAAAAGTGCAAAAGAAAGATTTATTGGCAGAAGGAATTACACAAATTCATTTTGAAGCCAATATGTGGGTGTATTTGGTTTTGGTTATTCTAATAGGAATTTCGTGGGGAATTGGTTCTGCTGCTGTTTACAAACATATACCAGATTATTTTCCTAATGAAGTGGGAGTAATTGGCGGAATGGTCGGACTCTTAGGTGGTTTAGGCGGATTCTTCGGGCCTATTATTTTCGGGTATTTATTATCATTTACAGGATTCTGGACGAGCTCGTGGCTTTTTATTCTGGCATTATCTCTAACTTGTTTAATATGGATGCATCGTGTAATTGTGAAAATGACAAAAGAAAAACTGCCTGAAATGGCTAAAGATATTGATCGAAAATAATCTGTCATGAAAGAAAAAACATTTAATACAAAAGCTTTATTAATTGCAACGGCCGCTTCGGTTTTTATGGTCGTATTGGTTTTCTATGGATCAAGAAAATTGCAAAATTTTGATGCGGCTTTGGTTACCTATCTGTTCGGAACTCTGTTTGCATTTTTCGGAGTTGTGTATCGCTATACGGTTTGGCTGCAACGCCCGCCAACTTGGATGTATTTCAAACGCGGCATTCATTTTCTCTTTACAGGAAAAGTATTTTCGCATTTGTGGTTCTTAGGAAAAGAATCAGTTCAGAATATTGCTTTTCAGAAATTCATTTATCCAAGAGGAAAATACAGATGGCTGGCTCACTTTTGTATTGCAATTGGCTGTTTTTCGGCTTTTGCTATTACTTTCCCGCTCACATTTGGATGGATCCATTTTACTTTGGCACCCAATTCTATTTCAGTTTATGAAGCTCATTTTTTTGGTTTTAAAGTAATGGATTTCAGATTGGATTCTATCATGGCATTTCTGACTTTCCATGCCTTAAACTGGTCTTCTTATCTGGTTATTTTTGGATCTCTTTATTATTTAAGAAGACGTTTAACCAATCCAGGGTTAATTGCCACACAGACTTTTGAAGGCGATTTACTGCCACTTCTTTTATTAATTGCAATTTCGGTTACAGGTTTATGTCTAACCTATTCTTATCAGTTTATGAAAGGATTCGCGTATGATTTTCTAGCCGTAATTCATGCCGTAACGGTTATTATGTTTTTGATATGGATTCCCTTTGGAAAGTTCTTCCACATCATTCAGCGACCGGCTCAAATTGGAGCGCATATTTACAAAAAGGAAGGAATGAAAAAAGGAATGGCAATCTGTAAAGAAACAGGAAAACCTTTTGCAACACAGCTTCATATTGATGATTTAAAAATTGTAACCAAACAATTGGGTTTTGATTTTAGTGATGATGAAGGAAATTCACACTTGGATTTAAGTCCCGAAGGAAAACGAGATCGTTTGGCAAAAGCACATTTAAAAGCAAGAATCGAAGGCGGAAATTTATTTGGATAAAATTATAGTTTCAGGTTTCAGGTTTCAAGTTTCGTCGCAGAACGTGAAACTTGAAACTTGAAACAAAAAAATAACAAAAAAAATCATGGCAAAACTACCTGTATCAACTGAAAAAATAATTGAAGCATTTGGTCCGCATCTGAATTATACGCCAAAAGAAGGATATTCAGGACGTGATGAACCAGATAAAACGGTTAAAACGCATTGCTGTTTCTGCGGCATGCAGTGCGGTATTCAATTATCTGTAAAAGACAATAAAGTGGTTGGTTTTGAGCCTTGGATGGAATTTCCGTTCAACGAAGGGCGTTTGTGTCCAAAAGGTGTTCAGCGCTATATGCAGAACAATCATCCCGACCGATTATTGCATCCAATAAAAAGAGTAGAGGGCAAAGGTTTTGAACAAACTACTTGGGATGAAGCAATGGATAAAACCGTTTCTGAAATCAAAAGAATTCAGGAAAAATATGGGAAACATGCGTTTTCGATGTTGTCTGGAGTTTCGCTTACCAACGAAAAAAGTTATTTGGTTGGGAAGTTTGCTAGAGTAGCTTTAAAAACAAGAAATTTAGATTACAACGGACGCCTTTGCATGGTAAGTGCTGGCGCAGGAAATAAAAAAGCATTTGGTTTAGATCGCGCTTCAAACAATTATTCCGATTTAGAATATGCTGAGGTTATTATAGTGGCTGGAGCGAATATCAGCGAAACGTTTCCCACTTTAACCCATTGGATTTGGAAAGCCAGAGACCGAGGTGCAAAGCTGATTGTTGTTGATCCGCGTGTTATTCCGTTAGCAAGAACGGCCGATATTCATTTGGATGTAAGGCCAGGAACTGATTCTGCTTTGTATGGTGCAATGCTGAAATATCTCGTAGATCACGATATGTTAGATCATGATTTTATTGATAATCATACTTCAGGATTTCAAGAAACGATTGATGCTGTAAAAGAGTATACGTTAGAATGGGCCGAAGAGATTACAGGAATTGCAAAAGAAAAAATTAAAGAAGCGGCCGAATTATGGGGAAAAGCAAAAACGAGTTTTTTACTGCACGCAAGAGGAATCGAACATCACTCAAAAGGTGTCGATAATGTTTTGGGATGCATTAATCTGGTTTTGGCAACTGGAAGAATTGGAAGACCCTATTGCGGTTACGGAACGATTACCGGACAAGGAAATGGTCAGGGTGGAAGAGAGCACGGTCATAAATGTGATCAGCTGCCTGGAAATCGTGATATAGAAAATATGGATCATCGAAAATACATTGCCGATGTCTGGAAAATTAAGGAAGAAGATATGCCGCATAAAGGCATTACAGCTTATGAAATTATAGAAGCGATCCATAGCGGTGAAATAAAAGGATTGATTTCGATTTGTTTTAATCCGTTAGTATCTCTTCCAAACAATAATTATGTGCGTTCTGCTCTTGAAAAATTAGAGTTTTATGTTGCGATAGATTTCTTTTTGAATGAAACTGCCCGTCATGCGGATATTGTTTTAGCGGGTTCATTGCAGGAAGAAGAGGAAGGAACAACAACTTCAGCTGAAGGACGAGTTATCCGAATTCGGCAAGCTGTAACACCTCCGGGAGACGCCAGAACCGATACTTCAATATTATTAGAATTGGCCAAAAGGTTAGGGGAGGAAGATAAGTTTACCTACGCTGACAGCGAAGCCATTTTTAATGAATTGCGTGTTGCTTCAAAAGGAGGAACAGCAGATTACAACGGAATTACCTATAAAAAAGTAGAAGATAATATGGGTGTTTTCTGGCCATGTCCAACCGAAGATCATCCTGGAACGCCAAGATTATGGGAAGATAAAAAGTTTGCAACTCCAGACGGAAAAGCACATTTTAATCCTGCTCCTTATAAATTGCCAGGAGAAATTACAGATGAAGAATATCCGATAATATTAACTACGGGACGAGTTGTGTCTCAGTATTTAAGCGGAACACAAACAAGAAGAATCGGAAAACTGGTAGATCAGTTTCCAGAACCATTGTTGGAAATTCATCCGGAAATGGCTCAGAAATATAATATTCAGCAGAGAGAACTAGTAAAAGTTTCTACGCGAAGAGGCGAAGGAATTTTCCCAGCCAATATTGTAGAAACCATCCGAAAAGATACTGTTTTTGTACCGTATCATTGGCCAGGGAAAAAATCTGCCAATCAGTTAACGCCGGGAACTTTAGATCCTATTTCTAAAATTCCAGAGTTCAAAGTTTGTGCTTGTAAGCTGGAACCTTTGGGAGAAATCGAAAATTCATCAGACAAATCAAATGCTTATGCAAGTGTTTAATCTATAAAAAGCAACAATTATGAATTTGACTAATTATAATAAAAACGAAGAGTTTTTTGTAGACTTACAAAGATGCATAGGCTGCAAAGCGTGCGAGATGGCCTGTTCTGAATGCGAAACCAATGGCCAAGAATCGATGATTCATGTTAATTATGTAGAGCGTGCCGTTACCATTCAGACCACAGTTCAGGTTTGCATGCATTGTGAAGATCCAGTTTGTGCCAATGTTTGTCCAGCTGATGCGATTTCGCAAGATGAATTCGGAGTAGTTCATACTGCAAATACAGAACGCTGTATTGGATGTTCCAATTGTGTGATGGCTTGTCCGTTTGGAGTTCCGAAGAAAATGGAAGAATACGATTTAATGATGAAATGCAATATGTGCTACGATAGAACGAGCGTTGGCAAAAAGCCAATGTGCGCTACGGTTTGCCCAAGCGGTGCATTATTTTATGGTACTCGTGCTCAAATCGAAGAAATGCGTCCAAATAGTACGCCTGTAAATTCATTTTTATTTGGAAAAGAGCGTGTAAATACAAAAGTAAATATCATGATGCCGAAGGGAAGCAACGAATTACGAATATTCTAAATCTAAAATCCATGTCTAAAGAAGATAATTTAAAAGAAAATTGGAAAAAAGATTTTCCTTATAAAAAGCAGGAATCGACACAAGTTAGCCGACGTGATTTTGCTAAATTCCTTACGCTGGTTTCTGGTGGTTTAATGGTGGGTAGCGGATTGGTAGCGGCAAAAGCCTATTTACTGCCAGCTGATGAAGTGATGGGCGAACATTTTGTATGCGATGTAAAAGATATTCCGTTAGGCGGAACGAGAGGTTTTGTGATTGAAGGAAGTACCATTCCGTATATTTTAGTGCATTTAGAAAGTGGCATGTTTAGAGCTTTTGAACAAAAATGTACACATCTTTCGTGTGCCGTTTATTACAAACCGGGAACAGGAATTATTCATTGTCCTTGTCATGAAGGTTCTTTTGATGCTTTGACCGGAGATGTTATTGCAGGACCTCCGCCAAGAGCGTTGCCTCAGTTGGAAGTAGTTTTAAAAGGAGAAAAGATTTTTGTAAAAGCTTTTGAAAATAGAGCGAGTTAATTGTTTAAGAAATATATTATGAGTACATTTAGAAAAAGCCAAAATCAGGCAAATCCAAATAAGTTGAATGTTATTCTTTCTACTTTAATATTTGTTTTAATCTTAAATGTAAGCATCCAAATTTGGTTGTTGTATGCCGCTTTAAACAATGCATTAGATAATAATAAAGAGATTTTGATTCCAGCATTTATAGGTTCGCTTATTTTATTTTTAATTGGTTTTGGATGGCTGTATTATCTGCCAAAAGGGAATTTTAGAAATAATAAAACATAAATAATTCACTATTATGAGCTTAAATCTTGGCGCAAAAAAAATCGCTTTTTTCTCGACCCAGCCTTACGACAAAACGTTTTTCAATAAATACAATGAAGATTTTGGTTTTCAGCTGGACTTTTTTGAAACACAGTTAAATCCGCAGACTGTTGCTTTAATCGAAGAATGCGAGATTGTTTGTGTTTTTGTAAATGATATTATAAACGAAACGGTTATTAAACAATTAGCAGAAAAAAAAGTAAAAATAATTGCTTTACGTTGCGCTGGTTTTAATAATGTCGATTTAGAAGCGGCTAAAAAACACCACATAAAAGTTTGCCGAGTTCCTGCATATTCTCCTCAAGCGGTTGCCGAACATGCTATGGCAATGATTTTAACTTTAAACAGAAAAACACACAAAGCTTATAATAGAGTTCGCGAACAGAATTTCTCTTTAAACGGATTATTAGGTTTCGATTTATTCGGAAAAACAATTGGAATTATAGGAACTGGAAATATAGGAAAAGCATTTTCTAAAATAGCATTAGGTTTTGGCTGTAAAGTTTTGGCGTATGATATTGTTGAAAGTGATGAAATGAAAAAAGACGGCGTTTCTTTTGTTGGTTTAGAAGAGATCTTCAAGGCGAGTGATATTATTTCGTTGCATTGCCCTTTAAACGATCAGACGAAACATGTAATCAATAAAACTTCACTGACTTTCATGAAAGACAGTGTTATGATTATCAATACGAGCCGCGGCGGATTAATAGAAACATCGTCGGTTATTGAAGGCTTAAAAGAAGGGAAAATAGGTTATTTAGGAATTGACGTTTACGAACAAGAAGAAAAATTATTCTTTAGAGATTTATCGGCAGACATTATTCAAGATGACGCGATTCAGCGTTTAATGAGTTTTCCGAATGTATTGGTAACAGCGCATCAAGCATTTTTTACCAACGAAGCTTTAACTCAAATTGCATTGGTGACTTTCAATAATATAAAATCATTATTGACGCAGAATGATATAGAAAATAAAGCAGCATTGTTAGTGTAAATTATCATGAATTTAAAACATCAGATTATGAAAAATGGAATTCTGATTTTAATTGCGATTTTGGCATTATCTTCTTGCCAAAACAAAGACAATTCAAAAAATATTGTAAAAACAATTGTTCAAGATACCTTGTCTAAAACTCTTGGCGGAACGGCCGATTTAAGTGAAGTTTCCGAGAAAAATAATAAAGAAGTAGAATTAATTCGAAAACAATTGTTGGTTTTATTGAAGAAAGATCTGCCCGCAATGGCAAAAGAAGATAGGTTTTTCTATTATGAAGCTTTCGATTTAAATAACGATAAGAAAGAGGAGTATTTTGTTGGTTTTTCAAATTCTTATTTCTGCGGAAGCGGAGGCTGTTCAGGTTATATTTTGAAGAATGAAGGTATGGTAATCAATCGTTTCACTGTGACCGATTTTCCAATTTATGTAACCACTTCATCAAATGAAAAATTTTATGATTTGATATTTGAAAGCGGAGGAAAATTTCATCTTCTAAAAATGAAAGGTGGGAAATATCCGTCTAATCCTTCAGTTCAAGAAGTTATAAAAGGAGATGTTCCAAAAGAGAGTACAAAGGTTTTGGATATTCAAGGAAAGAAATTGGAGAAATATTCGTTTTAAAAATAAAAAACCCGACAGATTTTAAAAACTGTCGGGTTTGAATATTTGTAAGCTTTGTAATTCCTAAAACTCAAATTCTCCAATTAAAATTTTACTATCACTTTCACGTTTGTTTTCTTTTTGACTTTGGAAAACAGCAATTTTTCGTTCCTGTCTGCCATCAGAATAGTAAAGATAAACTTCTGCCATTACAGTGGTTGGTCCAGAAAGAATATTCTGTCTCTCACCGAAGAAATTCGTTTTGATTTTATATTTCCCTTTGATCGCTTTTTTAAGTAAAAATTGTTCAGGGCCGAAACCTTGGGTGAAATCGTTGCTTAATCTTCCTCCAATTTCGGTAGATTTATGCGAGTACGAACAATCTTCTCCTCTTGGATCTGTAACCCAAAGATCTATGTCTGTATTGTCTTTATTCCAGTTAATAACAATGCGAATGTCGACTGGAAGATTTGCTTTTAAACGATCATCAACTTTGCTTGCATCAACATTTTTGTTTTGGCTCAAAATATTATTGATTTCCATTATCAAGATTTCTTCAATACCATTATCTCTCACAGAAATCTCATCGGTATATTCCTGATACAGCATGCCTTTATAAATATTAAGAGCTTCTTGAGGTTTTTTATTGTCTACCAAAGCCAATGCATAATCTCTATGACTTTGAGGATCAAATGGTCTCCATTCTAGAATTTTTTGGGTAATCCACAATTCTTTTTCATAATTACCTCTTTGTTTCAATAAGTAAGAGATCGTTTTGTACAATTCTTCATTTTCCAAATCAAGTTCTGCCAGTGTGCTTAAAACCTTTAAAGAAAGTGCTTTGTCTCCTTTTTTGAAAAGCAATTTAGAAACATCAAAATAATACGTTACCTGTTTCTCGTATTTCGGACGATTTTCAAGATATTTCTGGTAGATCAATTCAGGTGATTGTAAAGACTGAAAATCTTTCATATACTCTTGAGTACTTTCTACATCTACCAAAGTTATTTTACCTGTAGCTGTTTTTTTGTCGCCTACTCTACTTTCTGCAGAATGTACAGCATTATCGCTAACAACACTTTCTTCTGCCGATGACAATTTTTGTGACTGCTTAGAAATGGTAGGATACTGTTTTTTTTCTGTAGGTTTAAATTCGCTATTCCACCAAGTTGTCAATTCTCGTGTTTTATCAAAAGCTTTAGATAGAAGATTTCTTCTTTTTTCTAATATTTGTTTTTTGTTTTGCGAAACGATTTTGTTGTATTCTGGCAATAATTCCTGTGGAGGTGTGATGCCAAAACGCACATAATCATTAACATCTTCCAATACGATAAGACTAGTGTTCTTGCTTACAACCCCAAACTGTTCGCTCAGATTTCTAATTTCATCGCTGTTTTGTGTTGAATTAAGTTCAAGATCATTAATTTTTCGTTGCGCCCAAAATTGTGCAAGAGGCCAATTGTCTACTTGTACAGCGTTATTAAAATCTACAGGCACTTCAAATTTTTTATCTCCTACTGAGAAAACAGCAGTAAGTTTATTCAAGTTTGAAGATGAAATTCCGAATAGGTTCACTGGTTCGTTTACGGCAGTTCCAACATTTGGAAACAATTCTTGAAGCGTATTGGTTTCTTTAAAACCTAAAAATAAAATAGGAAGTCTTTTATATGTTTTAAGAGCAGATTGCGTATCTAATTCGTTAAGATTGATAAAATTTCCTCCAGATTGTGATGCTAAAAGTTTCAGCAGATTAAAATCAGAAGTTGGTGTGCTCGTTACAGTGTTGACCGGTTTTTTGAATTTTAAAGTTAAATCTCCAAAATTTGAAATTCCGTCAGAAAACAAAAGATATTCGTCTATTGATGAAATTTCTTTTAAAGCGCCAAAATCAGTTCCACCGTCATATTTCAGATTAAGAATTCTGTCTTTTAAGGCATTCCAGTTCCCTCCAGAAACAGTAAATTCTTCTGTTTTTTCAAGGACATTATTTAAAAGAACAAAAGAGACTGCAACATTTTTGTTGTCTGAAAAATAAGCATTAAGAAAGTCAAGTTCTTTTTGGCGATCTCTCTTTGATCCGCTAAATGAATTATCCCAAATAATAGCAATTTTTTGAGATTTTGCTTTTTCCTTTACAGGGAAATTCATCGCAACACTTGCCGTAAAATAAGATTTATCGTCAGAAGCTTTTTGAAACATCACATTAGACGATTCGTTTACTTTTGGAATAGCTATTTTAAGGCTTTCATTTGGCGTAAAATTTACTTTATTAATTTCAGCAACCCATTGATTCCCTTTTTTCTGAAAAGTAAAACTTCCATCTGGATTTTCCGTAATTTTAGGAGTGGCTAAACTTTCATTAACTATTACTTTCAGATTAAATTTTGGGATATTAACCGCATTGGCAAAGCTTAAAAAATACTGATAATCAGTAGCCGAATTTTTCAATTCCTGATTGTACGTAATTCTAATAAATCTGCTGCCTCTAGCTGTAATGGGATAAATTCTAGTTCTAAAATTGTTTCCAGCTACTTTTTCAATAATACCTGGATCTACATTTCTTTTTTCAATACTTTCAAATACCTCTTTAGCTCGTTCTTTTGGAACAGGAACAGCATCTCTTAGGCTTCCATTAATGTCTAAAGCATAACCACTGACACTTACTCCTTCTGGCAACGGAAGGGTAAAATTTCCTTCTAAAATTCTGTCCCCAGGATTGTAAAATGTATAAGTAGCTGTAGTTGAAGCAAGATTTCCTAAAATTTTGGTTTCAATTTTTACCTCCTGTAAGATTACCGAATTTTTTTTCTGATTTTCGACATCCAGAGTTGGAATCTGTGAAAAAGCGGCACCACAGAACAGTAGTGCACAGATGCTAAAAAATTTATTCATAATTGATTAAGTCGATTTTTTTATTTGATTGGAAATGTGAAAACCCGATTAGATTTAAGCGTCTTTTTTTTGGATTTCTTCAAATTAGAGTGCTTGAATATGCTTAGCTACAATTCCAAAGTTGAAACCCTGAACCTGATCGAATCCACTGAAATTAACTGCAATAAGTTGGCCACATTCATTAAAAACAGGCGATCCACTAGCACCATGTGTAGAAGTTATACTGTATTGAATTTTGTTGCCATCAGATTCTTTACTTATTTGGCCATTGTAAAGCTGCACTTTTATGCCAGAATTGGTTTGTGCCAAATCTATTCCCATCGGATAGCCCACCATTATCGCTTTTTGCCCTGGAGCTAGAGAAGTATCATTTTCAACAATATTGTCAAGACTTATAATATTGGTAACGGTTTGAGGGGTTTTATGATCAGCTACTTGCAAAATACCTAAATCAATATTGCTGTCATCTGAAACTTTTTTCATTTCACAATTAATCCATTCGCTATCAGAATTATGAAGTGCAACTTGAATGTCTACCGTTTTTACATACACTTCAATATTTTCTGCAGAAACATATTCTTTCACTGGAATAGATGCTGCTATATCAGTTGATACTTGCGATGTATCTGTTTCTGTTTCATTAGAACTAACAAATTCTTCACCTGCTGACTCACTAGTTTCTTCGCTCGATTCTTCATATTCTCCCTCTCCTTCACCTTCATCATACGAGACTGAAGCATGTGACCAATTGTTGCTAATAAAACTTTCATAATCCTCTTCAGAAACATCGGTAGTAAGGATAGAAGCAATCTTCATTCGTAGATTTCGAATAGTAGTATTTACTTTTTCACTTTCTTCTTCAGTTGAATTCCAAGGCTGTAAAACATGTCTATTGGTAATCATGTCTCCTTCTGTATCTACAAAAAAGCCTGTTCCGTAAATGGTTTCTTCCTTAGCATCTTCAACATTAAGCGGAATTTCTTTTCCATTAATTTTAGCAAAATAGCCATATTTATGCTTTACAAGTACAACGGCGTTTTTGTAGGTATCATAGATTTTGGTATCTGTGCCTAAACAAACTGCTTCTTTTTTAGGAGTAAAATATTTAAATCCTAAAAATCCTGCAGCTGAAATAAAGATAACAGCGATGATAGCAATTTTGTAACGATTTCTTTTTTTGTTGACTGTTGTTTCTAAGTCTTCGTTTGGGGCGATTTTTCTAATTTTCATTTAAAGGATTGGTTGAAAAATGTTAATTGAATGGGTTTGGGTTAAAAAAAAAATAGACTTTACATAAAGTCTATTTTTTCTTCAAATGTAGTAATTTGTTTGCTAAAAAAAAGCAAAAACAGAATCAATTAAATATACAATGCCAACCGAATTTTGTTTTGTTTTTTAATGTTATAGCAAGGTTTGTGAAAGTATTTTTTTGTAAAACAATTTAGAAAAAGTAAAGTGTTGTTTTTCAGTTTTTTAAGTGAAATTTTTGATTTTTGTTTTAAATGTGATAGAAGAAGTATTCGTTAAAAAAAAGAAACGCGACAGGTTTTTAAAACCTGTCGCGTTTTCTATGATTACTTCTTTAGAATTTTAGAAAGGATTTTTGGATTTCGTCTATTATCCCAAAATGCTATAACGATCAATTCTTTTGAGGTTGTTTTATAAAAGATATTATAATGTCCTAATGTTGAGGTTCTGATGTCGGGAAAGGTGGTTTTAACGTAAATTTCCGGATTGTCAACTAGGAACTTAGTTCTTTGTGTTATTTCCGAAATTAATTTTCTTGAATACGTTTTTGATTTGTTTCTTTTATTCCAATAATTCAATATTTTTCTTCTTTGATTAACTGCAGTATTAGTCCAAATTATTCTGACAGCCATTCTAGATCTTCCCTGTCTAAATCTTCTTGAGAAATTATTCTTCCATATTTTATGTCTTCTTCACTTTCTTTCAGCATATCCAATTCATATTGATCAAATTGATAAACATCTGTAGAGTCTGCATTTTTTAGAAGATTTCTTATCTTCTCTAATAGACTGACATCCTCAATATTTTTTAGTTTATCAAAGATTTCTAATTTTATTTCTAAAGTGCTCATAATAATGCATTTTAATTAATCAAAGTTATGTAAATAAAACGAAAAACCCGATAAGTTATAAACCTATCGGGCTGTATTTATAATAAAATAGGACAAATTTACCCCACTAATTCTACAAATTTAAATTCACCTTCAACAGCAACTTTAGTCAAACCGTGTTTAGATAAGTTTTTCATAGATGCATCCCATTTTTTACCACTTAAATTTGCAGTAATTTTTAATTGCTGAAGATCCATTTTATTATCATTTCCTTTCAATAAATCTACAATGAATTTTTCTTCATCAGAAAGTTCAATTAGTTGTTTTTTCTCAGGACGCATTTGAGGGAACAATAAAACTTCTTGAATAGAGGCGTTGTTTGTTAAATACATAATCAAACGATCCATTCCAATTCCCATTCCAGAAGTAGGAGGCATACCGTATTCAAGAGCTCTTAAGAAATCTTCATCGATAATTCCGTTTGCTTCATCATCACCTTTTGCAGCCAAACGCATTTGATCTTCAAAACGTTCTCTTTGATCAATTGGATCATTTAATTCAGAATACGCATTTGCGATTTCTTTTCCGCAAACCATTAATTCAAAACGCTCCGTCAAATCTGGATTATCGCGGTGCTCTTTACAAAGCGGAGACATTTCTTTTGGATAATCTGTAATGAAAGTTGGCTGAATATAATTTCCTTCACATTTAGCTCCAAAAATCTCATCAATTAATTTTCCTTTACCCATTGTTTCGTCAACCTCGATTCCCATTCCTCTTGCAGCTTCAAACAATTCTTGTTCTGTTTTTCCTGAGATATCAAAACCTGTAAAATGTTTGATAGAATCTGTCATTGTAACACGTGCATAAGGCGCTTTAAAGTTGATTTTGTGCTCGCCAAAAGTAACTTCGCTTGTACCATTTACAGCAATTGCACAATGCTCCAATAAACCTTCAGCAAACTCCATCATCCAGTTGTAGTCTTTGTAAGCTACATATATTTCCATTGCAGTAAACTCAGGGTTATGTGTTCTGTCCATACCTTCGTTACGGAAGTTTCTAGAGAACTCATAAACACCTTCAAATCCACCAACAATTAATCTTTTTAAATACAACTCATTTGCAATACGCATGTAAAGCGGAATATCAAGCGAGTTATGGTGCGTAATAAATGGTCTTGCCGAAGCACCACCAGGAATTGATTGTAAAACCGGAGTGTCAACTTCCAAATATCCTGCATCGTTAAAATAACCACGCATCGCACTGAATAATTTAGTACGTTTGATGAACGTTTCTTTAACTTGTGGGTTTACTGTTAAATCTACATAACGCATTCTGTAACGTAACTCAGCATCATTAAATGCGTCGTGAACATTTCCTTCTTCGTCAACTTTTGGCAACGGAAGCGGACGTAAAGTTTTACTCAAGAAAGTAAAACCAGAAACACGAATACATTTTGCACCAACTTGTGTAGTAAACAATTCACCTTCAATACCAATAAAATCACCTAAATCGGTTAATTTTTTGAATACTTGATTGTATAAAGTTTTATCGTCACCTTCACACAAAACATCACGATTTACGTACAATTGAATACGTCCTTCGCTATCTTGCAACTCAGCAAAACAAGCTTTACCTTGATCACGAACACTCATCAAACGACCCGCAACGATAACCTTCTTACCCTCTTCAAATGACTCCTTTATCTGCTTAGATGTATGATTTACAGGAAAAAGATTAGCCGGATAAGGATTGATTCCTAAGTTGCGTAAGTTTTGAAGTTTTTCTCTTCTGATGATTTCTTGTTCTGATAATGCCATTTTTGCTTTATTTTTTTAAGTGTGCAAAGATAAAGAAAAGAATGTAGATTTTTTAATGCAGTTTTTAGATTTTTTGCAGCATCAAATTATTGGGTTTCAATCAACTTTAGTCGGCACCGATAGCTGTTGGGATAAACTTGTTTCTAACAAATGTAAAATATGCTCTAATATCAAGTTGTTCATTTACAGGGTTTGGATAAAGCCTTAAATGACAAATTTGAAGTTGTTTTAAAATGAAACTAAAATAATTCTTAAAAGAAAGTATCTTCGCTTGAATAACTTAAACCTCAATTATGAAAAAAACTCTACTTTGCTTTTTTATTGCATTTTGTTTTACTAGCTGTATCCTTAAAGAAAAGATGACTATGAACGAAGATGGTTCTGGAACTTTTTCTTACGGTTTTGATATGTCTCCGATGTATAAAATGGGGATGAAAAAAAGTGATTCGACTAAAGTCAATAAAGTCGTAGACACTACTTTTACCTTCAAAGATATGCTTAACAAGTTAAGCGACAGTATTTCTAAATTACCAGATGCGGATAAAGAGAAAATCGAGATGCTGGAGAAAGAAAAAGAGAAACTTAAAATTTTGGAGAATTTTAAAGTTAGTATGAAAGTAAACGACGAAAAACAGCAATTTGAATACACTATGGCAATTGATTTTCCTAGTGGAACAGATTTTAAAACTATTGCAACACCTGCCGAAAGTTTAGAAGCGCTGGCTGCGACAGATAAAAAGAGATTAGGAGCTTTAAGTGCTGCGCCAAAGCCAGAAGAAAAGTCTAATACCACCATTTTTTATGATGGTAAGGTTTTCATTAAAACGGTTACTCCTTCGAAAGACGATAAAAAAGTTAAAAAGAAAAAAGAAAACAAGAAAGATAAAAGCGACGATCCATTCTCTAAAAAAATGGAAGAAATGATGAAAGAATGTAAATATACCGCTGAGTATCAATTTCCAAAAAAGATTAAAACAGTTTCGCTTAAAAATGCAGTACTAACAAAAGATAGAAAAGGTTTTACTGTAGAAGTTCCTTTGGATAATATGCAGGAGAGTAGTGTAGATTTTGGTTTTAAAGTAGAATTTGAGCAATAATTCGAGGTTTTCGATAAAATGTGTTTTTAAAAAATAGTCTTTGTATCTTTGATAAAAAATAGAACATTAATGAAACTATATAAACTACTTAGTTTTTCTTTTTTAATAGCGACTTTAACTAGCTGTACTTTCACTGAGAATATTTACATAAACGATAACGGAACTGGGAAATTCTCTGTAGATATGGATGGTTCTGCTTTAATGGAAATGGCTGGTGATCAGATTGCTGGGCAAATGGGAGACAACAAAAAAGATATTGATACTACTTTTACTTTCAAAAAAGTGTTTGAAGATAAAAAGGACAGTATTGCCAAGTTGTCGCCAGAAACCCAAAAACAACTTAAAAAACTGGAGAGTTATATTGTATCAACGAAAATAAGTTCGGAGAAAAAGCAGTTTTTAATGAAAATGTCGACTGATTTTAAAAATGTAAACGAACTTCAGGATATTTTGCAGACATTAGGTACACTGCAAAAATTAGAAGGAGGCACAAATCCTATGGGAAGCGGTTTCGGAGATAATGGCAGTAAATTAAGTTATACTTATGACGGAAAGAAATTTACAAGAAAAGCAGTAGTCGATGAGCAGAAAAAGGCGGCAAAGGCAAAAGATTCGGCTGGAGATATGTCTAAAATGATGTTTGCTTCGTCTAGCTATATTGTAAAATATCACTTTCCAAAAAAAATTAAGAAAGTCTCTAATCCAACAGCTTTGTTTAGCGACGATCGAAAATCGATTACAATTCAATACTCTTTTACGGATTATATGGAGAATCCCGACAAACTGAACTTTGATGTTGAGTTTGAAAAATAATTAAAATGAACAAAAAAATCCAACTTCAGGATCTGGGCAATAAAGATTATAAATCGACTTGGGAATATCAAGAAGAAATCTTTAAGGATATAGTTGATTTAAAAATCAAGAACAGAAGAGAAGAACTAGATCTGCCAACGCCAAATTATTTGCTTTTTGTTGAGCATCCGCATGTTTATACTTTAGGAAAAAGCGGTGATCTTGAAAATTTACTATTAAACGAAAAACAGCTCGAAGCCAAAGGAGCGACTTTTTATAAAATCAACCGAGGTGGAGATATTACCTATCATGGACCCGGACAGATTGTAGGCTATCCGATTTTAGATTTAGAAAACTTCTTTACTGATATCCATAAATACCTGCGTTTATTAGAAGAATCCATAATTCTGACTTTGGCAGAATACGGATTAGAATCGGGCAGGAGTGAAGGAGAAACGGGAGTCTGGCTTGGTGCAGGAACTCCGTTTGCACGTAAAATCTGTGCAATGGGCGTTCGCGCCTCACGCTGGGTTACTATGCACGGATTTGCTTTAAACGCAAATGTCGATTTAGGATATTTTGACAATATTATTCCGTGTGGAATTCGTGGAAAAGGCGTTACTTCTTTAAACGTAGAACTTGGAGTAGAAAAAGTAGATGAAGAAGAAGTAAAAGCTAAAATCATCAAACATTTAACTGAGCTGTTCGAAGCCGAATTTGTTTAAAAAATGATTGCTAATAAAAAGTAACCCGTTTCAAGCGTCGATTTTGAAACGGGTTTTTTATTTTGAGTGATGAATTGAATAATAAATCAGGCTTGTTTTTTTAATAGAAAGCAGTTTTTTTCTTAAATTTATATTCAAAAAACGGAAAAACCATTTCGCAAAAGTTAAGATTTTGAAGGGATGGCAAATTCTACACTTCTTGTAGTTCTCTTAGCTATTTATGCTAAATTTGGTTTTGTACTATTAAATTTAAATTTATTCTAACTGATTGCTTATGAGAAAAATCTACTTATTCTGTTTTCTTTTTGTGCTTAATGGTCTTTTTGCCCAAAAGAAAGATAAATTATATCCCGTTGCCGTTTATGAAAAAGTGTGGCAGGAAAAAAACAGCGATACCAGATTAAAGATGATTAAATCAATCTGGTTAGAAGATAGTACTTTTGAAGATCCTTCGGCTTCTATAAAAGGAACTGCTGCGTTTAATAATGTTATCAACGAATTTTACAAGAAAAACCCAGATGCCGTTTTAACTTCGGGAGCCAAAATTGTAAAAGATAATTATGTCACCTGGGAATGGAAAATTTTCGATTCTAAAAATAACCTTATCATGGCTGGCCGCGACTTTGCGCGTTTGAATGGAAAAGGTCAAGTAAGTAAAATTATTGGTTTTTGGGATAAAGGAGCAGCGCCCTCTGAAGCAGATGTTTTGAAAAATCTGGAAGCTGATAATTTGAAAGTAGTAGCAAAATATTACGAAAGTCTTTTTAAAACAAGAGATTTTGATGCTTTAGGAGCTTTAATTGCAGACGGAGCCGTTTATAATCAAGCTGTAGGTTTGCCTTATGGAGGAACTTATATTGGTTTTAGCGAATGGACTAAAATGTTTACAAAATCGACTGAGTTTTTTGATTTGCAAATAGAAAAAGAACCCGTTTATTTTAGCGATGCTTCCAAAAATGAAGTAGTCATTTATTTTACGATAAACTGTAGATCTAAGAAATCAGGCAAAACAATGTCAGTTCCGATTTCAGAACATTTTGATTTGAAGGATGGTAAAATTACTGCCATAAGGTCTTTTTATTATGATACCAAAACATTTGCAGAATTCTTAAAAAGTAAAAAATAAAAAAAACGACCTATTGAATAGGTCGTTTTTTTATGGAAATAAATCGAGTTCTAATTGCTCGGGTAAGAGTCTAAAACTCATTCTGTGATATTTTGTGGTTCCAAATTCTTTAATGGCTTCACGGTGTTCTTTGGTTGGATATCCTTTGTTCTGTTTCCAGTTGTACATTGGAAATTCTTCGTGAATTTGATCCATGTATTCATCACGATACGTTTTTGCTAAAACAGACGCAGCAGCAATGCTTAAGTATTTCCCATCGCCTTTTATAATACTTTGATTCGGAATCGATTTTAAAAGTGCAATTTCATCGTCAGAAAACTGTTTTCCAAAATTATTTTTTAGTCCCAGTTTAGCATTCAAAGAGCGGTTCCCGTCCACAATAATATATTCGGGAACGTGTTTTAATTTTAAAATACATTCCTGCATTCCCTTCATTGAAGCATTTAGAATGTTTATTTCGTCAATTTCGTCGGGAAACAAATGCGTAACGGCAAAACATAGGGCTTCTTTTTCTATAATAGGTCTTAAAAGCGCTCTTGTTTTTTCAGAAAGCTGCTTACTGTCATTCAGAATTTTATTTTCAAAATTTTCGGGTAAAATTATGGCAGCGGCAGTAACTGGACCAGCTAGACATCCTCTTCCGGCTTCATCAGTTCCAGTTTCTAAAACAAATCCTGAGAAATTTTTTTCGAGCATTTTTTTTAGGTTTTAAAAAGGCAAATATTGTACTTTTTTTTCTAAAAAGCGTTAAATAGATTCAAATGAATACAATCAATAATTGCTCTTTTAGAGCAATCCTATCAGGGAGTAATACGGTTAGAAATTACGCTATTTTTTAAATTGACTATAAGTATGCGATATTGGTTAAAAACCCGCGAAAACACTTGGTTTTTATGATTTTTTTTATGAAATGAATAATTGGTGATTTTCTAAAAATGTATTCTAAAAAGATGAAATCAAGGATTTTTGTAACTTGGAAGAATTGATTTACAAATTATTACGATTTGATGATGAAAAGCAAATTAAAAATTTGTCAAATACAACATTTTCAGTCAAGAATGTTTTATTTAATCGGCTTTATTGTAAGAATACACTTTGTTTTATTTTATTTTTTTGTCTGTTTTTTTAAGAAAAGCGCCATCTTAAATGTTAAATAAATGTTAATTTTTTGATTAAAAAAATTGCAGTATTTTATGTTTAAAATTGTGTATCGTATTGTTTTTGCGTTAATTAACTATTCATTAACAAGTATATGTTAAAGAAATATTAAAAAAATGTTAGAACGAGATACTAAAGCGCATTGTTCTTTTAAGAAAATATTAAGATGTTTGCCACATACTAATTCAAAATTTTTAAAAATGAAACTAAAGTTAAATGGATTCTTAGTGCTTTTGGTGGCGCTGATTACGCAACTAACCTTTGCGCAAGAAAGAACTGTTTCGGGTATAGTTTCCGATAATTCAGGAATGCCTCTTCCAGGTGTGAGTGTATTAGTTAAGGGAACTAAAAGCGGAACGCAAACAGATTTTGATGGAAAATTCTCTATCAAAGCAACTCCAAGTGAAGTCTTGGTTTTTACTTACATTGGAATGAAAACGCAAGAAGTTGCAGCTAGTTCTACAACACTAAGTGTAAAATTAACTAGTAATACTACAGAATTAGAAAGTGTTGTTGTTACTGCATTAGGTATTAAGAGAGAGAAAAAAGCTCTTGGATATTCTACTCAGGAATTAAAAGGAGAAGATTTAGTTGGTGGTACTACTGGCGCGAACTTCCTTAACGATCTTTCTGGTAAATCTGCAGGGGTATATATCAGAAAAAATACAAACTTTGGAGGATCTACAAACGTAGTTTCAAGAGGTGTTAAAAACCTTACTGGAAATAACCAAATGCTTATTGTTATTGATGGTATGCCAATTAATAACTCGAATGTGAATTCAAGCAATGGAGCACAAACAGCTGGAGCGCGTAATACTTATGATTACGGTAATGCTGGTATGGATATTAATCCAGATGATATCGAAACATTAAATATTCTTAAAGGTGCTGCGGCATCTGCTTTATACGGATTTCAAGCTGGTAATGGTGTAATCATGATTACTACGAAAAAAGGAAAAGCTCAAAAAGGTATGGGAGTTACTATTTCAAGTGAGTTTGGTGTTGGTTCAGTTGATAAAAATACTTTCCCTGTTTACCAAAACAAATATGGACAAGGTTACGGACCAACTTATAAGACTGATGGAACTCCTAATGGAATTCCAGTTGGACCAACAGGAGCGTTTTTTGTTATGGATAAAAATGGCAACCAAGTGGTAAGTACTACAGATGATGCTTCTTACGGTGTTGCGTTTGATCCAAATCTTTCTGTTTATACTTGGGAATCTTATACTCCATATTCTTCAAAATTTGGACAAAAATCTCCATGGGTAGCGGCTAAAAATGGTCCAATAACGTTTTTTCAAACAGCTCAAACATTCAATAACTCAATCTCTTTTGAAGGTGGTTCAGATAAAAGTAATTTCGTTATCAATTATAACAACTATAAAGAGAATGGTATTTTGCCAAATAGTGAATTGAGAAAAAATAACGCAAGTATTAAATTCAACCACAAATTAACAGATAAATTATCTGCAAGTGTTTTTGCTAATTATTTAGCACAAACTACGCAAGGTAGAAATACTACTGGTTACGGTGGTGATAACGTTGCGAGTTTATTCCGTCAATGGTGGGGAACAAACGTGGATATTAAATCTCAGGAAGAAGCTTTCCAAAATTCAGGCGGACAAAATATTTCATGGAACATGGCAGATCCTTCTAATGGAAATACAAATCCTAAATATTGGGATAACCCATATTTCACAAGATATAAAAACTACCAATCAGACGAAAGAAATCGTTTCATCGGTTATGGTCAGTTAGATTATAAATTTACAGATTGGTTAAACGCTACAGGAAAAATTAGTACAGATTCTTATTCAGAATTACGTGAAGAAAGAAAAGCTGTAGGATCTTTGGCTGGAACATTCGGAATTAACCGTTTGGCTGTTGGTTCAGGATACCAAAAATATACTGGTATGTTTTCTGAGCAAAACTATCAGTTTACATTAAATTTCAATAAAAAACTTAATGATGATTTCTCATTAACAGGTTTAGTTGGTTATAATGCTTTAAGAACTAGACGTACATCTACATTATCTTCTACAGATGGAGGACTTATTATTCCTGGAATCTATGCATTATCAAATTCAGTAAATGCTTCTCCATTCCCGATTGAGGTTGAAGACAATACAGCTGTAAACAGTGTTTATGCATCTGCTTCAGTAGGATTTAGAGATTTCCTTTATTTGGAAGGAACTGTACGTAATGACGCATTCTCTCAATTGCCTAAAGACAACAATGATGTTAATACATTCTCTGTTTCTGGAAGTTATGTATTCACAAAACATATTAATGCTCCATGGTTAACTTTTGGTAAATTAAGAGCAAGTTATGCTGAAAACCCACAAGGAAGTATCGATTCTTATGCATTGCAAGATGTATTTACTAAATTTAATCCATTTGGATCAAACCAACTTTATTCAAGACCAAACATTGCTAATAATCCAGAATTACGTCCTGTTAAAACTAAATCTCAAGAACTTGGTTTAGAGATGCAATTCCTTGACAGAAGAGTAGGTTTTGATGTGAGTGTTTACAAAAGTTTAAGTGAAGACCAAATCTTCCCAGTAGATTATTCTACTGCAACTGGTAACTCTTCTAGATACGTAAACGCAGGATCTGTAGAAAATAAAGGTGTTGAGGTAATCTTCAACGTAACTCCTGTTAAAACAAATGATTTCCAATGGGATATTAACGTAAACTGGTCTAAAAATGAGAATACAGTTGTAGATTTAACACCAGGTGTTGATGTTTTAACAATTGGTACATTCCAAGGAGGAGTTAGTATCGTTGGTACAAAAGGACATGCTTATGGAGATATTCTTGGAAAAGATTTTATTTACAGTGCAGATGGACAAAAAGTAACTAAAAATGGAGTGTATTTACAAACAGCAACTACTAATAATGTAATTGGTAACGTTACTCCAGATTGGATTGGTGGTGTTCGTAACAAATTCACTTACAAACAAATCTCTTTAGGTTTCTTAATCGATGTTCAAAAAGGAGGAGATATTTTCTCTCTTGATCAATATTATGGACAAAGCTCTGGATTGTATGCTTCTACAGCAGGAAACAACGAACTTGGAAATCCTGTAAGAAATACACTTGCTAATGGTGGAGGTGTTATTTTACCTGGAGTAAACGAAGATGGAACTCCTAATACTACAAGAACACCAAGTCCTGAGGTGGCTGGAAGTATCTATGGTTACAATAATAACCCACAAAAAGCATTTGTTTATGATGCAAGTTATGTGAAATTAAGAGAGGTAAGCATTACTTACAGTTTCCCTAAACAATTTATAGCTAAAGCAGGTTTGAATGATTTACGTCTTTCTTTAGTAGGTTCTAACTTATGGATCATCAGTAAAAATCTTCCAGATGCAGATCCAGAAAGTGGTATAAGTTCAGGTAACTTATCATCAGGTTATTCAGGAGGTTCACTTCCGACAACAAGAAATATTGGTTGTAACCTAACATTAAAATTTTAAATCATGAAAAAAGTACTTTTATTAATGTCTGTGGTAGGTATGATGGTTTCGTGCAGCCAGGACATTACAGATATGAATGTTGATCCGAAAAGACCAACAACAACCAAAGCGGAATTTTTGTTTACCAATGCTGAGAAGAAATTAGTCGATCAAATGGTTAGTACTAGTGTGAATAATAACGTTTTTAGATTATTTGCACAGCAATGGACAGAGACAACTTATCCAGATGAGAGCCAATATAACATTACAAACAGAAAAATTCCAGATACGCACTTTTTGGTTTTGTACAGAGATGTATTAGCTGATTTTCATGATTCAAGAGTTATGATTGCAGCAACAACTACTGCAACTCCTGCTGATGAAGCAATCAAACAAAATAAATTAGCGCTTATCGATATCTTAGAAGCTTATGCTTATAGCGTATTGGTAGATACTTTTGGAAACGTTCCTTACTCACAAGCAATTGATATTCAAAAATATCCTTTACCAGCTTATGACGATGCAAAAACGATTTATCAAGATCTTATTAAAAGATTAAGTGCATCTGCTGCAGTTTTAAAAGCAAATAGTACAGTAGCTAACTTTGGTTCTGCAGATATTATCTATTCTGGTAATGCGGCAAGTAATGCAAAATGGGCAAAATTTGCTAACTCATTAATCATTAGAATGGCAGTTAATATGTCTGATGTTGATCCAGCTTATGCAACAACTCAAGTTCAAGCAGCTCTTGCTTCTGGTGCTTTGACGAGTAATGCTGACAATACAAAATTGACTTATTTAACTACATCAGGAAATCAAAATCCATTATATGCTGATTTAGTAACTAGTCAGAGATTTGATTTTATTCCTGCTGAGCCTTTTGTTTCTGCTATGGACGCTGTTGTTCCTGGTGGTGACCCAAGGATGCCTAAATATTTTACTAACTTAACTGCTCCAGCTCCAGTTATTCCTGCAGGAAGAACATTTACAGGTGGAACTTATGGTTCGGCAAATGTTTATACAGCTTATTCACAAATAACGTCTACATTAAACAATCCAGTTTTCCCAGGAACTATCTTTGATTTCGCTGAGTTAAATTTCTTATTAGCAGAAGCTGCTGAGAAAAGTTTAATTCCAGGGGGTTCTGCTCAGGCAAAAGTATATTACGAAGCCGGGATTAAAGCTTCTATGGCAGACTGGGGAGTAACTAGCACTACAGCTATTGATGCTTACATTGCAAGTCCAAAAGTAGATTACAATAATCCTTTAAGTGGAGCAACATGGAAAGAAAAAATTGGTAATCAAGCATGGTTCGCTCTTTACAATAGAGGGTACGAAGCATGGACATCTTACAGAAGATTGGATTTCCCTGTGTTAAAAGCGCCTCAAGCAGCTATTAACAAACTTATTTTTACTGTTCCTGTTAGATATACTTATCCAGGTGTAGAAGCAAGTATCAATAAAACAAATTATACTAAAGCATCTGCTGATATTGGAGGAGATTTATTAAATACTAAATTGTTCTGGGATAAATTCTAATATTTAGAATATAATCCATATCAATTTAATTGATATTCAAAGTAAATTATACCCAGTTTGGGAATAAGAATAATAAATATTTTGATTTTTTTTGAGAGCCCCGTATACTTTTGTATACGGGGTTTTCGTTTCAAAAGACCAAAGCGATTCAAGCTTCATATTATATATTATGTTTTTTCGTTTATACCTTTTTATATTACCTTTGCTTAGCAAATTTTGTCAAAATAAATTTATACAAAGCCATCAAATGAGAATATTCATTTTTTTATATCTATTAGTTGTTCCAACTTTATTGTTTTCGCAAGAAAAAAAAACTGCTTCTAAAAATAATTTAGATATGAATACAGAATATTCAAGTGTCACTGATACCGTAAAAAAGAAAAAACAAAAGATTGCAACAATAGATCAGTATAAAATTGTCACTTTAGAACATGATACTATTTATGCAGATACGTCGCTAACACTTAAAAGTGCTTATAGGCAAAATCATCTGAGAAAAGATCTTTTTGGTCTTATGGAGTTTTCTAATATCGGACAGCCTGTAAATACGCTTCAATATAGTTTGACAAGTTTTTCTCCGTATCCTGAAATTGGTTTTAGCGGAAAGCATTCTAATTACATGCAAGCAGATCAAATTAGGTATTATTCTGTCGCAACGCCTCTTACAGAATTGTTTTTTAACACTACTATAAAAAAAGGACAGAATGTAGATTCTTTTATTACATTAAATGCCTCTAAAAATCTTAATTTCTCGATTGCCTATAGAGGTTTAAGATCTGAAGGAGATTATAATAATCAATTGGTTAGTGCTGGTAATTTAAGGATTACAACCAGTTATGCCACAACTAATAAACGTTATGCGATAAATGCACATTTTACAAATCAGGATATTTTGAATGAGGAAAATGGCGGTATAACAAATGATGCCAATTTTGAAAGTGATAGTCAAGATTATAAAAATAGACAAAGATTGCAGGTTTATTTAACCGATGCAGAATCATTCTTAAAAGGAAGAAGATTGTTTTTTGATCATGCTTTTAGAGTGAATCCAACTGACGGAAGTAATAATTTATACCTTACACATCAATTTAATTATGAGTATAAAGATTATGAATACAAGCAGCCAACTGTAATTTCTACAGTAACTGCAGACGACGGAACGACTAGTAGAGTACAAAGATTTGGCGAGTCTTATGCTGCAAGCAATATTAACGATCAAACTAAATATGAAAGGCTTTATAATAAAGTTGGAGCGGCTTACGAAAATTCGCTACTAGGTAAATTTATATTTTTTGTTGACGATTATAGATCAAATTACCAGTACGGACGAATTATTGTTGATGCAGATGGAAATGCTGTTCCAGACAATTTATATTTACAGTTTAACAATTTTGGTGCTCAGTACGAATATCAGAAAAATAAATGGAATGGTAGATTTTTATATTCAAGATCAATCACCAATGAATCGCTTTCTGATTTAGATGCTAAGTTACGTTATGATATGAGTGATGAAATTAAGTTTGATTTTAGATATCGTAACATTAATAAACTGCCTAATAACAATTATAATTTATACCAAAGTAGTTGGATTTCGTACAATTGGTCAAATGATTTTAAAAACGAAAAAATTAATTCGTTAAGTGCAGAAATTACAACTCCGTGGCTAACAGGACAAGTTCAGTATACGGTATTAAAAGATCATTTGTATTTTACAGATGTAGCGACAGATGCGCAAAAAGCGGCTAATATACAAATCGTTAATCCGATGCAGTACGGAAATGTGATTAATTATTTAGAAATAAAAGCTAGTAGAGAATTCAAATTTGGACCTTTTGCATTAGATAATACCCTTTTGTATCAAAAAGTAGATCAGTCAGATTTAGTTTTAAATGTACCTGATTTTGTAACTAGAAATACATTCTATTATTCGAATCATTTCTTTAAAAAAGCATTATTCATGCAAACGGGTCTTGTCTTTAATTATCTTACCAAATATTATGGAGATGATTATAACCCTGTTATTGCAGAATTTTTTGTGCAGCAAGACAAGAAAATCGGTGGTTTTGCAACATTCGATTTCTTTGTGAATGCCAGAATACGCCAGACACGTTTTTATTTAAAAGCGGAACATTTTAATGCTTTGTTTTCGCAAAGTAATTATTACTCAGCGCCTCATAATCCGTATCGTGATTTTGTACTGCGTTTTGGTCTGGTTTGGAATTTCTTCCAATAAAAACTGGCTTTTTTTATTTCGAACCACTAAATAAACTTAAATAAAAATGGACTTTTCAAATAATATTTTAGAAACAATTGGTAATACACCATTGGTAAAACTCAACAAAATTGTTGCTGAAATTGATGCGTTAGTATTGGCAAAAGTCGAAACCTTTAATCCGGGTAATTCTGTAAAAGACAGAATGGCTGTAAAAATGATTGAAGATGCAGAGGCAGATGGCCGACTTAAACCTGGAGGAACTATTATTGAAGGAACTTCTGGAAATACAGGAATGGGACTTGCGCTTGTTGCAATTGTAAAAGGCTACAAACTAATTTGTGTGATCTCAGACAAACAGTCTAAAGAAAAAATGGATATTCTTCGTGCTGTTGGTGCAAAAGTTGTTGTTTGTCCTACAGATGTTGAGCCTACAGATCCACGTTCCTATTATTCGGTTTCAAGGCGTTTAGCAGAAGAAACACCCAATTCTTGGTATGTAAATCAGTACGATAACATGTCAAATTCGTTGGCCCATTATGAGCAAACTGGACCTGAAATCTGGAAACAGACGGATGGAAAAATTACACATTTTGTTGTGGGAGTTGGAACAGGAGGAACTATTTCTGGAGTTGGAAAATATTTGAAAGAACAAAATCCAAATATTAAAATCTGGGGAATTGACACTTATGGTTCTGTGTTCAAGAAGTACCATGAAACAGGAATTTTCGACGAGAACGAAATCTATTCATATATAACAGAAGGTATTGGAGAAGATATTTTGCCTAAGAATGTTGACTTTTCTCTAATTGATGGTTTTACAAAAGTAACCGATAAAGATGCTGCAGTTTATACTAGAAAGATTGCGCTTGAAGAAGGTATTTTTGTTGGAAATTCTGCGGGAGCTTGTATAAAAGGTCTGTTACAGTTAAAAGAACATTTTAAACCAGAAGATGTTGTTGTGGTATTATTTCACGATTCTGGAAGCCGTTATGTTGGAAAAATGTTTAATGATGACTGGATGCGCGAGCGCGGATTCTTAGAAGAAAACATTACAAAAGCAGAAGACGTTATTAAAGATCATATTGATAAAGAATTAATCGTTGTTCGTACCGAAGAATTAGTGTCGCATGCAATCGAGCGTATGCGTAAATATAAGATTTCACAAATTCCGGTTGTTGATATCAATGGATTTGTGGGTTCTGTTGACGAAACAGATTTATTTAGAAGCTACGTTGCGGATAAAAATGTTGCCGAAAAACCAATTAAAGAAGTAATGGGCAAGCCTTTCCCAATTGTGAAACTAGGGACACCTATTGAAGAGGTTTCAAAGCTTTTTAGCAAAGAAAATGATGCTGTTTTGGTTGACTTAGGAAACGGACACCATCACATTATTACTAAATATGATATTATTGGCGCAATAAAATAAGCCTCTTATAAATATAAATAATCCATAAATCTTGTTGTAAATCAATTAGATTTATGGATTTGTCTTTTAAAATTAGAAAATGAATTTTACAGCTATAGATTTTGAAACTGCGACAGGATATCATCCGTGTTCGGTAGGTATTGTGACCGTCGAAAACGGAATTATTGTGGACGAATATGTCACTTTAATTAAACCGCCAAATAACGAGTATAATCCTTTTACGATTCGTGTTCATGGAATTTATCCTAAAGATACTATGAATGCAAAATCGTTCTTTCAGATCTATCCAGAGATTGAAAAGAGGCTAAAAAATAAAGTTGTAGTAGCGCATAACGAAAGTTTTGATCGAAATGTTTTAATGAAAACAATGCTCCTGCATGGCTTAAATTATGACGATTTAAATATTGCCACAAAGTGGGAATGCACAGTTAAAATCTACAAAGCTAAAGGCGTAAAGCCAACAAAATTAAGTGATTGCTGTCGCGAAATGAATATCCAGCTGAATCACCACGAAGCTTTGTCAGACGCAAGAGCTTGTGCTAAATTATATATGCTTCGTTAAAAAATTTTAATTTTGTAAGAATAATATTAAAAATTAATTACTTTTAGATTTTGTAATTCTACTATAAAATCTAAAAATGAAAGAGGACTTTCTTCATTATATCTGGAAATTCAAGAAATTTGATTCTTTGAATTTAAAATCAGTTCAAGGCGAATTGATAACGATTCTTAAAACTGGCGATTATCTAGAACTTGCTGGGCCAGATTTTTTTAATGCTCACATAGAAATCGGAAACCAAAAATGGGCGGGCAATGTGGAGATTCATTTGAAATCTTCAGATTGGTATTTGCACAATCACGAGAAAGATCCTGCCTATAAAAATGTTATTCTTCATGTGGTTTGGGAAAATGACACGGCTATTTTTAGAGAAAACAATACCGAAATTCCTGTTTTAGTTCTTAAAGATTATGTTTCAAAAGAAGTAATCGAAAATTATAAGGCATTGGTTTCTCCAAAGACTTGGATTTTCTGCGAAAGGCAATTAAAAGAGATAGACAGATTTGTTTTTAAAAACTGGCAAGAAAGATTGTTTTTTGAGCGATTAGAGCGTAAATCTAAATTTATTGCTCAGTTATTGGAAGAAACCAATCAAGATTGGGAAGCGGTCTTATTTTGCCTTCTAGCAAAGAATTTTGGACTAAATACGAATGGAAATTCCTTTCTGCAAATCTCGATGGCAATCCCGTTTTCGGTAATCAGAAAAGAAAGTTTTGAAATTGAAAATTTAGAATCGCTCCTTTTTGGCACTGCTGGTTTGTTGGAGGTCGAGAAAGAAGATGTGTATTATAAAGATTTAAAGTTTCGTTATTTTTATTTATTGCATAAGTATCAAATAGAAAAGACGTACACAGAACCTCTGCAGTTTTTTAAACTTCGTCCGGATAATTTTCCAACAATCAGGCTTTCTCAATTGGCGGCATTATACCATAAACATCAAAATTTGTTTTCTAAGATTATCGGTTTAAAATCTGTAGACGCTGTATATCGTTTACTGGGCGTGTCTGCAAGCTCATATTGGCAAAATCATTATCAATTTGACAAAGAGAGCCTGAAGAAGTCTAAAACGCTTTCTAAATCATTTATAGATCTCCTGATTATAAATACCATTATTCCGCTTCAATTTACTTATTCGAATATTATGGGCGAATCAATTTCAGAAGATTTAATTGATTTTATAAATGAGGTAACTTCAGAGAAAAACGTCATTATGGATAAGTTTAATTCTTTTGGTATCCAATCTAAAACTGCATTTGAAAGTCAGACATTATTGGAGCTTAAAAATGAATATTGTGAGCGGAAGGCTTGTCTAAAATGTGCTATCGGATTAGAACTGCTTAAAAATAATTAGATTATTTGTACTTTTGTAATCCTGAGCAGTCTGGAATCTAAAAATCTAAAGTATTAAATCTAAAATATAGAAATGTCAGCAATTTTAAAACTTAAATTCTTTTTTGAAAAATATGGTTTCCATGTTTCTTCAAGATTAGCAGATAAACTCGGAATGCGCGTAACAAGCGTGCGATTGTTTTTTATCTACATTTCTTTTGTTACAGCGGGTTTAGGGTTTGGAGTCTACTTGACTCTCGCTTTCTGGATTCGCCTAAAAGATTTAATTCGATCAAAAAGAACATCGGTATTTGATTTATAAAAAAAAGCTCCAAATCTAAATTTGGAGCTTTTTTTATGAAGTTGTATTTATTATTCTTCAGTAGGATTGTTAAGTTTAGATCTTTTCTTGCTATATCCAAAGTATACAATTATACCAATAATAAGCCATCCAAAAGATAATAACTGTGCATCTTTACTTAAATTAAAAATTAAATAAGAATTGATTGCAATTCCTAATACCGCAATAATTGGTAAAGCAGGAACTTTAAATGTTCTGGTTAATCCTGGTTGTTTTACTCTTAAAATCCAAACAGCAATACAAACCATTGTAAAGGCAAACAAAGTACCAAAACTTGTCATGTCGGCCAATTTATTGATTGGTGTAAAAGCAGCAACAGTTGCGATAATGATTCCAAGAATCATTAAGTTCGTTTTTGGAGTTCCAGAAATAGGGTTTACTTTAGAGAACACAGATGGAATTAAACCGTCTTTAGACATTCCAAGGAAAATTCTAGATTGTCCCATGATCATTACCATTAATACTGAAACCAAACCAATAGTTGCGGCAACAGTAATAATAGAACCAGCCCAGCCTTGTCCTGCAATATCAAATGCATAAGCAACAGGAGCTTTGATAGCTTCAGGATATTTTCCTAGTGGATTAAAGTCTTGGTAATTCATCATTCCTGTTAGTACTAAAGAAACAAGGATATATAAAGTAGTACAAATTAATAAAGAAGCGATAATTGCAAAAGGAACATCTTTTTTAGGATTAATAGCTTCTCCAGCTTGTGTAGAAACAGCATCGAAACCAACATAAGCAAAGAAAATAGCTGCAGCTCCAGAGATAATACCTCCAATTCCGTAAGCATTGTGCGTAGTTTCTTTTTCAATAATCTGAGTTGCTTCAGGAATAAACGGGCTCCAGTTTGCTGTATTAATAAAGAAAAGACCAGCAATAATTACAAAGATTACAGCAGATACTTTAAGAATAACAATTGCGTTGTTTGCTTTAGCAGCGCTTTTTGTTCCTTTAATAAGCAATGAAATAACTAAAAGAACGATTAAGAAAGCTGGAAGATTCATAGAAAAACCTTCTCCTGTGTAGCTTGCAGGATCTGTGGTTAACCAATCAGGAAGGTGAATGTGAAATATTTTGAGCAATTTATTAAAGTATCCGGACCAGGAAACCGCTACAGTCATCGATCCCATTGCATACTCGAGAATTAGTCCCCATCCAATTATCCAAGCAAAAACTTCTCCAATAGTACCGTAGGCATATGCGTAAGCAGATCCCTCAACAGGTAAAATGGAAGCAAATTCAGAATAGCAAAGTGCTGCAAAAACACAAGCAATACCTGCGATTATAAACGAAATAGCTAATGCTGGTCCTGCATGATAATAAGCCCCAGTACCTGTAAGTACAAAAATTCCCCCACCGATAATGGCACCAACACCAATGGCAGTAAGGCTCCATTTTCCTAGGACTCTCTTTAAATCACTTTTTTTCATATCGGCCTCAAAGGCTGATATAGGTTTAACTCTCCAAATTGACATATTATTTTATTGGTTTATTTGTTATTAAGTGCCAAATGTATTGTTTTTTGGAAAAAATAAAAACAATTATCATGTTTTAAGTTATAAAATCTTTGTTTTTTTTACGGTACTCGTAAGAAAGATTCTGTAAGTATTGATATTCATTAAATTAATTGGACTTTTATAAGAGATTCGATAATTTTTTAAAAGTTACTTTTCTTACTAATTTTCTTGATAAATTTGAAGGATTTTTCTTAAGTTATTCTTTAAAAGTAATTTTCGTCATGAATTTTAAGTCTTTAAACCAATATTTTCATTTTACTAAACAGCAACGGATTGGTATTTTTATGCTTTTTCTTATTATGACAGGACTGCAGTTATTTTATTTCTTATCTGATTTTAGTATTTCAGAAGCAAAAAACTCTGAAAAAGAAAAGTGGCTTGCACTTCAGTCAGAAATTGATCAACAGAAATTAACTAATAAAAGCGCAAAACCAGCTGACTATCTTTTCAATCCTAATTTTATTTCAGATTATAAAGGATATAAGCTCGGAATGTCTGTAGAAGAAATTGATCGTTTAATGGCATTTCGTAAAGAAAATAAATATGTAAACTCGGCAGAAGATTTTCAGGCGGTTACTGGAGTCTCGGATTCTCTATTAAAGGAAATTTCTCCTTTGTTTAAATTTCCAGATTGGAAACAGAATAAAAAGAACTATAGTGTCGAGAAAAAAGAATTCATTGTAAAAAACTTTCCGAAAAAAGAAAAGTTAGAAATAATAAATATAAATGAGGCAACGCAAGAAGATTTGATGAAAATCTACGGGATAGGAGAAGGGTTGTCCTCGAGAATCTTGAAGCAGAAAGAAATCGTTGGATCATTTGTATCGATGGAGCAGATGAAAGAGATTTGGGGGCTTTCACCTGAAGTTATAAATGAACTAAATGCTCATTTTAAAGTTGTAATTCCATCAAACTTGAAGAAAATAAATGTAAACGATGCTTCATTAAAAGAATTGGCTCAATTTTCATACTTCAAATATGGGCTAGCAAAACAAATTGTAACCTATAGAAGTATGAATGGAAATTTTAATAATATTGAGGATTTGGCAAAAATTAAAGATTTTCCTGTTGAAAAAGCAAAAATAATTAGTTTATATTTGGAGTTCTAAAAGAAACTAACTCATGAACTTTGATTACAACGAAACACAACTAATGATCGCACAGTCTATAAAAGACTTTGCAGAAAAAAATATTAGACCTTACATAATGGAATGGGATGAAGCGCAAATTTTTCCAATTCCGTTATTTAAGCAACTTGGCGAGATGGGCTTTATGGGAGTTTTGGTTCCAGAAGAATATGGAGGTTCTGGTTTAGGTTATCACGAGTATATTACCGTAATAGAAGAGATTTCAAAAGTAGATCCTTCAATCGGATTATCGGTCGCGGCGCACAATTCTTTATGCACTAATCATATTTTAACTTTTGGAAACGAAGAACAAAAGAAAAAGTGGCTTCCAAAATTGGCTACAGCCGAACATATAGGGGCATGGGGTCTAACCGAACACAATACAGGTTCTGATGCAGGAGGAATGAACACTACTGCTGTTAAAGATGGAGATCATTGGATTGTAAATGGCGCTAAAAACTTTATTACGCATGCAATCTCTGGAGATATTGCGGTTGTGGTAGTGCGAACTGGAGAAAAAGGTGATTCTAAAGGAATGACGGCTTTTGTTTTTGAAAAAGGAATGAAAGGTTTTTCATCAGGCAAAAAAGAAAATAAATTAGGAATGAGAGCCAGTGAGACCGCTGAGCTGGTTTTTGATAATTGTCGTGTTCCAGATGAAAATAGATTAGGAGAAGTTGGAGAAGGCTTTGTTCAGGCAATGAAAATTCTGGATGGCGGGAGAATCTCTATCGGAGCTTTGTCTTTAGGAATCGCAAAGGGAGCTTACGAAGCTGCATTGAAATATTCGAAAGAAAGACATCAGTTCGGGCAGCCAATCAGTAATTTCCAAGGAATCTCTTTTAAATTGGCGGATATGGCAACAGAAATTGAAGCTTCAGAATTATTATTGCATAAAGCGGCTTTCTTGAAACAAAAGCATAAACCGGTAACAACATTAGGAGCTATGGCAAAGATGTATGCTTCAGAAGCGTGTGTTAAAATCGCAAATGATGCAGTTCAAATTCATGGCGGTTATGGTTACACTAAAGATTTTCCAGTAGAAAAATTCTACAGAGACTCTAAATTATGTACTATAGGAGAGGGAACAACTGAGATTCAAAAGGTTGTTATTTCGAGGAATTTGTTAATAGAATAAAGAATAAAGAATAAAGAATAAAGAATGAAGAATAAAGAATTAAGAATTAAGAATTAAGAATTAAGAATTAAGAATTAAGAATTAAGAATTAAGAATTTCTCAGCAACTTTAAAAAAAACTTAGAATCTTAGCATCTTAGAACCTTAGCATCTTAAAAAAAAAAACTATATCCACTTTAGCTTCGTGGCAATGGAGCATGCTTCCGCAGTATTATTAACTTTCATTTTCTCCAAAATATTTTGCCGATGACGGCTTACAGTATTGATGCTAATAAATAGGAGGGTTGCAATCTCTTTACTTTGTTTTCCTGCTTGAAGCATTTTAAGAATTTCTTTTTCTCGTGCAGAAAGAAAGAATTCATTTTCTTTCACATTCTGTTTTACAATATTTCCAGTTGCAGTATTTATTATTGCACCTTCATAGTCAAGAGCTAGTGAAAAATCAAAATTATAAAAACAAAGTGCCAATTCTACATCTTCGTACTGATTTGAAAAATAGAACATTTTGTGCAATAAAGATTTCCCTGCGGTTTCGTCATTCATTCTTAATTTACTTATTACACAAAAGTTTCTTCGTTCCTCAGTCGGAATCGTTTTTATGAACTGAAAAAAATGAAGTTCTAAAAGGTATTTTTGCAGTACATCATCTGAGTTTAATTTGCCAAAAAGCTCTTCTTCCCAAATGCTCTCAATTTCTTGCACTTGATCTTCTTTAAAAATCTCAAGTTCTTGAGCAATTTTTCCCGAATAGATATAGCTTTTATTGTTGTATAAATCACTTAAAACGGCAATGCCATTTTCTAAATCAGCAAAATTCTGTGCCATTTCCTGACACGTTTTTAAAACCTTTTTATTATTTAAGTTTCCTGAGTTTTTTTGCTCCAAAAGCTGTTTGCTCAAATCATCTTTTATGTTTTTCATAAAAATGGTTATTTATAAGTATTGCCTTATGTTTTTCTGCCGAATATATTTGTATGATTATATGGACTGAAATATAATAAAAAATGGGGTTTAAAATAATTATAAAATTCTTAATCATTTTACTTGACTTATTATCAAGTTGTTTGAGGTAAACGTATTGCTTAAAAGGCTTTGTGTGAAAGTAGAGTGAATTGATTAATTAATGCTTAATAAATTAAAATCATGAAAAATCTTCTTTTAATCATTTTTTTTATAAGTATAATTCCTGCTCAAGCGCAAAATTCCACCATAAAAAGGCTTGACGGAAGTACAATTTCAACCGATAGTTTGACCGCCACTATTGAAAACCTGATGAGCAAAGCCGATGTGAAAGGATTGGCTATAGCCGTGTTTAATGCCAAAAAACCTGTTTACATAAAGACTTTTGGCTTTAGTAATGTCGAAACCAAAAAGAAGTTAGAGCTACAGACCAATCTTTATGGGGCTTCTTTGAGCAAAGCGGTTTTTGCTGTTTTAGCTATGAAACTAGCAGAAGAAGGAGTCATAACCTTAGACAAACCACTTCAGGATTATCTTCCGAAACCAATTTATGAATATGATTTTAAAGTATGGCACGAAGATTTTACAGAATTAAAATCATATCCAGAATATAAAAAAATAACCGCCAGAATGTGTCTCGATCATACTTCTGGCTTGCCAAACTGGCGTTGGTTTGAATCTGATGAAAAGCTGAAAGTTAAGTTTGAGCCAGGAACAAGATACAGTTATTCGGGTGAAGGGCTTACGTATCTTCAAGTAGTTTTGGAAAAAATTACTGGGAAAACCTTAGAAGAAATGGCTCAGGAAAAAGTATTTAAACCGCTGGGAATGACAAATTCAAGTTATAAATGGCAAGAGAAATTCGAAAAAGATTATGCCTACGGATATGATGAAAACGGAAAAATGCAGGAAAAAGACAAAGACAATGCACCGAGAGGAGCAGGTACGCTAGAAACTACAATAGAAGATTATAGCAAGTTTATAACTGCAATTTTGAATAAAAAAATATTGAATGCTAAATCATACAAAGAAATGTTTAGTCCGCAGATTCGCATTCGTTCTAAAAATCAGTTCGGACCAGGAGCATTAGAAGATGGAAACTGGAATGACAAAACAGAACTTTCATACGGCCTAGGTTGGGGATTAGTGAAAAGCCCGTATGGTTATGGCGCTTTTAAAGAAGGGCAAGGTTCAGGTTTTCAACACTACGGAATTGTTTTTCAAGACAAAGGAACTGCAATGGTCATCATGTCGAACAGTTATCCAACGGGAAAAATAATTAAGTATTTACTGGAAACAGGAATAAAAGACACCTACACGCCATGGGAATGGGATCAATATATTCCATATGATAAAAAATGAGTTTCTAAGTTTCTAAGTTTCTGAGATGCTAAGCTTCTAAGACGCTAAGAAAAAAAACTCAGTATCTTAGTATCTCAATATCTCAGTATCTCAGTATCTTAGAAGCTTAGCATCTTAGATTAAATCGAATTTCTATCAATAAAATTAAAAGGCACTTTTACCTGACCTTTTTCTTTGTTCAAAATCATTCTCGCAGCGGTTTCTCCCATAACATTAAAATCGGTTGACATTACAGTAATGCCAAGTAAATCTTTTAAAGGGGTATCGTTGTATGAAATGACACCTATATCTTTTCCTAAAACAAACTCTTCATCGCGAATCTGTTTTACTAAGTTGACCAGATCAGATTCTTCGATTGTAATAAACAAATCTCCTTTTTTAAGAATCATATCATCGTAAACTTCACTCAGAATTTCAAAATTGATTTCGTGTTCCACACAGAATTTTCTAAATCCGTGCAAAATTCTTCTCGGATAAGGATAAACCGCTTTATCAGGATATACTAGAATTAAACGCTTGTATTTAGATATTTTAGAAAGACCTTCTTTTAAGGCATTATAAATGTCATTTTCAAAATCCTGGTAAATCTTAATGACATCATTACCTGTTCCTAATTTTATATTGTCTAAAACAACCAGTTTTTCTTGTGGGATTTTTTTAATGGCATTTACAACATCATCAGTAAAGCTCAAATGTTTTAATTCATCTGTTTTAAAGTGTGTTGTAATGACATAATAATCGTAAGCACCTTCAAACTTATCTAAGATATTCAAGAATAAAGTCTCATCACAGTGATAAATTTGAAGATCAACATGTGCATTTGCGCCTAAAGTATCAATAAATGAGCTGTAGGTTTTCATTTTATACGAACTCAATTTATTGGTCAAGAATAAAATATTGACCTTAGATTCCAATTTTGTTCGAGTAATGTAATAGCCTTTTCCTCTAATGGAAGAAATGATTTTTCGCTCTTTTAAAATATTATAGGCTTTCTCAACAGTATCACGAGACATATAGAATTCTTCGCTGAAACTATTTATAGAAGGAATTTTTTGATTGATTTTTAAATTTCCGTTGGCGATGTTCTGCAGAATAGAGTCAACAATTTGTTTGTATTTGGGAACTCGAGAGTCTTCGTCTATTTTAATAAGTTTAATCATGTTCATTGTGAGGAAATTTATTTCGCATTTTAGCGAAACTCATTTTAATTCTAAATAATTTTTTTAAAAATCTCTTCTTTCAAAAAGAATCTAATTCACAGAATCATTTTGGTCATAAAAAAGAGAATTCGTCAAGGCTTGTAATCTTTTTTTTATGATTTCTAAATTTTGACCTTAATGAAGAATCAATAATTACGAAATCGATTGCTAAAATAGCCATTTTAAATTTATTTACCCAATAATTGCAAGCCGTTATTTCTAATAATCTTTAGTTTTAACAAAAAATATAAAATCCGTAAAGGATAGTACAGGACAGTTTTGTTTTTGACATTCTCTTATTTTACAAAACCAAATCACTATCTACCAAACCAAAAACTAAAATTTATTAAATGGAATCATTATTAGGAATCATTTTTCATTCTATCGGAGGATTTTCTTCAGGTAGTTTTTATATGCCTTTTAAAAAAGTAAAAGACTGGGCTTGGGAAAGCTATTGGCTTGTAGGAGGATTTTTCTCTTGGCTGATCGTGCCACCAATTGCAGCGTACTTAACGATTCCAAATTTTACAGAAATTATTGCAGCAGCTTCTCCATCAATAAAAACCTTCACTTTTACAATGGGGTTAATTTGGGGAATTGGCGGTTTAACTTATGGTTTGGGCGTTCGTTATTTAGGAATGTCTTTGGGAAATTCAATTACGTTAGGATTCTGCTCTGCATTTGGAGCTTTAGTGCCATCCATTTATTATGATATTGTTCCAACAGAGGGTAAGATTTCGTTTTCTCACATGCTTACTAATACTGGCGGTCAGATTGTCTTATTGGGTGTGGTGGTATATCTAATCGGAATTGCCATTTCTGGAAAAGCAGGAATGCTGAAAGAAAAGGATTTTGCAACAGGTCACGAAGATAAAGACAAAGACTTCAACTTAGTAAAAGGGTTGATCGTAGCCGTGATTTCAGGAATTTTGAGTTCCTTCTTTAATTACGGAATCGAAGCTGGAAAATCTATGGCAGAACATGCAGTAGTAAATGGTGCAAATCCGTTATTTCAAAACAACGTGACTTATGTGGTTTTGCTATGGGGAGGATTAACGTCCAATTTTATCTGGTGTCTTTATTTAAATTTTAAAAACAAATCAATTAAAAATTACACCGATAAATCGACTCCAATAACTAAAAATGTCTTGTTTTCTGCTCTTGCTGGAACCATGTGGTTTTTACAGTTTTTCTTTTACGGAATGGGAGAAAGCAAACTTGGAAATGGTGCCAGTTCATGGATTCTGCATATGGCGACCATCATTTTAACAGCAAACTTTTGGGGATTTTATTTGAAAGAATGGAAAGGAGTTTCTAAAAGAACTTTAAGGACTTTTTTCTGGGGAATCGGACTTATTATGCTTGCAATCGTTTTGGTAGGAATTGGTAACTCATTATAAATACAAGAAATAATTTAAAATACTATATGTCGAATACAAACACAATTAATAATATGAATTTTAAGCATGTAAGCTACCTTTGGGATGAAGCTAAGGCAGCCGCATTAGCAGGTGATGAAGTAGCGCTTTTTATTTATCGTTCTAACTTGTTAGGGGCTGATTTAAGATTGACCAATTATGGAGGTGGAAACACTTCTGTGAAAATTACAGACAAAGATCCTCTTACGGGAGAATCTTCTGAAGTAATGTGGATTAAAGGTTCTGGCGGTGATATTGGAACGTTGACAAAATCTGGTTGTGCAGCTTTGTATTTGGACAGACTTCGTAACCTTGAAAATGTTTACAGAGGTATTGAGTTTGAAGATGAAATGGTAGAATTGTTCAACCACTGTATTTTCGATTTAGCTTCTAAAGCACCTTCTATTGATACGCCATTACATGGTTTTCTTCCGTTCAAACATATCGATCACTTACATCCAGATGCGGCAATTGCTATCGCTGCTGCTAAAGATGGAAAGAAAATCACAGAAGAATTGTTTAACGGAGAAATTGGTTGGGTAGGTTGGCAGCGTCCAGGATTTGATCTTGGTCTTCAGTTGAGAGCTTGTTTGGAAGAAGCAGAAAAAAACGGTAAAAAACTACGCGGAATCATGTTAGGTTCTCATGGTTTATTTACTTGGGGAGATACTGCGTTTGATAGTTATATCAATACGCTGGAAGTAATCGAGAAATGTGCTTCTTACTTAGAAGATAATTACGGAAAAACACGTCCAGTTTTTGGAGGTAAAAAAATCGATAGTCTTCCAGAAGCAGATCGTAAATTGAAAGCAGCAAAAGTAGCTCCAATCTTAAGAGGTTTCTGTTCATCAGAGCGTCAGATGATTGGTCATTATACAGACGATGCAAGAGTTTTAGAATTCATTAATTCTAATGATCTTTCAAAATTAGCTCCATTGGGAACTTCTTGCCCAGATCACTTTTTGAGAACTAAAATCAGTCCATTGGTTTTAGAATTAGATCCAAACGAAGATTTATCTGATGTTGCCGCTGTAAAAGCAAAATTAGCTCCTGCATTTGAGGCTTACCGTGCCATGTACAAAGACTATTACAATGCATGTAAAAAATCAAACTCGCCAGCAATGCGTGACCCAAACCCGGTTGTAATTTTATATCCTGGAGTTGGTATGTTCACTTTTGCTAAAGATAAAACAATGGCGCGTTTGGCATCTGAATATTATATCAATGCAGTAAACGTAATGAAAGGTGCTGAAGCAGTTTCAGAATATACTTCTTTACCGCACCAAGAAGCTTTTGATATTGAATATTGGTTACTAGAAGAAGCTAAATTACAACGTATGCCAAAACCAAAAGCATTGTCTGGAAGAGTAGCTTTAATTACTGGTTCTGCGGGCGGAATTGGTAAAGCTATCGCTAAAAAATTCGCTCAAGAAGGTGCTTGTGTGGTAATCAACGATATTAACGAAGAGCGTTTGCAAGGTGCATCTGCTGAGTTTATTAAAGCTTTTGGTAAAGATGCCGTTTCTAGCACTTTATTGAATGTTACAGACGAAGTAAGCACAGAAAAAGCATTAGATGAAGCTTGTTTAGCTTTTGGAGGTGTTGACATTGTGGTGAATAATGCTGGAATTAGTATTTCTAAATCTATTGCAGAACATACTCTTGAAGAGTGGGATAGATTATATGATATTCTGGTTAAGGGACAATTTATTGTTTCTAAAGCTGGAATCGAAGTAATGCGCAAACAAGGTTTTGGAGGAGATATTGTAAATATCGTTTCTAAAAATGCTGTAGTTGCTGGTCCGAATAATCCTGGTTATGGTTCGGCAAAAGCAGCGCAAGCACACTTAACACGTTTAATGGCTGCAGAACTTGGAGCAGATAAAATTCGTGTAAACACAGTAAATCCTGACGCTGTAATTTCAGACTCTAATATTTGGTCTGGCGGATGGGCAGAAGGTCGTGCAAAAGCATACGGAGTTACAGTTGAAGAACTTCCGGCTTACTATGCAAAACGTACGTTATTAAATGAAATCATATTGCCAGATGATATTGCTAACGCTTGTTATGCTTTTGTTGGAGGTTTACTTGGTAAATCTACAGGAAACGCATTAAACGTAGATGGTGGCGTAGCCATGGGCTTTTATAGATAAAGATTGTTTAGGTTTTTTATATAAGTTTGTTTAAGCAAAAGTGGTTTTTTGTGGTCTAGCGTTCGATTCTTTCGAACGTTAGATTTTTTTAGCCTATAACAATTCGCTTTAACAAAGAAAACTTAACAAAAAAGTGAAGTACAACCAGAGTTTAACAGCTATAGAAATTATAAGTTCAAAAAATATTTAAAACACATAAGATATAGAACGCAGATAACTCGGATTCGCTATCGCGAAAACGCTGAAAAAGACGGGTTTTTTTGTTTCACGCAGATTTAGACAGATTTGAGCAGATCTAACAGATTTTAATTTTTAGATGATTAAAATAAGATTTGCATTATCTGCTAAAATCCTTTTTAAATCTGCGTGAAACCAGAAAATAAAATCAGCGTCTTCGCGATAGCGAATCCGTAAAATCAGCTTCAAAAATTTCGTCACTATTTTGTTAAAAAAATATACTAGAAATATAAAAGTTATATCTTGTAAACTCTATTAAAATATCAATAACTATGTTAATCGGATCAAACCACATCGAATCTCATAACGAAGATTTAATCAAAAAACACCAGAATAAATTAGTTTTTACAGCCTCAGAAATAAATGATACAGAAGCAATTATTCAAAAATTAATCGACTTTCAAATTGCAATTCCATCTTGGGCTTTAGGAACAGGAGGAACAAGATTTGGACGTTTCGCTGGAGGAGGAGAACCTCGTTCTTTAGAAGAAAAAATTGAAGATGTTGGTTTGCTTCACAAATTAAACAATGCTTCGGGAGCCATTTCACTTCATATTCCGTGGGATATTCCGACTGATTATAAAGCAATCAAAACACTTGCAAATCAGCATGGATTAAAATTCGATGCTATGAACTCGAACACTTTTCAAGATCAAGCAAGTTCTGAGCACACTTACAAATACGGTTCTTTACAAAATGTAAACAAAGCGGTTCGCAAACAAGCAATTGCTCATAATATTGAAGTTATTAAACACGGAATCGAATTAGGTTCTGAGTCTTTAACCATTTGGCTAGCTGACGGTTCTAACTTCCCTGGGCAGTTAAACTTCAGAAAAGCATATCAAAATACTTTAGAAAGTTTAGAGGAAATCTACGATGCATTGCCTTCAAACTGGAAATTATTTTTAGAATATAAATGTGCTGAGCCTAACTTTTATTCTACGACTGTAGCAGATTGGGGGCAGTCTTATTCGTATGTTAAAAAGTTAGGCGACAAAGCGCAGACTTTAGTCGATTTAGGCCACCATCTTCCAAACGCTAATATTGAGCAGATTGTTTCTTTATTATTGATGGAAAACAAATTAGGAGGTTTCCACTTTAATGACTCAAAATACGGTGATGATGATTTAACAGCTGGAGCTTTAAAACCATATCAATTATTCTTAATTTTTAATGAATTGGTTGAAGGAATGGATGCAAGAGGAATGAATCACGCCAAAGATTTAGGCTGGATGATCGACGCTTCTCATAATATCAAAGATCCATTAGAAGATTTATTGCAATCTGTTGAAGCGATTATGATTGCTTATGCTCAGGCACTTTCTGTAGACAGAAAAGCATTGGAACAAGCGCAAGAAGAAAATGACGTTGTAAAAGCACAAGAAATTCTTCAAAATGCTTTCCGTACAGATGTTCGCGCATTAGTTGCCGAAGCGCGTCTTCGTTCTGGAGCTGCTTTAAACCCTGTAGCATTATACCGTTCGATTCAAGTAAGACAAAATCTGATTGAAGAAAGAGGTTTAAAAACAATGGCAACGGGATTATAATTATCAATTATTAATTGTTAATTATAAATTGACAATTGATAATTAACAATTTACAATTAAAAAGAATGAATGTAGTTGCGATTTTTGATATTGGTAAAACAAACAAAAAGGTTTTTTTATTTAACGAAAATTATAAAATTGTCTGGGAGAAATCGGTTAATCTGGAAGAAACCAAAGACGAAGACGGATTTCCGTGTGAAGATATCGAAGTACTTAAAAATTGGATTTTAGATCGATTATCTGAAATAAAAGAGCTTAAAGATTATGTTTTAAAAGCCATCAATTTCAGCACTTACGGAGCAAGTTTTGTTTATATAGACGAAAACGGAAAAGTTTTAACTCCTCTGTATAATTATCTAAAAGATTATCCAGAGGAATTAAAATCTCATTTCTATGAAAAATACAAAGGAGAAAAAAAGTTTGCTGTAAAAACAGCTTCTCCTGTTTTGGGCAGTTTAAATTCGGGAATGCAGATTTACCGATTGAAAGAAGAAAAACCCGAAATTTTTGAAAAAGTAAAATACTGCTTGCACTTGCCGCAGTTTTTAAGTTTTCTTTTAACGAATGAAGCATACGCTGATATTACCAGTATTGGCTGTCATACCAATTTGTGGAATTTCAAAAAAATGAAATATCATAAATGGCTGAAAGAAGAAGGTATTTCAGATAAAATACCACCAATTCATTTTGGAAAAGATGTCATTATGACTCGCGATAATCTGGCAATTGGAGTTGGTCTTCACGATAGTTCATCGGCAATTATTCCGTATACAATTAATTTTACTGAGCCATTTGTCTTATTGTCTACAGGAACTTGGAGTATTTCTTTAAATCCATTCAATAATAAACCTTTAACATTTGACGAATCGCAAAACGATTGTTTATGTTACATGCAGTACACAGAAAAACCTGTAAAAGCAGCACGATTATTTGCAGGAAATGAACACGAAGTGCAAACCAAACGTTTGGCGCAACATTTTAATGTTCCTGTTGATACGTACAAAGAAGTTTATTTTGATAAAAAAATAGTAGCCAATTTACGTGCGCTTAACTATCAGATTTTCTATCCGAAAAAATACAATTTTGATATTCTGAAAGAATGTCCTTTTCAAAAAAGAGACCTTTCGCATTATAAAAATTACGAAACAGCCTATCATCAATTAATGCTGGATTTGGTAGAACAGCAGGTTTTTTCGACCAATTTGGTAATTCATAACAGTCCCGTAAAAAAGATTTTTGTGGATGGAGGTTTCAGTAAAAATTCAATTTATATGAATTTATTGGCAGAAGCTTTTCCAGATATTGAAGTCTATGCTGCTTCGATGGCGCAGGCGAGTGCTTTGGGAGCTGCGTTGGCAATTCATGATAATTGGAATCCAAAACCAATTCAAAACGATTTAATTGATTTGAAATTCTATAAACATTAGGTAAAAACGATCTGTATGTTGTAAATTTGCTGAGAAACGTATTTTTTACATTTTTACAGTACACGCCAAAATGAACAACACACTAAATACTACAACATGAAAATTGGACTTTTTATACCTTGTTATGTCGACCAATTTTATCCTAAAGTAGGAATCGCAACCTACGAATTACTACAAAAATTAGGTTGTGACGTCGAATTTCCGATGGGGCAAACCTGCTGCGGACAGCCAATGGCCAATAGCGGTTATGCGCATTTAACAAAAGTATGCGACGCCAATTTTATTGCCAATTTTTCTGGATTTGATTACATAGTCTGTCCTTCTGGAAGTTGTGTTTTGCATGTAAAAGACCATTTGCATGACGAAAAACAAGAAGAGAAGGCAACAGCAATACGAAATACGGTTTATGAACTTACTGAGTTTATAACCGACGTTTTAAAAATTGACCATATCGACGGAAGATTTCCGTTTAAAGTGGGAATGCACGTAAGCTGTCACGGTCAGCGCGGATTAAAGCTTTCGCAGATGTCTGAATTGAACGCACCATTTTTCTCGAAACCAGAACAATTACTACACAATATTGAAGGCCTTGATTTGGTTGCTTTGACCAGAAAAGATGAATGCTGTGGTTTTGGAGGAACGTTCTGCGTTACCGAAGAAGCAGTTTCTGTAAAAATGGGGCAAGATCGTATTAAAGATCACGAAAGTCATGATGTGGATTATATTACAGGCGGAGATATGTCTTGTTTAATGCATTTGGATGGAATTCTAAAAAGGCAAAAAAGCAGAATCAAAACCATTCATATTGCTGAAATATTAAATTCACTCGAAAACTAATTTTTTTCTACCATTAAGATTTTAAGATCATAAAGCTTGGTTTAAATATTTAATTGGTAAAAAAATAAGAGACTTAAGTGAATTTTAAAACTTAATTTTCTTTTCATCACTAAGAAAATAAGTTCATAAAGTTTAGCTTAATTTACTTAATGTCTTAATGGTAAAAACAACTTTTATAAGATGTCATCAGAAAAAATAATACAGCACAGCGAAGCCGCAGCAAAATTTAATAAAGACGTAGAGCGTGTCAATTGGCATGATGAAACGCTATGGTTTGTGCGTGCTAAAAGAGATAAATCAGCACATCAAATTGGAGATTGGGAACTCTTGCGTGAAACCGCTTCTCAAATTAAATTTAATGTACTTTCTAATATTCATGATTATTTAGTTGAATTTGAGGCTAATGCGCAACGAAATGGAATAATTGTACATTGGGCAGCCGATGCCAAAGAACATAACGAAATTGTGCATTCGATCATGGCTAAACATGATGTAAAGCAGATGGTGAAATCCAAATCGATGCTTACAGAAGAATGCCATTTAAACGATTATTTAGCCGAAAAAGGAATTGAAGTAATCGATTCTGATTTGGGAGAATATATTGTACAGCTTCGTAAAGAACCACCGAGTCATATTGTACTTCCGGCCATTCACTTAAAGAAAGAAGATGTAAGCGAAACGTTTCACGAACATTTAGGTACCGAAAAAGGAAATTTCAATCCGCAGTATTTAACAGAATCTGCTCGCCATAGTTTGAGAAATACTTTCTTGACTAGAAAAGTGGCTTTAACCGGAGTCAATTTTGCGGTTGCAGAAACTGGAGAATTTGTGGTTTGTACCAATGAAGGAAATGCCGATATGGGCGCGCATTTAGCAGACGTTCACATTGCTTGTATGGGATTTGAGAAATTGATTCCGAAAAGAGAACATTTAGGCGTTTTCTTGAGATTATTGGCAAGAAGCGCAACAGGACAGCCTATTACTACTTTTTCAAGTCATTTCAAGAAACCAAGAGATGGCAAAGAAATGCATATCGTAATTGTGGATAACGGAAGAAGTACACAATTAGGAAGAGAAGATTTTAGAAATTCGCTAAAATGTATTCGTTGCGGTGCGTGTATGAACACGTGTCCAGTTTACAGACGAAGCGGCGGACATAGTTATCATAATGCGGTTGCGGGACCAATTGGTTCTATTTTGGCACCAAACTTAGATATGAGCAAAAATGCAGATCTGCCTTTTGCAAGTACGCTTTGCGGTTCTTGTACCAACGTTTGTCCCGTTAAAATTGATATTCACGATCAATTGTACAAATGGCGTCAGGTTTTGGTAAAAGAAGGACATACGCCAACTGCCAAAACGGTTGCGATGAAAACGATGGCGACGGTATTGGCAAATCCAACAGTTTTTAATATTGCTGGAAAATCGGGAAGATTTGTAATGAAGAACGTTCCAGGAATGGTCAATAATAAAATGAATAAATGGTACGATCAGCGCGAAATGCCAGATGTTCCAGAAGAATCTTTTAGAGAATGGTACAAGAAAAAGGCGAAAGAATCTAAAAATAAAAAGAATGAGTAGTAAAGGCGAAATTTTAAAAAGAATAAAACTGAATCAGCCTAATGAGGTTTCAGAACTGCCAGATTTAAATCTTTTAGGTTCTGAGCAATTTGATGTTTTAGAAACTTACAAAACAGTTTTAAAAGGAATTGGTGGAGATTCTGTAGAAGTTGCTGATTATAATGAAATCATCAATTACATTAAATCGAATTACAATCTGGAGAAACGATTAATTACAACGCTTCCAGAACTTTCTGAGATTGCTTCTTTAGATTGGAAAATAGTAGATCCGCATTCGCTTCAAGATGTTGAATTAACGGTTGTAAAAGCACATTTTGGAGTTGCAGAAAATAGCGGACTTTGGGTTACAGATGATATTTTAGGACAGCGAGTAGCGCCTTTCATAGCACAATATTTAGCAATTATCGTTCATAAAAAAGATCTTGTTCCAACAATGCAGCAGGCTTATCAGAGAATTGGAAACATGGAATATGGTTTTGGAACTTTCATCGCAGGTCCGTCAAAAACAGCCGATATTGAGCAGTCTTTGGTTCTTGGTGCACATGGAGCAAGAGGATTGATTGTGTTTTTATTGGATTAATAAACCACATATTTATAAAGAAAAAGCGAGGCATTGTACCTCGCTTTTCTTTATTTCTAAAACAGTTTTTAATTAAGCTGTCTGATCATCAATTGTTGCATCTGGAGCATTTTTCTTAACAGATTCGATTCCGTTTTCTCTTGCAGATACGCTTTCGTACATTTCACTAGAACCAATAATCTGGCCATTTCCAGCTTTTAGATTAAAATAAGGTTTTCCGCTTTTAGATTCTAATCTATCATAACGATCATCGTCTGGGGCATTTTTTTTAACAGATTCAATTCCATTGTTGCAGGCCGCTTTTGTAGTATAGCCTTCACTTGTTAAAATGGTTTGGCCATTACCAGCTTTTAGATTGAACTGGAATTCTCCATTAGCTCTAGTAGTAATTACAAATTTTCCCATGTAGTTTATTATTAAAGTTAGGTAATATTTATTTTGCTATAGATAAAAATACAAAACTTAGTAATATAAATCATACGTCAATTTGAAAAAATAATTATGTTAACAATAACAATTTGTTTTTGTTCAATAACTTAAAAGATCAAGATTAGATTCCTAAGCGAAAATCAGAAACACTTTTTTCTTCCAGATTAATTTCTTCAAAAATACTTTGTGTTCCTTTATCGACAGGACATTGTGTGCTAATTCCCATCCAGATTTTTTTAGGATAATTGTTTTTGTATAAACGAACCATTTGCCAATTCTTTTTATCTAACGAATAATAACTGGCGACTGTTTTTGTGTCAGAAGAAATTTTCATGTAAACAAAAGGCTGTTTTACAATATCGTGATTGTTATCATCAGAAGTACCCATCGTACGAACTGTTACAACTCGATGATTTCCTCTTTCATCTTGCTCGAAACAAAATTTTTGATAAAAACTATCATTCACATAAATATATAAAACTCCTGCGTTGTATAATCCTTTTTCTGTAAACTCAGGCGTAACTTTCGTGGTAAGCGTAAAAGGTTTGGTATTGTCTACTTCAGATAAAAGCATTGGAGCTGTTGTATTCGACAATTTTCCGTCTGGATCAGAAAAATAATCAGATTTCTCGCCAGCTTTAAAAATGACTTTTTCGTTAGCTTCGGTTTTAATTAAAGTATCAGCACCGTTCACTGCTTTTGTAAAATGTATAGAAGATAATTTAATATTGCAAGGAGAACCATTTACAAATGCAGAATCGGTTTTTGTTTCTTCTTTCATGGCTGTTTTTGCAGTTTCGTTTTTAGTATTGCAGCTCGTTAAAGCAGAAAGACCAAGGAGGATAATGGCGTTGTAAAAAAATGTTTTCATAGATTATTTTTTTGGGATAGAAAGTGATATTTTTAGTTTTCCAAAAATAGAATGGCTTCAATAAAGAGGCAATACCTAAAATTAACCAATTATACTTTATAATGCCTCAAAATTCTTCAATAGAAAACCAATTAATGACTACGTTTTTAGAACAAAAATTTGAAATTGGAGAATCAAATGATATCGAAATGTACAAACAATTTGTTATCAATTATGTCAAAATAGAGCAATGTGTAGCCGTTTTATCCGATTATCAATCCGATAAAAGTTATATTTATGCCGGAAGTTTCGGTTCTATCTTCGGACTTCCTGATGAAAATATGGTAATTGATTCTGCCTTCGAAGAATGTATTTTTACTAAAATCAATTCAGACGATTTGGTTGAGCGTCACGTTTTAGAACTCAATTTTTATCAGTTTTTAAAAGAAATTCCAAAAGAAGAATATAGTAATTACAGCACTTTGAGTCGTCTGAGAATGAAAGATTCTAACGATAAAATTACGTATATAAATCACCGAACGATCTATTTGAACACATTCAATAACGGAAGTATTTCTCTTGCCTTATGTTTATATCTGCCTTCAACAGATTTGCAGCCTCGAAATGGAATTGAAGGAAAAATTTTTAATATTCAAACAGGCGAGGTAATCGAACCAGAAAAGTATAAAAACAATACAGAAAATATTCTTTCAAAAAGAGAAATAGAAGTTTTGACTAGTGTAGCAAAAGGAAATAAAAGCCAACAAATTGCAACAGAAATGCATATTTCGGTTTACACTGTAAGACGCCATAGACAAAATATTATTGAAAAATTAAAGGTAACCAATACCGCCGAGGCCGTACAGACTGCTATTATTATGGGAGTGATATCGCTGTAGATTTAAAATTTAAAGTTATTAATAGAGTAAGAATATTCCTTATATTTGATAAAAAAAATATTATGAGAAAAATAATTATTCTTGCTTTTGCATCGGCTCTTATAGCATCTTGTAATTCTAAAAATGGTAAAGATGGAAACAATGCTGTTTTGACAGATACTATTGCTAGTAATGAAAAAAACGAACCAGATGATACTATTTCTGTTTATGAAGGAACGCTGCCATGTGCAGATTGTGAAGGAATAGAAACGGTTTTAAAAATTGATATTGCAGATAATACATTTCAATTATCTAGTACATACAAAGGGAAACAGCCTGAAAAAAACTTTAAAGAAAAAGGTACTATCAATACCGAAAGAGGTTTAGAGAAAGATCTTGATGGAACAATCTATATCTTAAACTGGGATAAACCAGAAAAAGATCAGATTTATTACGGTTATTACAGTAAAAATCCCGAAAAACTATATCTGCTAGACAGAAACAAAAAAATAATAAAGTCTAAGCTGAATTATTTTTTAGAATTAAATGAATAAAAGAATTTAGGCAGTTTAAATAAGACTTTTCAAAAAGAATATTATAAACTTAAATGACTTTGCAGTCTTTAAGTTTGTAATATTTTTTTACTTTTAGGCTAATAAAAAGTATCATCAATATTAAGTTTCTATTGATGAAGAAGTATCTATGAAAGAAATCAACGAAATTCTGAAAGCCTATTCGCAAGCAAAATCCGAAGGAAAAAAAACAGCTCTAGCAACGGTCGTTAAAGTTGAAGGTTCGTCATATCGACAGCCTGGCGCTCGAATGCTGGTTACAGAAGATGGAGAATTGACCGGTGCAATAAGTGGCGGCTGTTTGGAAGGCGACGCGTTACGAAAAGCACTTCTTTCAATCCATCAAAAACAAAATAAATTAGTTACTTACAATACGAATAACGAAGATGATGCGGAAGTTGGTTTACAGCTCGGATGCAACGGAATCGTTCATATTCTTTTTGAATATATTGATGAAGAGATTCCAAATAATCCAATCGAGCTTTTGCAGCAATTGGAATTAGAAAGAAAAGAAGCTGTAATTGTAACCGTTTTTTCTTTGAAAAGAAATGCTTTTCAGATTGGAACAACTTTGTTTTTTAGAAAAGACAGTCCTGTTTTAAATCATAATAAGGAAGTTTTAAATTTAATTTCGGATGTAAAAGAAGTGCTGAAAACTAAAACTTCTGTAGTGAAAAAACTTCAGGAAGAAAACGACAACGAAGCTTTAATCGAATACATAAAACCTTCTATTTCGCTTGTAATTGCTGGCGCAGGAAACGATATTCAGCCTTTAGTAAAAATGGCTTCAATTTTAGGCTGGAAAATTGCTATTGGCGAAGGACGCGCAACACATGCAACTAAAAAACGGTTTCCTAAAGCCGATCAAATTTCGGTGGTAAATCCAGAACAATTCTTAGAGAATATTGTGATTGACGATCAGACTTATTTTGCTTTGATGACACACAATTACAAATACGATTTAGCAGTTTTGAAAAAGCTGCTAAAAACCGATTTTCATTATATCGGAATTTTAGGTCCGAAGTCAAAATTCAATCGAATGTTAGACGATCTTTTGATCGAAGGAATTACAGTAAGCGAAGAGCAGATGAAAAGAATTCATACTCCAATTGGGCTCGATATTGGCGCAGAAACATCAGAAGAAATTGCTTTGTCGATTGTTTCCGAAATAAAAGCTGTAGCTTCAGAAAGAATAGGAACGTCGCTGAAATATAAAGAAGGGAAAATTCATGATGAAATTCATTATGGAGAATAGATATCAAAATAAAACAGGCATTATTATTTTGGCGGCGGGGAATTCTTCCAGATTAGGCAGACCCAAACAATTGCTGGAATATAAAGAATCGACTTTGTTGAAAAACACCGTTTCAGAAGCTTTGAAGGTTGAAAATTCATTTGTAATAGTCGTGACAGGTTCAAACCATGATTTAATTGAAAAAGAGCTTAATTTAACTGATATAACATTTTCATTTAATTCGGAATGGGAAAACGGAATGTCTTCTTCAATTGTAAAAGGAATTAAGGAATTATTGCTTTTAAATCCAGATTGTGAACAATGCATTTTAGCTGTTTGCGACCAGCCTTTTGTAACGGTTTCTGTCTTTGAAAATTTAATTTTTGAGTCTAATAAAACCAAAAAAGGAATCGCAGCCTCAGCTTATTCTGAAACTTTAGGAACGCCAGTTTTATTTCATAAAAAATACTTTCAAGAACTTCTAGAGCTAAAAGGACAAGAAGGCGCTAAAAAGCTCATTAAAAAATATGCTGAAGATGTAGTTTCAGTTCTTTTCGAAAAAGGGAATATTGATATTGATACCGAGGAAGATTACTCTAAGTTGATTTCTTGATTTTGCCACAAAGGCACTAAGGCGCTAAGTTTTATTTTTTTTAATCTCGCAAAGTTGCAGAGAAGCGAAGGGCAAAGGGACAAAGTTGCAGAGTGACAAAGTTTTTTTACACGGCTTTTCTAGATGCAGTTTGTCATCCTGACGAAGGAAGGATCACACGCGGGAGTTGACAAAGATTGAGGATTTACTTTATGGAGTTTCTAGTGTGATCCTTCCTTCGTCAGGATGACAAAAATTAACTTTGCGTCTCTGCGACTTTGCGAGATTAAAACATACAAAAAGAAAAAAAACTTAGAGTCTTAGCGCCTTAGTGGCAAACTAACAGGAAGCAATTCATAAAAACTTTGCGTCTCCGCGACTTTGCGAGATTAAAAGTATAAAAAAAAATAAAACTTAGCGCCTTAGCGCCTTCGTGGCAGACTAACAGGAAGCAATTCATAAAAACTTTGCGTCTCCGCGGCTTTGCGAGATTAAAAGTATAAAAAAAGAAAAAAACTTAGCGCCTTAGCGTCTTCGTGGCAAACTGCCTAGCGAGACTCAAAACACGCTCAATAGCAATATCAATTTCCTCAAAAGTAGTAAATCTTCCTAAACTAAAACGAATCGAACTCAAAGCCTCTTCATCAGACAATCCCATGGCTTTTAAAACGTGAGAAGGCTTAGAAGTAACTGCAGAGCAAGAAGCGCCATTCGAAACAGAAATATTTCCTAAAGCCAAAATCAGCTGTTCTGAATTCACGCCTGGAAAACAAATATTAGAAGTATTGTAAATTCTGTTTTCTATATTTCCATTTACAAAAGAACCTTCAAATTGCAACAAACCTTTTTCAAGTTTGTCTCTTAATAGAGAAATTCTATTTTGATCTTTTTCTAATTCATTTACAGCAATTTCCGATGTTTTTCCTAAACCTATAATTCCGGGAATATTTAGCGTTCCGCTTCGTAATTTTCTTTGTTGTCCGCCTCCAAGAATTTGAGGAGATAACTTTATTTTGGCTTTCGCCGAAACATATAAAGCACCAATTCCTTTCGGACCGTAAAATTTATGTGCGGATAAAGTCAAAAGATCAATTCCGAGTTTTTTTACATCAACAGGAATTTTTCCAACAGCCTGTGTAGCATCGCACATAAAAAGCACATTTTTAGCTTTCAATATTTTAGAAATTGCACTGATGTTTTGTATGACACCAGTTTCGTTATTAGAAAACATTCCTATGAAAACCAGTGTTTTATCTGTAATTATTTCGTCTAAAAATTGAAGGCTTATAAGTCCGTCAGAATGAGTTGGGAGATAAGTTACTTCAAAACCAATGCTTTCCATAAAATGGCAGGTTTCCAGAACCGCTTTATGTTCGGTCTGAATGGTAACGATATGTTTTCGGTTTTGATCGGCTAAACCTTTAATTGCGAGATTAATTGCCTCAGTCGCGCCCGAAGTAAATATTATTTCTTCCGCATCGGCATTTATTAAATCTGCCGTTTGCCATGCGGCGTTTTCAATAGCTTCTTTTACCGTTAATCCCGCTAAATGCGTTCCTGTTGAATTCGCATACAAATCAGTAAAATATGGAAGCATTGCATTCAAAACTCGCTCATCAACACGGGTCGTGGCATTATTATCAAGATAAATGATTTCTTGTTGTGGCATAATTTGGGCTTAGTTCAGTAAAAATACAATTTCAGAATTAATCTACGTGAAAAAATTAACCGCAAAGGCGCACAGGGTTTTCGCAAAGAACGCAAAATTTTAATGTGTATAATTTTTGTTTCTCGCAGATTTTGCAGATCTAAACAGATTTTTTATTTATTTCTATCATAAAGAATCTGTGTAAATCTTTTCATCGTATTCAAAATCTGCATTATCTGCCAAATCTGCGAGAGAAAAATAACTTAGCGAACTTTGCGAAAATCCTTTGCGCTCTTTGCGGTTAAAAAAAGAAAGAAATTGTAATTATTCTAAATAAGAGTAATGTTTGAATTTTATAATTTTTTCTTACATAAGATCGCTAAATTTGTTAGATTGACAAAAGCGAATTTGCTAATTTAACAAATAGACTGAATGGCTTCTAAAAAAACAAATCAGAATAAAGTAACACCCGAAGATTCCAATTCGCGTCGTGACTTTATAAAGAAATCAGGACTTTTTACCGCCCTTGCCCTGACGCCGCCTTCATTGGTTATGGCTACAGAAAAGAAATGGGATGAAAAAATAGCGGAATATTTAGAAACAGTACCGCTTTCTATTGAAGTAAATGGCACAAAACACAATCTGAATATTGAGCCAAGAACTACGTTGTTAGATTTGCTTCGCGAACAGTTACAGCTTACTGGAACCAAAAAAGGATGTGACCACGGACAATGTGGCGCGTGTACGGTGCATGTAAATGGAACTAGAATTTTGTCGTGTCTGTCTTTGGCAACAATGCAGCAAAACGCACAGGTAACTACGATTGAAGGACTTTCGAAAGGAAAAAAACTGCATCCAATGCAGGAAGCTTTTATCAAGCATGATGGTTTTCAGTGCGGCTATTGCACTCCAGGACAAATTATGTCTGGAATTGCTTGTATCAAAGAAGGCCATGCTAATAGCAGAGAAGAAATTAGTGAATATATGAGTGGTAATATCTGTAGATGCGGTGCTTATCATAATATCGTTGACGCCATAACGGAAGTGAAGGAAGGAGGAAAGGAAATATGAAAAACTTTCAGATAATTAAAGCTTTGTCATCTTCTTCGGCAATTACGGGAAAAGCAAAAGATGATTCTTCCATGTTTATTGCGGGAGGAACAAATCTGGTGGATTTGATGAAGAAGAATATTGTCGCTCCAGATAAATTGGTTGATATTAACGGATTAGACTTAAAGAAAATAGAATTTTTAAAAGGAAAAGTTTCGATTGGTGCATTGGCAAAAAATAGTCAGGTTGCCGAAGATGCTTCTATTAAAGAAAAATATCCTTTGTTGGCGTTAGCATTAGCTGCTGGAGCTTCTCAGCAAATTCGCCACATGGCGACAGTTGGAGGTAATATGCTGCAGAAAACGAGATGTTCTTATTATTACAATACCGATATGCCTTGCAACAAACGAGTACCAAAAAGCGGATGCGGTGCGATTGGCGGTTCTAATAGAATGGCGGCTGTTTTTGGAACTTCGGATAGTTGTATTGCCGTTCATCCAAGTGATATGTGTGTGGCTTTGGCAGCGCTCGATGCAACAGTTTTGGTAGATAGTCCAAAAGGAAAACGAGAAATTAAGTTTACTGATTTTCATAAACTTCCTGGGAATACACCAGAAAAAGACAATACACTTGACAGCAGAGAATTGATTACTGCTGTTGAAATTCCAGATAATAATTTCACTAAAAATGTGCATTATCTAAAAGTTCGTGACAGGACGAGTTATGCTTTTGCATTGGTGTCTGTTGCTGTGGCTTTAGATATAAAAAACAATACCATAAATGATGTCAGATTGGCTATGGGAGGTGTGGCACATAAACCATGGCGATTGACTGAAACAGAAAAATTCCTGAAAGGAAAAACAGTTTCGGAAGATCTATTTAAACAAGCAGGCCATTTGTCTATGAAAGGGGCAAAAGGATTCGGTGATAATAATTTTAAAATAACGCTTGGAGAGAATGCAATAGCAGAAGCACTTACAATAGCAGCATCAAAATAATTAAATTATGAGCAAGACAAGTAATATTAATAGAGTTGACGGATTTGCTAAAGTAACGGGTTCAGCGACTTATTCGGCAGAATATAAAACAGCAGGCGTTGTTTATGCTTGTTTGGTAGGAAGTACGATTGCGAAGGGAAGAATTAAAACCATTGATACTAAAAAAGCGGAATGGGCGCCAGGAGTTTTGGCTGTAATTACGCATTTAAATGTGGATAAACCTGCTGGCTACGAAAAAGCAAAAGATAAGCATAATTTTGGTCAGCCCTTGCAGATTTTCAAGGACGATTCGGTTTTGTATTACGATCAGCCCATTGCCTTGGTTATTGCCGATACTTTTGAGCGTATGCGATATGCGGCGAGTTTAATTAAAGCCGATTATTTTAAAGAAGAGCATTCGACAGAACTTAAAAAAGCAGCTGAAAAAGAAAAGAAAGTCGAAACCGATAAAGGAAATGATTACCATCGTGGTGAACATGACGGTTATAAAAATGCTGAGGTTGTTCTAGAAACCGAATATACGATTCCAACCGAGGTGCATAACCCAATGGAACTGGCAAATATCATAGCCAAATGGGAGGGAAATAACCCCATTTTATATACAAAAAGTCAAGGTGTCGAGGGAACGCGTAGAAGTGTTGCCGGAGTTTTTGGAGTGCCTGTCGAAGATGTTGAAGTTCACGCCGAATATCTTGGAGGCGCTTTCGGAATGGGATTGCACACTTGGCCGTATGAAATTGCAGCTTTAATTGGAGCTAAGAAATTAAATCGTCCTGTGAAATTAGTACTGCATCGCGAACAGATGTTTACCAATGTTGGTTTCAGACCTTACACGATTCAGAAAATGGGGCTTGGGGCAACTAAAGATGGAAAACTGACTGGATTAACGCATGAAGCGGTTGCAATGACTTCAAGCTATGAAGATTTCATGGAAGGAACCGTAAACATGTCCCGATTTATTTATGATTGTGCCAATGTTTCGACACGTTACAGAATTGTGCCTTTGGATACGTGCACACCAATCTGGATGCGTGGACCGGGCGAGGCGACAGGTTCTTTTGCCTTAGAAAGTGCGATGGATGAAATGGCTTATAAATTAAACTTAGATCCGATTGAATTTCGCAAACTGAATTATGCCGAGAAAGATCAGGAACAAAATAAACCGTGGAGTAGTAAATTTCTTTTAGAATGTTACGAAGGCGGAATGGAACGTATTGGCTGGAAAAACCGCAAAAATGAACCCGGTTCTGTTAAAGAAGGAAACTGGCTAGTGGGTTACGGAATGGGAACTGGAACTTTCGGCTGTTATCGAAGCCCAACTTCTGTAAAGGCAAAATTTTTGGCTAATGGAGATTTGGTATTGCAATGCAGTGTAAATGATATGGGACCCGGAACGGCAACCATGATGACTGCTATTGGAGCCGAAGTAATTGGTTTGCCAGCTGAAAATGTAGTTATCGAAATGGGAAAAAGCGGATTGCCAAAAGGCCCAACGCAAGGTGGTTCGGCAACGACTTCGTCTGTTGGTTCTGCTGTTCATGATGCTTGTAATTTATTGCTGAATAAAATAATTGAATTGGGAAGCAAAAATCCTGCTTTAAAAGGAATCGCTCTTACAGATTTAACTTTTGAAAATGGTGCAGTTTCTTCTAAAAAAGACAAATCTAAATCGGTTACATTAGCGGCACTTTTAAGCAGTAATAAATTAGAAGATTTTGAAGTAGAAAATCTTTCTAAAGCTGCAGAAGAAGCGAAGAAATATTCCATTTATTCGTTTTCGGTTCATTTTGTAAAAGTATTAGTGAATCCGAATTTGGGTAAAATAAGATTGGCTCATGTTGTGTCTTGTGCTGATATTGGAACCGTAATCAGTCAGAAAACTTCTGCGGGACAAATGTTTGGTGGAGCAGTAGGAGGAATCGGAATGGGATTGATGGAAGCATTAGAAATCGATCATCGTTTTGGCCGTCCAATCAACAATAATTTCGCTGATTATCATGTTCCTGTAAATGCAGATATAGAAAAACAAGAAGTGTTCTTCGTTAATAAAAAAGACCCAATAAGTAACCCAATGGGAACAAAAGGTCTGGGTGAAACAGCTTTAGTCGGAATGGCACCAGCAATTGCAAATGCCGTTTTTAATGCAACTGGAAAACGTGTTAGAGATTTACCAATTACATTGGATAAAATTATTGAGACCGCAAAGGTTTAAGCATATAAAACAATTACAATAATCCCTTTGAGAATAAGATCTTAAAGGGATTTTTTTTGTGAAATAACCTTATTTTTGTCATTTCGACGAAGGAAAAATCTTCGCGAGAAACTCAACAAAGAATGGATTATTACTGCGGAGCTACTTACGGAGATTTCTCCTTCGTCGAAATGACAAGATTGCGTGATAAAGCTTTAAGATCTTGCATAAATCTTAATGTCTTTTGAGGTTAAACAAAAAAAGTCGCAAAGCTTAAAAAAAACTTTGCGACTTTGTGCCTTCGTGGCATATATCATTAAAACTTATTTAATCGTAATTGGTAATTCAACTGTTGTTTTATCCCAACCAATAACAAGATTTGCTACATTACCTTGAGTTGTAAAGGCAATAGATAAGGCTTCGATAACTTCAGAAACTGGTTTTACAGGAACTGAAACTCTTACCACATCTTTACTTTCATCATAAGCATAACCTCCCCATAAATCCAATTCTTTATTGATAATGATCGTCCATTTATCTTTTTCTGGAATAGCAAATAAACTGTAATATCCTGCAGGAACTTTTTTACCGCCAATAGTTACATCTTTGTAGAATTTAATCTCTGTATTTTCATTAGCACCAACTCTCCAGATTTCTCCAAACTTTACAACATCGCCAAAAATAGTTCTTCCTTTTGCAGAAGGTCTTGCGTAAGTAACTTTGATAACCGGATTTGGACTATCTGTTTTTTTGAATTTAACCGCCTTGTTTGGGAAATAAGAAATATCAACAGGGCTGTTGTCTAATGGAGCAAATTTCACCACTTCTTGTGCCTGAACTGTAAAGGCAGCAAACAATGTAACTGCCAGTAAATAAATTTTTTTCATAGGATTACAATTTTTAGAATAACTACAAAGTAAGTTAATAATGAAGAAAAATCATATAATTTACAGTTTGTTTTTTGTTAATGAATTGGTAACAGTTTTGATAAAACAATTCTATTTCCGATCCTATTTTCCGTAGAGGCGCACTGCAGTGCGTCTACACAGCGGCATTTACAATACGTTAGACGCACTGGAGTGCGTCTTCTACAGATAAACGTTCTGTTAGAATAATTTTTTAATATTCCTTTCTCTTTTTTGCGTACCAATCCTGCATAATATAAAATGCCTTTTTCTTTTCACCATCATTTGAAATTAAACCTTTACGATTGTAACCGTCCTGAATACCTGGAAGCAATCTTTTCGGAGATCTAAAATCAACCAAAATCCATGGACTTGTCCCGCTTAAGTGAGGAATCTTTTCAATCATTTTTAGATTCTGAATGTATAAATATTCCTGATATTCCTCTGTCCAACGTTCGTTTTTCTCTCCATGAAAGCCCGCTTTTGCATCACCTCCAAATTCAGAAACGAAAACAGGTTTGTTGTATGGTGTAGTCCAGAATGTTTTTTCAGCATTTTCTAAGTTACCGCCGTACCAGCCTAAATATTGATTGAAAGCAATAATGTCAAGCGATTTGCCAATTTCGTCGTCAATCTTTCCGTTATGCGTTAATAAAGCGGCGCTAATTAACCTTGTATTATCCAATGATTTTGTATGATGGACCAAATTCGTGATAAAAGTATTTCGAGCGTCAGAAACAGGAGTTTCATTTGCCATTGACCAGATCACAATACTCGCTCTGTTTTTATCTCTTGTAATAGCAGCCGTTAATTGATCTTGGGCATTTTGATACGTATTTTTATTAGTAAATTCAACAGTCCAGTAAACCGGAATTTCTTCCCAAACCATTAATCCCATTTTATCTGCTTCTCTAACCATGTTCTCGTTATGCGGATAATGTGCCAGACGAACATAATTACAGCCTAATTCTTTTGCCCAGTTCAACAAACGTAAAGCATCTTCTTCAGAATTAGCACGTCCGCCTTTTGCATTTTCTTCGTGAATAGAGATTCCTCTTAAAAAGACTGCTTTTCCGTTTAATAAGATTTTATCACCTTGCGTTTCAATTGTTCTGAAACCAATTTTGTCATTTAATTTTTTTCCGTTAAAGTCAATGCTAATATCATATAATTTCGGATTTTCTGGCGACCAGTAAGAGATCTTTTTTGCTGGGATTTCAAAATTTAGAATTCCATTATTATCCGCTTTTCCTTTGTAATTGATTTTTAATTCAGGAATAGCAATCGAAATCTGATTTTTTGATGCATCTAAATTGTTGATCTTGATGAATCCTGAAATAACATTCGCATTGCCTTTTTTCAGCTGAATGTTGTAATCTTCCACAAATGAAGATTCCTCTTCAATTAAAGTCACATCGCGAGTGATTCCGCCGTAATTCCACCAATCGGTGTTTACGGTTGGAACATCTTCTTTATGGCGCGTATTATCCACTTTTATAACCAAATAATTATCTTTTGGTTGAACAATAGAAGTTACTTCGTAATTAAACGGAGTAAAACCGCCTTCATGAGTTCCTAGTTTTTTTCCGTTTAAATAAACATCAGCTTTATAATTAATAGCTCCTAAATATAAAAACAGACGTTTGTTGGGTGCTAAATTGTAATCGAAAGACTTTTTAAACCATACATTTCCTTCATAATATTTCAGTTCCATAACCTGCGAATTCCAATCGCCAGGAATCGTAATTGTTGGCGATTTATCAAAATCATATTCTACCAATTCCTGTTTGTTTTGAGCATGGTAATTCGTAAAAAAAGCTCCTTTTGTTGGTTTTTCCTGTTTATCATATTGGTCAAGGTGAAAGCTGTAAAAGCCAGTTTGGTAAGGATCGATAATGTAATTCCAAACTCCGTTTAGAGAAGTGGTGTTTCTGTTTGGTACGTTAGAAATTAAACCTTGTGATTGTCCAATTGCGAACGAGGTTAGGAATAATAATGTTAGAATTTTTTTCATTGTAAATTTGTTTATTATGTTTTTTGCCACAAAGGCGCTAAGGCACAAAGATTTTTTCATTTGTTTTTTTGTCATCCTGACGAAGGAAGGATCACACTAGAAGCTCCGCAATCTTTGTCACCAATCTTTGTAGAGTTACGAGTGTGATCCTTCCTTCGTCAGGATGACAAACTAGACTAAAAAAACTTTGCGTCTTAGCGTCTTTGTGGCTAGAAAATCTTATTCAACTGGAATCTTCAAATATTCCCCTTTAAAACTCTGGTTCAACGCCGTCATTTCAATCGGATTGCCAGAACCGTCAGGGATAACCTCTATAGAAGCTTTTCCGTTTGCCATTTTAATCGATTCACTTCCGGTTGGTGTTCCTTGGTTTTTTAATGTTTTTCCGCCTTTTAGACATTGAAAATAGACACTCGCTTCATAATCCAAACAGCGCAAATTGTTATTATCGATTGCAATTGCCGTAACCAGATAATTGCCATTTTTTAGTTTTTCTGATGATAATTGCAAAGAAGAAGCCGTATCATTTTTATTGAAACGATAATTGACTTTTATCGTATCAGAAACCGTTTTTCCATCTTTATTTTTACCAATGGCAATTAGTATGTTTTCTCCTTTTTTAAAATTGACATCCCAAGTTAAGCCATTAGCAGGATAAAGGGAAAGATTTCGCTGTTTTTCTCCCAATGATTTGCCGTCTTGAAATAACGTTACTTTCTCGCAATTACTGAAAACACTGATTGTTCTTGGCGTATTTTCTGGACCTTGACGTTCCGTCCATGTATGCGATTCGATGTAAGCGAAAGGTTCTTTTGCCCAATAACTTTTAAAAACATAATACGCATCTTTCGGAATTCCGTTTCGATCCGTAAGACCTTTTTGGTTCATATATGGAATGTCATCTTCTGGACGTAATGGCGTTGCAAAATCCTTAAATGCCCATTGAATATTTCCCACAAACGTTGGATCATTCTCGGATATGTGCAAATGCCAGTCAAACAAATCAACTATATAATTTTCGCTCCAATCACCAATTTGGGCAATGTTAGCCACTTTAGTTTGTACAATGGCTTCTTCCCAACCTTCGGCTTTTATTACATTTTCGCCTGTTACAGGATTTTCGCTGTGGCGTCCTACGTGACTGTCTCCGCCATATTCAGCATGAATAAAATGTTTGTATTCTTTTTTATAAACATCAATTGCTTTCTGGTAGCTTTTATAACTTCCAGAATACCAGCCCGACCAGATAGAAGGTGAGAAGACATCTACAATATGAGACCCTTCATAATATTTTCTAATAGCCGTTTTTCTTGCGGGATCGAGTTTATGAGCGAGATCATTCAATTCATTTAAAAACACATTGGTTTTATCCGCATTATCTCCATCAGGAAAATCTGGAAGCCAATTGATTTCGTTTCCTAAAGACCAGATAATAATGCTCGGATGATTGTAATTTTGATTGATAATTTCTGCCAGCATGTTTTTGGTATTTGTTTTCCAAACATCATTACCAATTCCGCCGCGGCACCACGGCAGTTCATCCCAAACCAATAAGCCTAATTCATCGCAAGCTTTGTAAATCTCAGGATCTTGCGGATAATGCGCTAAACGAACAAAATTAGCGCCCATTTCTTTAATCGATTTCATATCTGCCCAATGCTGTTCGTTGCTCATTGCAGCACCAACTCCAGCTTGTTCTTCATGACGATGTGTACCACGAATTAATAAACGTTTTCCGTTAAGGTAAAAAGGACCATGATCTTTAAACTCAAACCATCTAAAACCTACTTTTTCAGTAACACTATCCCTAATCTGATTTTTTTCTGATAAAACAGCAGAAAGTCGGTATAGATTTGGTTTTTCGGTATCCCAAAGTTCTGGATTTTTAATGTTTTCAAAAGTGATGGTTGAGTTTTTATCTGAAACCAAAACGGTTTTACTTGCCACTTTTTTCCCTTTCGGAGTTTTAAGTGTTACGGTTAACGATAAATCTTTTGAATTCTCAGGGTTTACAAAAGTAGAAACAATTTGCACCGAAGCTTTTTTGGCAGAAACTTCAGGAGTTGTAATTTTTATATTTTCGATATGATTTTTGTATTTCGAAACTAGCCACACATCGCGCGTGATTCCGCCATAAATAAAGAAATCGCTTTTTTGAGACGGAATTATTTCAATATCATAACTATTATCCACACGAACAAAAATATAGTTGTTTCCTTCTTTAATAAAGTTGGTAATGTCTATTGAAAAGCCAATATAACCGCCAATATGCGAACCAGCTTCTTTGCCGTTTACATATACTTTCGTGGTTACATTTGAACCTTCAAAGTATAATGAATAAACACGGTTTTTATCGATTTGCTCAATATTTAATTTCTTCTGATACCAACTGGCATCGCGTCTGTAACCAGGGTATAAATCGGTTGCATCTTCGGCGTTCCAAGTGTGAGGTAAGTTTAATGAAGTCCAGTTTGAAGCTTTTTGCGCTTCGTTTAGTTTTTGAGTATCATTTTCTAAATAAAGCCAATTGTCATTGATGTTCATCTTTGTCTGAGCAAAACTGCTGCTCAGACAAATTTGAAACAAAACAAAAAGCGCAAAAATTGAAAATGTATTGTTTTGATAATTCTTCATGTGTGTATAGGTTCAGAGGTTCAGAGGTACAAAGGCTCAAAGATTTCAAGGTTCATAATTACAAAGGCAAAAAAAAACTTTGTTGCTTTGTTACTTTGTTCCTTTGCCACTTTTTCTTAAAAGAGCTTCCAGATAATAATAATCGGCGTAGATTATAGGTTCGTCAATTTCATCATGTTTTGGCCAGTTTCCTGTACTGTGATCAAATAGGAACGGTGCTTTAATTTTAGTATCTAAAATATAATTATCCGTTTGTACCGAAGCCATCAGTTTATCGGCGAAAGCCAGATAATTTTTATTTTTGGTATACGTATACAATTCGTATAATCCTGAAGTCATAACCATTGCCGCGGAAACATCGCGAGGAGCATTCGGAATACTAGGATCTTTAAAATCCCAATATGGAATTCCGTCTTCTGGAAGGTTTTTATTGGTCATAAAAAAATTGGCCGTTGCTTCGGCTTGTTTTAGATAAGCTGGATCTTTTGTATATCGATACGACATTGTAAATCCGTAAACTGCCCATCCTTGGCCGCGTGCCCAAACCGAATCATCATTGTAACCTTGAAGGGTTGTTTTCTTTCTAACTTCACCAGTTGTTGGATTATAATCGATAACGTGGTAACATGAATTGTCTTCTCTAAACTGATTTTTCAAAGTTGTATTGGCGTGTTTAATTGCAACATTGCGGTATTTTGGATTTCCAGATATTTTGGATGCTTCAAAAAGCAATTCCAGATTCATCATATTGTCGATGATAACTGGATAATCCCAAATTTCTTTGTTGAAATCCCAAGAACGGATAGAACCCACTTTTGGATTAAACCTTGTGCATAAAGTTTCAGCGCCTTTAACAATTACCGCTTCGTATTCTTTCTTGTTTTCCACTTTCAGCGCTTCTCCAAAACTGCAAAACACTTTAAAACCTACGTCATGCGAATTACTATTGACACTTTCCTTTTTGCTGAAAGGAGTCCATTTTTGAGCTTGTTCTTTATATTTTGAGTCGCCTGTTAATCGGTACAATTGCCAAAGATTTCCAGCAAAAAAACCGCTTGTCCAGTCTCTTGACGGCACTTTGCGAATCTCAAGAGTTTTTACATTCATACTTCTCGGCATCGACATCGAATCTACAGGATAATCGAGTAACATTTTGTAACGCGTTTCCAGTTTTTCTGTCGTTGTTGAGGTAATTTTTGTTTGAGTATTAATTCCGGATTTGCATGCTGTTACCAGCGATGCAAACCCAAGAATTAAAGAAATGAAACTGACATTCTTCATATTAAAATAATATATGTTTTAGTAGATACTGAATGAATTTCTAACACATAGAAACATAGTTATAGATAACCTAAAAGGCGTTTCACTTTATTCAAATAAACATAGCTATGTGTTAATGACTAGTCATTTTCTTCAGCCTATTATTAAAAAAAAATCTATGTTTCTATGTGTTTGAAAGCATATTCAGTTAATATTTTTTTAGACGCGGATTGGACGGATTCGCTTTCGCGAAGACGCTGATTTGCACGGATTTTTTTTATTTCACGCAGATTTAAGTGGATCTTGGCAGATAAAGCAGATTTTTTTTTAATCAATTTTAATCAGCTTAAATCTTTTTAAATCTGCGTGAAACCTAATTATACACAATGTGATTAAAAAATCCGTTGCAATCCGCGCTTTTGCGATAGCAAACCCGTTTCATCCGCGTTCCATATTATTAATAACCAGGATTATTTGGTTTTAGGGTTGGATTAATAGCCAATTCTGTTCCCGGCAACGGCCATAAATAATCTTTGTTTGGATCAAAATTGGCATGTGGTTCTAAGCCATCTGGTCCAAATACTTCGGGTCCGATTTTTAATCGTTTAATGTCGTACCATCTTACATATTCAAAAGCTAGTTCTAATCTTCTTTCGTCAATAACCATTTTTCTGAAATCGGCTTGAGAAAGATTTGGCGTTACGTTTGCAGGAAAAGAAACCAGTTTTCCAGCTTTGTTTCTTGCTCTTGCACGAACACGGTTTACATAACCATTAGCTTCTGTTGTTCCCGGATTAATTTCGTTTAAAGCTTCTGCTGCTGTCAGCAAAACTTCTGCAAAACGCATGGTAATGTAGTTGTGCTGAGAAGTTCTTCCGTTAGCACCTGCTTTTCCTGGAAAACGGAAATATTTGGCAATATGCGGGCGAGGTGCTTTTTCGTTATCGCTTGAAGGATAAACTTGTAATGCTCCTCCTGGTCCCGTTTTCTTTCTGATAATGGTATCAAAACTTACCGCTCTTCTATAATCTCTCTGATCCCAAGTGTTGAAAACTTTTAAAGACGGAACAGCAACAGAGAATCCTTGTCCGTAGCTATAACTATCATCTTTTAACGATCCAGTGAAAAACGCGGTATAATCTTGACCGTAATTTCCAGAGGTTAAATTGTTAAAGTCAATTGTAAAAAGAGGTTCTTTTAAAGTAGCTGTTTTAGTAGCGTTGAATAAATCCTGAAAATCAGCATCCAAACCTAAACCAAATTTAGCTTCGTTTGTAATTACAAATTTTGCTTCATCATATGCTTTTTGAAAATTTCCTAAAGTCAAGTAAACAGAAGCTAAATAACCTGCCGCAGTACCTTTGCCAGGAACAGCTTTCACTTTTGGTTTATCCTCCAACCATTGTTTCGCAAATTCTAAATCGGCAATAATTTTTGGATAAACATCCGCTTCTTTTGTTTTTCCAATCGAGTTTACCTGATTGACATCATTCACCACAAAATCAACATACGGAATATCACCAAAAAGGCGCACTAAATGATAATAAGCAAAAGCTCTTGCAAAATACGCTTGAGCTGCAATAGCGTTGACTTTTGCTGGATCGCCAGGTGTTTTTTTAGCGCCTTCAATCGCCTGATTTGCGGCTGTGATAATTACATACGATTGAGGCCAAAAGTTTGCCACAAGCGCATTGGTATCATTCATTGACATATCGTTTACATCAATACGAGCCGCTTGCGTTGTTCTGTCGCCAATATCAGACATGTCGTCACGAAGCATAAGGGCAATTGTAAATTCTCTTCCCCAATAATTATTGTGACCAATGTTGGCAAAAGCACCGTTTACAGCAGCCTGCAAATCGTCTGTATTATTAAAAAAGTTCTCTGGACGAATAATTCCTATTGGTTTTTCTTCTAGATCAGAACAGCTGAAAAACGCCATTGTTCCAAAGCAAAGAAGAGCTATATATTTTTTCATAATTGTTTTAGATTAAAATTTTAAATTGAATCCTGCTGTAAATGTTCTTACGTTTGGATATCCTCCATAATCCAATCCTAAATTGGTATTACTTCTAGAATTCGTGTCGTTTAAGTAATTCGTTTCAGGATCTGTTCCTGGATAATCAGTAATGGTCCAAAGGTTTTGTGCACTGATGTAAAAGCGAACTTTGCTTAATCCCATTTTCGAAACAATTTTTTCATCTAAACTATATCCTATAGAGATGTTTTTTAAACGGATATAACTTCCATCATAAACAAATCTTGAAGTGATTCTTTTTGTTCTCGCTGCATTTGCAGGAACATTTGTATCGGTATGGGTTGGTGTCCAAGCATCTAAAACTTCAGTTGTAGCATTGTTGTTTCCAGAAGCCAATTCCATCAAAGTATAGTTTAAGATTTGACCTCCTTGCGAACCTTGAAAGAAGATATTCAAATCAAGATTTTTATAAGTGAAATCATTGTTGAATCCGAAGATGAAATCTGGGTTTGGATTTCCAATGATTGTTTTATCTTGAGAATCCAGTTTTCCGTCGCCATTTACATCTCTAAATTTTTCGCCACCTGCAACAGTTTCAAAGTTTCCAGGCAAAACTGCTTCGCCTTGTTGAATTACGCCATCATAAATAAATCCGAAGAACGAACCAACAGGCTCTCCAACTCTTAAAATCTGAGATTCTGTTGCTAAGAAATGTCCAGGAGCAGAGTTGATTAAAAGATCTTTGTTATCAGCCAATTTTAAAACTTTGTTTTTGTTTGAAGAAATATTAAAGTTTGTTGACCAAGTAAAATCAGCACCAATAAAGTTTCTGGTATTAATACCTAATTCCCATCCTTTATTTTCTAATTCACCAACGTTTTGAAGCTGAGAAGCAATTCCAGAAATTCCAGGAAGCGGTCTGTTGAACAATAAATCTTTGGTAATCGTTTTATAATAATCTGCCGTAATACTGATTCTGTTGTCAAATAAACCTAAATCAATTCCATAATCCTGCTGATACGAAGTTTCCCATTTTAAGTTCGGATTGTCTAGTGAAGTCAGCTGAACCGCATTGGTAATCACGTCACCGCTTACATAATAGATTTCAGAAAATCTAGAAAGAGTAGAGTAGGCACCAATTGAAGGGTTTCCTGTTGCTCCATAACTTGCTCTTAATTTTAAGTTTGAAACCGTTTTATTGTCTTTTAAGAAGTTTTCTTTACTAATGTTCCATCCAATGGCTCCAGAAGGGAAAGTTCCGTATTTGTAGTTTTTACTAAAACTTGAAGAACCGTCTCGTCTTGCTGTAAACGTTAGCAAATATTTATCTGCATAATCAAAATTCAACCTTCCGAAAGCAGAGATTAATTCCGTTTCAGATAAACCAGAATCAGGTTTTAAGAAAACAGTTCCAGCACCTAAATTTCTGTATGAATTCGTATTCGTCAAAAATCCTCTTGAAGCGGCATACGAATTTTCGTTTTTATTTTTCTGGTAAGAGTATCCTCCAAGAACTGTCAGCATTCCTTTATCGATAATTTCACGTTTGAAAGTCAAATAATTCTCTGTCAGGAAAGAAGAAAATCTTGTGTTGTTTACAGAAGCTTCTCCTTTGATGTTTTTTCCAGCAATTAAAGTGGAAGGAATAAATCTTCCTGTTTGCGAATTATTATCGGTTAAACCTAAAGTAGTTTTAAAATCAAGATCTTTAGTAATTTGATATTGAGCGAAGAAATTGTTTCGGTTTACGATAGAAACAGTTTCCAAAATATTTTCCATTGCTGTTGCGTACGGATTGTCAATATCGTCTCCAATAGGAGCCGTTGTGGTATAAGTTCCGTCTGCATTGTAAATTCCTTTATCAGGCATAAAACGATATGCAGAAGCAATTACACCAGCCGCACCAGTTCCTCCAGCACTTGTCTGACTTACGATTCCTTCTTTGTTCTGCTTGCTTGTAAAAGTGTTTAAACCTACTTTAAATTTTGGAGTTAAATCGGCCTCAAGATTACCAACAATCGTGTATTTGTCAATTCCAGAATTGATTACAACTCCATTTTGGTTGAAATACGTTCCAGAAACATAATATCTGATATTTTCAGATCCGCCTGAGAAAGACAATTGCGTATTCGAAATCATTCCTTCACGATAAATCTCATCTTGCCAATCTGTATTTGCAGGACCTTGCGTGTGCGTAGTAAAACTCTTTCTATAAGCCGCAAATTGATCAGCATCTAATAAATCTAATTTATTATTTACGGATTGAATAGAAGTCGAATTGCTAAACTCAATTACAGGTTTTCCTGGTTTTCCTTTTTTGGTTGTTACCATGATAACCCCGTTAGATCCGCGAGATCCGTAAATAGCAGTTGCCGAAGCATCTTTTAAAACTTCAATAGAAGCAATGTCCTGAGGAGCTGGCATAGAAACACCAGCAAAGCCATCTACAACAATCAAAGCATCTCCGCTCGCGTTAATAGAAGTTCCTCCACGCACTCTAATTTTTGTTGGAGCTCCAGGCTCGCCACCGTTATTGGTCATTACCGAAACACCCGCCGCACGACCTTGTAAAGCTTGTTCTGCATTTAAAACAGGAAAAGCTGTCAGCTCTTTTGCCGTTACAGAAGATACAGAGCCTGTAATGTCACTCTTTTTACGTGTACCGTAACCCACTACGATTACTTCGTCAAGCGCTTTTGTATCTGGTTTTAAACTTACATTGATAACATTTTTGGTTCCAACTGGAACTTCAACCGTTTGAAATCCTACGAAATTGAAAACTAAAACAGCATTTTTCTCTCCTACAACTACAGTATAATTTCCGTCCATATCGGCAGAAGCGCCTACAGAGGAGTTTTTGATATAGACATTAGCACCAGGAAGCCCGAGCAAATCTTCGCTGGAAGTTATTTTTCCAGTTACTTTTCGTTCCTGTGCATGCATCACGATATTTACCAGTAAAAAAGATACTAGAAAACACCATTTAAACGATTTGTTTTTGTGGTTTGTAAACATTCATTTTTTGGTTTTAAGGTTAATAAGTTAGATAAAGTAGAAAAGCAATAAACTCATTCCTATTATGATGATGACAAAGAAAATTTGCAGCAATAAGAATTTTGTTTTTTTGATTTTCATATCGCAAATGTAGAAGCCAAAAAAGAAATAGAAATACAAAAAAGGGTATCTAAAAATACAGATACCCTTTTTAAAGCCTTTAAAAATGCGGATTATTTAATTGAGATGTGAAATGTGAGTTGTAAAAAGTGAAAAAGATTAGTTAACTCTAACAATTCACATCTCACATTTGACATCTCACATTTCACAATTCAATCGTCGAAGATTTATAAAATTTATCGGCGTATTGAGATGGAGTTTCGCCGTACTTTTTCTGAAAGCATTTGCTAAAGTATTTCGGATTGTTGAAACCGACTTTATAACTAATTTCAGAAACGGTTAATTTATTTTGTTCTAATAATTGAGCCGCACGCTTTAATCTGATTTCATGTATGAATTCATTTGGCGTACAATTGGTCCAAGCTTTTATTTTTAAGAATAACATCGTTCGGCTTACGCCTAATTCTGAACAGAAAAACGGAATATCGAATTGTTCGTTTGAAATGTTTTCTTCTACAATCTTGAATGCTTTTTTCAATAATTCTTCATCTAGAGAAGAAACCGTAATTTCTGACGGAATAAAGCTGTCTTCGCTCGAAAATTTGATTTTCAAACGTTCCGTCGTGTTCAAAAGGTTTTTAACGCGAAGCCTGAATTCCATTAAATTGAATGGTTTACTAATGTAATCATCGGCACCGCTTTCTAATCCTTCAAATTTGTAAACCAATGAAGATCTTGAAGTCAGCAGAATAACTGGAATATGACTGGTTTTAATGTTCTCTTTGATTTTCGAACACAATTCAGTTCCTACCATTTCTGGCATAATCACATCGCTGATAATCAGATTCGGAACAAATTTTAAAGCTTTCTCTAAAGCAATTTTGCCATTTTCGGCTTCGATAATATTATAGTCTTTTTTGAGCAGGTTTTTCATGAACTTTCTCAAGACTTTATGATCTTCAACAATTAATATCGTCTGCTTTTCTTCGTTTACAATTAAATCTTCGATATCATCATTTTCTGCAATTTCTGAAGATTCTAATTGAGCTGCGTATTGTGCAATATCGTCACTGATTTTAAAATCAGGAATAATTTCGTCGTCCAGAAGATGTTCGCGTCCAAGCGGTAAAGTCACTTTAAAAATAACTCCGCCAGAAGGTTTATTGGTAACATCAATTTTTCCTTTATGAAGTTCAACAATGTTCTTAACGATCGAAAGCCCGATTCCTGTTCCTTTATTGTAATTTTTCTGAACCTGATTATGTGTCGGAACTTCAAAAAACAGATCGAAAATTTTATCGATATGTTCCTCGGCAATTCCTACACCCGAATCTTCAACAGCAATAAACAGATTTTGCTGGTCTTGATTGATTTTAATTTTGATCGAACCGCCTTTTGGAGTGTATCTAAAAGCATTTGAAATCAGGTTATAAAATACGCGTTCCAATTTATAGCGGTCAAAATAAACTAGAATCTCTTCGTTTTCAGTTTCAAACGAATACTCGTAACCACCGTCTTTAGCATATTCAATAAATGATAAAAAGATTTCTTTGGTAAATTTGACAATATTTCCGTTTGCCGATTCTAGTGTAACCTGATGATTTTCCAGTTTTCTGAAATCCATTAAACGGTTAATCAAACTCAAAAGATGATTCGCGCTTCCTTCAATAACCAAAAGCTTTTTATACATTTCGTTGGTTCCGTTGTAATCGGCTAAAATTTGCTGTAACGGACCTAAAATTAAAGTTAAAGGTGTTCTAAATTCATGCGAAATATTGGTAAAGAAATCTAGTTTCAGCTTGTTGTTTTCTTCAATACGCTGCGTTTCCAGATATTCCAGTTCGAGTTTTTGTTTCAGTCTGGCTTTCGATTTCATAATCCAAATCAGGCCATATAAACCTAAACCAATTATGATTCCGTAAAGAATAAATGCCCAAATACTGCGCCATGGAGCTGGATTTACAATAACGGTTAAAGTTGTTGGAGTTGGATTCCAAACGCCGTCATTGTTGGCGCCTCGAACTTCAAAAGTATAAGTGCCCGGATTTTGAATCGCAAAATTTGCTTCGCTGTTTTTAGTGGTTGTCCAGTTGTTTTCTAAACCAACCAAACGATAACTGTATTGGTTATTTTTGGATCGTATGTAATTTGGAATCGCAAAACTGATCGAGAAATTTGCCTTGTCATAATCCAAAGTGATCGTTTTAGTATAGCCGATGCTCTGTTCTAAGATTCCGTCTTTATCATGCGCATTTACCGTTTCGTTTTTAATTTTCAAATCGGTAATTAAAACCTGTGGAGCATACTTATTTAAGGAAATTTTTGTGGCATCGAAAAAAGTTGCACCGGACGGACTTCCAAAATAAAACTGATTGGAACCTACTTTTAAAGCCGAATTATCGTTGAATTCATTACTTGCCAAACCATCTTTCTGATCGTAAATAACAACCGATTTTTTAATTGTATTGTACTTGATAATTCCCTGATTGGTACTGATCCATAAGTTTTTATCGTCATCTTCTAAAATCGAATGAATAGAGGTAATAACCGTATTTCCACTTCTAAGATTGATTCTGGTGAACTTTTTTCCATCAAAAACATGAAGTCCTTTTGCTTTTGTTCCTACCCATATTTTATTTTGAGAATCTTCAAATAAAGTCAAAATATCATCTCCCGACAAAGCCGAATGATCGTAAAAGAAATGTTGTATTTGGTATTTCTTAGAATCAAAATTTTGAAGCGAAATACGATTTAAACCATTTTGCGTGCCGAGCCAGATTGAATTTTGTTTGTCGATCAAAATACTGCGAACCATATTATTGGTTAGAAAAACAGGTTTAGAAGTATCATTTCCAATAATTTGGAAGGTTTTGTCTAATGTGTTGTAACGAATTAAACCTTTGCCAAAAGTTCCAATCCATAAGATTTTATTTTCAGGTTTAAGAGAATAAACACCGCTTTCTTTCAGTAATTCGGTTAAATCAGATGCAATTCTATTATCTTCCATTCTTTTTGAAATGGTATTGTAAGCCGATAATCCTTTCGAAAAAGTTCCAATCCATAAAATATGATCGTCTGCAAGACACATGGCCTTGATATCATTTTTATGAGTTTGTCCAGTTTTACTATTGATATAACTTACAGCTTCGGTAGTTGTATTGTAAATGCTAATTCCACCGCCTTCAGTTCCAAAATAAATATTCTGGTTTTTATCTGCAATTATTGAACTTACCACATCAAAACTTATTGGAATCTTTTTTGAATTCTGATTGTAATTGGAGAAATTGACATTCGAAACGTCCCAAAGATTTACGCCTTTGTAATAACAGCCAATCCAGATAGAACCTTTTTTATCCATAAAAATAGATTTTACTTTGTCGATTCCGTTGGCATTATTGCTATTATTGATTTTTTGAATATTTTTCTCTTTACCTAAAATATAAATTCCGTCATAAGCGCCAACCCATAGAGAACCTTGATTGTCAATCACTAAAGAACGAATATCGGTATTGATTTCGCGGTATTTTTCAGCCGGTAAAAAAGAAATAAAAGCTTTTTCTTTTAGATCGAATTTTAAAAGGCCTTTGTTTTTTGTCCCAACCCATAAGCTGCCATCTTTGCTCTCAATAACCGATTGAACGTTTAGTAAGTCAGTTGTGTTTAATGGATAATTTTTAAAAGATAATTTACCATTTTTTCGACTGGTCAATTGGCATAAACCCTTTGTTGTTCCAATCCAGATTTCGCCTTTTTTGGTTTTTAGAATGCTTAAAATATTATTGCTCGGAAGGGTAGAAGCATCATCATCGGAATGAAAAACGGAAGTAAATAATCCTGATTTTTTATTTAAAATTGTTAATCCTTTTGAAGTTCCAAACCACATTTCGCCTCCAATTTCTCTCATGCTCCAAACTGCATTATTGCTAATGGTATGATTGGCTTTGGTATGAAGATATCTTGTAAAACGATTCGAAACGGGATCATAGCAATTTAGTCCGTTGTAAGTTCCCACCCAGATTTTTCCTGAATCGTCTTCTTCAATGGCTAAAATATCATTATTGCTGATCGAAAATTTATCTGCAGCATCGTTCCTGAAAATCGTAAAACGGCTTCCATCATATTTATTAAGACCATCGCGTGTTCCAAACCACATTTGTCCTAGTTTATCCTGATGAATGGCAATGACAGAACTCTGCGAAAGCCCATCTGTCGTAGAGAAATTTTTAAGACGGTATTTATTTTGGGAAAACAGATTCCCGCTAATAAATACAAATAATAAAAGAGCTATTTTAAGTTTCATAGCGTTTATTTTTAGTTTCAAAGTTGCAAAGGAGCAGAGATGCAAAGTTTTTTTTTAGTTATGATTTAATCTCGCAAAGTCGCTAAGACGCGAAGGTTTTCTCATTTTTGTCATTTCGACGAAGGAAAAATCTTCGCAAGTAGCTCCGTACAGAATTTCGTCAATCTTTATAGAGTTACTCGTGGAGATTTGCTTCGCTTGTTTGCTATCGCTTGAGTCTCCTTTGTCGAAAGTGACAAACTATACTTAATTAATGATTAAAATGAACAAGTAAAACTTTGCGTCTTAGCGACTTTGCGAGATTAATTTTAAACACATAGAAACATAGATTTTTTCTTTTTATAAAAAAGGCATTAAAAAAAACTAGTTTTTCACACATAGTTTCACGCAAAATCTATGATTATTTATGCAAGTGAAACGCCTTTTTACGTTCCTAAAAGCTATGTTTCTATGTGTTTAAATTTATTTTTTCAAACGTTTATTTAATTGATAATCGTACAAAGAAGGAATCTTCTCAATTGGCATATTCAAAAATTCAATATACGGATCAATGTCATATTTGATTTCAAATTTTGCATTTCCCTGAACACCAATAATTCTTGCTAAAGCGCCGTCTTTCATTCCGTACAATAAAACTGGTTTCGATGCATCAGGATTTTCCACCTGAACATTCAGATTCCAAAACGTACTGAAAGGCCCGTGAGAAGGTTTCCAATAATCTGCACCTCCGCCTCCAAACAAAGCGTAACTATTATTTTTGTCTGTTTTTATGTGAACGGTAATATTATCAAATAAATTTTGATGATTGGCTCCAGAGTGCTGATCTAGAAGTGGATCAGTAAATATCTCGCAGTTTTGATAGACATTTTTAGTTGCAAAAGTGTTGAAACTTAAAGGATGGACGGCAGAATTATAGATTTTGAGATTCTTAACCAAAATATTGTGCACGCCGCCTAAAGTTACGGTGTAATGCGATAAATGCGGTCCATCGGTTGTGATGTCTTGAATGGTAACGTTTGCAACTTCTTCGGCAAGAATTCCGCTGTCGGCATTGGTGATTTTGACATCTTTAACCCAACTGTTGAAAAGACGAGTCAAGAAAATACCATTATTGCCAGGTTCAACATGATGTGCAACTCTTGGAATATCAGGAAACGTAAAACGAAGATGCTCGATTCCGACTTCGTTTAAATGTTTCCACTCAACCAATTGCGCCTGATAACTTGGTTTAATTGAAATGGTTAAAGGTGTTTTTAAAGTAATTTTTGAGCCAGAGATTTTAGTAATTTCAACCTGTTGTCTCACAATGGGAAGTTTTGGAAATTTCCAATGATGAGATCCCGGTTTTACTTTAGCTCCTTGATATAAATCTTTGATGATTTCGCCATTTTCACCATCTTTATTAAACAATTGCAACTCGACAACATCGCCAACTTTTAATCCTTTTATATCAGAAACCGTAATAATATGTTCGCCCATTTTCCCCGAACTGACTTTGGCCAACGGACTAGACTCTGGTTCGTATTTGTCTAAATAGGACTTTACACGTTCGCCCGGAACTTGAGTCCAGATGAAACCTCCAGACCAAGCGTATTGCGAGAAAGGCAAATCGATATTGTTTTCAGGTTCACGCTGTCTTTTATCAAAAGCGGTTAAATATTCGCGAAGTTCAGCCAAAACATCAGAATCTTTGAGATACATCATCGGTCTTGGGCAGTAGATTTCAGTTCCGTTTTCGTTAGAACCTGTACCGCGAAGTACAAAATTGCTTCTTTCGATATAGAGAATTTCACTTAAGATAATGCGTCCAGCTGGCAATTGTAAAATTACATTCCCTTCAACAGCACTAGCAGCTTTAAAGGCTTTTAAGAGTGCTTTTGAATCGTCTAAATGGTCATTGGCTTTTACACCAAAATCAACTGCATTGATAACTTTTCCATTAGCTTCAGGAATCTGGCTTTCGCCGAAATGATACCCCGCATAACTAAAATCTGGAAGATAATTGGTTTTTGAAGTAATAATTTTGGGTATTTCCTGTGCCAATAAAGTGTTTATAAAAAAGCCACAGGATATAAGAATGGCTTGGCGAATCATGGTTTTGTGGTTGTTTGTGGTTAGTTAGTTTTTTTTGTTTTGCCACGAAGACACTAAGGCACGAAGTTTGTTTTAGCCACAGATTAAAGGATTAAAAAGATTTTTTTTCACGCAGATTTGGCAGATTACAGCAGATTTTATTATGCATAAATTATCTGCGTTCATTTGTCTAAATCTTTTTAAATCTGCGTGAAACAAAAAAATAAAAAACTTTGCGTCTTAGCGCCTTCGTGGCAAACAAATTATAAAGATCGTTTGATCCCTAATTCCAATCCTCGCAATTCTGCCAGACCTCTTAAACGGCCAATTGCAGAATAACCTGGATTTGTTTTTTTCTTCAAATCATCCAGCATTTGATGTCCGTGATCTGGGCGCATTGGTAATTGGCTGTTATTTCTTTTTTCAACTTCCAGAATTGCTTTTACAACTTCGTACATATCAACGTCGCCTTCCAAGTGATTTGCTTCGTAGAAACTTCCTTCTTCGTCACGCTGTGTGCTTCTTAAGTGAATAAAATTCATTTTATCGCCATGACGTCTCACAATTCCAGGCAAATCATTATCAGCGCGAACACCGTAAGAACCTGTACACATTGTAAATCCGTTTGATGGAGAAGGAGCAGCATTCATTAATTCCATCAAATCTTCTTCAGTACTTACCACTCTTGGCAGACCTAAAATTGGGTAAGGTGGATCGTCTGGATGAATCGCCATCAATACACCTTTACTTTCAGCAATAGGAATAATTTCTTTTAGAAAATGAAAAAGATTATTCTTTAAAGCTTGTCTGTCAATATGATTATAAGCACTTAAGGTTATTAAGAAATCTTCAACTGTATACGCTTCTTCGGCACCCGGAAGCCCAGCCAGTATGTTCTGCTGTAACTTTACTTTATCTTCTGGAGTCATGGCTTCAAAATAGCTTTTTGCCTTTTGTTTTTGTTCTTCAGAATATTCGTTTTCTGCGCCTGGTCTTTTCAAAATAAACAATTCAAAAGCAGCAAAAGCATTAATGTCAAAACGTAAAGCTTTAGAACCGTCTTTTACTGTATACGATAAATCTGTTCTTGACCAATCTAAAACTGGCATGAAATTGTAACAAACACATTTAATACCGCATAAAGCCAGATTACGAATACTTTCTTTGTAATTCTCTATATACTGAAGATAATTTCCAGTCTGTTTTTTAATGTCTTCATGAACCGGAATACTTTCTACAACCGACCAAGTTAAGCCAGAAGCGCCTTTTTTAGGATCGCCGTTTTCGTGTTCGATTTCAACTTTTCGCTTAATAATTTCGTCAATGCTCCAAACTTCTCCATTAGGAATGTGGTGTAAAGCCGTTACAATTCCGGTTGCTCCGGTTTGTTTGATATCTTGTAAAGAAACAGGGTCATTTGGTCCGAACCATCTTAATGTTTGTTCCATTTTTTATGTTTTTTTATTTCCTGCAAGGTTTCCAAAACCTTGTAGGTATTTTAATTTATAATAATCTACAATTTAAACCTACAAGGTTCTAAAAACCTTGCAGGAGAGGGGTGAAATCTTAAATGCTTGTTGCAGCAAATCCGCCGTCAACTTTTAAGATAGTTCCTGTTACGAATTTTGACATATCGCTACATAAAAATAAAAGCGCACCGTCAATATCTTCTGGAGTTCCGAATCTTCCCATTGGCGTATGATCGATAATTTTTTCACCTCTTGGAGTCAGTTTTCCTTCTGGTGTCAGTAATAAAGCGCGGTTTTGTTCACCAATAAAGAACCCAGGAGAAATTGCGTTTACGCGAAGTCCTTCTCCATATTTTTGTGCTAATTCAACCGCCATCCATTGTGTAAAGTTGTCGATTGCTGCTTTTGAAGCAGAATATCCTACAACTCTCGTTAAAGGTCTTTGTGCCGAAGCTGATGAAATATTGATGATGTTTCCTGATTTCTGTTTCGCAAAAAGTTCGGCAAAAACCTGAGTTGGAAGCATAGTTCCGATAATATTTAAATCAATGACTTTTTGCAGATCATCGCTTTTCATATCGTAAACAGATTGATCAGGCTGAATCGTTGCACCTGGCATGTTTCCTCCTGCAGCATTAATTAGAATATCTAGACGGCCGTATTTTTCAACAATAAAATCTTTGGCTTTTTCTATTTCTTCCTTATTTAAAACATTCGCTTGAACTGCAAAACCTTGTCCGCCGTTTGCTTCGATTGCTTTTACTGTGTTTTCGGCTTTTTCCAATGATTGCGAAACGATTCCGACAATTACACCTTGTTGTGCCAAGGTATTTGCAAATCTGCTTCCTAGAACTCCAGCACCACCTGTTATTAAGGCAATTTTTCCTTTTAAATTAAATATTGAATCCATTTTAATTTTTAATTTTCAATACTTTAAATTCCAAATTCCAATTTGGAAATAAAGTACATTTTTGTATAATTAATTTTTACTTTTTTGATTTATTTAGCTCCATCAGTTCATATTGAGTTTGGAATTTGGGCTTTCAAATTTGGAATTTATTTTCTTATAGTTTCAATCAATTCCAAAACCCTTTTGGTCTCTTTTTCGATTGTCTCGTAAGCACCATATTCCATTACTTCTTTACTAATTAATTTGCTTCCCATTCCTACAGCAGACACACCAGCGTTAAACCAAGTTTCGATACTTTGTTTAGTAGTATCAACACCTCCGGTTGGCATAAAAATTAAGTTTGGAAAAACATCTTTGATGGCACTCATAAAATCTGGTCCTAAGATGTTTCCAGGGAAAAGTTTAATGAATTTTACTCCAGCATTTTCGGCGGCAATAATTTCAGTTGGTGTCATACATCCTGGAGCATACAAAACTTCTTTAGAAATTAAAAACGAAGCAATTTCAGGAACAAATCCTGGACTTATAAAAAAGTCGGCTCCTTCTAAATAATAGGTTTCAGCTTGCGCTAAATTTTTGATGGTTCCAATTCCTAAAAGCATTCCTGGCATTTCAGCGTTTCTTACTTCAATCATTTTTTTGAAATTAGAAAATGCTTCTGGACCACGGCTTGTATATTCTACTGCTCTAATTCCAGCGTTATAAAGTGTTCTTAAAATCGTGATGCTTTTGCTTTCTTCTGCATTAAAATACAATGGAAGCATTCCTTGTTTTACAATGACATCAATCGAATTCTGAATAGTGCTCATGACTTATATTTTTACTTTAATAACGATTTTTTTCAGTGTTCCTTCACCAATCATTGCGGTATGAACATCTTCTGGAAACAGAATAGCGAATTGTTTCTCCTGCATTTCAAAAAAAGTATCTGGTGCATCATGGAAAAATCTAACGTCTCTTTCATCGCTGTAGTCGCCATTTGGATTTACACATTTTTCTCTCGGTTTCCACGCAAAAGTTTCAGGTCCTTTAATAGAAATTTGAATATCGATGTTTTTATCGTGACATTCGAATCCTTTTACGGCTTCTTCTTTTGTATTTCCTTGTCCGACAATTACAATTAGTTTTAAACCTTCGCCAATTTCAAAAGCTCCTTCTTCTAGATTAGCAATGTCATTTTGATTTACATAATCAAAAGCTTTTTTGAAATTTGGATGCAGACCGTAGTATTTTGGTGCATTTTGTAATGAGTCTAGTATCATTTTTAATCGGTTATTATTTTTATTTTTTGATGTTATGTGTATATTTGCGTGTACGCACACGGTGTTTTACAAATGTATGCAAAAAGTGATGTAAAACAACTTATTTTTAATAAAATAAATTAATTTTACCCGACTGCTTTTATTTTTTTAACTTAAAAAGAATCAATATTATAACAATTAAAAAAATTGCCGAACTAGCTAATATTTCTGCCGGAACCGTCGACAGGATTATACACAAACGCGGACAAGTAGCACAGGAAACCGTAGATAAGGTGAATGCAATAATTGAAGAGTTTGGTTATACCCGAAATATTTTGGCAAGTAATCTGGCACTGAACAAAAAGTTTCATTTTGCAGTTTTCCTTCCAAAATCGGAAACTTTGGAATATTGGAAAAGTCAAACGGACGGAATAGAAAAAGCAGCTTTGGAATTCAGTAAATTCGGAATTGTATTGGATTATTTTTTCTATGATTATAATTTGGCATCGTTTAAAAAATCGGCTCAAAAAGTATTGGAATTTGATTGCGATGGTTTGTTGTTTGCACCAATTTTTTACGAAGATTCTGTTCAGTTTTTAAAGGAATATGAAAAAAAGAATATTCCGATTGTGATGATCGATTCGAATATTTCTGAAGAAAACGAACATGCTTATGTAGGGCAAGATGCTTTTCAGAGCGGTTATTTAGCTGGAAGATTAATTAGTTTTGCCGTAAAAAATGAGCGACAAGTTTTAATTTTTAAGATTACTAGAGAAATCGAAAGCACTTCTGTGTATCAGCAACGTATAAAAGGTTTCTATTCGTATTTTCAAGACCACGATGAATTGACCAATTTTAAATTTTCTGAATTTACCTTAAAAGATTCCGGAATCGATCAATTGAGTTTAGAAATGTTTTCTGGTGTAAACAGCGTTTTTGTACCCAATTCTCGAGCGTATATTGTTGCTGAATTTTTAGAAAAAAACAATATAAAAGGCGTTCGAATTATTGGTTTTGATTTGCTGAAAGAGAATGTCGAATATTTAAACAAAGGCGTAATTGATTTTTTAATCAATCAGAGACCGGAAGATCAAGGTTATATGGGGATTAATTATTTGTATAAGAAATTGGTTCTGCAAGAAGCGACGGATCGAACGCATTATATTCCGTTGGAGATTATTTTGAAAGAGAATTATTTTCCTGTTAAGCGATAGTTTTTTTGCCGCTACGGCACTAAGTTTTTTTAGTTTTACCTTTTAATCTCGCAAAGTCGCAGAGACGCAAAGTTTTTTGTTTCACGCAGATTTAAAAAGATTTAGGCAGATTTGTTTTAAATTAAAATCTAAATTAAATCTGCTATAATCAGCAAAATCTGCGTGAAATAAAATCATTTTAATCCTTTAATCTGTGGCCTAAAAACTTTCGTGTCCTAGCGCTTTAGAGGAAAAAATAATTATTTCTTCACCTTCACAATCAAAGGATTATTAATCTTGTCAGCAAAAGAGCTCAAATATTTTTCCCATTCTTGTTTAGTTTGAAACGGACTTCCTTTTTTCCATCCAAAGCCAACATAATAAATAGCTTTATTGTTCTTAACAGCAATATTTCCGTACAGATTACTTAGATCTTTTTCGTCTGTTACATGATTGTCAAAGCTTAATAAAGTGTTTTTTGGAGCGACTAAACCTATTCCAATTTCAGAATCGTCGATTGGCTCCCAATAACTTAGCCATCCTTCTTTTACATTTGTTCCAGTTGTTCCTTTTTTATCATGAAGTGTTAATCCGGCAGCAATTTGCTTGGTTCCCGTAATATTGATTTCAAAACGAGAAAGCTGGCTTCCGTAATCTAAACTGATTAATTTCGATTCCGTTATCTTGTTGCCTTTTGCATCCCAATCGGCATAAGTTAGGATGAAACTGGTTCTAATTGGGCCTGTTGTAATAGTTTTCCAGCTAATGAAGTTTTTAGAGAAATAATATTTTCCATCTACGTTTACAGCAATTCCACCCACACCGCGACTGTCACCTACGTGAAAATTATCCAAACCTTCACCAGTATCTTTATGATACGTTCCAGTTCCGTTTGTGGCTTTTTCGTACCATTTATTAATAATTGGATAATCGACTCTTTTGAGCCAAGCATCGATTCCGCTGGTTAGAGTTCCGCCCGGAATTTTATCCTCGACCATTTTTTGGGCTACAGGTCCGTAAGTTCTAAAAGCTACTTTGTTGTTTTCCCAAGCATAATCGTCTGTACGTTCTGGAACAAATCGAGAATAGCAGCTAATTACTTTTGAAGCATTAGGATTTGTTCCCACCAAAACTTCAAAATCCTGTTTAGAAGAAGCTTTAATTTTTGGCTGGAATAACAACAAATCGGCATTTCCATCGCCGTCATTATTTACAGTTTGGGTTTCTAAGTAGGCATTGCTTCCAATTTCTTTTACAGCATAATTTTCGAGTTTTGCATTATCTGGTAAACCAAGTGATTTTTTAGTCAATTCGACGGTTTCAAATTCTCGGTCAACTTTTAAATTATTGGTAATCGTAATGATTTTATTCTGAGAAAAAGCAGCAAAATTAGCTGTCAGAATGGTTATGATAAAAAGATGTTTTTTCAAAATTCTTCGTTTTTTAATATTTCAAAAATTAGGTTTGATAGGATTATAAAAGTACAAATCAAAACGGAATTGAAAATACAGAATAGGAGTAATTCTGTACAGAAGTTTGAAAATGAGCAGAAAAGCTTTAGGAAAGAACTAGATTATTTTTTGTAATTTACATTTCCTGATTTTACTTCAGGAGAATTTATAAATAAATGAAAATCAACAGAAATGGTTAAATGTATTATTTTCGATTGTGACGGAGTTTTGGTCGATACAGAGAAAATCGGTAACGGAATATTGCTGAAAATGGCACAAGAACATGGATTCGAAATGGAACTGGAAGATGCATACCGCTATTTTAATGGCCGAAATCTAAAAGATTGTTTCAGACATATTGAAGAAGCGATTGACCAGAAACTTCCAGAAACTTTTGAAACAGAATATCGCGAAAAGAGTTTTGAAGCCTTTAAAACACAGGTAAAACCGATGGAAGGAATTGTTGATTTTATCGAAAATATCGAAAAATTAAAAATTCCGTATTGTGTTGCCTCGAGCGGACCACTAGATAAAATTCGTCTGAATCTTGAAGTGGCTGGATTGCTGGATAAATTCGAAGATAGAATATTCAGTTCGTATCAAATTGGGAGTTGGAAACCCGAACCAGGAATATTTCTTCATGCTGCTGCAGTAATGGGTTTTGAGGTAAAAGAATGCATTGTTTTAGAAGACAGTAAAGCTGGTGTAAGAGCAGGAGTAAGCGGAGGATTTAAAGTTTATGGTTTTGCCAATGGTTTCAATAATGATGATTTAGAAGAAGAAGGAGCAGAGCTTTTTTATACTTACAAGGAGCTAAGCGAGAAACTAGGATTTTGAGTTTTTGTTTCAGGTTTGTTTTGTTTCAAGTTTCAAGTTTCAAGTTTGTTAGAGTGAGCTTCGACTTCGCTCAGCCAGACAGCGAGTTGTCAGTCTGAGCGAAGTCGAAGGCACGCAAAGAATATCATGATTTTTGTTTCAAGTTTCAAGTTTTAAATTAAACCCGACAGTTTTTTAAACCTGTCGGGTTTGTTTTATAAAAAAAATATTCCGTTAGGAATATCTGGTCGGTAGAAAAATAAAAACGCATTTGCATAGTGTCCTGTAGGGACACCTGTTTTGTGAAATGAATTTTATTTGTGTATTCAAACGTTTCTACGGAACGTGTACCTCCGAATCTAATTAAAAAAATCTACCAACCAGACATTCCTACGGAATGAATAACATCTTTTTGAACCTTGTCAAAGTTCAATTATCAAATTACCACATTTTCTAATTATCAAATTCTCTTATTAAAATGTAATTTGTTGCATTAAAATAAATTTTTATATATTTGAGTTTCGACATTCTCTTTTTTGATTTGGTAATATTAAATAATTGTTATTACTACATTTAAAAAGAAATGTTTTTTACCTAGAAAATGATTTTTCCCAAAGAGTCTTTTTTAGGCAGTGATTTCCCAAAGTCACTTATTAACCTACAGACGCAAACAGAATGATGAAATTTAAAACTAGAATTTTACTTCTATTCCTATTATTTTCTCCAATTATCCATTCCCAAATTAAAAAGATTGGTGTTCCTTTTATAGCAAATTATAGTCCGAAGACCTATAAAGCTGCATCAGAAAACTGGGATGTTTTGCAAGATTCCAAAGGCATGATGTTTTTTGCCAATCATTTTGGTATTATGCAATTCGACGGTGTGCGTTGGGCTATTGTGACACAGCCAGAAAACCGAAGCATGGTGCGGTCGATGACAATTGATAAAAGCGATAAAATGTATGTGGGTGCGCAAGGTGATTTCGGGTTTGTGATTCAGCTTCCAAATGGGCAATATCAATATACTTCTTTAGTAAAACTGCTTCCTAAATCGGCTCGAAATTTTGGAGATGTACTTCATACGGTCATTCGAAATAATGAAGTTATTTTTTTCTCTTACGAAAGGATTTTTATTTACAAAAACAATACAATCAAGGTAATTAATGCCAAAACCTCTTTTGATGATTTCTTCGAAGTGGGAAAAGAAATCTATGTTACAGACAATGGAAAAGGATTGTTAAAGCTGAAAGGAAATGAATTAATTCCAGTTGAAAATAGCCAGCAGTTTGTTGGATTGCAGGTTCGAAAGATTTTTCAAATCAAAAATGGACTTTTAGTATTAACTCAAAAAAATGGTCTTTTTACTTTCAATGAAAATCAAATAAAGCCTTTTGTAACTGAAGTTGATCCTTTATTAAAACAAAATCAGATTTCGGCGGGAATTGAACTTTCGGACGGTTATTTAGGAATCGGAACTCGTCAATCGGGGTTGATAGTTATTGATAGTGAAGGTCATTTGATTCAGCATATTGACAAACAAATGGGACTTCAAAACGAATATGTTACCAATTTTAAAATCGATAAGGAAGGCAATCTGTGGGTCACGCTCAAAGGCGGAATTTCATTAATTCAGATTTCTTCTCCTTTATCAAAAATTATTGACGGTACAAATTCTGAAACCAAAATTTACTGCAGTCAGATTTACCAGAATAAATTGTATATCGGCACAGACAATGGCGTATTTTGGCTCGATTGGGAAGCTTATAAAAGTGGAAAAAGAGAAAATGTAACGTTTCAGTATGTTTCTGGAATGTCTGAAAATGTTTGGAATGTGGGCGTTTTTGGCAATTCGTTATTGGCTTTTGAAAAAAACGGAATATTCGAAATCAAAGGAAATTCCGCAAAAGCGTTGGCCAAAATTGATGGCGCATGGCAAGGAATTTTAATTCCAAATCGTCCAGATTTACTGCTTGTTGGCGGTTATACCGGATTGTACCTTCTAAAACAAATAAACGGTTCGTGGGTTTTTCAGCATCGAATAAAAGGTTTTGAAGAAAGTAGCAGAATTATGGAAACCGATAAACAAGGAAACATTTGGATTGCACACGGCTACAAAGGAATTTATAAATTGAAATTGAATGCAGTATATGATTCCGTTGCTGATATTCAGTTTTATAATGATAAAAATGGATTTCCGTCGAGTTTATTTTTGAATACCTTTAAAATCGATAGTCAGATTTTGTTTGGAACCACAAAAGGCGTTTACAGACAAGATGTATCTTCAAAAAAAATGATTCCAGATCCTGTTTTCAAGAAATATCTGGGATTAGAAAATCATATCCGATTATTAAAACCAGATCAGCAGGATAATATATGGTACATTTCTGATGAAAATACTGGAAAAATGAGCAAACAGAAAAACGGAAGTTTCAAGACAGAAGAACTTCCCTTTCGAAAACTTCGATACCTATATGTTCCTGGATTTGAAAATATTCAAACGACAAAAAGCGGTGATGTATTTTTTGGAACGCAAGAAGGTTTGATTCATTACAGTGCCATTAAAAACAAAAAATATCAAACGAAATATAAAGCAGTTATTTCTGAAGTAAAATGTATTTTTCCAAAAGATAGTCTGTTGTTTTCTAGCCGTTATGATGTTCTTCCGAATAAAAGAGGATCAGTAAGTGATAAATTTTCGACTGTTTTATCACATTCTAATAACGCGCTTCATTTTTCTTTTGCATCGCTTTGTTTTGAAGATGCCGATGCAACAAAATATGAATATTGGTTGGAGGGTTTTGAGCCATCATGGTCAGATTATAGTCTTCAGACAGAAAAAGAATATACCAATTTGCCTGAAAATGAATATGTTTTTCATGTTAGGGCAAAAAATATTTATGATGTGGTTAGCGAAGAAGCGGTTTTTCGATTTGAAGTTTTACCGCCTTGGTATAGAACTTTTTGGGCTTACTTATTTTATTTTACGCTTTATAGTATTGTAATTTATTTAATTGTGAGATATCAGAAATCTGTTGCTGAGCGTCAGCGCCTTCAATTGATAGAGAATCAGGAAAAAGAATTGCTTCGAAGCCGTGCAGAACTTAACGAACAGAAACTGACATTCGAACAACAGAATATGGCTATTGTGCGAGAGAATCTTGAAACGACGATAAATCTCAAAAATGCTAAAGTGGCTTCCAATACAGTCAATTTGATTCATTTAAATGAAATTCTACTTTCTATTAAAGAATTGATCGGACAGATTGATAAGAAGAATGATCCGAATGTAAATTTCAGTCTTCTGACGAAAATCAATAAATTGATTGATCACGAATTGCAGGGAGACAAACATTGGAATGAATTTGAAGAAATCTTTAATCAATTGCATGATAATTTTATGCAGCGATTAAAATCGTGTTACCCAGAATTGACTCCGCGAGATATGCGATTGTGTGCGTATTTGCGAATGAACTTCAATACAAAAGAAATTGCTCCGCTTTTAGGAATTTCTGTTCGTGGTGTTGAAGATACCCGTTATCGCATTCGCAAAAAATTGCAGCTTCCATCAGATACAAACATCACCGAATTTATTCTCAATTTTTAATTTTCTCGTTTAAGTGAGATTTTAAGTGATTTTATGCATTTCATCGATGATTTGTTACATTTCTTCGATAGTACCGTAGTCAAACCGTACTCCAAAATGTAAGTCTTGCCTGATTTTTTAGTTAATATTGCTTTGTTATTGTCGGAAAATACAAACTATTTTTTTTTAATGGTTTTTATTGATGAAATAACATTTACTAACTAAAACCTATTTAAAATGAAGCAAAAAGACTTTTTTTTCGGCCGACCACCGAAAAGCAATTCCAATTTATTAAAACAATTTTGCGTGGCAGTTTTATTTCTACTGCTGCCATTTCTTAAAACCCAAGCCCAATGTAATACATTGGTCTGGTCTGATGAATTTAATGGCACTACGGTAGATTTGACCAAATGGCAAAGCATCTCCGGAAATGGATGTCCGTCGCTCTGCGGATTTGGAAATGCCGAAGCACAACGCTATGATCCGAATCAGGCGACAATTGTAAAAGAAGGCGCAAACAGCTATTTGAACATTCAGGCAAAGTATGAGCCGAGTGCTTCATTTCCAGATCAGCCGTATGCTTCTTCAAAATTAACTACAGAAGGAAAGTATTCTCTAAAATATGGAAGGGTTGAAGCACGTATGAAGTTATCTAACGGACAAGGCGCGTGGCCCGCTTTTTGGATGCTTCCTGTAAACGGAAACTGGCCGTTTACTGGTGAAATTGATATTATGGAAGCCAAACACAGAAATCCAAAATCTGTAGACGGAACAATTCATTATGACGGAAACGGCTATCATTTTACTGGAAGAAGTTACAGTTCTCCAACAGATTTATCTTCAGATTTTCATGTGTATGCTGTCGAATGGGGACCAAATTATATAAAATGGTTTGTTGATGATGTTTTATTTCACACCGCAACTCCAAATACAACAGTTAATGGCGGATGGCCTTTTAACGATAGTCAGTTCTATATCATTTTAAACCTTGCTGTTGGTAGTGCAGGAACGCCTTACACCAGTGTAAATGGAGCAGGAGTACCGCCAGTTCCAGCTGATTTTCCAGCAAAATTACAAGTCGATTATGTTCGTGTTTACGATGGGAGTTTTAAATATGCGGTAACTGGCGATAACAAAGTTTACCAAAATGAAACTAGTAAAACCTATTCTGTAAATGCAATTGCGGGGGCGACCTATAACTGGACTGTTCCAGCAGGAGCAACAATTGCATCAGGGCAGGGAACAAATTCGATTACTGTAAATTGGGGAACTTCTGGAGGAGATGTTTCTGTAGCTGCAACAGTTTCTGGCTGTAATGTAAATACTTACAAACTTGCCGTTACAACCGAACCAGCATTGCCGGTTGAAAAAATACATGAAGATTTCCAGAGTAATCGAAATGTAGTATATCCTGTAAAAACGGGAGTTTTGACAGAAGCTGTAGCAAATCCTTCTGCCACAGGAATTAATACATCGGCTTTGGTTGGTAAATACGTTCGAAATTCAAGCGAATTGTACGATGTTTTGAATATCAGAAATGTAACCATTACCAATGCCAACGATTATGTTTACGGAAGAAAAAGACTTTCGTTTGATATTTATACTTCGGCTCCAGTTGGAACAAAGATTTCGATGCAATTGGAAAATAGCAATGTAACAACAGCAACCAATTATCCGTCGGGAAGGCATAGCGGTTTTAAAGCGACTACAACGGTTCAGAACAAATGGGAAACAATAGAATTTGAATTCGAAAAAGTAATCGATCCTAATACGAGTGCTTTGGCTATCAATAACGTAGTGATTCTTTTTGAATCGAATTCAAATTCGGGAGCAACTTATTATTTTGATAATTTACTGACAAAAGCAGCACCCGAAAAACCAATTATTGCAACAGATGTTCTGCAAAACTATGATGGAGCAAATAAAATTATAAAAGGAACTACGACAGGAACGTATTCTGTTGTGGCAAATCCGGGTTCTAATTCTGTTAACTCATCTGCAAATGTGGCGAAGTATGTTCGAAATGCATCAGAACAATACGATGTGCTTTTCTTTAATACGCAAACTTCAATCGAAGATGCTGGTTTATTTAAAAATCAGACCAATAAAATTATGATCGATGTCTATACAACGGCACCAATTGGTACGGTTGTAAGCATGAATTTTGAAAATAGCGCGACTTCGCTTCCAGCAAATTATCCGACAGGAAGAAATAGTAGTTACGTAGCCATTACAACCAAACAAAATCAATGGGAAACATTAACTTTCTACTATAATTCCAGTCCGGATGCTGGAACTTCGAATCTGGCAGTAAATCAAATGGTTTTACTGTTTAATTCGGGTTCTTATACAAGCGATACGTATTATTTTGATAATATTAGAATTGGATCGACTAAACTTCCAGATACTTTTACGCCTGGTGTTGTATATGAAGATTATCAAACAATTCATAACATTACGTTTAGAGATGCTATTGGAACGTATACGGCAAATACAGCAAATCCAAATGCAAGCGGAATCAATACTTCTTCGAATGTTGGAAAATATGTTCGTAAGTCAACAGAATTATATGATAATTTCTCCTTCAATACGACTTTAAATAACATTGGAGATTTTAAAGCGGGAACAAAAAAATTCGCGATGGATGTTTATACTTCTGCGCCAGTTGGATCAATCATTTCTTGGCAGGCAGAAAGCAGTGCTTCAGTTCCGTCCAATTATCCTGTTGGTAGACATAGTATTTATCAGGGAGTTGTAAAACAATCAAATGCTTGGCATACCATAACTTTTACTTATGTAAGTACGCCAGATGCTTCGACACCAGATAATGATGTAAACCGTTTTGTTTTCTTGTTTGAGCCGGGAACCAATTCTGGAAATACGTATTATTTTGATAATTTGAGAGCTTTAAATTTAGTGTCTACAGAAACTCCAAATGTAAATTTAGCTTTGGCTAAAACGGCAACGGCTTCGACATTAGAAAATGCAACTTTTACTGCAAACCAAGCAACAGACGGAGATGCAGGTACAAGATGGGCAAGTTCTTTTGCCAATGCAACCGAGTGGATTTATGTTGATTTAGGAAGTAATTACACACTTAACAGAGTAGTTTTAAAATGGGAAGCAGCTTATGCAACGCAATATAAAGTACAGCTTTCAACTGACAATGTTTTTACAGAAAATGAAACGATCAGTACGCAAACGGCAAGCGATGGCGGAACGGATGATTTAGCGGTAAGCGGAACAGGAAGATATCTTCGCATTTTATGTACAGCAAAAGCTTTGGCTCCTTACGGATATTCATTGTATGAAATTGAAGCTTACGGATCTTCGTCAACAGCTAGAATGGCTTTGAATGTTGCCGAAGAGCCTCAGGAAGAAGAAACTGTTTTTGCAGTCTATCCAAATCCGACAACAAACTATGTTCAAGTTTCATCTCCTGAAAACTTAGACAATAAAGTGATCACGATCTATGATAACTCTGGAACTTTGATTTTACAGAATAAACCTCAAGGGAATGAAAGTGTAATTGACGTGAGTAAACTTCGCAGAGGAATCTACATTCTGAACTTCAAATCAAATCAAAAGAGTTGGAGTAAGAAGTTAATTAAGAAATAATTTTTAAATCCGTTGGGTGCAATTCAAGGAGGGCAGACCAGTTGCACCTGGCGGATTATTTAGTCATTTGAAAATGACTTTAGTTTTAGAATCTAATTATTATGTAACCCCAAAATTATTTAGATATGAATAAAATTAGACTTCAAAGATTTTCTTTTTTGATGACACTTTTTTTAGTGTTTTCAAGCCTAATGCATGCTCAAGGGCCTGTACCATTTACAATTAGTAATAATTCGACGTTTGCCGATAGCGACTTATATGTTGCCATTGTAGGAATCGATTATACTACAGGAAACCACGTTTGGGTCAATGCCAAAACAAGTCAGGTTTTACCAATGAGTGCATCTTACAATACGGTTACTGGACCCACTTATGGAGGAAACACAGGACCGGGACAAAATTCTAAATATGCAGCATGTTTTACAAAACTGAGTGAAATTCCAAACAAAACCTTCACCTTGCCATTAATTGCAGGGTGTCGAGTTTTTATTTCAAAAGGTTCACAATTGTACTTTTATTTTTTTGGAGCAAGCGGAGCACCGTCGGGATATGCATCGCCAAATCCGCAGAACGCAACAGATCCAAATCAGGGGATTTTGTATGAAATGATCGAATTGACTAATAATCAATATGGTTTCTTCGGAAATCCAACAAGAGTCGATTCATACAAATATCCAATGGGATTGGAATTGTTTGGAGCTAACGGATATCAAAAGAAAGTGGGAGACTTGAAAAAACATGCTGATATTGTTGCGGCTTTTAAAGCGAATGTTCCAGCTGAATTTCAAGGCTGTGTAAACGATGCGACAGGAGAAATTACAGCGCCGTCTAAAACTGCAGCTTACGCCGAAGGATCAGGGCCATATGCAAATTATTTAAAATCATACATTGATGCGATTTGGAATAAATACAAAAATGAAGATTTAATTTTCTATGCTGGAGATGCTGGTGTTTTTAAAGGAAGAGTTATTGGAGAACAACTAGAAATGGTAGGACAATCTGGTGCTTTTGTTGGAAGAACAGGACGCGTTCAAAACCGACCAACAACTCAGGAAGCTCTTGAAGGAAAAGGCGTTTTGGACAGAAGGTTGGTAGATGGAGATTTAGATCTTGTAATTCAAGCACAATTGACAGCCGCAATTAATCGACATGTGGTAAACACTACAACAGCAAATCCGGGTCAGCAAAATTGGTACGATGCATCAAAATATTATCAAGTAAATCCAACCAATCATTATTCTAAATTCTGGCATTTACCAGGAATTAATATTGATAATTTGGCTTACGGATTTGCGTATGATGATGTTGCCGATCAATCGCCATCGCTTCATTCGCCACAGCCAACAAAAGTTATTGCAACATTTGGAGGTTATTATGGACTTACTACGCCTTCAGTTCCAGCTACAACAGATGTAATCACTGTTTATAAAGATTGTAATTACACAGGTTTTTCTGGCGGATTAACAATTGGAGATTATAATCTGGCTCGTTTAAATTCTTTAGGCGTTTTAAACGATGATATTTCTTCGCTTAAAATTACTCAAGGTTATCAAGCGATTTTATATCAAGACGATAATTTTGGCGGAGCTTCAACGGTAATCAATTCTGATAATTCTTGTTTGAATACCACTTGGAATGATAAAGTGAGTTCAATCAGGGTTATTGCTAACGGAACGACAACTTTAGGAAACCAAACTTTCTTTCTTCAAAACAGAAACAGCGGTTTATACATGGATGTTTGGAATTCCAGCATGTCAAACGGAGCAGGAATCAATCAAGGCACTTTGAATTCTGGAAACAATCAGAAATTTACTTTCACGCATTTAGGTGATGGAATGTATAAAATCATTGCGAACCATAGCGGAATGTCAATGGACATTAATAACTTCAACAAAGCAAATGGCGCAAGAGTAGAACAATATCCATACAATGCTACCACAAATCAGCAGTTTATTTTGGTTGCAACAGGCGATGGCTATTATAAAATTGTTGCCCGTCATAGCGGAAGAATTGTTGAGGTGGCTGGAGCAAGTACAGCATCGGGAGCGATCGTTCAGCAATGGGATAACAACAATCAAACTTGCGGACAATGGAAATTGGTTCCGGCAACTAGTTCTCAAACTTCTGTATTGATTCAGGCAGAAGATTATTCAGCAATGAGCGGTATTCAAGTTGAAGCGACTACCGATACAGGTGGAGGTTCAAACGTTGGTTATACAGAAACAGGGGACTGGCTGGCGTATAACAATATTAATTTCCCAACAACTGGTTCTTATTTAATTGAATATCGAGTAGCAAGCGGTGTTACGGGCGGAAGATTATCTTCTGATTTGAATGCTGGAGCTGTCGTTTTAGGAAATGTTGATATTCCGAATACGGGAGGTTGGCAAAATTGGCAAACCGTTTCGCAGACTGTAAATGTAAATGCAGGAACATATAATTTCGGAATCTACATTCAGAATACAGGAATGAATATCAACTGGATTAAAATTACAAAAGTAGCTGGCGGAACAGCACGAATGGCTTCAGTTGAAACTGTTGAAGAACCAGCAGAAACTGTTTTAAATGTTTATCCAAGTCCAGTTGAAAATACCTTGTATGTAACAACAGATCTTTCTGGAGGAAGTGTAAAAATAGTCGATTCGCAAACAGGATCTACTGTAGCATCTCAAAAAATCAACAACAATAGTTTTGATGTTTCGCATCTTAGAAAAGGAATCTATTTTATAGTTTTTGAAAAAGATGGCAAACAAACAATCAAACGATTCATAAAGAAATAGTTTTAAAAAGTGATCTCAGGCTTTAGATCTTAAATAATAATGGAGTAGTGTTAGTTCTACGAAATTAGATTGCAAATCAAACCTAAAATCTAAAGTCTGAAATCTAAAATAAAAAAATATACAACTCAAATAACCGTCCCATGTTTACGAGTTTATTAATCTATTAAAACAATTATTATGAAAAACAATTACAAAAGAATGCTGCAGAAATGCATGATTATTTTAGTCTTGGTCGCTTTTAATTTAGCGACAGCCCAGAAAAAAGTGATAGCTTACATTCCGAATTGGATTGATTTAAATGCTTTTTCAAGCACTATTCAGTACAGTAAATTAACACATATTAATATTGCTTTCGAAAATCCCGATTCCAGTGGATATTTGAGTTTTAATTCAGGAAGCAATACAATCATAAATGCGGCACATGCACAGAATGTAAAAGTTTTTGTTTCTCTTGGAGGAGGCTCAGTTTCAGAAGGAGGAGCGATTCGTGACAATTATTTTAATCTGATAACTCCAGCAAATAGAACCGCTTTCATTCAAAAAATATACGATTATGTTGTTGCTCACAATTTTGATGGAGTCGATGTCGATTTAGAAGGGCCTGCAATTAATGGTGATTACGGCGGATTTGTGATTGCTTTAGCGAATAAACTGCATGCAAATGGCAAATTGATTTCAGCAGCACTTTCAGAAGGATATGGTGGTGCAAATGTACCTTCATCTACTTTTGCAGCTTACGACTGGATCAATATTATGGCTTATGATGCAACAGGTCCTTGGGCACCAAACAATCCGGGACAGCATTCTCCTTATAGCATGGCAGTAAATCAGTTTAATTATTGGACAGGAAGAGGATTGCCTGCAAGTAAAGCCGTAATTGGACTTCCGTTTTACGGATATGGTTTTGGAGCTTCTGCTAATCAGGGAATTTCTTATGCCAATATTGTAGCACAATATCCAGGCGCTGAAAATTTAGATCAAGTTGGAAACACAATTTATTACAACGGAATTCCGACGATCAAACAAAAAACAACTTTTGCGATTCAAAATGCGGCTGGAGTAATGATTTGGGAATTGTCTCAAGATGCAACAGGTTCAAAATCTTTGCTAACTGCCATTAACCAAGTTATTACAGGAAGCAATCCACCAGCAACAGGAACTTTAATTCAAGCAGAAAATTACAATACCATGAGCGGTGTTCAAACCGAAGCAACAACTGATACAGGCGGTGGATTAAATGTCGGATATTGCGATACAGGCGATTGGATGGCATATTATAATATTAATTTCCCAACTTCGGGTTCGTACCAAATTGAATATCGAGTTGCAAGTGCAGTTGCAGGCGGAAGATTATCATCAGATTTAAATGCAGGAACTATTCAACTTGGTGCTATAAATGTTCCAAATACAGGAGGATGGCAAAATTGGCAGACGATTTCGCAGACGGTAAATGTAAATGCTGGAACGTACAATTTCGGGATATATGTCCAGAACACAGGGTTTAATATAAACTGGTTTAGAATTATAAAATCGGGTTCAACGGCAAAATCTGCTCCTGCAAGTTCAGAACAATCCATTGCGAGTTTAGAAATTTATCCGAATCCGACTGAAAGTCAGCTTTTCTTCAGCACAGAGGTTTCTGGCGGAAATGTAAATGTTATCAATACAGAAGGCGGTGCGACTGTTTTTTCTCAAACCGTAAATAATAACAGCATTGATGTTTCGACTTTAAAAACAGGAATTTATCTGATTTCGGTAGAGAAAAACGGAATAAAAACAGTAAGACGTTTTATTAAAAAATAATCATAACCCATTTGCCATAATGGTTTTAGATACATTAAATTTTAGGTTTTAATGTGATGAAAAGGGCTGTCTATTTGGACGGTCTTTTTTTTGTTTTAACCGCAAAGAGCGCAAAGGTTTACGTAAAGTTAATTTAAGACGTTTTTTTGTAGCGCAAAGGCGCAAAGATTTTACGCAAAGTTCGCAAAGTTTTTTTGAGCTAAATTTTGTAAAAATATAAAAGGGCACAAAGCTTTATGGATATGTTTTTTTGGAGTTTAGTGAATATAGCCTGCGGTTTCAACCGCAGGAATACAATGCATATTGCCTATCCGTAGATACCCGCGGTTGAAACCGCAGGCTATGTTAAAATTTAGTTTGTTAAAATTATTTTTTCTGTAGATCTACAAAACTAGAATTCATAAAGCTTTGCGAACTTTAATTTATAAAATTATGCTCAAAATTCTTTGTGAACTTTGCGTAACCTTAGCGCTCTTTGCGTTAAAAAAAAACATCACTTCAAACTCTTAATCTCACCATTTTTTAAATCAACAGTAAAATGATCTGCTGGAACTTCGTGCATAAATTTATTGAAGATGATCAGGAATAATTTCATCTGTTTCTGCAAGGGAGTATCTTTTGAAAGATCAGCTTTGGAACCTTCTAAAAATAAATCAGACAAAACTTTATATTCTTTTGCTCTTTGAATTCCAACATCAGCCAAAGCCAATTCATCTGCACTTCTAAAACGATAAAAATCTACTAGAAGATCATAACCCGTCCAATTAAAGTTTTCTTTTTTGAGATTATTCTGAGTTAGGATTTTTTCCGATTTCGCTTCAGCTTCTTTCCATTCCTTTTGAAACTGTTCTTTATTTTTTAGTATAAAATCAAAATCTTGATTGGATTGTATATTGGCTAAAACCAGTAAATCTTTTGCAGAAACATTCAATATAAAATCTTTGAAAGCAGAAGGCCAATCGTCTTTTAAGAAACGAAGACGAACTAATTCTTTTAAATGAAAATCGGTAAAATCATGATAGTTTTTTGTTTTTAAAATATCAATATTCCAAATGTCTTGCATGTTCTGACTTTCCAAAAACTGATATTCCATTTTGTATAAATCAAAAAGTTCGTTGTATCTCGGAACATCATCAACAGTAATAGTTTGAATATCTACAAGATTATCCTTTTTGAAAGTCAATAATTTGTAGGCGGGAATATAAGCTGCTAAAGATGGTGTTTGAATGTTAACCAAAGTATTTCCTTTTACAGAAGTTCGAACTCCCGTATCGTTGATATGCATATGACCTCCAAAATGAATCTTCAATCCTGCATCTGCAAATACTTGTGCTACTTCTTCGACAGGAACTCGGTTTAATTGCCATTTGTTTGGACCAAGCAATTCTTTTATTTCTGCTGAAGCATCGTCATTAAAATCAATCATAGGGAAATGGCTGAATGCGATTAAAGTTTTTCCTTGTTTTTTGGCTTCCGCCGAAATAGTTTCAACCCATTTTATAAGATGTCTTTTGTTCGAAAGTACATTGTTATAACCCGTGCTGGCTTCGCTGTAATTCTTAGAGTCTTTATCTGCAGAAGCATTTTTCTTTGGTATATAAACATTTCCATCAATGGCCATCAACCAAAGTCCGTCGATAGGTTCTACGACATAACTAACATCTGGAACTTCATAACCTAGCGCTACTTCGTATACGCGATTTTCCAATTTTGCACTTTCTAAAGCTTTTTCGAATGTATAATTTTCGCTTGTATAAGTAGAAAATGGAGTTGCCCAGAATTTGTATTTTTTATTCGGATGAAAACCAAAATCCTGAAGTTGATCTGTAATTCCTAAATAACCCATTTTAGCAATGTCGGCGGTAACAACTACTGGCTGTTCGATGTTTAGATTTGGCTTATAAATACCGTCTTTGCTAAAAATGGGTTGACTTTTACCATCATTCCCTAAGAAATCTTCTTTTCCAGATTTTTGCGCAAATGGCCCAACTGGATCATGATTTCCTGTGGTAATGAAGAATTCTATTCCGTATTTTTTGGTGTATTGTTCTAATATTTTGGCTAATCCGCGAACGTGAATTGGCTGTCCGTCATCGGTATAATCTCCTGGAAGAGCGACGTATTTGATTTTTCGCTTAGCGATATCTTCTAAAGCGGCTATAAAGGCGAAATAATTTTCATTGAATATTCGAGTAGAATGCAGCTGAGATGACATCGTTCGCACCAAAACATATTCTCCCGTTTTCGGATTTATAACGCCTTTATAATCTGAATCTGAAAATCTTCCGAATAAATCCTGTAGATGCACATCAGATAAAAATGCGATTTGCGTTCCGTTGAGGTTTTTTACATTTTGTGCTGATGCATTATTGTTGAAAAAAACTAGGAACACTAACATGTATAATATTGTATATCTTGAATTCATAGGGTTTGTTTTTTTTAACCGCAAAGAGCGCAAAGATTTACGCAAAGTTCGCAAAGATTTTTGAGCATGATTTATAAAATAAATAAGGTCGCAAAGCTTTGTGGATTGCGCCTTTTAAAAAGATAATTATCAAATCTCGTTTTAATATAGCCCGCGGTTTCAACCGCGGGGACACAATGTATATAGTCTCTCTGAGCGTTCCCGCGGTTGAAACCGCGGGCTATATTTACAAACTACATACATAAAGCTTTGCGGACTTTGCGTAAATCTTTGCGCTCTTTGTGGTTAAAATTATTATTGTTTCAAGTTTCAGGTTTCCCGTTCCAGAAATAACTTGAAACTTGAAACCTGAAACAAAAAAAACTATTTTCCATTAACAGGATTATTTCTCACATAACTTCCATCATCGTATTTAATCTGATATGGCGAATTAAAGAAAGTGCTTGGCAGATAATAATCGGTTGTGATGATTTGTGCGCCTGATTTTTTAGCTGCTTCAAAATGCGAATAATCGTTAGCACGCGCTTCTTTGGTATCAGAATCGGCTCTTGTTCTTATTAAGTAGCCTTTTTTTACTAATTCCTCAATTTGTGGATCTTCAGAATTGTTTCGGAATAAAGCTGCGGCTTCTGGTTTTCCGGGTTCGGCGTTAATGAAAACGGCGCGTCCCTTAAGGGACGGATGATTCAATGCGTACAAATCTCTTTTTGCGCCGTTATTATCTAATAAGAATAAAAATCGTCCTTTGGCTTCTTTTAATGTTGGCCAGTTGTCATGCAAAACAGCTTCTTCGAGTGTTTTGTATTTTCCTCTTACCATATCTGGCGTAATCAGTTTGTCTTTTCCTAATTCTTTGCGGATTACTTTGTCCATTTCGTCAAAAACGGCTGCGGTGAAATCTTCAGGTTTTGTTCCGAAGAAATTGGCATCGCCGTCTTTTGGTTCTAAAGTGATAAAAACCGGAACGTGATTTGGATTGGCATCTGACCATTTTTTCAATTCCTGCAAACAGATTTCGAAAGTATAGCAAGAAGTTCTAAAATCGATATCCGGCATGTGGAAAACTTTAAAGCCAGGTTTTTTCATTAGTCCATCTGGATCGTAAGCTTCTTCAGATTTTGCAATATCTAAACCTTTCGGATGCGCATATTTTCCGCCTTTCGCGTCAGCAAAAATATCGATTTCCAGATTGCGTAGACCTTTATTTAATTGATCTGTAATACTAATATGAGTGTACTGTAAACCTTTAAGCGAACGAGAAGTGTCTCGTGCTTGAATAGTATTGTATAAGTCCGTTTCGATCGCATGACGATAGCTGTTATGCGATCCGATAACCTGAAGCTGGTTTATTTTCAGATTGTCGTTCTGAGCCTGAGCACTTAAAGCTCCTGCTAATAATAAAGTGAACAAAAATGGTTTCATAATTCTAAAATGTAATTGATACTGTTGACTGGGGACGCATCAAAAGAAAATTGCATTTTTTGAAAGTGACTAAATTAAAGTCTGCCGCTCGTTTTTATGTTAGATTAAAAAAAAGAAATCGCAAAGACATTCCTCTTTTGTCCATAAAAAAGTAGTATTAATACAACAAACGTGTTTATTTATTAATTTAAAGATAACCTTGACGCAAAAAGCATTGGGTTTTCATTTTATTATTTTACGATATTAAAAAGCCTGTAATTACAATATGAACAATCCTGAAATTTTTGAACAAACGTATAATCAATATTGGAAAAAGCTTAACGCATTTTCTTATACGATGACTCAGGATAAAGACTTGGCGCAGAACATCGTTCAGGATGTTTTTGTGGATTTATGGGAAAGAAAAGAAGAGCTGAATATTAATGCGATTGAACCTTTTTTGTTTCGCGCTGTAAAAAATCAAGTCTTTAAACATTATCAGAACAATCGTTTTGATAAGACGATTTTAGAAGAAAAATTCGAAGACTACATTATCGACAATTTTTCGACAATTGATCCAGAAGTGATGGATCTGCTTTATTCATTATTAGATAAACTTCCGGAGAAAAGAAAAGAAGTTTTGTTGATGTATAAATTTCAAGACATGACAATCGATCAGATTGCAGAAGAACTTGGAATTTCGAAACAAACCGTAAAAAATCAGATTTCATCTGCAGTAAAACAACTTCGCGAAGGCTTAAAAGATCTAGCTTGGCTCGCTCCATTTATTATTTTCAATCAAAAATTTTAAAATAACTTTTGCTTGATGTTTTCATAATATTTGGCGATAGTACGATTTCGAGATTCTGGTACTTATATAAAACAATAGTCTGTTAAGGGTAATTAGCAATTTTGTTTTAACACATAGAAACATAGATTTTTCTTTTTAAAAAAGGTAATTAAAAAAACTAGTTTTTACACATAGCTATACAACTATGATTATTTAAACTAGTGAAACGCCTTTAGCAAGCAATGAGAAACTATGATTCTATGTGTTGAAAAATTACACTAAGAGGCAGTAATAAGTATTATGATAAAAAGAATCAAACATAGTTTAGAGTATTTGCTGGATAAAAGTTCGCGAGGAAAAACTTCATCGGCAGAAGAAAATTTATTACATGATTTTGCTTTCAGCGAATATCAAAAATCAAAGTGGAATAATGATTTTATGGGAAACCCAGAAATCGAGTCTCAAAATATGTACGATGAAATTCAGTTAAGAATTGGAAAGAAGAAATCTTTCCGTCCTTATTTAAAATATATAGCTGCTGCCAGCATTCTTTTTCTGCTTGGTTTAGGATTTTTCTTGAGACCAAATGTTTTAAACCAAAAACAAATCACATTTAAAACGTCATCGATTCCCAAATCTATCCAATTAAGTGACGGTTCGAAAATTTATCTGGCAGCAAACTCATCATTTCAGTATCCTGAAAAATTTGAAGGCGATCAAAGAACAGTTTCTTTAGTAAAAGGAAATGCGTTTTTTGAAGTTGCCAAAGACAAAAAGCATCCATTTATTATTCATTCTGGCGAAATTCAAACCAGAGTTGTAGGAACTTCATTTCACATTCAATTATCAAAATTAAACTGTAAAGTGATTGTAGTAACTGGAAAAGTAAATGTGTCTGGAAAAGGGCAGAGCGTTGATTTAGTACCAAATCAGGAAGCTTTATTTGAAGGTGAAAAATTAACCAAACAATTGGCCGATAAAGCATTTTTGGTGAATTGGTATAATAAAGATGTTACGTTAGATCAAACTACTTTAAAACAAGTAATCACCATTTTACAATATAAATACGGAGTTTCATTTGAGTATAACAATAAACACGTATTAGCAATGCCGTTAACGGTATTCATTAAGAAGGACGCGACATTAGAAAATGTTTTGGAACAAATAAATTATATCACAAACCTAAAATTCAAAGTCTATGGCGAAATAGTAAAAGTGGATTAAAAACAAAAAAGCAGTTGCGGGAACAACTGCCATTAATAAATTAAGCATCGTAAAAACAATTACTTAAATCATGTATTTTAAACCTTCTTATTTAAATCTAAAGAGTTTTGTCTTTTTAGTTCTAGCTTTACTTGCCTTTCAGAGCGGTTATAGTAAAACTTTATTAAAAGAGTCAAAAATAGCAAATAAAATAGAAAAAGCGACTCTTGTCTCTATTTTTTCAAAATTAACAAAGCAGACCGATTACAAATTCAGTTACGGACAAGCTATAATTGCTGATAATACAGCTTATACAGTAAATTATAATACAGAGTCTATTACTGCTATTTTGAATGATCTTTCTAAAAAAGCCAATTTCAATTATAACATTAATGGTAAATTAATTTTAATTCAAAAAACAGCTGAGCCAAAAGCAGTAAATACCAAAGCAATTGAGAGAATTAAAATAAAAGGAAAAGTCGTTGACGAAAATAAATTGCCTATTCCTGGTGCATCTGTAATAGAAACGAGCACTTCAAACTCAACAGTGACCGATTTTGACGGTGTTTTTGAACTTACTGTAGGAGAAGGAAAAACAATCGATATTTCGTATGTAGGATACAAATCTAAGACGGTTCCTGCACAGAGTGGTTTTATGACAATTCAGTTAGAGCCAGCTACTGCAGAATTAAATGAGGTTTTGGTTGTTGGTTACGGAAAACAATCTAAAAAAGACGTTACGGGAGCAGTTACGCAATTGGAAGCGGCAAACTTTAAACAAGGAGTAAGCATTTCGCCAGATAATTTAATTCAAGGAAAAGTTGCGGGTGTTCGTGTGGTGAGTACAAGCGGTGAGCCTGGAGCGGGGGTAAACGTAACCATTAGAGGTGTCGGATCTATTAGAAGCGGAAGTACGCCTTTGTTTGTTGTTGACGGAATTCCATTGTCTAATGACGATGTGAGTCCATCGGGAACGAATGTTGGTTTTGGTAGTTCGCAAGCTAAAAACCCTTTAAACTTTTTAAATAATAGTGATATAGAATCGATTACAGTTTTGAAAGATGCATCTGCTTCTGCAATTTATGGAGCAAGAGGTTCTAATGGAGTTGTTTTGGTAACGACTAAAAAAGGAGCAAAAGGAGACGGAACTTTAACTTTTGATTCGTCTTTGGGAATTTCTACTGTCGCAAACAAATTAGATGTTTTGAGTGCAGGTCAATACAGAAATGCAATTAAAGATAAAGCTTTTGATCACGGTGGGAATACAGATTGGCAAGATGTAATTTTTAGAGAAGCTATTACAAAAAGCAATTCGCTAGCATTTTCTAAACAGACAGAATCAGGAAATTACTATGCTTCTGTATCACAATTAGATCAAGAAGGTATTATTAGAAACAGCAATTTTAAACGTTTGACAGGAAGAATTAATGCTGCTGAGTCATTTCTAGACAATAAACGTTTAAAATTAAAATTTAATCTTACGGCTAGTGAAACTAAGGATGATGGTGTTCCTACAAGTGATGACGGAGGTTCTAACGGACAATTGTTGGTTCACACATTAATGGCAAATCCAACTAGATCGGTTTTTGATGCAAATGGAAATTATACCAATTTTAATATGAATGCGCATTACAATCCAGCGTATTTATTAAGCATTTATACCGATCAGACCCGTACTTTAAGAGTTTTAGGAAACTTTGAAACTTCTTTTAGAATCGTGAACGGATTAGAGTATAAATTGAACCTTGGTATCGATCGTTCGATGTCAGAGAGAAATACTACTATTTTTCCAAACTTAACAGATTTGAATCCGAAAGGGAAATATGTTCAGAATAATTTAGATTCTAAAAACTCTTTGGTAGAGCATTATCTGACGTACAATTTAAATTTGGATAAACATAAAATTGAAGCTTTAGGAGGTTTTTCATATCAGAAATTTGAAAGATCAGGAACAAGTTTCAGTATCGACGGAATTTCAAACCAAGGTGAAGGCGTTCCTCCTTCCATAAATCCAGGTTTTAAAGGGACTCAATCGGGAACAACAGGTTATGCGCAGGAAAACGAATTACAGTCTTATTTTGGAAGGTTGAATTATAATTTCGATAATAGATATCTTCTAACAGCTTCTATGAGAGGTGATGGATCTACTCGTTTTGGTAAAAACAACAAATACGGTTATTTCCCATCATTTGCTTTAGGATGGAATATTGCTAACGAAAGTTTCTTAAAAGAATCTTCTACTTTAAACAACTTAAAACTAAGAGCGAGTTGGGGGCAGACAGGAAACCAAGAAGTTGAGAATAAAATTACGCAAGCAAGTTACTCATTATCTGGAGCTGATGGATATTATTTATATGATGATTTAAATCTAGTAAATGGAGTTTCTGTAAATAGAACACCAAATCCTGATTTGAAATGGGAGGTTGTGACGCAATTTAACGTAGGTTTAGATTTCAATTTATGGAATGACAAATTGTACGGAACATTAGATTATTTCAATAAAACCACTACTGATGCGATTTTGAATGTTCCTTCTCAAGCTTTGAGTCCAACCACTACAATCTGGACCAATATTGACGGTAAAATTATCAATAAAGGTATTGAGTTTATGTTAGGTTCAAAAATAGTAGATACTAAGAACTTTTCTTGGAATATTGACATGAACGGAGCAACATTAAATAACAAGATTGAAGATCTTCCAGTTTCAGAAATCTTAACAGGAACAATTTCAGGACCTGGACAATCTGGAGTAAATGCAAATATTTACAAAAGCGGTTATGCAGCTGGATCTTTCTATTTATTGGAGCACATTGGTTTTGATGCAAATGGAGGAAACATTTTTAAAGACCAGAATGGAGATGGTAAAATTGATAACAGCGATAGAATTATTATTGAAGGCGCCCTTCCAACTTTCTACTACGGATTTAATAGTGACATGAGATACAAAAACTTTACGTTTTCGTTCTCTATCATCGGACAAACAGGTGGTTATTTATTAAACAATACAGGTTTGAATGCATTAAACATAAACAATTTAGCATCAGATCGTAACGTGGCAACAGGTTATTATGAGTCTGGAGCAAATGCAGCAAACTCACCAATCTTATCAACTCTTTTCTTAGAAAAATCAGATTTTATTAGATTAAACACAGCTCGTATTGGTTACAACTTCGATTTGAAAGGATTAAACTGGATCAACGGATTAACGCTTTATGTAACAGGTCAGAACTTAATTACGATTACAAATTATACAGGTTACGATCCGTTAATCAACAGTCCGAAATCAAACGGAGGAAATCAATCTATTGGTATCGATTATGCAAGTTATCCAACTTCTAGAACATTCAGTTTTGGAGCAACTTTAAAACTATAATTATTATGAAGACAAATACAATTTTTAATATAAAAACATTAGCAATATTTTCTTTTATATGGCTTTTTGCAAGCTGTACTAACCTTGACGAAGTTGTTTTGGATGAGGTTTTAGGAGAAGATGCTTCAAACCCTGCTGGAGCTCTTGCGGCTGCTTACGACCGTTTAGGAGATGGAACGTTTGTAGATCATGGAGGAATTTTTTCTTTGCAGGAATACACGACAGACGAAGCAATTTTGCCAACTCGAGGAAGTGACTGGGGAGATGGTGGAAAATGGAGAGATATGCATGAGTTTACATGGAAATCTGATAATGCTGTTGTAGTGGATAACTGGAACAAATTGACAAACGGAATTACGCGTTCGTTAACTGCAATTCAATCAGTCGAAGAAAGTTCAATTCCCGAAAAGAAATTGTTTTTAGCGGAAGCGAAAGGACTTTTAGCGTATTATTTGTACACCACATTAGATTTGTACGGACAAGCGCCTTACAGAGATCCGATGAACCCAAATGCGCCTTTACAGATTTTAAAAGCCGATACGCAAATCGATCAATTGATAAAAGACGTTGAAGCTCTTCTGCCAGATTTAGCAGAAATGGGAACACAGCAAACGCATCACGGAAGATTTACAAGAGAAGCAGCTTATGGATTCTTAGCAACTATGTATTTGAATCGTGCGGTTTTTAAAGATCGTTTCAATGCATCTTCAAGTTTTAATTTTACTGAAGCTGCCGCAACTGGTACAGGAACAGATATGGATCGTGTAATTTATTATACTTCATTATTGATTGATTCAGGAAAGTATTCTTTAGAAAGTGATTATTTCAAAAACTTCGCGAGAGACAATGATAAAGGAAAAGAGTTGATTTTTGCTATTTCTCAGAAGATAGATTATATCAGAAACGGATCTAACAGTTTTGCTTATGTATGTATGGAGCGTAACCAAAGGACTTCTGCAGCCAATAGAGGAACAAACGCGGCTTGCACAACTCCTGAGTTTTTTGCGACATGGAATGGAAATCACGATGATCCGAGATTTCAACAGAAATACCAATATGCTGACGGAACTTGGTTTAAAAATGACGGTACAGATGTAAGCGTTCCAGCGACAGATATTGTTCCGAAAAGTGCTAATTTACCTTGGTTCCACTTCAATAGAGGAATTGAATTTGGACCTCAGTATGGACCAATCTTATTATCGTCTGGTTCTTTAGAAATGGTTAACGGACGTATTAAAGTTTCTCCGTTATACATGGAAAAAAGCACAACTACAAGAATGGATTTTACACCTTCCTTGACTTTCAAAAATCCGGCTCAGGCAGTTTTTGCTCAGAACGAGATCAATCAGGGAGCACGTATTTTCAAATATGAATTCGATCCAGAAGGAGGAAACGGAAACAGTAATGTTGATATTCCTTTATTCCGTTTAGGAGGAATTTACACGATGAGAGCTGAGGCTTATTTCAGAAAAGGGAATACAGCTCAAGCTATGGAAGATTTGAACAAATTACGTACGAGCAGAAAAAGAGAATCTCTATACGGAAGCACACCAGGAAAAGCTTTGACTGCAATCGATCAGACTGTTTTATATAACGAAATTGGTTTCGAATTATACTGGGAATTATACAGAAGACCACAAATGATCCGTTTCGGGAAATTTGATCTTCCAGGAACCGCAAAACCAGCTTCAGAACCATACAGAAGAGTTTTTCCAATTCCACAGTCTACTATCGATGTGACTAAGGAATTCAAACAAAATCAAGGATACAATTAAGTTTGTGTGTTAGTTTATTTTTTATTTTTTTTTCAAAAAGCCTGCTTCAAAAAAGCAGGCTTTTTCTTTTAAAGATGCTAAGGTTCTAAGATGCTAAGATTCTAAGGTTTATAGTTGCAAAGTTGCAAAGGCTTTTTAGATAATGATATTCCGTACAGAACTGTAGAGATGCACTGCAGTGCATCTAACGCAAAGTCTTTCCGATTTGATTTTCTGTATGATTTCACAAATTGTTAGACGCACTGCAGTGCGTCTCTACGGAAAATCTTTGGTAATTAAATTATACGATAATCTAGGTTTATATTTATCACAGAATCGTAGAGATGCACAGCAGTGCATCTAACACAAAGTATTTCCGATTTGATTTTCTGTATGATTTCATAAATCGTTAGACACACAGCAGTGCGTCTCCACGGAAAATCTTTGGTAATTAAATTATACGATAATCTAGGTTTATAAGATAACAGAATTGTAGAGATGCACTGCAGTGCATCTAACGCAAAGTATTTCCGATTAGATTTCCTTACATTATTTCACAAAACGTTAGACGCACAGCAGTGCGTCTCTACGGAAGATCTTTGGTAATCAAATTATACGATAATCATGGTTTGTAGTAATTATAGTTGTAGAAATGCACTGCAGTGCATAGAACGTAAAGTATATAAATCTCAGCATCTCAGTATCTCAGCATCTCAGTATCTCAGCATCTCAGCAACTTATCAACTCAGAACCTTAGCACCTTAAAAAAATATAATAAACGAATAGTTAAATGTAAGTGTTATCTGATTGATAATGAGTATATTTGAGTATGTGTTGAACATTCTTAAAATGTTTAAAAATGAACAGAATTAAATAACTCAAAAAGAATAAAAATCATGATACATCAAATTGATACCACAGATAATATTGTTGCCTTTAGAGCATTGGCAGAAGTAACAAAAGAAGATTTTTTGACTACAGTAACTCCAGCGGTTGAGCATTTGGTAAAACAAGTCAATGAAATTAATTTTTTATTGGTCTTAGATACAGACATTAAAAATTTTACACCAGGAGCATGGCTAGAAGATGGACTTTTGGGACTTAAGCATTTAGGAAAATGGAATAGAGCTGCAATTGTTACCGATACAGAAGAAATTATCTCCTTTACAAACGGATTTAGCTATATTGTTCCAGGCGAGTTTCGTGGTTATAAAAAGGCTGATTTTAATAAAGCATTAAATTGGGTTGAAGGAAATATTTCTTAATTCAATCTAATCAAAAATAGAAAGAGCGCTTATAAAGTGAACTGCCCCCAAAAAGTTAGACACTATTTGGGGGCATTTTTATGGAAAGAAAAGTCAAGTACAATTGTGAATTTAAACTTCGTTGTGTAGAAGAAGTTATGAAAAGGCATAACTCGGTTAAAGGC
>NZ_JBHSFY010000010.1:0-222673 GCF_042654045.1 Flavobacterium chungangensis
GAGTATATAAATTATTATAACAATGACAGAATTAAACTTAATCTAAAAGGAATGAGCCCGATACAATATCGAGCTCATTATTATAAAACTTAATTATTAATTTGTCTAAACTTTTGGGTGCAGTCTAAAGTAATAAGCGCTCTTTTTTATGATATTTTATTTAAACGTTTAATGATTGTATTCGATACCGCTGCTTGCCTGCGCATCAATTTTTTCTTTAGATACTTGACTGTATTTTTTATAACAAGCCGATGCTAAAATTGGTAATGCAAGACCGCCTACAACAGCACCTACTTTTTTATGCCCCGTTTGTTTTAAAACTGCCGCTGCAACAAGAGCACCGACACCAGCACAAACCATTTGTTTTACTGACAGATTTAACGGTTGCTTTTGAGGTTCAATTCCGTGTAATAATGGGTCTATAAAATTTAAATTCTCCATAATGCCAATTAATTTTAATTATACTTATTTGTTATTTTTTAATTTTTACTGTTTTCAGTGTCAGTTTCACTTTCAATTTTTTCAATTTCGACCTTTTCCTTTTTTATAGCTTGGCGCAATAGAGCAAAAAGACTCATATAAACATTTGCCATAAAAACTAGAGAAAACCCTGCCAAAATATATCCTCTCCAATCATTTAACAAAAGTTTATAATCGCAGATAATCAGAAAGGCAATTGTAACATAATGACTAAAGCAATATTCACAGGTAAGGAGATAGAAAAATTTTCTTGACAGTATAAATTTGTCATTTTTAGAATGTTTGACACACCATTCATGCGGTTCTCTAAAAATCTCTTCATGTGTGACAGTCCAGCTGATGCAGGCAATCGGAATTGCTAATACAAAAAGCCAGACAATTTGAACTGCTATAGACATAAATTAATGCTTTACAATTTACGATAATTTTTGCTATTCTCTAGGATGGTTTTCAGGATAATGTTCTGCGTCAAAATCATCCAATTCTTCATCCTTATCCAAATCTTCCTCTTTCTCACGATCTTTTTCGTAATCTAGATCCGGATCATAATCATCGTTTAAGTCATCTTCTGTGCCGTCGTTTGTAATGGCATCATCTTCATTGATGATTCTTTCCTGATTCGGAATGTTTTCTGAACGAATAGTAGTATTGGGTTCAAAATCGCCTTTTAGATGAGTAGGATCTTCAATAAACTCTTCCTGATATTGATACGGATCTTCATCTCGTGCATAATTGTCATTATCAACTAGCGTATTTTGTTCGTAATGATCGGGATCGCTTTCGCCAAATTCTCTGTTATCATTTTTTTTCAAAACTTGTTTAAATTCGTCTTCATTAGAATAAGAACCATCTACAAGTGTGTTTTGTTCGATATAATCAGGATCAAATTGACCATAATCATGGTTATGTTGCTTTTCCATAATAGTGTTTTTTTGATTTGTTATTTATTTCCAATTTTGAATCTTCATGATGAAGACCTTCCTTAATTTTTACAGTTTTCCTGTAATCCGTGTCCTTAGCTTTTCTTTAAATGACCTATTTTCGGCTTTTAATTTTTTCTGGCTTGTACTTTTATAAAGTCACTAAGAAAAGCTGTATTTACAAAATTACCCTGTAAATAGATCAGAAACCTTATATGAAAAAACATTATAGTTGCATAATTAACAGTTATTTATATTATAAATGTTGTAAGAAATTATGTAAGGCAATTGTGTTTAAACAATCTACATTTGAGATGAAATTAATGTGCAATTAAATTTAAATCGGTATGGCATCAGATAAGGTAACGGCATGTTGTAAGGCTTTAATAGAAAAGAATTTAACTATAGCATTTGCTGAAAGCGCTTCGGCAGGAAAAATGTGTTATGAATTTTCCACAGTTTTTAATTCCGGAAGAATCCTTATAGGAGGAATGGTTTGTTATCATTCGTCTATGAAAGAAGATTTGCTTCATATTCCGTGGGGAACAATTGAGCAATACAGTGCCGAATCTGCAGAAGTGACCAAGTTAATGGCACAGAACTTTTACCGTTATATTAATTCTGATATATGTGTGGGTTTAACGGGATTAACTACACCTGGCGGAAGCGAAAGTGAGTCTAAACCTGTTGGAACTATTTTTATCCATATCATCTTTGGCGAAATACAAATTGCCAAACGTTTTGAGTTTAAAGGAAATCCAGAAGAGATTATTAATCAGGCAATAGATGTTGTAGCCGATTTGATTTTGAGAGAAATTTAATAAACCAATCAAACGTCCCTACGGGACGACAATCACGCAAACATTTTTTTTTCTACCGATGAGATGTTCCTAGCGGAACATTTTTTTTACGCTAATGGATTGAAATTTTTAAAATGTCTTGATTAATAAGATTCGAAGAATGTTCCTTACGGAACATTTTTTTGTCTTAAACTAATACTCATATGACTTTTAGTAGCTATCCGAAAAAATAGAATGTTTAAAATTTACATCACTAAGAGAAAAAATGTTCCGCTAGGAACATCTCATCGGTAGAACTTTTAATGATGGATTATTTTTTCGTTCCGTAGGAACGTTTGGTTGGTTATGGCAAATACATACACACAATTGCATATACAATTTGTATTTGCGGTAAAATATAGAAAAGCATTGATTGCAACAGACTGGAAAGACAAATTACATCAATATATTACTGGTATAATTCAAGCCAATAATCATAAAATGTTATGTATTAATAGTATGCCAGATCATATTCATATTTTTATTGGGATGCGTCCTACACAATCTATTTCTATGCTAGTCCAAAATATAAAAACAGAAACTAGCAAATGGATTAAAGATGAAAAATTGGCTGCTGATTTTTCATGGCAAGAAGGTTATGGCGCTTTTTCATATTCAAGAAGCCATGTGCCGAATGTCATTCGGTACATTCAAAATCAAGAACAGCATCATAAAAAAGAAACATTTTTAGAAGAATACCAGAAACAGCTGATAGCTTTTGAAGTAGAATTTGATAATCAATACATTTTTAAAGAACCAATTTTATAACGTAAACGGATGTTCCGATGAGACGATCCAAAACGTACATATTTTTATATATTCCATATGTTCCATCGGAACATTTCGTCGGTAGAAATTCATTCATTCATTTTTTACGTTCCGTAGGAACGTTTGATAAATTGAGATTAATTTAAAATGATAATCAATCAAACGTTCCTACGGGACGAAACAAACCATCCATTTATTTTTTTTCTACCAACCAAATGTTCCGATGGAACATGATTTCAATATTATTTTATTTATTTTTTAATATAAAACGAACCATTCTTTATTGCTTTTTTATCCAATAAATTTTGCTGATGTAATTTTTCTAAAATAAAAGTAGCTTCAGAAATCGATTTATTTAAAATCACAGCATACTCTTTTGGAGCTAATGTTGGGAAAATTTGAAATAAATCTAGTGGAGTTTCATTTTTAATGGTTTTCTTTTTTGCATCGGGAAATAATGCTAATAAAGCATTTTCATAAGCAGCATAAGGTTTAGAACCGTAAACCGTTAATTGGTTATTATCAGCATCGGCTAAAAATAAGGTTGGGAAACCTCGTACTCCAAGCGTTTTGGCTAAATTTAAATCTTCTTGAAAAAGCTTTTTGGCATCTCCTTCATAATCTGCTTTTAGTTTTTGAACATCCAAACCGGCAATTTTTGCTGCTTCTGCTATGTTTTCCCATTTGGCGATGTTCTTTTTATCGAGATAAAGCTTTTCGCGAAGAATACGCATAAATTTTACAGCTTTTTCTTTACTCTGCATTTGAGCCGCTTTCATGGCAATGCAAGAAGGATAAGAAGAATCTAACGGATCTTCAATCCAAACATTTCCGTCAATGGGCATTTCGTAATACAAACTCGCTTCATCCCAATGATGTGCAACGTCAGAAGGTTTGCTTATTCCGCCGCTGTTATAACTCCAATCGGGTAATAAGCCGCCCATTCGGTAATCAATTTCAAAATAATCGCCATATTCAAGTTTTAATTTTCTAAGCTGAGGTTCAATTCCCCAGCAAGAAGAACAAATAGGATCAGTATAGTAAATAATTTTTACAGGTTTATTTTCAGTTGGAATAGCTGTTTTTTCATTTGATTTTTCGCCAACAGGCATCTCGCACATTCCGCTAACAGGATCACACATTAGCGGATTTGTTTTGTCTTCACTCATTTTTAAATTTGTTTGCGATTGGCAGCTTGAACTGCAAATCAAGATTAATAGTAGCGACAGTATTTTCATAGAAATTTTTAAAATGTACTCCCGAGTTTTTGAATTTATGGCAAAGTTCAGCCGAATATCATCACAAGTCAATTAGTCAAAAAAAAGTGACTAGAAAAAAAACAATTTTTACGAATTGTATATTCTTCTCAAAAAAAAAATAAACTTCTAGTATTAAGTAGTTGCAATCTTACACCGTTTTTGTGTATTTTCACATTTGATTAAAGCTACAGCCAAAATGAATTACATTCAAAAAATTAAACGCCTCTACAATTTGTCTGAAAACGAAAACTACGGATTTTCAGAAAATCAAATCCTTGATCTTGAGAAAAAATTAGAGATTAAACTTCCTTTAAAACTCAAAGAATACTATTTGGAATTAGGAAAAGAAGAAAACCTTAATTACAGTTTTAACAGACTTTTGAAACCTGAAAATGAAATTGGATTTTCAGATGATAATTTTCTGGTTTTTTACGAAGAAAATCAAAATGTTGCTTTTTGGGGAATTAAAAAGGAAGATTTATCAAAGAAAAATCCTCCAGTTTACGGCAATTACGATACAATTGAAAAATCGGATTGGGAAATCGAAACTCAAACAACGGAGAACTTTTTTCTATTTATGGCAGTTTTCAGCGGAACATTGGGTGGACTTCAATTTAATGGAAATCATTTTGGAGAAATCGATTCAGAAATTGTAAAGTTGGTTGAAGAAAATTATACACTTGTTCCTGAAATCAGTAGAGAAAACCAAAAGGTATATACAGATGATTTTTATTTTGTAATCAGTTTGTCATTCGATCAAGAAAACAATTGTACGGGAGCTTTTATTGGATCAAGCAATCAGGAACGATTTGATGCCATTCTCGATAATATAGATATCGATTGGTAATATCTTTCGTATGATGATGAGGATGCTTATGAAGATGATGAAACCGAATAAATATGTGGTTCAGTAAGTTTACTTTTTTCGATAAACAATCAGCTTTAACAGAATCGGTTTCAGAAGATTTCTTTACTAAATTATTTTCAAAAGATGAGTTTGACAATTTTCCTGATATGGAGAGTTTGTATCCAAATGGTAGAGATCCAAAATATTTCCCTATTCCTAAACAGCTAAGGCTTCCGAAAGAATATATCGAACTTTTGCAGTATTCAAACGGTGGTGGAATTATAAATGGAGAACGTGAATTTGGCTTTTTTTCGTTAGAAGAAATTCGCCAGATGTATATAAATTACGGATTTCCAATTTGGGCGCCGGCATTTCTTCCAATAGCTTTTAATGGTGGAGGGAAGTTTTATGCTTATGATCTCAGAGAAAACGAGGGTTTCCCGATAATTCTCATTCCTGCTGGAAATATTGGATATGATGATGACTGTTGGGTGTTTTTAGGAAACTCGCTAGAAGAAGTCTTGAGTAAAACCACAAATGTAGAAGATGAGCTGGATGTGCTTTATCCTCAAAAAGAACTATCAGAAAATGAGATTCGATACAGAGAACTCCGCCTTGAATTAAAGGAACTAGAAGACAATAAAGCAAAGGGGAAAATGGATTTAAAAACTTTTCTGCTTTCGAAAAAACGAATCGAGACGGATTTAAAGAAATTATAAGAAAAACGAATAAAATATAATGAGAGAATTAAACTATTTAGTCAAAATAGAAAACAACGAAGCACTTTTAGAAAAATTCATAGAAGCGATTGATAATAATACAATTACAATTGATAAATCGTATCCAAATCCGTATGTATTAGATTCGGGCGAAAAATTTCTATTATCATCCATAATCGAATATTTTTTTAAGACCAGACCTTTCTCAAAAGAATTTTATATTTCATTTGTCGAAAAACTTAGAAAACTTACTGGATTTGATAGCTACCGTTATACATTAGGATTACAAGCAGACGAATTGGTTTTTAATAGTTTTGAAAGAGTAAAAAAAGGCAAATACAAGATTTTTATACCCAAAACAGCAGAAGAGATTCCAGAACGCATATTGACGGAAGAGCAAAAAGAGCTTTTAAGTTTTACATGCTATATTGCTGTTTCTCATATTAAATACGGCCCAAGTTATGCCACAGTTACTGCAAATGAGTATTTTGATGTTGTAACAGAATTGGGGTCTGACGAAGTAACTCAATTAAAGAAAAACGGAACAGGAAAACTTCCAAAAGAATTGAGTGCACACAAAGACAGTGATTTAACAGCTAAAGCCAATGATGTTTTTGCAACAATCAATATAAAACTGATTACAGAAACAGAAGAAAGTTATAGAAAAGCATTACACTTTGTAAATAATCTGCTGAAGACTGATTTTCCTAAAAGCTATGAAATCGCATTTTCCTCCAAAAACAAAGAGTTGCTTCCAATAAAAGGACTTCCAAAATGCGGACAGAACTATCTATTTGCTGGAGCGGTAAAATATCCAAATCTTCACAAAGATATTTTAGAATATATTAATCTGGCTAAAAAAGAATACGAATGGTACAACAATCTTGAAGACGAGAATTGTGCAATGCCGTCGACTTTTGCTGTTTTTGCTTTAGGATTACAAGACCAAAAATATTTTGATACGCTAATAGAGTATTATAAAACAGTTGATGGCGAACATCAGTCTGTTCATGCCAAATTTACGCCTGTATTTTTGGAGAAGTTCGGCATAACCGAAAAATCTATAAAAGTCTTTATCAATGCTGTTTTATCCATGCAGGAACATCCGCATAATAAGGTTTTCATTTCTTATTTTACAAATGAGAATAGCTTAAAATTATTGTTGAATAGCAAGGAGAATTTCATTTCGTATTATTTTACTGAAGAAGATTTAAATGAATATTCAAATAGTGGAGATAATCCTCAGGAAATGGCAGATTATTGTTGGGAAAGTATTATGTATACGATTTTTGGGCAAAGTAAAGATTTTGCTAAAATTGCCAGACAATTATCAGACGAACAAAAAATACTATTTGAAAAGTTGTTCTAAATAATTTAAGTAGTTTATAACCTGAGATCAAACGAAAAAGTAGTTAGAAATATTTGTAGTATAGATATAATACCCAAAAAGGAAATAAGATTTAATATGAAAATGTACATTTTAGTAAAACAGGACGTTCCAGACAAATTGGTTCCGGTAATAACTGCCCACGCATCTTTGGCTTGTTTTAGAAAATTTGAGCAAAATGAAAATATGCAGAAATGGGTAAACGGAATATTTAAAAAAGTGGTCTGCGTGGTTTCTGAAACAGAATTTATAAATGCAGGAAAAGAACCGGATCATATTATTTTGACCGAGTCAGCACTAGATAACCGAGAAGTTTGTATGGCATTTGTACCACGGGAAGAATACTCTAAAATGTTTAAATTTTTTAGAATGTGGACACCTCAAGATAATCTGTAATTATGAATGCAATAATACAAATCGAAGAACTCAGCCATAATACCTTTTTCTGGAAATATTATTTCTGCTGGTCACGAGGTTTTGATGAGAGAGAAGAAATAAATATTGATGAAGCTCTAGAAGTTGTAGAAATTAATGAAACAGAAGCTTATGAATGGGAAAGGATATTTTTTAATTATGATGATTTAGAAGAAAATCCACGATATCTAGCAGGCAGAATAAATGATAATTTAAATTTTGCAGTTGAGTTTGCCGAATATGAAATCAATTTTTTTCTGAATGATATTTACATAGGAAATTTAGGAGGACATTTTGAAGCTTGGTTTTTTACATTGGAAGAATTGCTGTCTTTCAAAAAATATTCCAATCTATTTCTTCTTTTTCTAACAATGACTGGAATTTATGAAGATCAAAAAGCGATTTTAAAACCCATTATTGTAAAGCATTTGAACACAATTCCGAAATTTGATGCACATTCCAATTACATTGCAGATTGCCTCCTAAACGGATTACTAATGCAATCTCCATTTGTAGAAATAGAAGAAATTGGTTTGGCTAATAATGAAAATCATAGCGTGAGGAATTTGACAGCATACCCGCGTTATCAGGAAGATGTAATAGAACTGAACAAAATTCTAAAACAATACCTTTAAACTTAGCGCCTTAGTATCTCAGCATCTTAGTATCTTAAAAAGTACATTAAATTTTCATTAACAAAATCTAATTAAGCATTAGTTTATATTTGTAGGAAACAAATTAAATTTAAGATCAAAAGGTCTATGAAAAATAAACTTTTAAAAATTTCTTTTCTTCTGTTTCTGCTTTTTTCTGTAAAAGGATACAATCAGAACGTAAAGCTTTTAAATATAAATCAGCTCAACGAAAGAATTAAAAACGGAAAAGACAGCACTTATGTAGTCAATTTTTGGGCAACTTGGTGCGCGCCCTGTATAAAAGAATTGCCACATTTTGAGAAATTGGGAGCAGAACATAAATCAGAGAAAGTAGCTGTTTTATTGGTAAGCTTAGATTTTAAGTCCAAATTGCAATCAAATGTAATTCCGTTTGTGAAAAGGAAAAATTTAAAGAATGAAGTTTTTCTTTTAAACGAAAGTAATCCACAAGAGTTTATTGATCGAATTGATCCGAGCTGGTCGGGAAGCATTCCGGCAACGCTTTTTATTAAAAATGATAAACGAAAATTTGTAGAAAGCGAATTTACCTACGAACAATTATTAACTGAATATAAAAAACTGTAAACCATTATGAAGAAAATAGTCTTATTACTAGCATTAGCATTTTCTGCTTTTCTATCTCATGCACAAAATGCTGTAACACTTAAAGCGGGCGATGCAGCTCCAGATTTCAAACTGAAAAATGTGGATAACAAAGACGTTTCTTTTGGAACTTTTAAAGATGCAAAAGGATATATTGTTGTTTTTACGTGTAACACTTGTCCATATGCAATTGGATATGAGCAGAGAATTATCGATTTAGATAAAAAATTCAAATCACAAGGATATCCTGTAATTGCAATCAATCCAAACGATCCTGAAGCTTCTAATGCAGATACATTTGCAAAAATGCAGGATTTGGCAAAAGAGAAAAAATATTCTTTCCCATATTTATTTGATCCAGGACAAAAAATCACTGATGAATATGGTGCAAAACGTACCCCTCACATCTTTATCGTTTCTAAAACGTCAAAAGGAAATGTAGTAGAATATGTGGGAGCAATCGACAATGATCCAGAAGGGAATAATCCACAGAAAATAAAATATGCAGAAGATGTAATTGCGTCATTAAAAAGTGGTCAAAAACCAGCAATTACACAAACTAAAGAAATTGGCTGTACAGTAAAAAGAAAAGCAAAAGCTTAATTTTTGTTTCAAGTTTCAAGTTTCAGGTTTTATTCCGTTGCGTTTAACCTGAAACCTGAAACCTGAAACTTGAAACAAAAAAAACATAAATAAAAACGCCCCATATTTGGGGCGTTTTTGGCATGTATGGTGAACAAGTTTACTTTCTATTTTTTATCAATTTTGTAAAGTCTTCCTTGATCGGTAACGGCGTATAATGCTTCATCTTTTCCTTGCGTAATATCTCTAAATCTTTGACCTTGTCCTGCTAATATTCTTTCTTCACCCGCTACTTTATTGTCTTTAAAAGCTAAACGTATAATGTGCATGCCGCTCAATGAGCCAATAAAAAGGTTATTTTGCCATTCTGGAATACGGTTTCCAGCGTAGAAAGTCATACCACTTGGTGACACTACAGGGTCCCAATAATAGACTGGTTGCTCCATTCCAGTTTGCTGTGTAATACCTTCTCCAATTTTCGTACCACTATATTCAATTCCGTAAGTAATTGTTGGCCAGCCGTAATTTGCTCCAGCTGTAATTCGGTTAATTTCATCACCACCTCTTGGGCCGTGTTCACTTTGCCATAAGTCACCCGTTGTTGGATGAACAGCCAAGCCCTGCGGATTTCTATGACCAATAGTATAAAGTTCTGGCAAAGCCCCCGTTTGTGTAAAAGATGGATTTCCTGGTGCTGCTTGTCCGCTTGTTGTAATGCGTACAATTTTACCCAAACTGCTCGTTACAGCTTGCGCCAACGGACGAGTTTGTAAAACAGATCTTTCTCCAATACTTACAAATAAATTTCCAGTTTTATCAAACAATACTCGGCCACCATAATGTAGCGTGCTTGCATTTGGAGTATTCGAACGATAAATAACTGTTGGATTTTCTACCGCAGTTTCATTATCAGATATTCTTCCTTTCGCGACAGCAGTAATATTTCCGCCAGCTACGATTTCAGAAAATACCCAATAAATCATTCGGTTAGTAGCATATGCAGGATCTAGACAAATACCTAATAATCCGCCTTGATCTGCAGGATTTACAGCAGGAACGCCTGTTAATGCCTCACCTATAACTCCAGCTTGAGTCACAATTCTAATTTTACCCGATTTTTCAGTTACCAAAAGACGTCCGTCAGGAAGATATGCAACTCCCCAAGGAGCGCTTAAACCGCTGGTGATTATTTTAGCTTCATATTCTGTGGTAGTTTGAATGCTTCCTGCTCGTGTTTGTCCAGAAAATGCGGGCTGATAAGTGGTGTTGGCTGTACCAGTTTCTACAGGTGGGCCAGTTGGTCCTGGATCGGTGTCTGGATCAGTATTGTCATTATTCGAACAGCTTCCCAAAACAAGAATGGTGGACAGAAGAAAAATACTTTTTTGAATTATCATCATAATGCTTTCATTTTAATGGTTAAAAAATAATTTTTGCATTATCGAACATTTCGAAAGTGAAGATTATAAGTAGAGATTCAATAAAGTTGAAATGGTTAGTTTCAAATGAATGCTCTGTTTTTTCAATTAAGAATGCCTAAATGCTTATGCCATTTTATATGAAGCAGAAGAATTTCAAAAACAGAAATTAAACTTCTTTTGGAAAAAGCATTTAGTGGGACATGCCTAATTGGAACGGAAAATTGTGACAAAATATTGCCAGTAAGAATTGTATTGTTTTTTTCTTAGCAGAAATTTAACATTCAAGAATTCAGTAAAAACAGGGCTGAAGTCTTATTTTTAAAGAGAATTTTAAAGACTTTTTAATTTTTTCATGAAGACCGGAAAAACTTCATTTAATTCTTCAAAAAGAGGATTTTTGCGGTTTTTTAATTTGATTTCGCTAAATAATTTTAATCCTAAAGCAAATTGAACTGCTTCAGATTCGTTTGCGAAAATGTTCTTAGATTTTATTCTTTCAATAATTCCGAAGATTTCATCGTGATTATCAAATTCGATTCCGAGTTCTTTTGCTGGTTCGGTTTCACCATTTGAATATTCCTTAAGACTTAAAGTAAGATAATATTTGTTTGATCTTTTTTCCATGATTTTTGTAATTCTAATTTTATTTAAGCCACTTTTCGACCAATGTTTTAAAAGCTTCTTTGTATTGTTCGCCGACTGTGATTTCTATTTTATCTATAAAAATGGAGTTTTTGCTAATAGCACTTATTTTGTCAAGCGAAACAATAAACGAACGATGAACGCGCATAAATTTTGACGAAGGCAGTTTTTCTTCTAATGCTTTAAGCGAAATAAGAGACATTAAAGCTTTTTGAGAATCTTCAAGATGTACTTTTACGTAATCTTTTAAACTTTCGATATAAGTGATGTCTTTTAGAGAAATTCTAACCCATTGGTATTCGACTTTCAGAAAGATAAATTCGTCATCTGCAGCAATCGTGGTAAAGGTATTATTGGCTTCTTCGGTTAATTGCAAAACTTTGCTTGAAGCTCGCAGAAATTCTTCATAGCTGAAAGGTTTTAAAAGATAATCTACAGCGTTAACACGATAACCTTCAATTGCATAATGATTGTAAGCTGTTGTAAAAACGATTTTAGGCAATGGTCCAGCTTGATCTTGAAGAAGTCTTGCCAATTCCATTCCAGTTAAATTAGGCATATTAATGTCTAAGAAAACCAAATCGGGTTTTGTTTCTCTAATGATGCCCATTGCGTCTACAGCATTATCGCAAGTTGTTATTAATTCTAAAAAAGGAGTCTGCTGTATAAACGTTTCTACCAGTTTTAAAGCCAATGGTTCATCATCTACTGCTATACATTTTAATACGGTCATTGCTCTAAAGTTATTTTGAGTTTAATGTTATATGTTCCATGATCGGTAACTCCAAAAGAAATATAATGCTGATTTGGATAAATCAATTGCAATCTGCGTTTGGTGTTGGTTAAACCAATTCCGCCTTCATCTGAAACCGATGTTTTTTCGAAAAAAGTATTTTCTATTTCAAATTCTAGATGTGTATTGTTTTGCGAAAGTTTAATGTGTATTTCACTTTTATCGGTTGCATGAACGCCATGCTTAAACGCATTTTCTACTAAAGGTAGTAATAACATCGGAACAATTGGATAATCGTGCAGTTTTTCGGGTATTTCTGTGTTGATAGTCAATTTGCTATTGGCACGTAGTTTCATCAAAGCGATAAAATCTTTTAAGAATTCTACCTCTTTAAGTAATGTCGTTCGTTCGCCTTCGGTACTGTAAAGCAAGTAACGCATCATTCGGCTTAAAGTATGAAGCGCATTTCTAGAATCTTCAATATCAGTATAAGTCAAAGAATAAATGCTATTCAAAGAATTAAAGAAAAAATGCGGATTAATTTGCGCTTTCAGCATGGCCAATTCTGCCATTGTTTTGTCTTGTTCCAGTTTCTGTTTATGCTGTGCTGCTTTTTGCCAATGCGTTAGCATTGCCCAACTGGTGCTTATTCCTAAAACCAATAATGTCAAAGTAAAGACGTAATTATCAAAATACGGATTTTTATATTTTTTAAAGCCAATAGCTTTACTGATTTGAGTATGAAGGTCGGTTTGTGAGGTATAAAAATAAGCGATTAATTGCATGGCAATGATTGCTGCAAATGCCCAAATTAAAAATGCCGAAGTATTGTCTTTAATGATGGTTTTTGGAACTATTTTTTTTGCCGTAGAATAAAAAAGAATCATTAATAAAAACAATATAATACTCTGCCAAAGCCAGAATGCTTGCGGAAGCACAACATTCCAAGTCAGTGGAATATAAAACAGCATAAGATACCCTAATAGCGACCAGCCAAGAATGTGTAGTCCAGTAAATAGATAAGGTCTAAAAAAGTTCGGTGCCATTATAATTTGTGATTTTAAGGCAATATTACATTTTATTTGAATATGAAAATTAGGCAATCGCTAAACCTCGATTTAGAGTCTCTAAAAAGCATTTTAGAGCCGACGGGATAAAAATTAAACACTTGTTTAATATTTGAAAAAAATCCATCGGTTGTCATCTTACCTTTATCGATTATATCGGGCTCTTCGTCTATTTGAAAATTTTCGCATGTTATATTTTAGTTCTTTTGTTGTCATATAATAGATAAATTACACATTTTTCAAGATGAATAAGCAATCATTTTTAAGCATTCTTGCAGCATCCCTTATTATCGCTTCTTGCGGTAAAAATGATAAATCGGCACAGGCCGGAGGAGCTCCGCAGATTAAAGAATATAAGACTGTTACATTACAGCCAGAATCAGCTACGTTAAACAGTGATTTTCCGGCTAGTATTCAAGGACAGCAAAATATAGAAATCCGCCCAAGAGTTGAAGGATATATCGATAAGATTTATGTTGATGAAGGAGCAGTGGTAAAAGCTGGCCAGCCATTGTTTAAAATCAGCGCTCCAGAATATGAGCAGCAAGTTCGTACTGCAACGGCAAGTATTAAAAGTGCTCAAGCAGAGGTAAGTTCAGCAAAATTGGCTGTGAATAAAGTAAAACCATTGGTTGAAAAAGGAATTATCAGCAAATACGATTTAGAATCGGCTCAATATACTTACGAGTCTGCTATGGCATCTTTAGCACAGGCAAATGCTGCTTTAGTAAATGCTAAAGTTAACCTAGGATATACAACAGTTACAAGTCCAGTAAATGGAGTAGTAGGTTCAATTCCTTTCCGTTTAGGAAGTTTGGTTAGTTCTAATAATGCAGAACCTTTAACGACAGTTTCAAGTATTGGTAACGTGTACGCTTATTTTGCAATGAATGAAAAAGCACTGCTAAATTTTACCAAAGATGGAGGAGGTTCATTAAATCAAAAAATTAAAAGTATGCCAGCAGTTTCTTTATTGCTTTCGGATGGTTCATTATACGATCAAAAAGGAAATATCGAAACGGTAAACGGATTAATCAATACCGAAACTGGTACGGTAAACGTTAGAGCACGTTTCGCAAATCCAAAAGGAATTATTAGAAGCGGAAGTAGTACAACAGTTCGTATTCCGACTGATGTAAAAGAAGCTTTGATTATTCCTCAAAGTGCCACTTTTGAACTACAAGATAAAATGTTTGCAGTAGTTGTAGGTAAAGACAAGAAAACAAGAAATGCAAATATCACAGTACTTGACAATTCAGCAGGTAATTATTATGTAGTTTCAAGCGGATTAAATCCTGGAGATGAAATTGTATTAGAAGGAGTAGCTTCGTTGAAAGAAGGAACTGAAATTAAACCTAATAATCAAAGCCAAGAAGCAGTTTACGCCGATTTAAAATAAAAAAAATGTTTAAAAAGTTTATACAAAGACCCGTACTCTCGACGGTAATATCTGTTATTATCGTCATCTTAGGTGTTTTAGGCCTAATTGAGTTACCGATATCGCAATATCCAGATATTGCGCCTCCAACCGTAAACGTCGCAGCTAGCTATACTGGTGCCAATGCTGACGTAGTACTGAAAAGTATCGTTATTCCGTTGGAAGAGCAAATTAATGGTGTAGAAAACATGACTTACATGACTTCTACAGCAACCAATGATGGTAATGCTTCTATCAAAGTTTTCTTTAAAGTAGGTACCAATCCTGATTTAGCAGCGGTAAACGTTCAGAACAGGGTTTCTAGAGCAACAAGTTTATTGCCCGTAGAGGTAACTCAGGCTGGTGTTACAGTAACCAAAAGTCAGAGTAGTAACTTATTGATTTTCTCTTTATACAGTGATGATAAAGCTTACGATCAGACGTTTCTTCAAAACTATGCAAAGATTAACCTTGTACCGCAAATTCAGCGTGTTGTTGGGGTAGGAGATGTAACCGTTTTTGGTGCAAAAGATTACTCGATGAGAATCTGGCTGAAACCAGATGTAATGCAACAATATAAACTGATTCCAAGTGATATTTCGGCAGCTTTAGCCGAGCAAAATATCGAAGCGGCACCAGGTAAATTTGGTGAAAACGGAAATCAGGCATTTCAATATGTAATCAAATATAAAGGACGTTTAACAAGTGCTGAGGAATTTGGGGACATTGTTATAAAATCTGTTGGAAACGGGCAGATGCTGAGACTTAAAGATGTGGCTAAAGTAGAATTAGGATCTTTAAGTTATTCGTCAACCATTAAAACAAACGGTGTAGAATCGGCTGCGATGGCAATTAGCCAGACGCCTGGATCTAATGCTCGTGATGTAATTATCAATTCTAAAAAACTGATTGAAGAAGCGGCAAAAAGTTTTCCAAAAGGAATGAAGTACACTATTATGGTGGACGTTAACGAAAACTTGGATGCTTCTATCGAAAAAGTAATTCATACTTTGGTCGAAGCCTTTATATTGGTTTTCATCGTAGTATTTATTTTCCTTCAAGATTTTAGATCTACATTAATTCCGGCAATTGCAGTTCCGGTTGCGATTGTAGGAACATTTTTCTTCCTGAATTTATTCGGATTTACGATTAACTTATTGACGCTTTTTGCAATGGTGCTTGCCATTGGTATTGTGGTCGATGATGCGATTGTCGTCGTCGAGGCCGTTCACGCCAAGCTCGATCACGGATATAAATCGGCTAAAAAAGCGACAATCCATGCGATGGACGAAATCTCCGGAGCAATTATTTCGATTACATTGGTAATGGCTGCGGTATTTATTCCGGTAACTTTTATTGGAGGATCTACAGGGGTTTTCTACAAACAGTTTGGTATTACACTGGCCGTTGCGATTATTCTTTCGGCAGTAAATGCCTTGACTTTGAGTCCGGCTTTGTGTGCACTTTTATTGAAACCGCATGCTGACGATCATAAACATAAAAGTTATTTACAGCGTTTTTATACTTCATTTAACGTTGCGTTTGATAACGTTACCGCTAGATACAAACGTTCAGTAAGTTTCCTTTCTGTAAAAAAATGGATTGCCTTGGGTTCTATTATAGTTGCTGGTGCGGCATTAGTTTATATGATGAAAACTACGCCTTCAGCTTTCGTTCCTTCAGAGGATCAGGGAACTGTTTTTGCTAATATTAGTTTGCCGCCATCAGCTTCGATGGAGCGTTCAGATATTATAGCAAAAAGAGTAGATAGTATTGCGAAAACAATTCCAGGAGTTAAAAATACACTTCGTATTGTTGGACAGAACTTTACAGCTGGAGCTGGTAGTGCGTACAGTATGGTTATTGTGAAATTATATCCGTGGGATCAGCGTGATCTTAGCGTTGATGATGTTATTGGTCAGCTTTTTGCTAAAACAAGCGGAATTCGTGAGGCCAGTATTTTCTTCATTTCGCCTCCAACGATTCAAGGTTTTGGACAAAGTGGTGGATTTGAATTTCAATTGCAGGATAAAGGAGGACATACAACATCAGAATTCTATAAAGTGAATAATGAGTTCTTAGCAAAATTATCTGAGCGTCCAGAAATTCAATATGCGACAACGCCATTTAACCCTGGTTTCCCTCAGTATATGATGGATATTAATTTAGCGAAAGCGAAAGATGCGGGAGTTTCTATAAATACGATTCTGTCAACTATGCAAGGTTATTATGGTGGATTGTACGCTTCGAATTTCAACAAATTCGGAAAACAATATCGTGTAATGGTTCAGGCAGCTCCAGAATTTAGAGCTAATACGGAAGGATTGAATAAGATTTTCGTTAGAAATAGTGCAGGAAATATGGCGCCAATTACCGAGTTTGTAAAAATGACAAGAGTATTTGGACCAGAATCTATTTCGAGATTTAACTTATTTACGTCAATTTCGATTACAGGAGCACCAAAACCAGGTTACAGTTCTGGAGATGCGATTAAAGCAATTCAGGAAGTAGCAGCAGAAAATCTTCCTGCAGGTTATGGTTACGAATTCTCAGGTTTAACGCGTGAGGAATTAGCATCAGGAAGTGAGACGATTTTCATCTTTGTTTTATGTTTGGTTTTCGTTTATTTCTTGTTGAGTGCACAGTACGAAAGTTACATTCTGCCATTTGCCGTATTATTATCAATTCCGTTTGGACTGGCGGGGGCTTATTTATTCTCGATTATTTTCAAATTAAATAGTAATATTTACCTGCAGATTTCCTTAATCATGCTGATCGGACTTCTGGCGAAGAACGGTATTTTGATTGTCGAATTTGCTTTGGACAGAAGGCGTAAAGGATTGCCAGTTGTACAATCTGCAATTGAAGGAGCTGTAGCGCGTTTACGTCCAATTTTGATGACATCATTTGCCTTTATTTTAGGATTGGTTCCCTTAATGTTTGCTTCAGGAGCTGGAGCTGTTGGTAATAAATCGATTGGTACTGGAGCCGTTGGAGGTATGTTAATTGGAACTATTTTAGGAGTATTTGTTATTCCGGTTCTGTTTATTATTTTTCAAAATTTACAAGAAAAAATAAGCGGTCCAGCGAAAGATGGTTATGATGACGACGATGACGATGAAGACGAAATTCATTTAATAGAAGCTCACAAAGAGTAAAATTTAATTACAAGAAAAATGACGAATAGTTCTAATAAATATATTCTACTGGTAATAACAGCCGCACTGATTAGTGCGTGCTCTGTTACCAAGAAATACGAACGCCCCACTACTTTAAAAACAGATCAATTGTATCGCGATCAGTCTACAACCGATTCGACTACAATTGCAGATATGCCTTGGAATACCGTTTTTAAAGATGAAAAATTAAATGCATTAATTCAAAAAGGTTTAGAACAGAACCTGAATCTGAAAAATGCAATTGAGAATATTGTTCAGGCAAGAGCTTCTTTACGCCAGAGTAAATTGGCTTATTACCCATCATTGCAATTGGATGCCAATGTAACGCACAACAAGCAATCTCAGGCAGGATTAAACTTTCCAGCCGGAATCAATATTAATACCTTAACTACAACTTACAAATTAGGCGTTAGCAGTTCATGGGAAATTGATGTCTGGGGAAAATTAAGCAGTTCTAAAAGAGCCGCTTTGGCAACCTATTTAGCTTCCGATGCTGCAAAACAAGCAGTGCAAACGCAGTTGATTGCCGATATTGCCAATAATTACTTCTTGTTATTATCGTATGATGAATCGCTAAGAATTACGGAAGAAACTTTAAAAACTCGTATCGAAAACGTTGAAACGATTAAAGCTTTAAAAGAAGGAGCAATTGTTACAGGTGCAGCGGTTGTTCAGAGTGAAGCCAATCAGCACGCGGCAGAAGTTTTAATTCCAGATTTGAAACAAAGCATTCGTGAAACCGAAAACGCTTTAAATATTTTACTTGGACAAGGGCCTGGGCCAATTGATAGAGGCGTTTTAGGAACACAGATTATTCCTGAAAAAATCGCAATCGGAATGCCTGCTCAGTTATTGAATAATCGTCCAGATGTCCGTCAAGCGGAATTTAATTTCAGAGTCGCTTTTGAGTCGACTAATTTGGCTAAAACGTATTTTTATCCAAGTCTGACGCTTACCGCAAGCACAGGATTTTCAAATTTAGAATTGAATGATTTCTTCAGCCATTCTATTTTTTATTCGATTATTGGAGGATTAACACAGCCTTTATTCAATAATGGCTTAAATAAAATGAGATTGACTACGGCGCAGTCACAACAATTACAAGCATACAATAATTTCCAGCAAAGTCTTTTAGTAGCAGGTCAGGAAGTTTCAAATGCCTTGTATGCGTATCAAATGGCTGTTGAAAAAGAAGATTCTAGAGCTAAACAAATTGCAGCTTTAGAGAAAGCAGTAGACTTTACGCAAGAACTTTTAGAATACAGTTCTGCAACTAACTATACAGATGTATTAACATCACAGCAAAATCTTTTAGCGGCGCAATTAAGCGGAGTTAATGATAATCTTCAAAAATTGCAAGCTGTTATTAATTTGTACAGAGCGTTGGGTGGTGGTTGGAAATAATTGTTTATAATGATAAAAAACCGTCTCAAAATCTGAGACGGTTTTTTTTTGAAAAGTACATCGTTTAAAAAGTACTATTCGTCGATTAGTTTAGTAATTTTGTATAATGAATGCTTAACACGCAAATTTTTGGCATTACTTTCGATTATTATCTATTAAGATTAACATTTAAATTCTAAAGACATGAAAAAGTTAGTATTCGCCTCAATGCTTTTTATGAGTGCATTTTTTGCTCAAGCTCAGGTATCAGTAAATGTAAATATTGGTACTCCTCCAAATTGGGGACCACAAGGTTACGATAACAGCAGATATTATTATTTGCCAGACATCGATGTGTATTATGATGTAAATCAAAGCGTGTTTATTTACGACAATAGCGGAAAATGGATGCGTGAAAAAAGACTTCCGTCAAGATATAGAAATTATGATTTGTATTCTGGTTATAAAGTAGTTTTGACTGATTACAGAGGAGATTCTCCTTATTACTATCACACAAAACATAGAGCGGAATATCCGAAAGGTTACCACGGAAAACCTCAAAAAAATAGAGGAGAAAAACCAAAAGGCAACAACGGGAATCATTACGGAAATGATAAAGATAATAAAGGAAAAAACAAAGGAAATAAGTCAGACAAGAACCACGATCACGGTAATGGCAAACACCATTAATAAACATGACTAAAAGAAAACGCCTCCAATGGGAGGCGTTTTTGATTTTATGTCATTGATGAAATTATATTATCTAAGGAAAATATATATTGATTATATATTTCAAACATAGCCCGTGGTTTCAACCACGGGAAACGTATTGTGATGATATTATGTCGCTCCTCAGGTGCTATAAATATGTAGCTCCTCCGGAGCTTTTTTCTTGCGCTGGGAATTTTTGCTATAAATATTTCGCTCCTCTGGAGCTTTTGTATTTTATTTGCTAATTCATGGCTAAAATGAATTGCCTCCAGCTTTAGCTGGAGGTTACTAGATTCTATATTTATTGGCTTTAGCCAAACTAAGCGCAAAAGTTTGGCTAAAGCCTTTTTATTTGCAATAAACAAAAAACCTCCAGCTAAAGCTGGAGGCAATTGATATTTAAATATTTTATTAAAAAGAAATTCGTGTTAATTCGTGCAATTTGCTTCGCCCGTTCGCTATCGCTCGGGTTGTGGCTAAAAACTATTCAGAAACAGCTTTCACCTTATGTCCAAAAGCTCCAAAAGAAAGAATAATCAAAAAGCAAACTAACGGAATAATATATCCCGACTGAATATCATCATGATTCATATCGATTAAAGTTCCCATTCCGTATGGAATAATTGCTCCTCCAACAATTGACATTACCAACCAAGAAGAACCCGTTTCAGTATTCGATTTTAAGCCTTTAATTCCTAAAGAGAAAATCGTTGGAAACATAATTGACATAAAGAACCCGATTCCTCCAAGAGCGTAAATCACTACAATTCCAGAACCGTAAATAGCTACTAAACATAGTAAAACGCTCATGACGCAGTAGATTGACAATAAAACGTAATCTTTTACAAAACGTAAAAAGAAGGTTCCAATAAAACGACCCGCCATAAAAAGGAAACCATAAATTCCTAAGTAATATCCAGCCGTTTTTTCGTCTAAACCGGCTCCTTGCTGTGCAATTCTGATAAAGAAACTTGTGATGCAAACCTGAGCTCCAACATAGAAAAATTGCGCCACAACTCCCCAGCTTAAATGTCTGAATTTTAAAACAGAGAAAAAACCTGGTTTAATTTCCGCTTCAGTATGAGTTGCTTTCATTGAAGGCAGTTGTACGAAGTAAAATATAATAGCAACCAAAACCAAAATGCTTCCCAAAACGATGTATGGCATTTTTACAGAAGCTGCTTCGCCCAATAAATAAGCTGCTTTTTCTGCCTCAGGCATTGCTGCCATTTGCTCTGGTGTATGATTGGTTCCTGAAAGAATAAATAAAGAACCTACAATAGGCGCAACCATGGCAGCTAATCCGTTGAAAGAAGCTGCTAAATTCAGTCTTTTTGAAGAAGATTCTGCTGGCCCTAAAATCGCCGCATACGGATTCGCACTTGTTTCTAAAATTGTCAAACCACATCCAATTACGAACAACGCAAATAAGAATAACTCGTAAGTTCTGGTATTGGCAGCTGGAACAAATAAAAACGCTCCAACAGCAAAAACTAACAATCCTGTGATAATACTGTTTTTATAGCCAAATCTTTTAATCAGCATTCCAGCTGGAATAGCCATAATAAAGTAAGCAAAGAATACAGAAGTATCAATTAGAGTAGATTGACGATTGTTTAATTCGCAGGCTTTCTTTAAGTGCGGAATCAAAACAGAATCTAAATTGTGTGCCATTCCCCACAGAAAAAATAGGCATGTAACGAGAATAAAAGGCAAAAGGTACTGATTTCCTTTTCCGCCTTCTGTCGGCACTTCGTGTTGATCACCGGCTTGGTTTGTAATTTGCATTGTTTAGATAGTTTTTTGTTATTTTTTAGGTTCAAAGTGACAAAGAGACAAAGGTTCAAAGTTTTTTAAAATTTTGTCGATTTGTCACAATCTTCTTTGTTTTTATCGAATTCGAAGTGGCAAAAGATTCATAGGTTCAAAGTTTAGAAACTTCTGTCCCTTTGCAACTTTGTATCTTTGTCACTTGAAGAAAAATCATTTTTTCTTTACTAAAAGTAAGTGATCACATACCAAAACGATTTCACCGCGCTGGTTAATGATTTCTACGTGTTCTGTTACAGTTCCCATTTCTGGATTTTTGGCTTCTCCTTTTTCAGAAATCGTAATTTCAGAATGAATGGTGTCGCCAATATGAACCGGTTTTACAAAACGCATTTTGTCGTAACCTCTAGAAAAAGCTTCTGGATTTATTTCTGAAGCAGTTAATCCGATTCCGATGGCAAAAACCATAGTTCCGTGTGCGATTCTTTGTCCGAAAGGTTGTGTTTTACACCATTCTTCGTCCATGTGGTGCGGGAAGAAATCTCCCGTGTGTCCGGCATGAACTACGAAGTCAGTTTCTGTTATTGTTCTGCCTAATGTTATTCGTTTATCGTCGATTTTATAATCTTCGAAGAAAGTCGATTTAAAATACATAATCTTGATATTTTTTATCGGCCTTACTTAAAATAAATGTCAAAATTGCGTTCATTTTAAAGTAGGCTTAAATTTATTTTTTTTGGTTTTGAAATATAGTGTTTTAATTACACTTCATCAAAAGAAATTCCGCCATTTTTACTGCTCACATAACAAGCTTCCACAACCTTCATTGTGCCTAAAACATCCTGAACGCTGGCAGATAATGTTGAGTCAGAACCTTCTTTGTAACGCATCAGATTAGACATTGCGCCAATAAAAGCTTCCGGAAACCAAGAACCTTCCAGTTTAACTTCTGTCCATTCGTATTCCTTTTCGTTATCTTTTTTTGGTAGCGCGTATTCAAAAACGTCTGGTAAACCGTCAGGATAATTCATCAACAAGCCCATTTTTGCTTTAACCGCGCCCTTTGTTCCTTCCCATTTTATGTAGCTTTCTTCGTGTTTTGGACCAAAATGATGATCGTGATTCGTATTGATGACAACATGTTTATCTTCGCCATAATCTAAAATAATAGTAGATCGGCTCGATGATAATTTCTTAAGCGGATGTTTTGCTGTTTTTGCCATTACGCTTTTCGGATTTCCCAGAAAAGATCGAATACAGTCAATGTAATGCACGCTATGGAAAAGAATCTCCAATCTTGGGTGTTCTTTTATTAAAGGGAATAATTCCCAAGGCGTATTTACGGTAACTTTGAATTCTAAATCGTATAATTCGCCAATAATTCCCTGATCAATTAAATATCTTGCAGCGCTTACAAAAGAAGCAAAACGCAATTGAAAGTTGATGGCAGCAACCAGATTTTTTCTTTCGCAAACTGCTACAATCTCGCGTGCCTGAGCCAAATCATTTCCCATTGGTTTCTGAATCAAAACCGCAGCTCCGTCTGGCAATTGTTCTAAGATTTCGATGTATTGATCAGGTAAAACGGTAATATCGTAAACAGCGTTTGAAGGTGCATTTTTAACTGCATCTGCAACGCTTTCAAAAACATGATCAATTTTGAATTGTTTCTGTAAATCGTATGCTTTGGAAATGGTTCTATTGGTAATACCAAAAACTTTAAAACCAGCCATTTCGTACGCAGGAAGATGAGCATCTTTTACAATACCGCTCGCTCCAATAATCACAATGGGCTGTTCTGTTTGGGGAAGTAAAGGTTTATAGGGAATATTCATTTGTTCTATATTTTGAAATTAAGCCTGCCAATTTTAATTTTTGACAGAGCCGTGTAATGTTGTTCCTTGACTTAATTCTCTTATTTTCTTTTGAGTTTCCTCTAAAAGTATTTCAGAAGAAATATCCGTTTCAATGGCTTTTAAAACCACACCATCAATTAGTTCTGCGACTTTTGGCCAGATTGGCGTTTGAGGCAGTGTCAATGCATTTTCATGAAGCATTTCCAGTTTATGATAAAACGGAATTAAAGTATTGATTTCTGCATCTTTCCAAGTCGATTTTCTGCATCCGATTCCGCCTTCTGTGGTCAATAATTTGTCACTTTCGGGTGTAGTGGCAAAACGTAAAAAATCGTAAGCCAGTTTTTTGTGTTTGCTTCCAGAACCAATGGTATACAACCAATATACATTTAAAGAAGCCGTTTTATACCCAGGATCAGATGGGAGAGAAGTGATATCAATTTTTCCTTTTACTTTCGATTCCTCAATTACTTCTGCCATAGAAGCAAATCCGAACCAGTTGATTGCCATTGCGGCTTGTCCTTCGGCGAAAGCCAAACCGGCTTCAACCGAACCAAATTCTTTCGATTTTGGGTGAACGGCATTTTTGTCATTGGCCATTTTTCGATAAAAATCCAATGCTTTTATTGCTGCTTCATTATGAATGTCAATCTGATTTTTTTTGTTTAATAACGAACCGCCGCGTGTCCATAACTGCAGACAAAAGTCAAAAACCATATTGTGTCCGTCGGGATAATTGGCAAAAACAGCACCGTATAAATTTTGTTCGGGGCGATTAAAAAATGTTGCTATCTCTGAAAATTCCTGCCACGTTTTTGGAGTAGAAAGTTCGTAACCAAACTGTTCTTTAAAATTATCTTTTTCTGTCTGGTTTTCAAATAAATCTTTTCGGTATATCAAACATTCTGGACCGTCATGAAAAGGAAGTCCGAAAATGCCATTACTTAGTTTCTGCAAATGCAAAAGCGATTTATGCCATCCAAAAGGATAATTTTCGGGCGGATTTTCTCCAATTAAAGAAAACAAATTAAGAACCGCATTTTCGTTTGCAGCATCAAAAATCCAATCAGTATTGATATGAGCAATATCCCATTTCCCTTCTTTTAAGCCTTTATCTGAAATGGTGGTTTCATATAAATCATGAAGTTCCAATGCAACCATTTCGGCTTCAATTTTTATATTGTTTTGAAGTGAAAATGCTTCCCATAATTTTCGAAGTGTACTTTCGAAAGGATCGAATTTACGAACGGCGATTCTAATTTTTTCCATTAACAGTCAATAAATTCTTTAATAATTTTCTCGTTGTCCTGACCTAGTTTTGGCGAACCTTTTTCTGAAGTCAGATATTCGCCGTCAATTTTTATCGGACAGCGTGTTGTTTTATACGTATATCCGTCAAGCATTTCGACTTGCTGCGTAAAATTCAAAACCTTAAATCCATCTTCAGCAAATAACTGCTGATAGTTTAAAACTCCTGCGCACCAAATGTCGGCTGGTTCTAAAATATTCAACCAAAACTGTGTTTCCTGCGTTTGCAAATGATCGGCAAGGATATTTTTTATGTCGTCTCTAAGCGTAAATTTATTTTCAGGAAAAGCCAATAAAGCATCACATTTTAGTAGAGAAGCCAAAACAGGAATTGACCCCATCGCTAAAGCTAAATAACCGTTTTTGGTTTTGTAAATTCCGTATGGCGCGCCCAAATAAGCGTGTGCGTTATTGGTTTTAGTTCGAACTGGCAACTCGCCTCCATCATTAAAGAAGGTCGTAATAGTTTCAAACTGAAAATCAAATGCTGATTCCAGCATACTGACTTGAATTTTCGCGCCGATATTATGAGTTGCTTTTCTATATAAAGCGGCTAAAATTCCCTGTGCTAAATGCGCTCCCGCAAGCATATCCACAATCGACAATCCCATAGGAACTGGTCCATCTTCCTGATTGCCGCTCAGCCAAGTCAGCGCCGTTAAAGATTGTAAAAGCAAATCTTGTCCCGGTAAATCTTTCAAATCGGGATGTTCTCCAAAACCTGAAATAGATCCGTAAATCACATTTGGATTAATGCTTTTTACATCTTCGTAACTTAAACCAATGCGTTCCATAACTCCAGGTCTGAAATTATGCATGACAACATCAGCTTTCGCTAATAATTTTTTTAGTTTTTGAAGCTCTTCTGGTTGTTTAAAATCAATCGCAAAAGATTCTTTGTTTCTGTTGATGGTATGAAAAACAGACGATTCGCCGTTCATAATCAAATCAGAAGTATATAAAGTACGGCAGATATCTCCTGTTCCCGGTTTTTCAATTTTTATCACACGCGCTCCCAAATCGGCCAGACGCAAACTCGCCGACGGCCCCGAAAGAAACTGACTGAAATCTACAATTAAATAATCTTCTAATGGTTTCATTTTTTTTGTTTATTCGTTGAATCGTTTATTTGTTTAATCGTTTTCATTCAACAATTAAAATCTAATTTGATCTGCTAAAATCTTTTTAAATCTGCGTGAAATACATTTAGCGCATAGATTTTTTCACGCAGATTTGTGCAGATTAAAGCAGATTTGCACAGATTTTAATTTAAGCTGTTGCGTATCATTTAACTTAAATAAACTCTTTGTGTATGCTTAAATTATCTTGACCTACTTTTGGAGCTGCTTTTTCACTTAACAGAATTTCTCCATCCAATTGGATCGGACTTCTGGTGGTTACCAAAGTTTCGCCATCGTTATTTTTTACGGTTTGTTTCAATTGTAATTCATTTACAAAAGATTGACTATCTAATTCTTCGTAATTGAAAACTTTTCCGCACCAGATACCTTCTTTCTGCAAAATTTCGATCCAATAATCAGAAGTTTGGGTTTGAATTCTTTCGCTTAAAATTGTTCTGATTTCATCGCGTTTTTCAAACCAAAGATGTTTGTCAGCGAAAGCGTTTAAATCCAAACCTAACGTTTTTCCAATGAAAAGTAAATCGCCCATTGCAAGAGATAAAAAGCCGTCTTGCGTTTGATAAACTCCATAAGGAGCACTCAAAAAAGCATGTGCACTTCCTTTAATATCGCCACGTTCAGGCAATTGACCGCCATCATTTAGGAAAGAAGTAATCGCTTCAAATTGTACATCCAAAATAGATTCCAGTAAACTCACTTCAACCAAAACTCCTTTTTTGGTTTTAGCTCTTTTTAAAAGTGCTGCTAGAATTCCCTGCACAAAATGATTCCCGCACATTAAATCGGCTACAGCCAAACCAAAAGGAACTGGACCTTGACTTTTGCGTCCGCTCAGCCAGCTCAAACCAGAAAGTGATTGTAACAACAAATCTTGTCCCGGTTTTTTTGCCCATGGACCTTCATTTCCGTAACCTGTAATAGTTCCGTAAATAAGTTGCGGATTAATAGAAAGCGTATTTTCAAAATCTAAACCGATTTTTTCCATCACTCCAGGTCTGAAATTATGCGTCATAATATCCGCCTTTTCGATTAGTTTTTTGATTAAAACCAAATCGTCAGGATTTTTTAAATCGGCTGCAAAAGATTCTTTATTTCGGTTTATGGTATGAAAAAGCAAACTGCTATCGTCTACAAATAAATCTTTGATGCTCAATTGTCTGCAAGCTTCCCCTTTTACAGGACGTTCGATTTTGATAACGCGTGCGCCCAAATCGGCTAGTTTTAATCCAGCTGAAGGTCCTGCTAAAAACTGGCAGAATTCCAGAACAATTAATCCTTCTAAAGGTCTCATACGGTCTGGATTTTTAGAGATTCCGCGTAAAGCGAATTCATTTCTTCCAATACTTTTAGTTCGTCTCCGCCATTCATCAAATAATTGCGAACGACATCTCCAGCATGATCTTGGAAATACATGTGTCCGTAATATCTCGGACGAAGGAAAGCGCGCTCTAAAGCAGGAAGTGTATTTTTAAAATAATCGTGCGTCACGCCATTAATTCTTTCGCTTTTCCAAGCTTGTAAATGTCCTGGCTGACCGCCATTATCAGTATAAATATTCTGCTGAACCTGTGATGAACACGTAAATTCAGCATATTTTATGGCTGTTTCAATATGTTCGCTGAATGAAGAAACCGCTAATCCAGTTCCTCCCAAAGAAGAAATCATTGGATTATCATTCAATTTTACTAAATCATAAAAATGTAAAAGGTTTCGGCTGTAGCCAATGCGAGAATAATTAGAATAACCGTAAGCAAAAGGGCAATAAGCAATTTCGTCTGAATTGACCATTGCTTCGTAAACTTGAATTGGATTACGATTAAAGTTTGCTGGATCAATCAATTGCGCCAGTTCTCTAAACATTTGAAGCGCTTTGATTCCTGTAGTTTCAGAAATCACTTTTTCTTCTGAAAGAAAAGGCGCTTCACCCAAACTGCAGCAGAACATATAAAAACTCATTAAAACATCTACAGGAATTCCAGCGAAAGCGACTAAGCCTTTTTTCGCTAAAGCCAATAAATCTTCATAAGTTTTAGGAACTTCTAAATTATTTTTTTCTAAAAGATCCAGTCGGGCAGAAGCAACAGGAGTTGCAGCATCAATTGGCAACGCCCATAATTTATCATGAAAAACATAACTTCCGTATGATTTTCCAACCGTATTAATTTCTTGGTCTTTAATATATTCGTTTGATAAATAATCAGATAACGGTAGAATCGCTTTGGTCTGCGCTCCAAAACCTGTCCAAGGATGATCGATTACCAATAAATCAAATCTTTTGGCTAGGTCTTCAATAGAAGCATCGGCAAATTCTTGTAAACTTCTCTTTTCCCAAGAAATTTCAACATCAGGATGTAGTTCAGTAAAACGCTGCGATGTGGCAACCATTGGAAGTAAACCTCTTGTATGATTCCAAGTTATGCCTTTTAATTTTATCATTTTATATAGGAATTTTTGAGTAGTGAAATCGTTTGAAATAATAAATGTAAAAAATACAATTACAAAAGTAGAAATAAGATTTAAATGAACAAGAAATCCTTTATTTATTAAAGAATCTTTTTGCATAAAAGGATAATTAGTGATATAATTTTTACAAAGCGTTTAAAAATTGTTATAAAAATTTAAAGTTTAGTCATTTTCATTAACGGAAAATAAAATATATCTCGGATATTAATTTTTAAAAAGTATTTTTGTAATTGTATTTTTTACATTTATTAATTTTACTTTGTTCTTTTTGACGAATTTTTAATTTATAAATGAAGAATTACCATGAGATATAAACTAACAATTAAAAATATACGATTATGAAATTAATACGTTTTGGAGAAATCGGAAAAGAGAAACCTGGAGTTTTGATTGGAGAAAAGAGATATGATGTTTCTTCGATTGTAACCGATTTTAACGAAAGTTTCTTTGAAGAAAACGGATTAGAGAAATTACAAAAAGCATTAGAAAGCAATCCTACTTTGCCAGAAGTTGATGCTTCAGTGCGTTTGGGTTCGCCAGTGGCTCGTCCTTCCAAAATTATCTGTATTGGATTAAATTATATCGATCACTGTAAAGAAACCAATGCACCGATTCCGACAGAACCAATTATTTTCTTTAAATCGACAACTTCTTTGTGCGGTCCAGATGATGATTTGATTATTCCGACAAATAGTGAAAAAACAGATTGGGAAGTTGAATTGGCTTTTATCGTGGGCAAAAAAGCAAGTTATGTTGAAGAAGCAGAAGCTTTAGATTATGTGGCCGGTTACGCTTTATTGAATGATTACAGCGAAAGAGCTTTTCAACTAGAGCGCGGCGGACAATGGGCAAAAGGAAAAGGAAGTGACACTTTTGCGCCTCTTGGACCATTTTTGGCTACAAAAGATGAAATCGCAGATGTAGACAATTTAAAGATGTGGCTAACGGTAAACGGTAAAAAATACCAAGATAGCAATACCTTAAATTTAGTTTTCAAAATTCCTTATTTGGTACATTATTTAAGTCAGTTTATGACTTTGCTTCCGGGTGATATTATCAGTACGGGAACGCCTCCGGGTGTTGGTTTAGGAATCAAACCAGATCCAATTTACATTAAAGCAGGCGATGTTGTTGAATTGGGAATTGAAGGTTTAGGAACGAGTAAACAAAAGGCTGTAGCTTATAAAAAGTAATATAACAATCTGTTATTGTACTAACGAATAGTGACACGGATAAAACGGATTTACTTCGTAAAAACGCAGATTAAACGGATTTTAAATTTAAAAAAAATTAATGAAAAATCCGCTTAATCCGTGTCTTCGCGATAGCGAATCTGTATAATCCGCGTCTGATAAGAAATTTAAACGAAACAAAAAATGAAATATATAGTTTGCGAAAAACCGCAGGAATTTTTATTAAAAGAAACCAGTATTCCAGAACCAAAAGAGGGGGAAGTTTTATTGAAAATTAAAAGAATCGGAATCTGTGGAACTGATATTCACGCTTTTGGTGGAACTCAGCCGTATTTTGAATATCCAAGAATTTTAGGCCACGAATTGGCTGCAGAATATGTAAAAGGAAATGCAGCAGGTTTTAAACCTGGAGATAAAGTAACTTTTATTCCGTATTTCAACTGCGGAAAATGTGTGGCTTGTAGAAACGGATTGACAAACTGCTGTGTAAATATTAAAGTTTTCGGCGTTCATATTGACGGCGGAATGGCTGAATATGTGTCGATTCCAGAACAATATTTATTGCAGGGTCAAGGTTTAGATTATGATGAATTGGCTTTGGTTGAACCTTTGGCAATTGCAGCGCACGGAGTTAGAAGAGCGGCTGTAAAACCAACTGATACCGTTTTGGTAATGGGAGCAGGACCAATTGGAATTGGCTTGATTCAGTTTGCTAAAATTGCGGGTGCAAAAGTAATCGTAATGGACATCAATGATTATAGATTAAATTTCTGTAAAACAGAATTAAATGCAGATGAAACCATTAATCCGTTAAATGATGATGTTGCGCAAAAATTAGCTGAATTGACAAACGGTGATATGGCAAATGTGGTTATTGACGCTACAGGAAACCAGAAAGTAATGAATAGCGCTTTTAATTATATTTCGCATGGCGGAAGATTTGTTTTGGTTGGACTTCAGAAGGGCGAATTAAGTTTTAGTCATCCTGATTTCCACAAAAGAGAATCGACTTTAATGAGCAGTAGAAATGCTACAATCGAAGACTTTGAATATGTAATGAAATGCCTGAAAGAAGGAAAAATAGACCCTAAAAAGTATATTACGCACAGAACGAGTTTTTCTGATATGATTACTGATTTTGGTAAGTTGATTGATCCAAAGAATAATGTGATCAAAGCGTTAATTGAAATAGATTAGGAATTATAGTCGAGCTTTTAACGCACAGTTTGTCATTCCGAGGAACGAGGAATCTCCGTAAGAAACTCGACAAAGATTAGCTAATTTCTAGATGGAGCTTCTTGCGGAGATTTCTCCTTCGTCGAAATGACAAAAATGCTGCAAAAATATTGAACACATAGAAACATAGATTTTTATTATTTGTAATAGAGAATAAAAAAGAAACTAGTTTCTTAACACATAGTTATGTGTGTTAATGCAAGTGAAACGCCTTTGAGCGGTTTTAAAAACTATGTTTCTATGTGTTTAAAAATAAATCTTATATACCCACAAAAATGGATTTAAACTTAAAAAATAAAATAATTGTCGTTTCTGGTTCGGCTGGAAAAGAAGGCAGCATTGGAGAAACGATTATTAACAGATTGGCTGATGAAGGCGCAATCCCGGTTTTAGTTGACAGAAATGCAAGGGGTTTCGAATACGTAGAAAGACTTCAAAAAAGAGGCGTTAATTCTTTATTTGTGCAGACTGATGTAACTGATCCTGTTGCAATAGAAAACGCTGTAAAAGTAATTGGAGCTAAGTACGGAAGAATCGATGCCATCATAAATAATGTCGGCGTTAATGACGGTGCAGGATTAGATTCAAGCTACGAAGATTTTATGAACTCTTTGAAATTGAATGTAGTAAGTTACTTTTTATTGGCTAAATATGCACTTCCATATCTAAAAGAATCAAAAGGAAATATCTTAAATATCGGTTCAAAAGTAGCTTTAACAGGGCAGGGCGGAACTTCGGGTTACGCTGCTGCTAAAGGTGGAGTTTTAGGCTTAACTAGAGAATGGGCAGTAGATTTGATTCAGTACGGAATTCGTTCAAACGCGATTATTATTGCAGAAAGTTACACGCCAGCCTACGAAGATTGGATTAAAACATTGCCAGACGGCGAAACGGTTTTGAAGAAAATCAATAAAAGTATTCCGTTAGAAAGTCGTATGACCAAAACAGAAGAGATTGCAGATACAGCGCTTTTCATCATTTCTGAAAAATCATCACATACTACAGGACAATTTGTTTTTGTGGATGGAGGTTACGTACATTTAGATCGCGCATTAATCAGCGATGTTAATTAAAAAGTTATGAGTAAAAGAATAGATTCCCATCAGCATTTTTGGAAGTTTGATCCCGTTCGAGACAGCTGGATTGACGAAACGATGCAGAATATCCAAAGAGATTTTCTTCCTGAAGATTTACAGCCATTATTAAAAGAAAATCAGTTTGAAGGTTGTGTTGCAGTTCAAGCAAGTCAGTCCGAAGAGGAAACTCATTTTTTATTGGATTTGGCTTCTAAAAAAGATTTCATAAAAGGAGTTGTAGGCTGGATCGATTTGCGAAATGAAAACATTGAAGAACGTTTGCAATTCTTTTCAGATCAAAAAAAGCTGAAAGGTTTTAGGCACGTAGTTCAAGGCGAAGCAGATGATTTTATGTTTGGAAAGGAATTTAGAAGAGGAATCGCAGCTTTAAAGCCATTCAATTATACTTACGATATACTGATTTTTGAACGTCAATTACCAGCTGCAATAAGTTTGGTAAAAGATTTTCCAAACCAAAAATTTGTAATTGATCATATCGCGAAACCAGATATTAAATCAAGAAGTATTGATTCTTGGAAAAAGGGAATTGAAGAAATTGCAAAATACGATAATGTTTGGTGTAAAATCTCAGGAATGGTCACAGAAGCTGACTGGAAAAACTGGAAACCAGAAGATTTAAAACCGTATTTAGATGTGATTTTCGAAAACTTTTCAGTTGATAAATTGATGTATGGCTCAGACTGGCCAGTTCTTAATGTAGCTTCAGATTACAATGAGGTGGTAAAAACTTTAGAAGATTATATTTCAAAGTTTTCTGTTGAAGATCAGAATAAGATTTGGTTTGAGAATGCGAATGAGTTTTATGGGTTATGAGTTATAAGTTAGCTCATAGATTATAAGAGCCTGAAAGGTTTATACCACGAACACTGGGCAACGCCCAGTGAGAGTAATAGAGAAGATATGCAACAAAGCCCTGAAAGGGCGTAAGCATAATCGTCATGTAATTGCTTACGCCCTTTCAGGGCTTTATTATGCTGGTCTATATCAATTCATAGGGCTTTGCCCTATGGTGATGCTTTGAGGCCTTTGGCCTATTATTAGAATAATAAAAAAATATAACCATTGGTTTCAACCACTGGAACACAATGCTAGACGTTACAATATTGCGTCCCTGTGGTTGAAACCACGTGCTATATTTGAAAATAGGTTCTAGAATTTAACCGCTTTCTTAGGTACATTTTTGTCAATAGTTGTAGTCTTCGAAAAATTAGCCGAAGAACCACTCAAATCAATATTCTTGCTCGCTTCACCATTGATCGTAATGGCATTTGAAGAAGAAGGATTAAATTCGATGTTTTTCAGCGAAAGGTTTTTAGTATTGTAAATTTCGAACGCATTTTTAGCTTCAATATCCAATTGTGCGTTGCTGATTTTAATTCCGTTGGCATCAATTATAGAAAATCCTTTTTGGGCTTTAGCAATTAGGTTTGAGATTTCAATATTTTCTAAATTCATTTCAGGAAGACCTTGTAAAAATACGGCTTGTTGAGCACCTTTAATCGTAATATTTTTGATCACGATATTTTTAAACTGAGGCGTTTCTTCGTTTACTGGAATTGCTTTTGTGCTTACCGTATTGCCGCCTTCAGCTAAAGTTTCAGCAATAGATTTTCCTCCATAATACAAATCGAACGAAATAGCTTGTGACGGAATATCAGTCATAAAAACGTCTGAGATATAAATGTTTTCTACAACACCGCCACGTCCGCGAGTACTTTTGAAACGAAGTCCAACATCAGTTCCCATAAAAGTACAGTTAGAAACGTGCAGGTTTTTGACACCTCCAGACATTTCACTTCCGACCGTAACACCGCCATGACCGTGATACACGATATTATTTTTTACAATGATATTTTCGCAAGGAACACCTCTGTCACGTCCGTCTTTATCTTTTCCTGATTTAATACAGATGGCATCGTCACCCACATCAAAACTTGAGTTTTCGATAACTACATTTTTACAAGATTCAACGTCAAGTCCGTCACCGTTTTGAGAAAACCACGGGTTGCGAACGGTAATATTTCGAACAATTAAATCTTCAATTAATAGTGGGTGAATATTCCACGCGGGAGAATTTTGGAAAACTGGTCCGTCAAACATTACACGTTTACTGTTTTGAATGCTGACTAATACCGGACGCAAAAAATCATGAATCGCTTCAAAATCTTCTTTGTTTTTCAGGTCATGACGAATATTTTGATCCGCGCCTTTGGCACCTTTTAAATATTGTTCAGAAGGATACCAGCTGTCTTTCTTTTCATTTAAAACTCCGCCTGAAGCAACAAATTTCTTCCATTGCTCGTCTGTTAGTTTACTCTTTTTAACTTGTCTCCAAGCTTCACCAGAACCGTCCCAAACACCATTTCCTGTAAAAGCTATGTTCTCTAAGTTTTTTCCATAAATAGGAGAGATGCATCGCCAAGTGTTTATACCTTCAAAACTGGTTTCGATAATTGGATATAAAGATTTGTCTGTCGAGAATTTGATTAAAGCGCCAGTTTGAGCGTGAAGTTCAATATTACTTTTTAGAATGATTGGTCCCGTGAGCCAAATTCCTGGTGGAATAATCAGTTTTCCACCGCCTTTTTTTGAAAGCGCATCAATAGCATCGGCGAAAGCCTTAGTATTTAAAACATAACCGCCATTTACTGCTCCAAAGTCTTTTAAATTCACACTGTAATTTGGAATTACAGGTTCTTGGACTTCAGCCATTTTAAACTCAATATTTTTATAAGTATCAGGAGATTTCTGAGCACAAACTGTATTAAAACTCAAAGCAAAACTGGCGAGAGCTATACATAATAGGGTTTTTCGGTTAGTTTTCATTCGTATTATATTATAGTTAGTATTTTAAGGTTCTGAGGTTCTAAGTGGCTAAGATGCTAAGATTAAAGTGAGAAACATAGCATCTTAGTAATTTAGTGTCGTAGGAACTTTTTTTCAATTTACTGGTAATTCAATTTTTTATGCTGTAAATTTTTATTCAATGACTAAGATTATTCGTTTTTAATTTGAAATATTTAATGTAATCGATTACACAAATCTATTAAAAAAATATTATGAAATAACAGTTTTTGGAGGTTTATCACAGATTTTTTATGAATTTAACTTTTTTTAATTGGGAAATCAGAAGATAATTAAAAGCTGAATTTTTAAAGTGAATGTCTCGAAGTCAATATTACAGGAGGGTACAGGATGCTCGTAATTTTATATTCTTTTAAATTGTCCCAGTTATTTGGTAAAAGTGTTAAAAATACAATTATTTGTAAAAATTATAGCGCTTTAAATAAATGCCTCGTAATTTTAGCTCAAGAAAAAAATCAATACTATAAATAATGCGTTTAATTCCTTTCAACAAATTACTAGTCGTTTTTTTACTGATATTCACAATTTCGGCAAGTGGTGCTGAAATCTGGGTTTCACCATCAGGAAAAGATTCGAATATCGGAACAAAATCAAGTCCGCTGGCAACGGTTCATATGGCAATGCGAAAAGCCAGAGAACTTCGCCGTTTAAAAGATCCATCTGTAAAAGACGGAATCAGAATCATAGTAATGAACGGAACGTATTATTTAAACGAACCATTATTTGTACGACCAGAAGATTCTGGAACTGCCGATAGTCCAACAACAATTGAAGCCGATGTAAATGCAAGACCAATTATAAGCGGTGGAATCGAAATTAAAAACTGGACGAAATCGACTACCGCAATCAACGGATTAAAAAAAGGATCAGTTTGGGTGGCTGATGCACCTAAAAAAGCTGGAAGTCTGATTGATTACAGACAATTATGGGTAAACGGAAAAAAAGCTGTAAGAGCTAAAAATACTGCGGGAACTACAATGGAACGCATTTTATCGTGGAATCATCAGGAACAAACTTGTTGGATTCCGTTTAAAGATAAATCGGTAAAGTTCGAACCGGGAATGGAAATGTTTATTGTGCAATGGTGGTCGAATGCGAATCTTCGAATCAAAAATATTGAAGTTCAAAAAGACAGTGCCAAACTTTCGTTTGAAGAACCAGAAAGTCGTATTCAAAGCGAACACCCGTGGCCAGCGCCATGGATTTCTAAAAATAATGGAAATTCAGCTTATTTCTTAAACAACGCTTTTTCGCTTTTAAATGAACCGGGAGAATGGTATTTAGACAAGAAAAATGCTAAGATCTATTATGTTCCGAGAGATGGAGAAGAAATTAATTCGGCAATTGTAACTGCGCCTGTTTTAGAAAATCTGGTTGAAGTAAAAGGAACAATCGATTCTCCTGTTCATCATTTTCAGTTTAAAGGAATTTCGTTTCAATACAGTAACTGGCTTCGTCCTTCACAGCAAGGTCACGTTCCATTGCAATCTGGTTTGTATTTGTTAGACGCTTATAAATTGAAAGTTCCTGGAACGCCAAATCAGGCGAATTTAGAAAATCAAGCTTGGGTAGGAAGACCTCGTGCTGCCGTTGAAGTAAATTATGCTAATAATATTCAGTTTGAATCTTGCCGTTTTGAGCATTTGGCTTCAACGGGTTTAGATTTAAATAAAGGAACAAATCACAATACCGTAAAAGGAAATTTATTTAAAGATATTGGCGGAAGTGCCATTAACGTTGGAGTTTTCTCTGAAGAAGCTTTTGAAGCGCATTTGCCTTTAATCATAAAAGATGAAAGAGAAATGTGTTCGGATGAAGTGATTTCGGATAATTTAATTACTAATGTAACCAATGAAGATTGGGGAACTCTGGGAATCAGCGCTGGTTTTGTTCGAAATATTACGATTGAACACAACGAAATTTCGGATGTCTCTTATTCTGGTATGGCGATGGGCTGGGGTTGGACACATACGCCAAACGTAATGCAGAACAATAAAATTCTGGGAAATAAAATTCATCATTATGCGAAACATTTACATGATGTTGCTGGAATTTACACGCTTTCGGCTCAGCCAGGAAGCAGAATTGAAGAGAATTATATCGACAAGGTTTACAACAGTCCATACGCGCACGATCCGTTTTTATGGCTGTATTTGTATACCGATGAAGGAAGTGAAGGTTTTACAATTAAAAACAACTGGATTGCCGAAAAGAAAATCCTTAAAAACCATAACGGTCCAAAAGGAAATATTTGGGAACACAATGATCCATATGTAAGCACTAAAATAAAAGATGCAGCGGGAATCAGAGCTCCTTACAAAGATTTAGAAAAAGAAGTAGTCATCGATGAAAAATGGGGATTGCAGGAAATGCCAAAACCATATGCGATCGAATTGATAGGTTCTGATTTTGATATCGAAAAAATTAAATCAACTTTGGTTGGTTTTAGAATTGTGGGTCAGGAATTGTACCAATGGAAAAATCATTTGGTTATTTACGGAAAAATGAATCAACCAGAAAGAACGAAACGAAAATTGGCGGGCGCTTTTCCTTCTTTAGAGATTAAAATCTATGAAGATCTAGTTTACGATTTCCAAAACTTCGAAAGATGTAAAGATTCAAAACCAGCATCAGATTGGGAAAATATTGTGTTAACAGCGAATCTTCCTGTTGATGAAAAACTACAAAAAGAATATGTGGAGTATCACAAAACGCAATTCGAAAAATGGCCAGAAGTAGCGAAAGGTTTCTGTAATGCCGATTTTCAGCAATTGCAGGTTTTCAAAAAAGACAGACAATTGATCTTGGTAATCAGTATTCCGAAAGGGGAAAGTTTGGATAAATTAAATCCAAAAACAACTCAAAATAATCCGCGTGTAGACGATTGGAATGCTTTAATGAAAAAATACCAATCGGGAATTGAAGGCACAAAACCAGACGAAACTTGGATTTTCTTAAACAAAGTAGAAGAGAAATAGTATTTAGTATCCTAACAGGTTTCCAAAACCTGTTAGGTATTCTATAAGTTCAAAGAAATAATAGCCACAGATTAAAAGAATTAAAATGATTTTTTATCTGTGTTAATCCTTTCAATCTGTGGCTTAAAAAACATACCTAACAGGTTTTGGAAACCTGTTAGGATAATCATACTATCAAAAATCTAAAAACAAAACCCATGTTAAAAATAGCCATTCTAGGACTTGGAGAAGGACGAAGCACAATGTCGGCTGCAATCGAAAGTTCAAAACTAGAACTCATTAAAATATGCGACCGAAACGAAGAATTGTGTATACAACGAGCAAAAGAATTCGATTTTCATTCTTACACTACCAATTACGACGATTTGTTAAATGATTCGTCAATTGATATTATCGCGATTTATACACCAGATCATTTACACGCTCAACACGTAAAACAAGCTTTATTGCATGGAAAACATGTCGTTTGTACAAAACCGTTTATCGATGATCTTTCGGATGCCAAAGAATTGTTAGAATTAAGCAAATCGAAAGGAAAGAAAGTTTTTATCGGCCAAAGTTCGCGTTTCTTCGAACCAGCTAAAAGACAAAGAGCCGATTATGAAGCAGGTTTAATTGGAGATTTAATTACCATTGAAGCACAATATCATGCCGATCACAGATGGTTTTTAAAGAAAGAATGGTCGCTTTTGCAATCGTTTAAATGGCTGTACGGAGGTTTGAGTCATCCTGTAGATTTCATAAGATGGTATTTGCCAAATATTCAAGAAGTTATGGGTTACGGAATGATCAGCAGTAACGGACAAAATACAGGATTAAAGAATGAAGATACCATGCATTTTATTTTCAAAGCAACCGATGGAAGAATTGCTCGTGTAAGCGGTGTGTATACTTCGCCGACTCAGCCAGCCCAGCGCGACAGTGGCATGAGCACAATTCTGCGAGCTACAGAAGGAGCAAGCCAAGCTGATTATCACGAATTGCGTTATGCCATTACAGATAAAACGGGTGAAGAAAAAGTAATTACTTGGGGTGACAGCACGATAAAATATTATTTCCGTTTTGAAGGACAAAGTCATCATGGCGGGGAATATCAGAATTATTTAGAATATTTTGTAGACAGTATTGAGCAAGGTTTTGAAGCGTATCCAAACATGGAAGAAGGAATTGGAACTGTGGCTTTATTACAGGCAATGGATAAATCTTTGCAAACTGGAATGCCGGTTAAAATTGCCGATATTCTTAACGAATATGGACTATGAACAGTATCTACGATAGATTAACCACGCTCGATTTTGTAATTGTTGCGGGTTATTTAGTGGCTTTATTAGTCATTGGATATGTGGTAAGTATGAAACAGAGAAAGAAAAACGAAACGCTTTTTCTGGCTGGAAACTCCTTAAACTGGTACAGCATTGGGTTTAATATGTGGGGAACTAATGTTGGGCCTTCGTCATTATTGGCTTTTGCGAGTATTGGTTACGCTACGGGAATTGTAGCGGGAAATTTCGAATGGTACGCTTTTGTGTTTTTACTGCTTTTGGCAATGGTTTTTGCGCCAAGATATATTGCGAGCAAAGTAAGTACAATGCCCGAATATATGGGAAAACGCTACGGTGACAGTACACAGAATATTTTGGCTTGGTACGCTTTGGTGAAAATATTAGTAAGCTGGCTGTCTTTGGGATTATTTAGCGGAGGCGTTTTAGTACGTCAGATTTTGGGAATTCCGATGTGGCAGAGCGTTACGGTTTTAGTGATTTTTTCTGGAATTTTCACGTTTGCTGGAGGATTGAAAGCGATTGCAAAAGTGAATGTTTTTCAGATGATTTTGCTGATTGTAGTTTCGCTTACCCTTTCCTTTTTAGGTTTACAAAAGTTAGGCGGAATTGATGTTTTAATTGCTAAAACACCATCGAACTTTTGGAATTTAATTCGTCCTTCTGATGATGCACATTATCCTTGGCCTGCTATTTTGTTAGGATATCCTGTTGCTGCAGTTGCTTTTTTCTGTACCGATCAATCGATGGTACAGAGTGTTTTAGGAGCTAAAAATCTGGAGCAGGGACAATTGGGAGTAAACTTTATCGGATGGTTAAAAGTTATGGCTTTGCCGTTGTTTATTCTTCCCGGAATTTTATGTTATGCGTTATATCCCGAATTAGGAAGCAATTCTGATTTAGCTTATATGACAATGGTCACAAACCTTTTTCCAAGCGGCATGAACGGTTTGGTAATCTGCGTGATGATTGCGGTTTTGGTGGGAACAATTGGTTCTTCGTTAAATGCTTTGAGTACTGTTTTTACAAATGATATTTATGTAAAGAAAATCAACCCGACGGCGACGATTCAGGATCAAATTAAAATTGGTCGTTTAACAATTGCTGCTGGATGTGTATTTGCGATTCTGATTGCGGTTGCTATTGATAATATCAAAGGACAGAATTTATTCAACATTTTTCAGGCGGTTTTAGGTTTCCTGGCGCCTTCGTTATCTGTTGTTTTCCTTTTGAGTGTTTTCTGGAAACGCACGACTAAAAAAGCCGTAAATGCAACACTTTCTTGGGGTTCTGCCTTTAGTTTGTTTGTTGGGGTTTTATATCTATGGATTTTCCCTGCTGATAAATATCCAGTTTGGCCTCACTTTTTATTGATTTCCTTTTACATTTTTGCTACACTTTTAATTGCAGCCGTTATTATTTCTTTAACCGATAAAAATCCTGAAGTTAATGTTTCAGATGAAACGGATATTCCTAAAACTAGTAAAAAGGTGAAGCTTTTATTTGGTTTGTTGGGATTGACGATTTTGGTTTTGTATTTGGTTTTTAATGGGAATTAGAAAAGATCTTTATGTGAATAATTTTTAGTAGTAAATAAAAAAAATATATTTAAATTTCTACGCATTAAGTTAAATAAATAGTACGTTTGTTCCAATAAGATAATTTTACATTGTAAAAAATGAAGCATAATCAATTATGAAAAATATCTGCAATTTTTAAAAATCATGAAAGCATTTATCTCCTATCGATTTACTGATAATATTTCGGAAATTGTTAAACTTCTTAATGAAAATAAAATTGAGGTTTATGATTCATTGTCGGACATAGATTATGGTAGCTCAATACAAAAATCAATTAAAAGAGCAATTTCTGAATGTGATTTTGTTATATTAGTTTACAGCCTTGAGAATCCACATATTGCGTTTGAAGCGGGGATAGCTTTTAGCTTAAATAAACCTATTTTTTCTATAATTTCGGAATATAAAGAAGATCCTGTTTTTCTTTTTGATTCGCCATATGTTCGTGCGTTGCCAACTGAAATTGAAAAAATAAGTTTTAATCTGAAAATATTTTTGGATAAAATAAAGCCCAAAAAAAGAGAGAAAAAAATAATACAGCATAAATATTATAAAGGTGATTCTCTAAATTATTATAATGATATCTTTTACAACTACAATAATCTAAATACTAATAATGAAAGGGAGTATGAAATATTTTTTAAAGACATTTTTGAGAAATATTCATTAAATGTCATACAAAATAAGTTTGATTCTAAATCAAATTTTTATACAGATTTTTGTATCTGGAGTGATGAACTTAGTAACGTACTTGGAAACCCTATTCTTATTGAAATAAAAAAAGAAATTAATAAAAAAAATATTGGAGAAATAGAATCTAATGTTAATAATCTCATTAAAAATAACTTTGCTGAATGTTGCCTAATATTCTATGATAATTTAAAGGGAATTGAGAAAAAAGAATTACCAAATACTCTAAATTATTACTTTATACAAATATCTGATTTTATTGAAAAATTAATTTCAAACGATTTTAATGAATCTATCCGCAAGATTAGAAACGAAATAGTTCATAATCATTACTAAAATATGGCCAACTATTCAGTACGAACATTAGCAGGTCATTTTCAAGGTTGTGATCATGGAGTGACAAATCAAATAAAAGGTAAAGCATTTGAAGATTTAGCTTGTTACCTTTTTGAAACTATACCTGGAGTTTCAATTGCAATGAGAAATCAAATGAATGCTTATCATAATGAGGAAATTGACGTTGCTATATGGAATGATAATCATAAAAATGGTTTGAATTTCCTACCAAATGTTATTCTTATTGAATGCAAAAATTGGAGTACTCCTGTTTCAAGTATTGAAGTAAATTGGTTTTGTCAAAAACTTGCATCGAAAGGATTAGATTTCGGGATTCTAATTGCAAATAATGGTATTACTGGAAACGCTGCAGATTTAACTGCTGCACATAATACTATTGCATTCCATCTCGCTCAAAAAAGGAGAATAATTGTAATTACTAGAGCTGAAATAGATGCATTAACAAATACAGCTCAAATGATTAAATTAATTAAAGAAAAAATATGTTTGTTAGCTGTATCAGGAAGAATAAGTTAAAAATAAATCTAATATTTTTTATAATTTACCAGCAGTCGAAACCAACAACTCCCGAATATCAACCTTTAAATATTTAGAAATCTCATAAAGTGTTTCAATAGAAGGCTGAATTTCATTTGTACACCAGCGAGAAACAGTGGTTTCTGTTTTTCCTAAATGACTTGCTAAATCTTTACCATTTCTATTTTTTTCTGCCAAAACAGATTTTATTCTATTCAAATTTATTTTTGACACATTGCTAGTTTATGAATTCTCCTGCAAATATCGCAAAATTTTAAAGACTTGAAAATCAAAGTTTAATAAATTAAAATTTACATTTTGTGTAAATTTATTTTCTTTTTATGTTTGTTTATAGTATTTTTGTGTAAATTATCAATAACTATGAAGCAAGAAAATATAACTCAACAATCAGTAAAAAGGCGATTAAAAATCCAGCCAAAACATATTGCAAGATCAGATCATCGATACGTTATATTTCCAGAAATACGTCTTTGCGGAAAATGGCTTCAGAAAATCGGTTTTAATTACGGGAATTTCGTAACGATTGAACATCAGCAAAATAAAATCATTATTACAACTAATAATGAAATTGAAACGAAATAAAAAACACATAGCTTTCAATCGAGAAAACTATGTGTTTTATTATTAAATGATATGCCTTTTAAAGACAATCCAATATCTATGTCTCTATGTGTTTAAAAATTATTCCTGAGTTTTCTTTTTCTTCTCCAAATTAGGCAGGAACCCAGTAATAACCCCAATTAAAGGCAGGAATGCACAAATTTTAAATACATATTCTATACTTGTAGCATCGGCAATTTTTCCTAAAATAGCAGAACCTAAACCACCCATTCCGAAAGCAAATCCGAAGAAAAGACCCGCTACAAGTCCGACTTTTCCAGGCATTAATTCAGTCGCGTAAACCAGAATTGCTGAGAATGCCGAAGAAAGAATTAATCCGATAATTACAGATAAAGTTCCAACCCAGAATAAAGAAACGTAAGGTAACATTAAAGTAAAAGGAGCAACTCCAAGAATTGAAACCCAGATTACATATTTTCTGCCATATCGATCTCCAATTGGTCCTCCAATTAAAGTTCCTGCAGCAACAGCGCCAGAGAACAAGAATAAATATACTTGTGACTGCTGAATCGTAATGTGGAATTTATCTATAAGGAAAAAAGTATAATAACTCGTAATACTGCTCATATAGAAATACTTAGAGAAAATCAGAACCAATAAAATAATCAACGAAGCAATTACTCGGTTTTTAGATAAATGATGCGTTTCGATTTGGTGAGAAGCTTTATTAGCATTTCTTTCAGATAAATGTGCAGTGTACCAAATTGCAATTTTATACAAAGCAAAAACACCAACTAACGCAATAATACAAAACCAAGCGATATAAGATTGTCCGTGCGGAATAACGATAAAAGCAGCTAATAAAGGTCCGATGGCACTTCCTGCATTTCCTCCCAATTGAAAAATAGACTGCGCCAAACCTCTTTTTCCGCCCGAAGCCAAATGCGCCACACGTGAAGATTCAGGATGGAAAATCGAAGATCCGATTCCGATTAAACTTACTGATAATAATAAGTTGATAAAACTCGAAGCGATCGAAACAAAGAAAAGTCCAACCATTGTAAAACACATTCCAACAATCAGCGAGTATGGTTTTGAGTTTTTATCGGTATACATTCCCACAAACGGCTGTAAAATAGACGCTACCATTTGATACGTTAGCGTTATAATACCAATTTGAGTAAAACTTAAACTAAAATTTTCCTTTAAAAGCGGATAAATGGAAGGAACAACAGCCTGTAAAAGATCATTAATTAAATGAGAAAAACTTATGATGAATAAGATCGAATAAGTGGTTTTTTTAACTATGTCAGGATTTGCTTTAATAGTGTCCATGAGATATTTTTTGATTTTTAAATTAGATTAAAAAACAACAGCTGTATTATTTTTTGCAAAGATTAAAAGAATACTAATGTCAGAATTGCTATATTTGGACAATGAATAACCAGATTCGGACATATCGAATGGCACAGGAACATGGATACAGACTTGATCCATCGATTCCTGTTATTGGCTATACCGAAATGGTAACCAATGAAATGTGTATTTCGCATTCGCATCCAAGAGGTCAGTTGATCTATGCAACCCGTGGCGTGATGAACGTTGTTGTGGGCAATCATATTTGGGTTGTAAATCCGTTGCAGGGCTTGTGGCTTCCAGGCGGAGTAGAACATCAGGTTACTTTTCAGAAAGACGTGAATTACTACAGCGTTTTTATCGATCCGTCTGCAATGGAGGGATTGCCAACAAATAGTTTTTCGTTTGATATTCCGATGTTTTTAAAGCAGTTGGTTTTTAAAATCATTTCTTTTGGAATCGAAGGAAATCTGACTCCACCACAAAAAAGAATCATTTCTGTTTTCTTGGACGAATTGGCTTTAATTGCGCCAAGTGCGACTTTCTTGCCAACAACCAATCACGAAAGACTTCAAAAAGTGGTTGAGCTTTTAATGAATGACGTTTCAAGTAAAAACACAATAGAATATTACGCTGAGCTTTCTTTTATGAGTACGAGAACTTTATCCCGATTATTTATTAAAGAATTGGGAATGAATTTCAGCGATTGGCGTACTCGATTAAAATTATTAGAAGCGATAAAACGTTTGGGCGAAAAACAATCCATCAAGGAAATTGCTTTCAACTTGGGTTACGAAACTACAAGTGCTTTTATTTATATGTTTAAAAAGCATTTGGGCAAAACGCCTTCTAACTATATTTTAGAAGATGAAAATGAGAACGATAGAATGATTGCTTAGGTTTTGAATGTAAATTGAACGCTGATTAAACGGATTTACTTCGTAAAGACGCGGATTTACACGGATTTTTTAAACACATAGAAACATAGATTTTTTTTACTTAGCGAAATAGAGAATCAAAAATGACTAGTCATTAACACATAGCTATGTGTGTTTATGCAAGTGAAACGCCTTTTATAGACAAAGTAATTCTATGTTTCTATGTGTTTAAAAAATAAAATCCGTTTTCATCCGCGTCTTCGCGATAGCGAATCCGTCTCATCAGTGTTCCATAAAATTGTAACATCATTTTTTTTAGTACTAAAAAAGTTATAAGACGTAATTTTTCCCTTAAAAAATTATCAAAAAGTACTGTTTTTTATGAAATAACAGGATAGTGCAGGTTGTGAAATGTAAAGATAACACTTATCTTTAGTCCCAAAATACACTAACTATGCTAAACCGCTTTCCTATTTTTAAGACTTTACTTCTTTTTGTTGCCCTTTTTTCGTGTTCGCTGTCATTTGCTCAAGAAAAACCAAAAGAAGCGACATGGATCTGGTATCCAGGTGATTTTGAAGTTTGGTTAAGCAATAAAATGCAGGTTAGACGTACAGAACGCGAAGCTGTGTTTCCGCCACTTTGGCAATATTATAGTCCGTATGCTTTGGTCACTTTTCAAACAGAAGTAGATATTCCAAAGTCAGATGAAGTGAAAATCTTCTCAGAAGGACCTTTTCAATTACTTTTAGATGGTGTTCAAATTTACGGACAGCCAAAATCAATAAAAATTCCTTCTGGAAAACACAAAATTTCTTTTAAAGTTTACAATCAGGAAGTATTACCGGCTATTTATATTAATGGAAAATACATTAAATCTGATGCTTCTTGGAAAGTAACCAACGAAGATAAACTTTGGATTGATGAAACCGGAAAAGCACAGCAATCTGGTACGCCTTGGGTTCCTGTTGGTTCTTGGAATTTTAATTCGTCAGAAAATAAACCTTCTGAATTTAAATTAACAACTAAACCTTTAAGCGCAAAAAAAACAGAAAAAATTGGAGCTGGTCAGTTGGTAGATTTTGGAAAAGAAACTTTTGGTTACATTAAAATTCACGGTTTAAAAGGAAAAGGTAAACTAGCACTTTATTATGGTGAATCTCGTGAAGAAGCTTTGGATTCTGCCAAATGCGAAACCTTAGATCATTTATCTTTTGATGGAAAACAATCTGAAACTTACACACATGATGGTTCAAAAGCCTTTCGTTATGTTCAGGTACAAGCAGATGCAGGGGTAAAATACGATTCTATTTCGATGCTTTATGAATATCTGCCATTAGACTATCGTGGCGCATTCAAGTCTTCGGATGAACAATTGAATAAAATTTGGGATGTGTCGGCTTACACCATGCATTTAACTTCTCGCGAATTTTTTATAGATGGAATCAAACGTGACCGCTGGGTTTGGTCTGGAGACGCTTATCAAAGTTATTTAATGAATTATTATTTATTCTTTGATTCGGCTTCGGTAGAAAGAACATTGTTAGCGCTTCGCGGAAAAGATCCTGTAACGGCTCACGTAAATATCATAATGGATTATTCGCTGTATTGGTTTGTAGGTGTTTACGATTACTACTTACACACGGGCGATACGAAATTCATCAAAACTTTTTATCCAAGAATGAAATCGCTTATGGATTTCTGTTTAGAAAGAAGAAACAAAAATGGATTCCTGGAACCATTAGAAGGCGACTGGGTTTTCATCGACTGGGCAGACGGACTTCCAAAAACTGGCGAAGTTAGTTTTGAACAAATGCTTTTAGCAAGAAGTCTTGAAGCAATGGTGGTTAGTGCCGAAATTGCTGGGAAAACTGAAGATCAAAAACAATATCAAAAATTAGGAGATGATTTAAAAACGAAATTATTTGATGTGTTTTGGGATAAAAAAGAAAACGTAATGAAACACCAGCGTATCGATGGTAAAATGCAGGATATTGTAACGAGATACGCTAATATGTTCGGTATTTTCTTCAATTATTTTACTGAAGAACAAAAACAAAGTGTGAAAAATAAAGTGTTGCTCAATAAAAATGTTCTTCAAATTACAACACCGTATATGCGTTTTTATGAGTTGGAAGCTTTATGCGCAATGGGCGAACAGAATTATGTTTTAAAAGAAATGAAAGACTATTGGGGCGGAATGCTGAATGAAGGCGCAACATCTTTCTGGGAAGAATACAATCCGAACAAAAAAGGAACGGAGCATTTAACGATGTACGGTCGTCCTTACGGAAAAAGCCTTTGTCACGCTTGGGGTGCAAGTCCGATTTATTTATTAGGGAAATATTATCTAGGTGTAAAACCAACTGCTCCGGGATATTCTGAATATGAAATCAAACCAAGTTTAGGAGGTTTAAAATGGATGGAAGGAAAAGTGCCAACACCAAACGGAGAAGTTGCCGTGTATTGCAGTACCAAAGAAATCAAAGTAAAAGCAGGCGAAGGAGAAGGAAAATTGATTTTTGAAAGTGTGAGCAGACCTAAAACAAACTCTGGAACCATTACAGAATTAGCAAAAAATAAATATCAATTGATTGTAAAACCGAATGTAGAGTATAAAGTGAGTTATAAGGCTTTGTGAGTAATTAGTGAATAGTGAATAGTTTATAGCGTCGAGTTTGTCATTCCGAGGAACGAGACTCGAGTGATAGCGAATAGGCGAAGCAAATCACACTCGTAACCACAAAGATTATCACGTACAGTTTGTCATTTCGACGTAAGGAGAAATCTTCGCAAGTAGCTCCGCACCGAATGTCGCCAATCTTTGTAGAGTTTCTCGCGAAGATTTCTCCTTACGTCGAAATGACAAGAGTGAAGAAATGTATCAGAAGAATAAAGCAAAAAAACAAAAAACCAATGTTTTCAAAAAGTAAAAAATACCATTTCAAATTAAAAACCGTTTTCTTAATGCTATTGGCTGTCTGCATCCAAGCTACAGCACAAACCACCGCATGGAAACCAGCGACATTTGAAATTGTAAAATCCAATTACAAAACTTTCAAAACTATTCAATACGCACATGTGTTTTCAGGAAGCAAACACAATATTGTTCGTTTAGTTCCAGAATTGCAAGGCTTGACAGGAATTGAACTTCCTTCAGATAAATATAAAAATGGAAATAATGCTCCATTACAATTAAAATTTAAAGAACAAGTTCAGGTTTTGATTGGAGTTTTTCAAGAAAATAATTCAGATTATCTTCAAGCTGATAAACTTCAAAATGCCAAATTAGTTTTAGAAAATGGAGTTACTGTAACGGGATTGCCTTCAGTAAATGTTTATGCGGTTTCTTTCTCAAAAGGAACACAAACCTTAAATTTTGGAAAAGGATTATTTACCATTTTAGGTGTTATAAAAGTTTCTGAAAAACTAGAGCCAAGAAATGCCAATTTTCCAGATGGAAAACTTTGGAATCCAACTTTTATTGTTGAAGGATTTTCAGATGAAAAACCGCTTTTCGAAGTTATTGGAGGAGAAAATAAACCCGTTATAGATGAGGGAATGTCTGGAACAGAAGGTATTCAAGGCGGTTTTGAAGGCGGGCGAGTAGTAAAAGTCGGCGATACGTATCACATGTTTCCAACAGAAAGAGCTGGAGAAAAAGGCGTTGATTACTATTATGATCGTGTTAAAACCAAAATCGGACATTGGACGAGTAAAGATGCGATTCATTGGAAAAGAGAATCTACAATTTACCAAGCAAGTGGAACTTACGCCGTTACAGAAGACGATAATCCGATGAATGATCGTCGTGCAGCTATTTGGTCGTATATGCCAATTTTCAACGAAAAAGCAAACAAATGGTATGGCTATTATTTGGCGTATACTGTTAGTAAAGAAATAGAACCAAATCATTCATTCGGAAGAATATGGCGTTGCGAATCGACAGTAGACGGAATCAACGGAATTGGCGGACCTTATAAAGATATGGGAATCATTATGGAACCTGGACTAGATTCTCAACCTTGGGAAGGACGTCAGGGTGTTGCTTCGTTTTTTCCGTATCAGGTTGGCGACAAATATTTCGGATTTTACAGCGGTGCATATCCGTTCAATTCATGGGCAGATTATCCGAAAAAATCAGGAAAAGGCTGGTTTGTGGCTTTAGCCGAATCCAAAAGTTTAGAAGGTCCTTGGTTGAGAATGAACAAAGGTTTGGAACCGATTAAAACAATGCATCCGCAGTTTGTAGAAAATCCGATTGTTAGTCAATTACCAAACGGAATGTACATCGCTATTTTTGATGGAGGCCCAGACGGCTGGGGGCATCATTTACCAAATATGATTGCCTATTCATTATCGGCTGACGGCGTTAATTGGGCAGAAGCACATTATTTACCAATCGAAACCAAAGTTGAGAAATGGTGGGACATTATGAGAACGCCTTTGTGTTTAATCCCAGAAGGAAATGACGTTTACACAATAGTGTATAATGCAATCGATTTGAAAAGAAGATTTCATCCAACAGGGATGGTAAAAGTAAAACTGAATAAAGACGTAATGGAATCTAAATTAAAAGAGTTGAAGAAATAGAAGAGAGTGGGGAAGAAGAAAGATGCAAGAAGCAAGATTTTAGAAAATAGAAAATAGAAAATAGAGTATAGAAAATAGAACTTTGCGACTCTGCGACTTTGCGAGATTAAATCTTTCGAAAACAAAAAAAACTTAGTCCCGATAGCTATCGGGATAGCGCCTAAAAGGCAAAAAAAACATAAAAATGAAAATTAAATATCTAATCCTAACCATTTCAGCACTTGCCATAACCAGCTGTGCAACAAAATACAAGAAAAGAGAAATTACCGACAGCGTAATGCAGGAGATTTACGAAGAAATCAAAACGCCTTATAAATACGGTTTGGTGATGGTTCCAACTGACAACTCATATAAAATGGATTGTCCTAGTGTATTTAGGAAAGACGGAAAATGGTATATGACGTATTTAATTTACGATGGAAGAGGTTACGAAACCTGGCTTGCGGAAAGCGACAATCTTTTAGATTGGAAACATCTAGGAAAAGTAATGTCTTTTTCAGAAAATGAAAAACATTGGGACGTCAACCAAAAAGCAGGATATATTTCGTTACAGGATCTAACTTGGGGAGGAAGTTACGAATGGGAAAAATACGATGACAAATACTGGATGAGTTATTTTGGTGGAGACAGCAAAGGTTACGAAGCAGGCGTTTTGTCAATCGGAATGGCATATACCAAAGAAGCACCTACAAAACCACATGAATTCCAAAGATTAGAAAATCCGGTTTTGACTCCAAAAGACAAAGATGCCAGATGGTGGGATAATAGCACGATGTACAAAAACAGTGTAATTCGTGATAAAGATAAAGTTACAGGACACAATTTTATCATGTATTACAATGCCCGTGGTGATAGTATCAATCCTGCAAAAGGTGCTGAACGTATTGCAATGGCAGTATCTAACGACATGAAAACATGGAAGCGTTATGGCGATAAACCTTTAATCAACCATCATAAAGGAATTTCAGGAGATGCTTATATTCAACGTATCAATGATAATTGGGTGATGTTCTATTTTGGAGCTTTTTGGACGGGTTGGAATCAAGGTGCATTTAACCGTTTTGCAGTTTCGAATGATTTAGTAAACTGGACGGACTGGAAAGGTGACGATTTAGTTAAATCATCTGAACCTTACGATGATATGTTTGCGCATAAATCATTTGTGGTAAAACATGACGGAGTAGTTTATCACTTTTATTGTGCCGTAAACAAAGCAGAACAAAGAGGAATCGCCATTGCAACTTCTAAAGATTTAGGAAAAAGCAAATTGAATTTTGTAGCACCGCCTGAGAAAAAGACAAAGAAGAATTAAGTATAGAGAATTAAGTATTAAGACCTAGTTTGTCATTTCGACTGAAAGGAGAAATCACACTCGTAACCACAAAGATTGTCGATCATAATTGCGGAATTTCTCGTTCCTCGAAATGACAAAAAAAACTAAAAATAAAAGAATGTTTCAACCAATTCAAAATAATAACTTTTCAAGGTTTCGATTTTCGATACTAAAATCAGTATTCACATTTTACATTTTACTATTTACAACTTACACGCAAGCCCAATCCGTTACAGGAGAGCCAGCAGGAATCCCCGAGTTGCATAAAAAATACGAATTTGCTCCGTGGGAAGATCCAACAATAACAAGCATCAACAGACAACCGTCAAGAGCAACTGCTTATTCATATGCAAGTGTTGAAGACGCTTTAAAAGGCGACAGAACCAAAAGCCGAATCCAAATGCTAAATGGCGATTGGGATTTTAAATATGCTGTAAATCAGAAAGAAGCTTCGAAAGATTTTTATAAAAATACCGTTTCAGGCTGGGATAAAATCGAAGTACCATCAAATTGGGAAATGAAAGGATATGACAATCCAATTTACAAAAGTGCCGTTTATCCGTTTCGACCAATAAATCCGCCTTATATTCCTAAAGATTATAATGGAGTTGGTTCTTACCAACGCAGTTTTACCGTTCCTGAAAATTGGAAAGACATGACCGTGACTTTACATTTCGGAGCCGTAAGTTCAGGTTTTGAAGTTTGGCTAAACGGGGAATTTTTAGGTTATGGCGAAGACAGTTTTCTGCCATCAGAATTTGATATTACACCTTATTTAAAAGCGGGAGAAAATGTAGTTTCTGTTCGTGTAATTCGTTGGACAGATGGTTCTTATTTAGAAGATCAGGATCACTGGCGCATGAGCGGAATCCAGCGTGAAGTTTTTATTATGGCCGAGCCGAAATTGCGTATTCAGGATTTCTTTGTTCAAACCAAATTAGACAAACAATATACAGATGCGATTTTCAAATTACGTCCAAAAGTAGAGAATTTGACAGGAGTAAAAATTAAAGATTATACAATGAATGTTCAGTTGTACGATGCCAATAATACGGCAATGTTCAAAGAACCGCTTCAAAGACCTGTAATCGATTTGATTAACGAAAGTTATCCGCGTTTGGATAATGTTCGCTTCGGATTCTTCCAAGAAACTATCAAAAATCCTAAGAAATGGAGTTCAGAAGAACCGAATTTGTATACGATGGTCATTTCGATAAAAGATAAAAACGGAAATGTTACCGAAGCCAAAAGCTGTAAAGTGGGTTTCCGTTCGATTGAATTCTCAAAAGAAAATGGAAAAATGCTCATCAACGGAAAAGAAACTTATGTTTATGGCGTAAACCGTCACGATCATCATGCAACAAGAGGAAAAGCGGTTACGAGAGAAGACATCAAGCAAGATATTACCACGATTAAAAAGTTCAATTTCAACTTTATACGTACAAGCCATTATCCAAACGATCCTTATTTCTACGAATTATGCGATCAATACGGAATTATGGTGATGGACGAAGCCAATCAGGAAACGCACGGAATTGGCGGAAAATTAAGCAACGATCCGCTTTGGACAAACGCTTATATGGAAAGAATAATCCGAATGGTCGAAAGAGATAAAAACCATCCATCGGTCGTGATGTGGAGTTTAGGAAACGAAGGCGGAAAAGGGCCAAATCATTCGGCAATGTCGGGTTGGGTTCACGATTTCGATATTACACGTCCAGTTCATTATGAACCAGCGCAAGGAAATGCCAAATTAGACGGATATATCGATCCGCTTGATCCAGGATATCCAAAAACAATCGATCACGCTTATCGATTCGAAAATCCGCAGGATGATTCGTATGTCGATATGGTGAGCCGTTTTTATCCAGGCGTTTTTACACCTAAGTTTTTAGTAGATCAAAAGAAAGATACACGTCCGATTATTTTCGTTGAATACTCTCATGCGATGGGGAACTCAGTTGGAAATTTAAAAGAATTATGGGATGAATTCCGTTCGCTTCCAAGAGTTATCGGAGGCTGTATCTGGGAATTTAAAGATCAGGGAATCGTGAAATTTGATTCAAGATCAGGTCAGAATTATTTTGCGCACGGAGGAGATTTTGGCGAGAAATACCACGACGGAAACTTCAATACAAAAGGAATTGTAGATTCTAATGGAAAACCAAAAGGATCGATTTTTGAGAATAAATGGGTATATCAGCCAGCGATTTCAACTTTAAACGGAAATCAATTGGAAATCAAAAATCGTCAGGCCGTTAAATCTTTAGAAAGTTATATTCCGGTTTTAAAAGTGTTGGAAAACGGAAACGTGATTAAAACTCAGATTTTAAAACCATTAAAAGTAGAAGCAGGACAATCAACAACTTTAGATATCAGTTCTTATCTTCCAAAAATGAAAGCTGATGCGGAATATATTTTGAATATAGAATTCCAACTTTCAAAAGAGGAACTTTGGGCATCAAAAGGTTACGCTGTAGCGGAAGATCAGTTTATATTGAAAAAGAAAGAAGCGGTTTCGCTAGAATCTAAAAAAGAAACGCTGAACGTTTCTGAGTCTGACTCAGATTTCAAAATCAAAGGAAAAACTTTTGATATTACAATTGGAAAAACAAACGGAGCTTTGAGTTCGTATGTTTTTAACGGAGAAGAACAAGTTTTTGCACCATTGCTTCCAAACTTTGTAAGACCGCTTACAGACAATGATAAACGTGGTTGGAAATCGCAAAAGCTGTTGAAACAATGGTACAAAGCAAAACCAAAATTGGTTAACATTTCAATTGACAAATCGGCTTCGGAAATTAAAATAACAAGTGATTATGAAGTTATAAAAGATAGTGCGAGCGTAAAAGTAATCTATAATATTTTACCAAACGGATTAATAAAAGTAGATTACAGTTTAAAAGCATCAAATAAATTACCGAACATTCCAAAAATCGGAATGCAGATGGGTGTTCAAAGAAAATTCGACCAGATTTCATGGTATGGAAAAGGAGAGTTAGAAAATTATAGCGACAGAAGTTTTGGTTCGTTCGTTGGGAAATATTCACTTCCAATTAATGATTTTATCGAACATTATCCAAAACCACAAGAAAACGGAAACCGATGCGATGTAAGATGGATGGCATTAAGCACTCCACAGAAAAACAATGGATTTTTAGTGGTAAACGATACCAAAGTTTTAAGCATGAGCGCATGGCCGTATACACAGGAAAACTTGAGTTCATCTGGTCATACATACGATTTAAAAGATCCTGGATTCTTGACTGTAAACATCGATTTAATCCAAATGGGAGTAGGAGGAAATGATAGTTGGACGATTGTTGCGCAGCCTTTAGAACAGTATCAAATTAGATCTGGAGATTATGAGTACAGTTTTTATTTGACTCCTTTCAGCGGTTCAAAAAATCAGTTGGAAAGTAGTTTAAAGAAGTTTAAATATTAGATTACGATTTATCCTAACAGGTTTCCAAAACCTGTTAGGTATTTTGTATTATAGATGAAGTATATTTTAAGTACAGTTTGTCATTTCGACTGAAGGGAGAAATCACATGCGTATGTCGACAAAGATTGGAAAAATACGTTGTGGAATTTCTAATGTGATTTCTCCTTTCAGTCGAAATGACAAAAATATGTGAGATTAAAAAAAATAAAAAATCTGCCAAATCAGCTAAATCTGCGAGAGTAAATTTTTCCCGCAGATTTTGCAGATAAAGCAGATCATCAAAAAACAAAGAATAATGTTTCCAAAAAAACACCTCTTTTTTGTCCTTCTTTTGGCGAGCTTCGTGTCTGCACAAGAAGTCCATAAAAAAGAATCTTTTCAGCCAACATTGGAATCCTCAAGACCTTGGGTATATTGGTATTGGATGAAATCGGCGTATTCTAAAGTCGGAATCACAGCCGATTTAGAAGCCATGAAACAAGCCGGAATTGCGGGAGCTTATTTAATGACGATAAAAGGACCAGCAAATCCGCCGTTGCTAGATCCACCGGTTTTACAGTTGACTCCTGAATTTTGGGATATGATTCATTGGGCTTTTAAAGAAGCAGATCGTTTAGATTTGAAATTGGCTTTTCATGGAGCAGACGGATTTGCCGTTGCAGGCGGGCCGTGGATTACCCCAGAAATGTCGATGCAGAAAGTAGTCTGGTCAACGACTGAAATTTTAGGTGGAAAAAAAGTTGCGTCGAAATTGCCAATTCCAGAACACTATAAAGATTATTATAGAGACATTGCCACTTTTGCGATTCCGATAAAAGAATATCAAATTACTTCGCAGATACAACTGCCAATAGTAACTACATCAAACAACACCGATGCATCGTTTTTGGCTGATCCTAAAAAAGATGAAAACTTCAAGTTTGCCGATGCAGGTTGGATTCAATACGAATTTGCCCAACCTTTTACCTGCAAATCTATTGTAATAGAAACCAAAGGAAGAGATTTTCAGGCACAGCGTCTGATTGTGGAAGTGAGTGATGATGGAATTCATTTTAGACTCCACGAAAGAATGATCGCACCACGTCACGGTTGGCAGGATATGGATTTTCCAAATACACACACCATTACGCCCGTTATGGCAAAATATTTCAGATTTGTGTATGATCCAAAAGGAACAGAACCCGGAGCTGAAGATTTGGATTTTGCCAAATGGAAACAGAATCTAAAAGTGAGTAAAATTACACTTTCAAATCAGTCCTTAATTAATAATTACGAGGGAAAATCAGGCGCAATTTGGCGTTTGACTCCGCAGACTACCGACAAAGAAATTCCAAACTCTGATACATTCAAAAAATCCGAAATTATCAATATCTCTAATTTTGTTGATGCCGATGGAAACTTAAAGTGGAAAGCGCCAAAAGGGAAATGGAAAATTATCCGAATGGGGCACACTTCTACAGGACATGAAAATGCAACAGGCGGAGCAGGAAAAGGACTGGAAGTAGACAAATTTAATCCAGAATTAATTCGTTTTCAGTTGGATCATTGGTTTGGAGAAGCTGTTCGTTCGGCTGGGCCAGAATTGGCTTCAAAAGTTCTGGAGATTCTTCATTTTGACAGCTGGGAATGTGGAAGCCAAAACTGGTCTTCGGTTTTTCAGGCTGAGTTTAAAAAGAGACGTGGTTATGATATTGTAGAATATCTGCCTGTAATGGCTGGAATTCCGATAGAAAATGCCGATTTTTCAGAGAAAGTTTTATACGATGTTCGAAAAACAATTGCCGATTTAGTAGCCGATAATTTCTACGGAACTGTCGCTCAAATTGCAAAAGAATATAACGTTAAGTTAAGTTCAGAAAATGTCGCGCCAACCATGATGAGTGATGCTTTGCTGCATTATAAATATGTCGATTATCCAGGTGGTGAATTTTGGCTGAAAAGCCCAACACACGACAAACCTTTTGATATGGTCGATGCCATTTCGGGCGGTCATATTTACGGAAAAGATATTATTCAAGCAGAATCTTTCACCGCTTTACGAATGGATTGGGACGAGCATCCCGGAAACTTAAAAACAACGGCAGATCGCAATTACGCTTTAGGAATCAACCGTTTATTCTATCACGTTTTTGTACATAATCCGTGGACGGACAGAAAACCGGGAATGACTTTAGACGATATTGGAACTTTTTTCCAACGAGACCAAACTTGGTGGAAACCCGGAAAAGCGTGGTTTGATTATTGTCAAAGAGTACAGTTTCAGTTGCAAAAAGGAAAACCAGTAATTGACTTGGCGGTTTTTATTGGCGAAGATTTTCCTTCCCGTTCTTTTGTGCCGGATCGTTTGGTGCCTTTTATTCCGAATGTTTTCGGAAATGAAAGATTGGAAAAAGAGAAAATCCGTTTAGAAAATGAAGGTCAGCCAACGGCTAAAATGCCAAAAGAAGTTACTTATTCTAAAAATATCAACGATTTATCACAGTGGATTAATCCGTTAAATGGTTATCAATATGATTCATTTAATGCCGATGTTTTGATTAACCGTGCGAAAGTGGTAAAAGGAAAAGTGACATTTGAAGGTGGAATTGAATACGGCGCTTTATTCTTTCCGGGAAGTCATAAAATGGCACCAAATAAAATGCTTTCTTTGGCTTCCGCCGAAAAAATCCTCCAATTAATAAAAGATGGAGCAACGATTTTTGTAGATGAAAAACCGAATCTTCAGCCAGGAATTCAATCAGAAGCCGATCAAAAGAAATGGCAGAATGTAATTGATGAAATCTGGAATAATGCCAATTCATCAACATGGAAAATTGGAAAAGGTACGGTTGTAAAATTGCCATATTTAGGAAATGATTTTGCTTCTATTGGAATTACTCAAGATGTTTATTTTCCAAATTTAAATCGAGCTGATTCAGAAACATTGGCTTGGGCGCATCGAAAATCAGAAAGTGAAGATTTATATTTCCTTTCGAATCAAAAGAATGAAAAAAGAGTATTTGATGCTTCTTTTAGAATAGCTGGGAAAGTTCCACAATGGTATAATCCTGTGACAGATCAAACTTCGACTGTAGCCAATTTGAAAATAGAAAATGGAAGAACAATTGTTTCTATAACTTTAGATTCAAACGAATCTGGTTTTGTGATTTTTAAAGAGGAAACCAATGAAGTTTTAGCAAAAGGAAAATCATCTGAATTTGAAAAAGTGCAGACTTTAGATGAAAACTGGGAATTACAATTTGATCCGAAATTTAAAGGTCCGAAAGAAGTCGTAAAAACAAACAAACTTTTTGACTGGAGCACTTCTGAAAATGATCAAATTAAGTATTATTCAGGAACTGTGATTTATAAAAAAGATTTCATCTGGAAAGGAAAAGATACTAATAAAATCTGGTTGGATTTAGGAGAAATTGCCAATATTGCCGAGATTAAAATCAACGGAAGAGATTGTGGAACGCTTTGGACTTTCCCTTTCAAAACTGATATTTCAAAAGCTTTGCAAAAAGGAAAAAATACAATAGAAATCAAAATCACAAATACTTGGGCTAATAGATTAATTGGTGATCAAAAATTACCAAAAGAAGAAAGATTAACGTGGACAACAGCGCCATTTCGATTAGAAGCAGAACCGTTGTTGAAAGCGGGATTATTTGGGCCGGTTAGTATTGTAAAAGAAAAATAAAAGTTAGCCACAGATTAAAGGATTAAAAGGATTGTTTAATCTGTGATAAAGAAAGAGTAAAATCAATTGCCTCCAGCTTTAGCTGAAGGGTTAGAAGAAGATAAGAATTGGGCTTTAGCCAAACTAATTATTTGGCTAAAGCCCTAGAAATGCAAATACTTTATGACCTCCAGCTAAAGCTGGAGGCAATTGAGAAGAAAAATATCAATAGATCAAAGAATTTCAAGAAATTAATAATCCTTTTTAATCCTTTAATCTGTGGCAAAAAAAACAAAAAAATGAAAAGATCAATTATTGCATTATTAACGATTTTAGCGAGTCTTCAAATCAATGCCAAAATTAAACTTCCGGCATTGTTTACAGATAATATGATGTTACAGCAAAAATCAAATGCACCCATTTGGGGCTGGGCAGAAAAGAACGCCAACATCGTAATCAAAACTTCGTGGGATTCTAAAACTTATAAAGTAAAAGCAGATGTTTCAGGTAAATGGAAAACAGAATTACAGACTTCTTCTTTTGGAGGCCCATATACGATTGAAGTTTCAGAAGGAAACGAAAAGATAACCATCAAAAATGTTTTATTGGGCGAAGTTTGGCTTTGCTCTGGACAATCCAATATGGAAATGCCATTGAAAGGATTTCAAGGTCAGCCAGTTAAAAATGGAAACGAAATCATCGTAAGATCAACCAATAAAAATATCCGTTTAATTACGATTCCAAGAGCAACAGTTTTAGAACCTTTGCAAGATTTTGAAGGAAAATGGGAAGAAGCTTCTCCAAAATCAACATCTAATTTTAGTGCCACGGCTTGGTATTTTGGTTCGCTTTTACAGGAAGTTTTAAATGTTCCGGTTGGATTGATTCATGTTTCATACGGAGGTTCGAGCATGGAAGCGTGGATGAACGCAGCAATGCTTAAAGATTTTGCAAGCGCTAAAATTCCGACTACAAAAGAAGAATTAGCAAAAGATCCAAATCGTGTTCCTACGACTTTGTTTAATGGAATGCTTTCGCCTGTAATTGGTTACGGAATAAAGGGTTGTATTTGGTATCAAGGAGAATCGAATTACGAAAGAGCTTCAGAATATACTGCTTTAATGAAGAAAATGGTTAGTAGTTGGAGAACATTGTGGAACCAGGGAGATTTTCCTTTCTATTTCGCTCAGATCGCACCTTTTAATTATGCTTCTTTTCATCCAAAAGATTATTTAGAAAAATACAATTCGGCTTATTTGAGAGAAGCGCAGTTTAAGGCTTCAAAAGAAATTCCGAATTCAGCAATGGCTGTTTTGATGGATGTTGGGGAAGAAAATAACATTCACCCAATGGATAAGGAAAAAGGAGGAAACCGTTTAGCTTTTCAAGCTTTGGCAAGAACTTATGGAATGGAAGGTTTTGAATTCGAAAGTCCGAAGTACAAATCGATGGAAATAAAAGATGGTGCCGTAACGGTTTCTTTTGATGATGTTGCTAACGGTATTACGTCTTATGACAAAGAGGTTTTAGGTTTTGAAATAGCAGGGGCAGACAAAGTTTTTTATCCCGCAAAAACGGTTGTAAGAAGAAAATCAGTTGTTCTAACTTCGGATAAAGTAAAAAATCCAGTTGCAGTTCGCTATTTATGGAAAGATTTCGCGAAAGCGGAATTGTTTAGTGCAGGCGGTTTGCCGGTTTCTTCGTTTAGAACGGATGAGTGGTAATTGTTAATTGTTAATTATGAGTTATGAGTTATGAGTTATGAGTTTGACGTCTAGTTTGTCATCCCGAGGGACGAGGGATCACACGCGTAAATCGACAAAGATTGAAGACATTCTGTGCGGAGTTTCTCGTGTGATTTCTCCTTTCAGTCGAAATGACAAAAAATGAGAATAAATCTGCTTAATCAGCTAAATCTGCGAGAGAAAATTAAAAAACAAATACCTACAAGGTTTTGTCCCGAAGCTTCGGGATTGCAGGAAAACGTAAAAAATGAAAAATAATATACTATTACTACTTCTCTTCACAACGCTTTGTATCAGAGCGCAAATCCCTTCGCTTGATAATTACAATCAAGTTTGGACAACACAAAGCAATAATTCATCAGAATCTATGCCTTTAGGAGGTGGTGATATTGGTATGAATGTTTGGGTAGAGAAAGGAGATTTGTATTTCTATTTCTCTAGAAGCGGGACTTTTGATGAGCATAATACATTATTAAAATTAGGACGGGTAAAAGTGACTTTAACACCAAATCCGTTTGAAGGGACAACAGGTTTTCGTCAGGAGTTAAAACTGAAAGACGGATATGTTTTAGTTGGCCAAAATGATACTAAGATTAAACTTTGGGTGGATGTTTTTAAACCAATTATTCATGTTGATTTAGAAAGTAAAAATCCGTTGAAAATGACAGCTTCTTATGAAAGTTGGCGTTATCAAAACCGTTATCCGAAAGGAAAAGAAAACAATGCTAATTCCTATAAATGGGCACCTCAGGGAGAACTTATTACGTATAAAGATTCTATTTCGTTTGAAAATAACGGAGTTAAATTCTATCATAGAAACAGAGAAAATACGGTTTTTGATGTAGCGGTTAAACAGCAGAAAATGGAATCGGTTAAAGCTCAAATGCTGAACCCGATCGCAAATCTGACGTTCGGTGGATTTATGAAAGGAGAGAATCTAAAACCAGATGGAACTTACTTAGGAAAATATCAGTCAACCGATTTTAAAGGTTTTAGTTTATCAAGTGTAAAACCATCCAAAAATCATTCTTTAGAAATTTATTTAAACACCAGTCAATCCGATTTTTCTACTTGGGATAATGGATTAAAAAGTTTTATTTCATCCAATAAAAACACTTCAAAACAAGCAGAAAAAAACACTCAAAAATGGTGGAATGATTTCTGGAACCGTAGTTTTATTTTTACTCAAAAAAATCAATCGATTGAGAAAGATTCAGTTTATCAAATCGGACAGAATTATCAGTTGTTCAGATACATGCTGGGATGCAATGCGTATGGAAAATATCCAACCAAATTCAACGGTGGACTTTTTACCGTTGATCCTTTTCATACCAATAAAGACCTGAATTTTACACCCGATTTCAGGAATTGGGGCGGAGGAACGATGACGGCACAAAACCAAAGATTGGTTTATTTTCCGATGGTAAAAAGCGGTGATTTTGATATGATGAAATCACAATTGGATTATTACGAAAGTCTTCAAAAAAATGCTGAATTGCGAAGTAAAGTGTATTGGAAACATAACGGAGCATCTTTCACAGAACAATTAGAAAACTTCGGACTTCCAAATCCAGCTGAATACGAATGGAAACGTCCCGCAGATTACGATCCGGGAATGGAATATAATGCGTGGCTCGAATACGAATGGGACACCGTTTTAGAGTTTTGCCAAATGATGTTACAGCAGAAAGAATATGCTGGAGAAGACATTCAAAAATACAATCAATTTATCATTAGCTGTCTTCGATTTTTCGATGAGCATTATCAATATTTAGCCAAACAGCGAGGCAGAAAAGCTTTAGATGGAAACGGAAAATTAGTTCTTTTTCCAGGTTCAGCTGCTGAAACTTATAAAATGACCAATAATTCGAATAGCACGATTTCAGCTTTACAGGTAATTACAGAAAATCTTTTAAACCTTTCTAGTAATCAATTGTCAAAAGAAGACGTTGAATATTTAAAAGCATTTCAAACGAGAATTCCGCCTTTAAATTTTGGACAGACAGAAAATCATAAAGTTTTGCTTCCTGCCAAAACATGGGAAAGAATTAATAATTCTGAAGTTCCGCAATTGTATCCTGTTTATCCGTGGGGAATTTATGGTGTTGGAAAACCTGATTTGGAAACGGCTTTAAATACATGGAAATACGATCCAGATGCTTTAAAATTCAGAAGTCATATTGGATGGAAACAGGATAATATTTTCTCGGCTCGTTTGGGTTTAACCGAACAAGCAGCAAAATATAATACGCTAAAAATGGCGAATTCAGAAAGACGTTTTCCAGCTTTTTGGGGACCAGGATTTGACTGGGTTCCAGATCATAATTGGGGCGGATCGGGAATGATTGGTATGCAGGAAATGCTTTTACAAGAAGCAAACGGGAAAATTTATCTTTTCCCAGCTTGGCCAAAAGAATGGAACGTCCATTTTAAATTGCATGCCAAACAAAACACAACAATTGAAGCCGAACTCATGAATGGAGAATTGAAGGTTTTAAAAGTAATTCCAGAAGAAAGAAAAAAAGACATTATAAATCTGTTAGGAAAATCTGAAGCAGAGAAAACAAAATTAAACTAACTATTGCCAACTATAATGATAAAGAAATTAATAAGTGCTGCGGTTTTGTCCATGCTTTTGACCACAAATGGACAAGCACAATCAGTTGCAAATACTGATAAACAAGTCGTAAAAGTGGACTTTGACTTTTTTCAAAGAAGACTAGAAGAAGTTCATGACCCAAGTTATGATTCGTGGGTAATTAATGAAGGAAAAGAAGCCGAAAAATCATTTAATAATGTGTCATTTAAATTAAAAGGAAACTTTACATCAAAATGGTATAAAGTGGGAATGAGTGCTCCACATTATAACAAATTGGGGAGTGACGGTCTGGTTACGGCTGAAAATTTAGAATTGAAAATTAGCGGATTAAAAGCAGGAAAGCATACTCTTTTGACTTTTCATAATGCCTTTGATGTGATTACAGGGAAAACTTTTTCTCCGATAAAAATCTATGTAAATGGAAAACTTCAGGAAACGGTAAATGCGAGTCAGAGAGCAAATGCAAAAGTAGATGCAGCAATGGCGTATATTAGTTTTAATGCTGAGAAAGGCAAAGATGTAGTCGTTCGCTTTGAAATTGATCCGACTTCTAATCCAGATGTTGTTAAGCAAATTGTGATTAATGGTTTCGAAATTGATACACCAAACTTGATGAATCAGGCCAGAACTCCTGAACCAAAAAATAGGGACGAACATGTTGAAGTAGGTAAAACTTTGACTCTAAAATGGGATGCGGTAAAAAATGTGGTGTCTCATAAATTGTATTTTGGAGAAGATAAAAATGCCGTAGAAAACGCAACAGAAGCTTCAAAAGAATTTAAAGGGAAACTGAATGAGAAATCGTATTCAGTTTCTGATTTATATAGCGGTACAACTTATTATTGGAGAGTAGATGAAGTCGATGCTAAAGGTGAAGTTACTCAAGGTAATGTTTGGTCGTTTAAACCTGCACAATTGGCATTTCCGGGAGCTGAAGGTTACGGACGTTATGCAGTTGGAGGACGCGGCGGAAAAGTAATTGAAGTGACTAATCTAAATGATGACGGACCAGGAAGTTTACGTGATGCGATCAATCAGGAAATCGGACCAAGAACGATTGTTTTTACTATTTCGGGAAATATAAAACTGGAATCTAGATTAGTGGCAAATCAGCCCTATATCACTATTGCGGGACAAACTGCTCCTGGTGAGGGAATTACGATTAGCAGAGCTCCAATAGGTTTGACAGGAAATGATGGTGTCATGAGATTTTTAAAAGTGCGTATCGGTGGAGGCAGAACATTCGACGGAATGGGATTAACGGGTGCAGATCACAGTATTATCGATCACTGCTCTATAAGCTGGACAATTGATGAATCGTTTAGTTCACGAGGAGCGCATCACATTACATTACAGAGAACTTTAATTTCTGAAGCGTTAAATGTTGCGGGACATGGTAAATATGAAGCTGGAAAAATGCACGGTTATGCAGCGACAATTGGCGGCGATATCGGAAGTTTTCATCATAACTTATTGGCTCACAATTATGGACGTAACTGGAGTATTGGCGGTGGTTTAAGTGGTGACGGATTCTACACTGGAAGATTGGATATTACAAATAATGTGGTGTACAATTGGGGAAAAAGAGCAACGGACGGCGGTGCAAACGAAGTTAATTTTGTAAATAATTACTATAAACCAGGTGCTTCAACTGCAATTTTTGTGGCGCTGAATGCACAGCATGAAGGGGTTGGAAAAGGTATGCAGCGTTATTATTTTGACGGAAATGTTATGCCGGGTTATTTTGACGAAAAGTCTCAGGATAAAGGAAGAAAATTTACTACAACAAATAAAGAGAAAGTGGAGTATGAAACTTTTGTTGACAAACCGTTTTTTCCTTCTTACGTAGAAACGCAATCAGCGAAAGCGGCTTATAAAAATGTACTTTCAGATGTTGGAGCGAATCAGCCGTTTTTTGATAAGCACGACAACCGAATTATTGGTGAAACTCTAAAAGGAACTTTCACCTACAAAGGCAGCAAAAGCGGTTTAGGAGGTATGATTGACAATGAACAAGATGCAGGCGGATGGCCAAATTTTGCTTCAGAAACTCGTCCTGCAGATTGGGACACAGATCATGACGGTTTACCAAACTGGTGGGAAAAAGCTTTTGGGTTAAACGAAAATTCGCCTGCTGGAGATTTCTCAGATGCAAATCAAGATACTGATAAAGATGGATTTACACAGTTGGATAATTATTTAGACTGGTTGGCTCAGCCTCATTATTTTGTGAATTCTGGGGAGAAAAAGACTTTAAGTGCTGTAGATTATTTCAAAGGTTATGAAAAGAAACCAGTTTATACTTTCTCTGATCTTAAAAATGGAAAAGTAGTTTTAAAAGGAAAAGAAATTCAGTTTACAACTGTTGAAAAAGGATTTGCTTCTTTCGTCCTAACGGTAAAAGATGCAGACGGAGATTCAATGAGCAGAACCATTAATTTCTTTATTAAATAAAAAAAAAGGTTTCACGCAGATTTTGCAGATTTAGGCAGATCTGTGCAGATTTTTTTAAAGAATAAAAATCAATAAGTATCTGCTAAAATCTGCAAAATCTGCGTGAAAAAAAACAGATTAGGAGATTATAATAGATTAAAAGAAAAAAATAAATCAGCGCAATCTGCTAAATCTGCGTGAAAAATTAAGCTCTCGCAGATTTAGCAGATCGAGCAGATAAAATTAATGTCAAAATGAAAAAGAACATCATCATATCATCTTTATTTCTTTCAACCGTAATCTTTGCGCAGAACAAAGGTTTGGTTGCAAATTCAGAAAGTCCTTATTCTAAACTGCAAAGCGTAGGTTTGCAAGATGTAAAATGGACAAACGGTTTCTGGAAAGAACAATTTGATGTAGAAACCAAAAACACATTGCCTTATATGTGGGATTTGTATCATAACGATGAAATTTCGCATGCTTATAAAAACTTCGAAATCGCAGCAGGTTTAAGCAAAGGAACTTTTAAAGGGCCTTCGTTTCATGATGGCGATTTCTACAAGATTTTTGAGGGAATGGCTGCAACTTATGCTGTTACAAAAGATAAAAAGCTAGATGCCGAAATGGATAAAGCTATTGCGCTTTTCGCGAAAGTACAGCGCAAAGACGGTTACATTCATACACCCGTTTTAATCGATGAACGCTGGGGAACTTTAGGTCCAGAAGAAGTGAAAAAACAATTAGGTTTTGAGAAATACAATATGGGACATTTAATGACTGCGGCTTGTATTCATTATCGTGCTACCGGAAAAACAAATTTCCTCAATATCGCAAAAGGAGTTGCCGATTTCTTGTATGATTTCTATAAAAAAGCTTCACCAGAATTAGCCCGAAATGCGATTTGTCCGTCTCATTATATGGGAATTGTCGAAATGTACAGAACAACTAAAAATCCGAAATATCTGGAATTAGCCAATAATCTAATTGATATTCGCGGAACTACAAATGACGGAACCGATGATAATCAGGACAGAGTTCCGTTTCGAGAGCAGACAACTGCAATGGGTCACGCCGTAAGAGCGAATTATCTTTATGCTGGAGTTGCCGATTTATATGCCGAAACGGGAGAAAAGAAATTACTAGATAATTTAGAATCTATTTGGGATGATGTAACCTATCGTAAAATGTATATTACTGGTGGTTGTGGATCTTTATATGATGGTGTTTCGCCAGACGGAACTTCTTATGATCCAACTGTAGTTCAGAAAATTCATCAGGCATACGGAAGACCTTTTCAATTGCCAAATGCAACGGCTCATACCGAAACCTGTGCTAATATTGGAAATGTGTTGTGGAATTGGAGAATGCTTCAAATTACGGGAGATGCCAAATATGCCGATATCGTTGAATTAGCATTGTACAACAGTGTACTTTCTGGGATGGATTTAGAAGGAGAAAAATTTCTTTATAATAATCCGCTGAATGTTTCTAACGATTTACCATTTCACCAAAGATGGGGAAATGAGCGTGAAGGTTATATTGCCTTATCAAACTGTTGTGCTCCAAACGTAACCAGAACAATTGCCGAAGTTGGAAACTATGCTTACAATATTTCGAAAGAAGGTTTGTATGTAAATTTATACGGAAGTAATTGGTTGAAGACAAAATCTTTAAATGGAGAAGAAATCGAAATCGAACAACAAACCAATTATCCATGGGACGGAAAAATAACGTTGAAAATTATAAAAGCTCCAAAAGATTTACAGACTTTCTTTTTAAGAATTCCAGGTTGGAGTCAGAATGCGGAAGTTTCGGTAAATAATGCAAAGATTACTGAAAAAATCGTTTCTGGAACTTACTTGAAATTAAATCAAAAATGGAAAAGAGGAGATGTAATCGAATTGAATCTTCCAATGCCGGTTGAATTGATGGAAGCTAATCCGTTGGTTGAAGAAGTTAAAAATCAGGTTGCTGTAAAAAGGGGACCTCTGGTGTATTGTTTAGAATCAGATCAGCTTCCTGCTAAAATAAGTGTAAATGATGTGGCTTTGAATTTGAAATCGAAATTTACGACTAACAATTTTATATTGAATAATCGAAATTTAATAAGCATTGATGCAGAAGCGGTTATAAATTCGAATAATTCATGGAATAAAACGTTGTACAAACCGCTTTCTTCTAAAAATGCAGATGCTGTACAAGTAAAATTGATTCCGTATTTTGCATGGGGAAATAAAGGAAAAGGTGAAATGACGGTTTGGATGTCGCATTAATTTTTGGACGCGGATGAAAGGGATTGCCCTTGGCAAAACGCGGATTTAAACGGATTTTTAATTTTTGTAAAAGATATTAATCGTTCAGTTTGTCATTCTGAGGAACGAAGAATCACACACGTAGCTCCACAAAGATTGGCGATTTAGATTGCGGAGTTTCTAGTGTGATCTTTCCTTCGTCAAGATGACAAAACAAAATGAATAAATAAATAGAAAAACATATGAAATACATCCTAACTCTATTTTTAATAACAACAATTTCCCTATCAGCCCAAACGATCGATAATAAATTAGCATTAACCGTTGCACAAGACGGTTCTGGAGATTTTAAAACCATTCAGGAAGCGTTGAATAATGTCAAAGACAATTCAGAAAAAAGAGTTGTAATTACTATAAAGCCTGGAAAGTATGTTGAGAAATTGGAAATTCCAGTTTCAAAACCCTTTATTACTTTAAAAGGTCTAGATAGAAATAAAACCATTATTTCATTTGATGATTATTCAGGGAAACCACTTCGAGAACCAGATCCGTCGGGTAAAAAAGAATTTGGAACAGGAACTTCGTATTCTTTCATGATCAAAGGAAATGATTGTACGCTTGAAAATCTTACTGTCGAGAACACAGCAGGAAGAGTAGGGCAAGCAGTGGCACTTCATATTAAGGGAGATAGAATTATTGTTAAAAATTGTAATCTTTTAGCCAATCAGGATACACTTTATTTGTCGGAAGGAAATACCCGAACTTATTTTGAAAACTGTTTTATTAATGGTACAACCGATTTTATCTTCGGTGCTGCTACGGCTTATTTTTATAAATGTACTATCGAAAGTTTAGTCAATTCCTATATTACAGCGGCTTCAACTCCGCAGGGGCAAGCTTACGGTTTTGTTTTTGTTGATTGTAAGCTTACCGCAAAAGACAAATCGGTAGATAAAGTATTTCTGGGAAGACCTTGGAGACCTTATGCACAGACTGTTTTCATTAATACTGATTTAGGTTCGCACATTATTCCAGAAGGTTGGAATGCTTGGATTGATACTCGATTTCCTGATAAAGATAAAACTGCTTATTATGCAGAATTTGGAAGTAAAGGTTCGAGTGCCAAAGAGTTGTTTCAGCGTGTTTCTTGGTCGCATCAGTTAAAAAAAGAGGATGTACAGAAATATAATATAGATTTAGTTTTTAACGGATGGAATCCAAAAAAATAAACTCATGAAGAAATTTAGATTTTATGCAATAACATTATGTTCAGTTTTAATACTGAGCGCTTTTAGTTTTAAGTCGAAGGTAACGACCATTTATTTAATAGGAGATTCTACAGTTGCCGATTATTCGTTAGAAGAAAATTATCAAACTAAAAAGTTTCCGCAGGTTGGTTGGGGACAGGTTTTTCAGCCTTTTTTTCAAAAAGACAGTTTAAAATTGGTTTCTAATGTTTTAGGTTCTGCCAAAGAAGTAAAAGTAGATGACCGTGCAAAAGGGGGTAGAAGCACGAGGACTTTTTTTCAGGAAGGGCGCTGGGCTTCGGTTTACCAATCACTTCAAAAAGGAGATGTTGTCATGATGCAGTTTGGTCATAATGATGCTTCTGTAGAGAAAACAGAACGTTATGTAAATATTGAAGGTTACAAAGAGTTTCTTCGACTTTTTATTAATCAGACCAAAGAAAAAGGCGCAACACCAATTGTGCTTACTCCAGTTGCTAGAAATTACCCTTGGAAAGATGGGAAATTAAGTAATGTTCATGGCGAATATCCGCAAGCGGTTATTGAGGTTGCAAAGGAATTGAATGTAAAATACATTGATCTGAATGAACTTTCGATGAATTTCTTCTCTTCAAAAGGCCAAGAATATGTCACTACAAATTACTTTATGAATTTTGAAGCGGGTAAGTTTCCTGCTTTTCCTGAGGGACAAAAGGACAATACACATTTCCAAACTCAGGGCGGAATTGAAGTTGCTCGATTGGTTTTTAATGCAATGAAGAAATTATAGGTTTATAAAAATAAGGTAAGCCCGCTAATGATTGGATTTAGCGGGCTTTTTTGTGCTTTCCATTCATCACAAAAATCAAAAAAAAAGCTATTTGCAATTTGTTGGTCAGAATTTACTTTTAAAAATATTTTTTTTTAGTAAAATAAATTAAGGATTTTTTTTGAGTATCCTGTAGCTATCCTTTATTTGTTTTTGTAAGCTTTTTAATCTAAAAAAATATACTTATAGTATTTATCTCTATCGTTTTCGTAAAAATTAGTATTTTCTAAGCTATTATCTATCAGCAGTGATAGTAATTAGTTTTGCAGAATATATACTATATGTTTATTTTTGATAACAATCTTATTGTTTTTTAGTCAAAATGAGTTTTTAAATTTTGTTATAAGCAAACATTTGTCTTAAATATTTGGGTTCGTCTATTTTTTCCATTCGTTTTTTATTAATATTGTTTTTTTTGAGTGTTTTTTTTTGAAATAACATGATTAAAACAGGATAGAGCAGGACGGTTCTAATGTGTCATCGTCATATTTTTGGAATATTAAAATAAATGTGTTTTAAACATTTAATAAAATTAATTTAAGATCCCATTAAGAAAAATTTTGTTAAGAGAAGAGGCGCATTAAACATGACTAACTAACAATTAATAACCTAACCAAAAAAAACATTTATGAAACAAGCACTTATAAAAAGATGTAGTTTTCTTTTGTTTGCACTGATGAGTGTATTGAGTTATGCTCAAAATCAAGTTACAGTAACGGGAACCGTTACAGACAATTTAGGTGGACTATTACCTGGAGTTAACGTAACTGAAAAATCTACCAAAAATTCAGTGACAACAGATTACAATGGAAAGTATCAAATTAAAGTTAAAAGCGGAGGGACATTAGTATTTTCTTTTATCGGAATGAAGAAAATAGAAATTCCTCTTAATAATCGTTCTATTGTTAATGCAAAAATGGAAGACGATTTTAATCAATTAGAAAATATTGTTGTAGTTGGTTACGGTAGTCAGAAGAAAAAAGAACTTACAGGAGCGATTGCTACTATTAAGGCAGATGACTTAATGGATTTACCTGTAACCAATTTATCTGACGCATTAAAAGGATTAGTTCCTGGTGTTACTGTTACTAGTGGTACTGGTCGTCCTGGGGATGCAGGATCTGTTCAAATCCGTCAAACTTTTAGTTTATCTAAAGATGGAGGTTTTAGTACACCTTTAATCATTATTGATGATATGATTCAGGTTGATCCAAGTAATGGTAAGCCTACATTAGAGCAATTCAACAGATTAGATCCTTCTGAGATTGAAAGTATTACGGTATTAAAAGATGGTTCTGCTGCAATTTACGGTTCGCGTGCTTCACAAGGAGCAATTGTTGTAAAAACAAAACGTGGTAAAGCTGGTAAAGCAAAGTTTTCATACAATAGCCAATTTGCAATAAATGATGCAGTGAGCCACAGTAAAGTATTGGATGCTTACGAATTTGGAGTTTTTAGCAACAGATTTTTTAAATCTAGAGTAGCAGCGCCTGCTGTTATTGATCCAGCTACTATCTATTCGGATGCAGAATTGGAGCAAATGAAAGGCTTAAATTATAACTGGTTAAAAGAAGCTTGGAAACCAGCTATTCAGCAAAAACACTCTTTTAATGTGAGTGGAGGTACCGAAGATATTACCTATTTTGCTGGTGCAACTTATTTGACACAAGATGCAAATTTAGGAAATCAAAAGTATGATAAATGGAACTTCCGTACAGGTATCAATGCGAAAATTGCTAAGAATTTAGATTTTTCTGCTTCTGTTTCTGGAAACGTTGGAACGGTTGATAAATCATTCACTAAAGCATCATCAAATATTAGTGATGGTAGTTATGCTTCTGCTGCAGGTGGAGAACAAGCAGATTACGGATTCTTGTTACACATGCCGCAACATGTGCCTTGGCAAACAAATGTAGATGGTAAAAATTATTATGTTTCTCCATTTCCTAACTCAAACAAAAACTTTGGAAGCGCGAATGCAAATAATAATATTGCAGGGTGGAACTATTTTGCCAATTTAAATAATGGTTCACATCAAGTTACTGATGATAATACATTCAATGTAAATGCTTCCTTAAATTATAAATTGGCTGCAGTTAAAGGATTATCTTTCAAAGTTACGTATTCTAGAAATCAAAGTTCTGCTTACACAGAGCAAATTCAATTGCCTTATGATCTAGTTAGAATTAGAGATTATCAACTTCAAGACAAACACTTAGCAAGTGCTGCTAATCCTAGTTTTTATAATGCAACAACAAATCCAACAGGTAGTTATATTTTAGAGACGAATGTAAGAAACTCCAGAGTGTATTATAACAATACAGACGGTAAAAGTACTCAAGGAGATTTCATGATCAACTATGACAGAACTTTTGGAGATCATCAAATTGGAGCCATGGTAGGTGGTGAAGCTTCTGAAGTATACAATACATTTACACGTTTGGCTTATGAGCAAACAGGTAAAGATTATTTAGGAGATTATCGTACAGCTGGTACATTAAGCCTTTCTAATAGCCAGGCTACAAAAGTTGAAGGAGGAACATTGTCTTATTTTGGACGTTTAAATTATAGCTTTAAACAAAAATATTTATTCCAGTTTATTTTACGTAGTGATGCTTCAACAAAATTTGCACCAGAGAATTATTGGGGAACTTTCCCATCTGTTCAAGTGGGTTGGGTAATGTCTAAAGAAAATTGGTTTGAAAAAGGATTGCCTTGGGTTGACTTCTTTAAAATTCGTTACTCTATTGGTAAAACAGGAAAAGATAATATTCAGCCTTGGAGATGGGAGCAATATTATGATCTTATCGTAGACAAAGGTTTTCAGTTTGGACCTGGTACAGCAACGAGTGGTGGTGGATTTAATGGAAATGGTTTGACTCCTAGAGTAAATCCAAATAGAAATGTAACATGGGACACTACTATAAAAAACAACGTTGGAGTTGATATTAATTTGTTGAAAAACAGATTAAACTTTACTTATGATTTTTATTACGATAAAAATACAGATATGTTAACAGATATGAGCAGTGCTGTAGGTGTGCCAATTTCTGTAGGAGGAGCTTATGCTGAACAAAACTATGGTCAAATTGACGCATGGGGACATGAATTTGCTATTAACTGGAGTGATAAGATAAAAAGTAACATGAGTTACAATGTTGGAATCAACTTTAGCTACAATAATAATGAAATCAAAAAATATCCAGATCAAGGAAATCTTGTTCCGTCAAGTAATACGACACGTGTAGGATATTCATCATTTAATCCAGTATGGGGATTTGCAGTTTGGAAAGGAACTTCTACAGGAGATGGTATTTTACGTACAGATGAAGATATTGCAAATTACTGGGCATATTTAACAGAACGTGCTACAGCAGTTGGAGGAGTGCCAAGATATTTTGATATCAACTCTGTTTCTGGAATGAGAAAAGGATCTTTAGCTTATCAAGATGTTGCTGGACAACTTAATCCAGATGGAACATTAGCACCAGCAGACGGACAAATCATGAAAGAGAATGATTATGTGAAATTGGCTAACAGCAGTAGAACTTATGGTTTTACAACCAATTTAGGATTTAAATATGATGGATTCTCTTTGAGAACTCAAATTTCAACTTCTTGGGGAGGAGCTAATTTTGTAGACTTAGTAAATCAAGGTACATCATCTGCAAACAATATGTGGTCTCGCGAGAGTTTCTGGAGAGATATGTATGATGCTGAGGATAATCCAAATGGTAAATATCCAAATGTAGCACAATGGACCTATATGTCTAGCCCATCAGATTTCTGGCAGCTAAACACTTTCCGTTGTTTTGTTAGAAACTTAAGTCTTAACTATGACATCCCTAAGAAAGTTTTTGCAGATACAAAAATTGCTGCTATAACATTGGGAGTAACAGGTAATAATCTTTGGGATTTATACAATCCTTATCCAGATCATTATAGAAATATGTATGATAATTCTTCTGTAAATTATCCTACACTTAGAACTTGGTCGCTTAATTTTAACGTATCATTCTAATCAAAATTAAAAGAAACTATGAAAACACCATTTAAATATATAACACTATCACTATTGCTTGCTGTAGGTGCTGCTTCTTGTAGTGATGATTTTCTAAAGGATAAGAAAGGTTATGGCTTTTACGATGATACATTCTACCAAACCCAAGAGCGTGCACAAGCCTATGTAGACAATCAATATTATGATTTCTATAATGCTTATAAGTCGCCAACTGCTACAATTATTGGTTCTTATACAGATGCAAATTCAAGATTGACAGAAGAGTTAGGTGGAACACAAGATTTTATCAATCCAAACAAAACACTTATAAACTCTGCTGATGCAAGTGGTTATTATGGAGCTAAATTGGCAACTAGTATCAATAACCATCCATACAACAGAATTAGAGAGTGTAATGCCTTTTTAGAAGACATTGATGTAAAAGGTTCTAATTTGGATAAAACATTTCGTGACCAAGCAAAAGGACAGATGTATTATATGCGTGCTATGCAGTACTTTGATCTAATGCGTGTTTATGGAGGAGTTCCTATTGTAACAACTGTTCAAGATGCATCGGCTACTGATGCTTCAATACAATTGCCTAGAGCAAAAGTTTCTGAAGTTGTAGCGCAAATCGTTAGCGATTTAGACATGGCAGCAAGTTTATTACCTAGTAACTGGGGAGCTGCAGCTTACGGACGTTTTACTAAAGGAGCTGCGATGGCTCAGAAATCTAGAGTACTTTTAACATTTGCAAGCCCTTTATTTAATAAAAATTGGGACGGTTCAAACGAACGTTGGGAAGCGGCTTTGAAAGCAGGATTGGAAGCAGAAGCTCAATTGACTGCCGATGGTTACGGATTATATGGAAGCACTGCAAAACAATGGGAACAAATGTTCTTGATTGATAACGCTTTCTGTTCAGAAGCAATCACAGTACAACTTTGCGGATTTGGTGTTACTTCTCAAGCAATTAATAACTCTTGGGAAAAAGGAATCCGTTTATTGAGTTTAGGTGGAACAGGTGGAGGAGTTGCTGCTCCAAAAGAAATGATTGATTTATTCCCGATGGCAAATGGTAGTAGACCAACTGCAGCAAACGGTTACAATGATTTTACTTTCTTCGTAAATAGAGATCCTAGATTTTACAGAACTTTTGCCTTCTCTGGTTCAAAATGGGGAAGCAAAGAAACTCCAAATAGTGTTCTTTGGGCTTACCGTTGGTTAGATGGTTCAAATAAAGCAGGGTTTTCAGATGGAAATACTGCAATATCAAGTCCAGCATTCGTAAGAAAAATGACGAATACTGCGGCTAGTAAAGAAACAAACTTCCAGTATTCTGGTACAGATATTTTTGAATACCGCTATGCTGAATTATTATTAAACATTGCAGAATGTTATGCTGCTTTAGGTCAAACTAGTAACACTATAGCTTATTTAGGAAGAATTAGAAATCGTGTTGGTATTCCTTCAGCAAACAATTACGGAATTGGAACACTTTCAGATAAGTATCAAGCAATTGAAGCTGTTTTATATGAGCGTAGAGTAGAATTGGCTTACGAAGGAAAACGTTTTTGGGATGTTCAAAGATGGATGTTATATGATAATGAAGTATTACCTGGAGTTACAGGAGGTACTGTAAGTAAATTGGGTTTAACACCAATTAACGGAACAAAACGTACTGGTAACTTTTTACAATATAGAGTTTCAACATCTTCAGCAACTACAGATCCTTTGGCTAGTGCTCGTGCAAATGTAGTAGCAGATCCAGATGCGGCAAATTTCCAAGCTCAATTAGCAACATTGGCAACATTTTATAATACAAACTTTATCCGTACAGCATTAGTTACGCCTATGGATAACTTTAATGGAGCGCCAGTTAATATCAAATTCAATCCTAACTATTATATTAATGGTTTAAATACAACGGCTTTAACTGCAAATCCGTGGCTATTACAAACCATTGGATGGAATGATAACTTTGGTGGACTAGGCACTTTCAATTATCAAGAATAGATTTTTATTAAAAAACAGATATATTACAAAGCTTTTCACCTGTATTCGTCAAAAGATACAGGTGATTTGTTTAAAAAGAATTACCACAACTACAAATTAACATGAAAAATTCCGCATTATTTATCGCATCATCTCTGCTTTTTTTAGGAAGTGCAAAATGTTTTGCACAATATCCGAAGATAAGTCCAGAAGTTCAGGCTCAAGAAAAAGCAATTAAAGAAGAAGCTCAAAGACTTTCTGATGAAGCTTGGACAAAAGCTTTAGTTGTTATTGAAGAAGAAGCAAAACAAGGAAAACCTTATATCCCGTGGGCAGCAAGACCGACCGATTTACCTCAGGCAGAAATCCCTGCTTTTCCAGGTGCTGAAGGTGGTGGAATGTACACATTTGGAGGTCGTGGCGGAAAAGTTTATACGGTAACAAGTCTAGAAGACCGTGGACCAGGTACTTTACGTGAAGCCTGCGAGCAAGGAGGAGCGAGAATAGTGGTATTTAATGTTGCTGGAATTATCAGATTAAAAAGTCCGTTGATTATACGTGCGCCTTACATTACAATTGCAGGACAGACAGCTCCTGGAGATGGAATTTGTATTGCAGGAGAATCAACTTGGATTGATACGCATGATGTAATTATCAGACACGTACGTTTCCGTCGTGGAGAAACTTTTGTAGGACGTCGTGATGATGCTATTGGAGGAAATCCTGTTGGAAACATCATGATCGACCACGTTTCTGCAACTTGGGGATTAGACGAAAATATGTCAATCTACAGACACATGTACAATCCTGGACCAGGTTACCCAGATATTAAAGTGGGAACGGTAAATATTACGATCCAAAACAGTTTATTCGGAGAAGCTTTGGATACTTACAATCACGCTTTCGGAAGTACTTTAGGTGGAGAAAATTGCTCTTTCATGAGAAATATGTGGGCTAACAATGCAGGAAGAAACCCTTCTATCGGTTGGAATGGAATTTTCAATTTTGTAAATAACGTAGTTTTCAACTGGTACAATAGATCTACAGATGGTGGAGATTATACTGCTAATTACAACATCATCAACAACTTCTACAAACCAGGACCTGTAACCGATTTAACTCAGCCAATCAGCTATAGAATTTTAAAACCAGAATCGGGAAGAAGTAAATTGCCATATGTGGTTTTCGGAAGAGCTTACGTAAACGGAAATATTATTGACGGAAACGAAAAAGTGACTAAAGATAATTGGGACGGCGGTATTCAGCTTGAAAATAAAAAAGGCGAATTAATGACTTACGATGAAGCAAAAGAATATTTTGCTAAAATGAAAGCAGCTAAACCTTTTCCAATGCCATGGTTCCGTCCATTCATGAAAGCAGACGAAGCATATGAATTTGTTCTTAAAAATGTGGGAGCAACTTTACCAATAAGAGATAAAGTAGACGAAAGAATCGTAAGAACTGTAAAAACTGGAGTTCCAGAATATGCAAAAGGATTAGAGAAAAAGACTTTCTACCAATTCGAACACAGACGTTTACCGATGGATTCGTATAAAAAAGGAATCATCACTGATATTTCTCAAGTTGGAGGATATCCAGAATACAAAGGAAAACCTTATGTAGATACTGACAAAGACGGAATGCCAGATGCATGGGAGAAAAAATACGGTTTAAATCCGAATGATCCATCTGATGCGCAAGGAGATTTAAATGGAGATGGATATACCAATATCGAAGATTACATCAACGGTGTAAATCCTGCGATAAAAGTAGACTGGAAAGATTTGACTAATAATAAAGAAACATTAGTTAGACCTTTATTAGATTTAAAATAGGAACAATTTTTGAAAACATTCCTGTTTTAAGAAGCAGGAATGTTTTTAAAAAGAGCCTGAAAGGCTCAAAGCACTAATATAGGACAACGTCCTATGTATAAAGTAATGAAAGAAAAAAGCCCTGAAAGGGCGAAAGCAATTAATGAAATATAGACAAAGGCTTGCGCCCTTTCAGGGCTTTGCTATATGATTTGTTTGTAATTCATAGGATTTTATCCTATGGTTTTGCTTAAAGGCCGTTGGCCTTATGATTGAGTTAAAAAAATAACTAAAAAAATAAAGACAATGGCACTAAATAAATTAAACGCTGGTTTATTATCGCTGGTTTTTGCATTTTCAAGTTTAAATGCACAACAGCATTTAGATCCTGAATATGTAAAGGTTACCAACGAAAGAGCTGCAAAAATCGTTACCAAATTAGATTTGAAAAACGAAGCAAAAGAGAAAGCAGTTTCAAATATTATCGCACAGCAATTCAGAGATTTAACTGAAATTCAGGACGGAAGAGATGCTGAAATAAAAAAAGTAAAAGAAGATACTTCTTTAGCTAAAGAAAAGCAAAACGAAAAGATTGATAAACTGAAAACAAAAGCAGACGAATCAATTGCAAAACTGCATAAATCTTACATCAAAAAATTAAGTAAAGAATTATCAGAAGATAAAATTACTGAGGTTAAAGACGGAATGACTTATGGCGTGCTTCCAATAACAGTTGCAGGTTACAATGACATGCTTCCAAATTTAACAGCAGAACAAAAAGACTACATCTATAAAGCTTTAGTTGAAGCTAGAGAACATGCAATGGACGCAGGTTCATCTAAAGAAAAGCACGGCTGGTTTGGTAAATATAAAGGAAGAATCAATAACTATTTATCAAAACAAGGTTACGATCTTAATAAAGAAAGTAAAGATTGGCACGAACGTGTTGAGCAAAGAGAGAAGAATAAAGTAAAAGATTCTACTGCAAAAGAATAATTTTCTCCTTTAAAACTTTCTATTACAACTTTTAACTACAACCACACACAATTCAATGCAAAATATTTTCCCAAACCATACTTTAAAAAGAACATTTATGGCGTTGTCATTTTGTTCTCTTGTGTCATCGGCATATGCGCAATATCCTGTAATTCCAAAACCTGTTCAGGAAAAAGCAGATGCTATTTTGGCTGATGAAGAAAAAAGGCTGAGCGAAATTTGGAATGCCAATCTTCACATCATCAAAGAAGAGGCAAAACAAGGAAAACCGTATTTACCTTGGGCATCTTATCCAAAAGATTTTGTTTTGGCGGATATTCCTGCTTTTCCAGGTGCTGAAGGTGGTGGCGCATATACACAGGGAGGTCGTGGCGGAAAAATATTTGTAATTACGAGTTTAGAAGACAGCGGAAAAGGAACTTTTCGTGAAGCCTGCGAAGCAGTTGGAGCAAGAACTATTGTTTTCAATGTTTCGGGGATTATTCAATTGAAAAAAAGAATTAGCATGCGTGCGCCTTACGTAACCATTGCGGGGCAAACTGCTCCGGGTGACGGAATTTGTATTGCCGGAGAAACTTTAGAAATCGACACACATGACGTTATCATTAGACACATGCGTTTTAGACGTGGTGCAACTGAGGTAACAAGAAGAGACGATGCTTTGGGCGGAAATCCAATGGGAAATATTATTGTAGATCACTGCTCAGTAAGCTGGGGATTAGATGAAAATATTTCGTTATACAGACATCAATTTGCAGCTAATGCAAAATCTAAACTGGAAAAATTACCTGCTTGTAATATCACCATTCAAAACACTATTTCATCAGAAGGTTTAGATACCTATAACCATGCTTTTGGAAGTACAATCGGCGGATTAAATAGTACTTTTATGCGCAATTTATGGGCGGATAACATTTCTAGAAATGCTTCTATCGGAATGTATGGCGACTTTAATTTTGTGAATAACGTAGTATTCAATTGGTGGAATCGTACACTTGACGGAGGTGATTATCGTTCAATGTTAAATATCATCAACAATTATTTTAAACCAGGGCCAATAACTCCTGTAAACGAGCCTATTTCGCATAGAATTGTAAAACCTGAATCTGGATATATTGAGCCAAAACAATACGGAAGGGCATATGTTTCAGGAAACTTTATTGTTGGTTCTCCTGAGGTGACAGCTGACAATTGGAATGGTGGTGTGCAATTGGAAAACCTTCCAGAAGCAGAAACGGCAGCATTTTTAGCAGCAATAAAACAGCCAAAACCATTCTCAATGCCAAAATTTAATATCATGTCGGCAGAAGAAGCTTATGATTTTGTTTTGACGAATGTTGGAGCAACTTTACCAAAAAGAGATGCCGTTGACGAAAGAATCATCAAACAGGTCCGCACAGGAAAAATCGAAGTAAAAGACGGTTTAGAAAATTCAATCGGAAAAGAATATATCAAAAGAAGATTACCAGCTGACTCATATAAAAAAGGAATTATAACGCATCCAGACCAAGTTGGCGGATATCCAACTTACAAAGGAAAAGCCTATAAAGATTCGGATAATGATGGAATTCCAGATGCTTGGGAGAAAAAATACGGTTTAAATCCAAACGATGCTTCAGATGCTAATAAAGATGCAAACGGAGACGGATACACCAACATCGAAAAATATTTTAACGGTATAGATCCAAACAGCAAAACAGACTGGACGAAAATTGAAAATAATACGGATACATTAGCTAAGTTGAAAGGATTGTTACAATAAAGTCCTAAATTTATTGCCTATAGAATATAATTTCACGTATCCTAACAGGTTTCCAAAACCTGTTAGGTATTTTTAAGAAATTTAGATTACACTTAATTTCGAAGATGTAAGATCTAAAAAATAATACCTAACAGGTTTTTAAAACCTGTTAGGATAAATCACAACAAAAAATATTTTAAAGTGAACTTCAATCAGCTAAAAAATATAATTTCTCTTCAAAATAAGAATCTATTTTTGTTTTGCTCCGTTTTGTTTTTAGCAACAAATATTGGAAAAGCCCAAAACAATTTCCCAGATATCATCAAAACCAAAGAAGGAAAACTTTCTTTCACTACAGATAGTCAAGGAAATCAAATCCCAGATTTTTCTTTTGCAGGATATCGAAACTCCGAAGTTGCCATTCCAAATTTGGATAACAAAATTTTTGTTTCGCAGCAAGAAGAAGATGCAACGCAGAAAATCCAAAAGGCAATTGATTATGTAAGTGCGTTAAAACCAGATAAATTAGGTTTTCGTGGAGCCGTTTTGTTAGACAAAGGAACTTTCAAAATCAGCGGAACATTATACATTAGAAAATCGGGAGTTGTTTTAAGAGGAAGCGGTAATACCGAAAACGGAACTGTACTTTTAGGAACCGGATTAGAAAGAGAAGCTTTAATTAGAATTTTGGGTGAAAATGATAAAGTGTACAAAGATTCATTTGAATTCGTAAACGCTTACACGCCACTTGGAACGCAGAAAATCCAATTAAAAAATACATCAAAATTAAAAGTTGGCGACGAAATCGAAATCAGCAAACCTCTAACGGATAATTTCATTAAAGAAGTAAACATGCAGGATTTCGGCGGAGAAACTTCTTGGATTGGCTGGAAAAAAGGAGATTGGACGACAACTTGGAATCGTGTTGTAATCAAAATCAACGGAAACGAAGTAACGGTAAATGCTCCAATCACAATGTCTTTAGATGATGTTTTCGGAACTTCAAAAGTAACTGTTTATTCTTGGCAGGGAAGAATTGAAAATAACGGAATTGAAAACATATTAATAAAATCAACCTACAATCCTTCAAATTTAAAAGACGAAGAACATAGATGGCAGGCTATCAGCATTGAAAACACCAGAAATGCTTGGGTAAAACAAGTTAATTTCAAACACTTTGCAGGCGGAGCTGTTACGATTTTAAAAACAAGTCAGCAAATTACAGTTGAAGATTGTATTGCCACAGAACCAATTTCAGAAATCGCTTCATTCAGAAGGCATACTTTTTATACCGAAGGTCAGCAGACTTTATTTCAGCGTTGTTACTCCGAATTTGGATATCATGATTTCGCTGTAGGCGGATTCGGAACAACTGGTCCAAATGTGTTCGTACAATGCGAATCACATTTACCATTCGAAAACAGCGGAGCAATCGGAAGCTGGGCAACAGGAGTATTATTTGATATTGCCAATATCGACGGAAAAGCACTAAGTTATAATAACAGAGAACAAGGCGGAAGAGGAGCAGGATGGACAGCTGCGAATTCTGTAATCTGGGAATCATCGGCATCAAAAGTAGAATGTTATAGTCCGCCAACAGCACAAAACTGGGCTTTTGGAGTTTGGGGACAATTTGGAGGAAACGCACATTGGAAAAACGTAAACGAACATATCAGTCCAAGAAGTTTATTCTACACACAACTAGAAGCCAGATTAGGAAAACTTCCAATTCAGCCTTTTATCTATGATTTAGGTTCAGAAACTTCTTCAAGTCCGAGTGTAGAAGTTGCTGCAGAATTGACTAAAAACGCTGCTACAACGGCAAAAAGTTTACAAGAATTGATTGCAGAAGCTTCAAAAGCAAATCCGATAAATACAAATAATAAAGGCTTAAAAAATGCAAACGATTTAAAAGTTGCTTCAAATAAAACTGAAAAATCAACTTCTAAAGTTACAATAGAAAACGGTTGGTTAACTTTTGAAGGAAAAGTAATTGCAGGAAAACAAACCAACGTAGCTTGGTGGAGAGGCGATTTAACCGATGATTTTGTAAACAAATCAACACCACACATTACTCGTTTTGTACCTGGAAGAACTGGAAATGGATTGACCGATAAAGTACAGGAAACAGTAGATTATTTAACTAAAAACAATATCGTTGCTTTAGAACACAATTATGGTTTGTGGTATGACAGAAGAATGGATGATCACGAACGTGTTCGCCGAATTGATGACGATGTTTGGCCTCCGTTTTACGAACAGCCTTTCGCGAGAAGCGGAAAAGATTTCGCTTGGGATCATTTAAGTAAATACGATTTAACAAAATTCAACGATTGGTATTGGAGCCGTTTGTCGCAGTTTGCAACGCTGGCAGAACCAAACGGACAATTGTTAATCAATCAGCAATATTTTCAGCATAACATTTTAGAAGCCGGAGCGCATTGGGCAAGTTCGCCTTGGCGTTCAGCAAATAATATTAACAGCACAGGATTTCCTGAGCCACCACCTTATGCGGGAGACAAACGTATTTTCATGGCAGAGCAGTTTTATGATATTACAAATGCACAAAGAAGAAAATTACACGAAGGTTTCATCAGAAAATCATTTGAGAACTTTCAGGAAAACAGCAACGTAATTCAGTTAACGAGCGCCGAATATACAGGTCCGCTACATTTTATGGAATTTTGGTTAGACCAAGCTCAAAAATGGAAAGACGAAACAGGCAAAAAAGGTTTAATTGGTTTAAGTGCTACAAAAGATGTTCAAGATGCTATTTTAAATGATGCTAAAAGAAATAAAACCGTTGATGTAATCGACATTCGTTATTGGTATTACAAAGAAGATGGTTCAGCATACGCTCCGCAAGGTGGCGTAAATTTAGCACCGAGACAGCACGCCAGAAAACTAAAAACCGGAAAAGAAACAGATAATCAAGTATATCGCGCCGTTCGTGAATACCGAGAACAATATCCTGAAAAAGTCATTTTATATTCAACAGATGGTTCTTCAAGATTTGGATGGCCGGCTTTGATGGCTGGAGCTTCATTGCCAAACATTCCGAAAATTGAACTGCCTCAGTTTTATGCCGCTTTAAGCGAAATGAAATTAGTTGAAGGAAATACGTTTTCAGACAATCTTTGGAAGTTAGAAAATAAAGGAAAAAGTTATCTTTTCTATTTGAAAAATGACCAAGATATAATAATCGATTTATTAAATGAAAAAGGAACATTTGAAGTATTTGCAATCAATGCTTCAACAGGAAATATAACAAGAAAAGCCAACATAAGCGGAGGAAAACAAGTCACAATCCCTCAAGTCGAAATAAAAGAAAAAGTGCTTTTTGTAGTGAAAAAATAAAAAGAAGAAGTTGCCACGAATTGCACGAATTTGCACGAATTTAATTTTAAAAATTAAATCTGCTTAATCTGTGAAATCTGCGAGAGAAAAAAATTCACGCAGATTTAAAAAAGATCAAAGCAGATTAAGCAGATTTTTTAAAATTTAAATCTGCGCAAATCAGCTAAAATCAGTAAAATCTGCGTGAAATAAAACACAAAGATTATAGAAAATAATTCGTGAATTCATGGCTAACAAACCAAGAAACATAAATTCAAAAACAAACCAAAATGAATCTGAAAATTAAATCTTTATACGCTCTTTGTATAAGCTTTATGTTTACAGCACAAAGCGGATTTTCGCAATCTGCCAAAACAAAAGCATCTCTGCCTGAAATCAAAGTATCTAAAAATCAGCATTATTTTGTTACCGAAAATGAAAAACCATTTTTCTGGTTAGGTGACACAGGTTGGTTGGCATTCGGAAAACTGGATAGAGCGGGAGTAGAGAAATATTTTAAAGACAGAAAAGACAAAGGATTTAATGTCGTTCAAGTAATGGTTTTGCATAATATAAATGCGGTTAACGTTTATGGCGATGCAGCTTTAATCAACGAAGACGTTTCAAAACCCTTAATTACGGCAGGAAATGATTTCAAAGATGCAAAGCAATACGATTATTGGGATCACGTAGATTACACTTTAGACGTGGCCCAAAAAAATGGAATTTATTTAGCCATGGTTCCAGTTTGGGGAACCAACGTTTCAAAAGGAAATAAAGTAAGCAAAGAACAGGCGACAGAATACGCTCATTTCTTGGCTAATCGATATAAAAACAGAACCAACATCATTTGGTTAAATGGTGGAGATACACACGGAAATGAATTTCAAGATATCTGGAATGCCATCGGAAATACTTTAAAAACCAACAATCCAAATCAGTTAGTGACTTTTCATCCTTTTGGAAGAACTGATTCTTCAGAGAACTTCCACAACGAAAAATGGCTGGATTTCAATATGTTCCAATCTGGACACAGAAGATACGATCAGGATTCAGTGAAAACGAATTTCAAAGAAGACAATTACAAATTCGTTCTAAGAGATTTCGAATTAAAACCAGCGAAACCTACACTTGACGGAGAACCATCGTACGAAGGAATTCCACACGGTTTACACGACACTTTACAGCCAAAATGGACAGCAAGTGATGTACGTCGTTACGGATATTGGTCGGTTTTATCAGGCGGTGCAGGTTACACATACGGACACAATGCCGTAATGCAAATGTTCAGAAAAGGCGATAAACCAGCTTACGGAAACAAAGAATTATGGACGTCAGCCATCAATGCGCCTGGAGCAAAACAAATGGTTTATATTAAGAAATTAATGGAAGAAGTGCCATTTTTAGAAGGAGTTCCAGATGTTTCTTTAGTAGTTAACCAAGGCGAGAAATACGATTATATTCCAGCCATAAGAGGCGAAAAATACGCTTTATTATACACTTACAACGGAAGAATAATAGAAGTAAAACTAGGAAAAATTGCTGGCGATAAATTCGAAGCGACTTGGTACAATCCAAGAAATGGAAAGAAAACTAAAATCGGAATATTTGATAACAAAGGAACTCAAAATTTTCAGCCAGAAGGAAAAAAAGAAGATGGTAATGACTGGGTTTTAATTTTGAAGTCAAAGTAAAAAAAGTCTAGTATGTCTTCCTGAGCGAAGTCTAAGGACCGCAACTATTGAACATATTGTTTGATATTGCATGCGCCCTTCGACTTCGCTCAGGGTGACACAAAATGAGAATAAAATATTTCACGCAGATTTAAAATGATTTAAGCAGATTCAGCAGATTTTTAAAAATATAAATCTGCGTTGATCTGCCAAAATCTGCAAGATCTGCGTGAAACCAAAAACATAACTATGAAAAATATACTAATAATACTCTGCTTTATAACTGGATTAAATACCACTTTCGCAAACGACGGCTGGTTAAACATCCTTAACGAAGGCGGAAACAACAAAGGAATAAAATGCACGCAAGCCATTCAGAATGCTATCGAAAAAGCATCTAAAAACGGCGGAGGAACTATCTTTTTTCCTGCAGGAGAATATTTAACTGGAGCCTTAACATTAAGAAGCAACATTACGATTCATTTAGATTCTGGAGCACTTTTAAAGTTTTCAGAGAACTTTGATGATTTTCTTCCGTATGTAGAAATGCGTTACGAAGGAATTGTAATGAAGAGTTTCCAACCTTTATTTTATGCAAAAGACGTTGAAAATATCACAATCACAGGAAGAGGAGTAATCGACGGACAAGGAAAAGCATGGTGGAATGAAGTGTACCGAATCGAAACTGCCAAAGAACCACTTCCTCCAACTAAATATCAAACTATGTGGGAAGAGCAAAATAAAGGCCTTTACACAGAACCATATTACAAAAGAACGGTTGATAAAAAGTTTTTTAGACCATCTTTCTTTCAGGCTTACAACTGCAAAAACATTTTAATCGAAGGCGTAACCTTTCAAAATTCACCTTTCTGGACGATTAATCCAGAATTCTGTGATAATGTAACCGTTACGGGAATTTCGATTTTTAATCCGCATTCGCCAAATACAGACGGAATCAATCCTTCTTCTTCTACTAATGTTCACATTTCAAACTGCCATATCAGCGTTGGCGACGATTGTATCACGATCAAATCTGGTAGAGACGGCGACGGACGTAAATATGGAAAAGCAACAGAAAATGTAACCATTACAAACTGTACCATGTTAAGCGGTCACGGCGGAGTAGTAATTGGAAGTGAAATGTCAGGCGGAATCAAAAAAATTACAATATCCAACTGTGTTTTTGACGGAACAGATCGCGGAATCCGTATCAAATCGGCTCGCGGAAGAGGCGGTGTTGTAGAAGATATTCGCGTCGATAATATCGTCATGAAAAACATCAAAGAAGAAGCTATCGTATTGAGCCTTTTCTACGATAAAGGAACTACAGTTGAACCTGTAACGGAGAAAACGCCGATTTTCAGAAATATCCACATGAGCAATATTACAGCTTCAAACGTAAACAAAGCTGGACAGATTTTGGGAATTACCGAAATGCCAATTCAAAACATTACTTTCTCTAACATTAATATGGACGGAAAAGAAGGTTTTACAGTAAGTACAGCCACAGATGTTGAATTTCATGATGTAAAAGTAAATGCAACAGTAGGTTCTTCTTTCAAAATATCAGATTCAAAAAACATCATTTTAGATAATGTTGGATCTTCAACACCAATAAAAGGCGTCCCAGTTATTAAATTAGATAATGTTTCTAATGCGTTGATTAATAATAATTTTCCATTCAATCCAACCGATATTTTTATCGAAGCGGATGGAAAAGACACTAAAAACATTTTCTTGAAAAACAATGTTTTAAACAACGTTACAACGAAAATAAAAAAAGGAGCTTCTTTAGATAAAAAAGCAATAACAGAATAAAAACTGGTGAGCCAACTTTGTCAAAGTTTCAAACTTTGACAAAGTTTAAACACAACACAACATGAAAAAAATATTCATCATAGTAACCCTTTCACTTTTCGCGATTAGTTATTCGCAGAAAAAGAAAGATTTATATCTTTTTACGTCGTTTAGAGAACCCGCAACAGAAGGTTTATATTTGGCGTACAGCGAAGACGGTTATAATTGGAAAGGATTAGAAGGATCGTTTTTAAAACCAGAAATCGGAGCCAGTAAAATTATGCGTGATCCGTCCATCACAAAAGGAGCAGGCGGAACCTATCACATGGTTTGGACAACTGACTGGAAGGGCGGAAACGGTTTTGGATACGCAAGTTCAAAAGACTTAATTCATTGGTCAGAACAGCAATATATTCCAGTCATGAAAAACGAACCAGAAGTAGTAAATGTTTGGGCACCAGAGATTTTTTATGATGATGTAAAAAAGGAATACATTATTATTTGGGCATCAACAATTCCGTTTAGATATCCAAAAGGAGTAGAAGAAGAGAAAAATAACCACAGAATGTATTATGTAACGACTAAAGATTTCAAAACTTTTTCAGATACAAAATTATATTACGATCCAGGTTTTAGTGTAATTGATTGTGTGATTGTCAAAAAAGGAAAAAAAGATTATGTTTTGGTTTTGAAAGACAATACAAGACCAATGCGAAACATAAAAGTAGCTTTCGGGAAATCGCCTTTAGGTCCGTTTGAAAAGAGTTCAGAGCCTTTAACCGAATATTTATCAGAAGGTCCGACAGTAGTGAAAGTCGGTAAAAACTGGTTGCTATATTATGATAATTACGGTTCAAAAAATTATAAAGCGTTAAGCACAACAGATTTTGTTCATTTTGAAGATGTATCCTCCAAAATAAGCCTTCCCGAAGGACACAAACACGGAACGATTACAACAATCTCTGCTGACGTTTTAAAAGGATTAATTGACAAAAAATAAAATCTGTTAAATCTGCCAAATCAGCGAGAGTAGAAATTTTTCCCGCAGATTTTGCAGATCGAGCAGATAAAAGAAATGTTTAGAAATATTTCACGCAGATTTAAAATGATTTAAGCAGATTAAGCAGATTTTTAATTTTAAATAAAGCAAATAAAATAATCTGATTATATCAGCTAAAATCTGCAAAATCTGCGTGAAACAAAAAAATATAAAATGATTACTTTCCAAAACATAAAAACCAACATCATCACAGCCACAATTCTTTTGGCTTGTACGGCTGTAAATGCACAAAACGACACAGTGCGTTATGTTGGCAAAACACTTTCAAACATCGATTATCATCACGGACAGTTAAGTCCAGCGATTGGAGTTCACGCTACGCAAATTATGCGTGCAAGCCGCGAACATCCTGAAAAAGCAGATGGTTTTGGATGGACGTACAATCACCAGCCGATGATGGCGTATTGGAATAATACCTTTTATCTGCATTATTTAAGCGATCCTTCGGGAGAACATATTCCGCCAAGTCAGACTTTATTAATGACTTCTAAAGACGGTGTAACGTGGACAAAACCAGAAGTGATTTTTCCAATCTATAGAATTCCAGACGGATGGAAAAAAGAAGGCGTTGAAGGCGTTGCCAAAAACCTCGATGCGATTATGCACCAGAGAATGGGATTTTATACGTCAAAAGACAAAAGACTTTTTGCCTTAGCGTATTACGGAATCGCAATGGATGAAAAAGACGATCCAAATGACGGAAAAGGAATTGGACGTGTAATCCGTGAAATCAAGAAAGACGGAAGTTTCGGCGAAATTTATTTCATTAGATACAACAAAATTAGGGACAAATCGAAATCGAAATTCCCATTTTATACCGCATCAAAAGACAAAGGTTTGAAAAAAGCCTGCGAAGAAATTTTATCAGAACCATTAGTTTTACAGCAATGGGTGGAAGAAGCCGATCGTGACGATGAATTGATTCCGTTGCAGAAAACTTACAAAGCATTTAGTTATTACCATCTGCCAAACGGAAATGTAGTGGGTTTATGGAAACATGCTTTAACTTCTATCAGTAAAGACGGCGGAAAATCTTGGGATTATATGCCATTACGTGCGCCAGGATTTGTAAACAGCAACGCCAAAATCTGGGGACAAAAAACATCAGACAATCGTTACGCGACACTTTATAATCCATCAGAATATCGTTGGCCTTTGGCAATTTCGACAAGTGACGATGGTTTAAATTATAAAGATTTATTGTTGGTTCATGGAGAAGTAAGTCCGATGCGTTACGGTGGAAATTATAAGTCAGCAGGTCCTCAATATGTTCGTGGAATTACAGAGAAAAATGGAACTCCGCCAGACGGAAAAATTTGGGTTGGTTATAGTGTAAATAAAGAAGATATTTGGGTTGCTTCGATTCCTGTTCCTGTAACTTCAGAGGTTAAAGAACAAGCAAATGATGTTTTCAATGCACTTCCAGATGGAGAAGAATTAAAATTGTGGAATACGTATGATCTTTCTTGGGCATCAACAAAAATCGAAAAGAAAGCCGATGGTAAGAAATGGCTGACGTTAAGAGATCAGGATTATTTTGATTATTCACGTGCCGAAAGAGTAATTCCTTTTGCATCAAAAATGGAAGCTGTTTTCACAGTAAAACCAGAACAGAATAATCATGGTTTATTGCAGATTGAATTCCAAAACAAACAAGGATTACCTTCAGTAAGATTGGTTTTTGACAGCGATGGACAATTGAAAGTAAAAACAGGAGCACGTTTTAATACAATCGCCAAATACGAAGCGAATAAAACATATAAAGTAGTTGTAAATTTGGATGCTAAAAATCGTTCGTATACGGTAAAAGTAAACGACGAAAAAGAATCAACAAAGATATTTTATGCGCCAACAGACGGTTTCGAGCGAATTATGTTTCGCACAGGAGAGCAAAGACACACGCCAAATCCGGACACCGAGCCAGACACAGATGATTACGACGACCTGCCTCAAACCGGAAAATTAATCCCAGAAGCAGTATTTAATATCGAATCTTTGATTACTAAAAAGTTATAATTATTTTACCATTAAGAAATTAAATAAATTAAGCTGAATGTTTTAGTTTAGTCATTACCATAAAGATATTAAGAGAATTAAGTGGAGTGCTTAATGAAACTTATTTTTAAGATTATAAAGTAGTCAAAGCTTAATTTTCTTAATCTCTTAATGGTTTGAAAAAAATATCTTAATGGTTCAATTAAAAATTTATAAAGTGAATATTTCAAAATCCATATTAACCTTCATTTTTGTTTTTTTCTTTTTCATTTCAAATGGACAAATTCTGCCTGTACGTTTAACAACAGAAATGGCTGAAAATCCATTAGCAGTTGTCGAGAATCAGCTGAAATTGAGCTGGCAATTGATTTCAAAAGAATCCGATGCATCACAAGTTGCTTATTTAATTTTAGTAGCTTCATCAGAAGAAAAATTAAACAATGATGATGGAGATATTTGGAATACGGGAAGAGTAAATACAGATAAAAACCTGCATATAGTTTATAGCGGAAAACCATTAAAAAGCGAAACCAAATATTTCTGGAAAGTGAAAGTTTGGAATCAGTCAGGGAAAGTTTCAAAATGGAGCAAAACTGCTTCGTTCAGAACTGCTTCATTAGAATCAGATTTAAATCCGACTTGGATTGGTGCTATTACCAAAGCTGATAGTCATTTGCCGGAAGGAAGAAACTACCACACAGCCACTTTCAACAGAGAAAAAAAGAACTCGTTTATCAACACTTCCGATTCGTTGGCACGAAGAAGTATAATGTTGCGTAAACCTTTCGAAATAGAAAAAGCAGTCAAAGAAGCAGTTGTTTACATTTCAGGTTTAGGACATTACGAATTGACTATCAATGGTAAAAAAGTGGGTAACAGTCAATTTGCACCTTTGTGGACCGATTACGACAAAACGGTTAATTACAATGTTTACGAATTGAGCGCAAAAGAATTTCAAAAAGGAGATAACGTAATTGGTGTTTTGTTAGGAAATGGGATGTACAATACATTGGCTGAGAGATATACCAAATTCTTTGTGAGTTTTGGTCCTCCGACTTTGTTTTTCAAAATGAAAATCAAATATAATGACGGTTCAGAAGAAATTATAAAATCAGATAGAACTTGGAAATACAGCAAAAGTCCTATTACCTATAACAGTATTTTTGGAGGAGAAGATTACAATGCCAATCTAGAACAAAAAGGTTGGAATCGAAAAGGTTTTAAAGATAGAGATTGGAAAAAAGTAGTGATTCAAGAAGCGCCAAAAGGAGTTTTAAGACCGCAGACCGCACCTCCAGTTACCATTCAGAAACAATACGAAGTTAAAACTGTAAAAGAGTTAAAACCGAATTTCTATGTTTTTGATATGGGGCAGAATCTTTCGGGATTTCCAACTATCAAAGTAAAAGGAAAAAGAGGACAAACGATTCGTGTTTGGGTGGCTGAAGGTTTAAATGAAGAAAGAACAATCGCGCAGGGAAGATCTGGAAAACCATACTATTACGATTACACTTTAAAAGGAGACGGAACAGAAGAATGGACACCAAAATTCAGTTTCTACGGTTATCAATATGTTCAAATTGAAAACATTAATTATAAAGAAGATAAGAATAAGGAACTTCCAACTTTAGTAGAGTTGAAATCGAATTTCATTTACAATTCGGCTGGAGAAGCAGGAAGTTTTTCATGTTCAAATGAAATTTTTAATAAAACGCACGAACTGATAAACAACTCCATAAAAAGTAATTTCCAAAGTGTTTTTACCGATTGTCCGCAACGTGAAAAGTTAGGCTGGCTGGAAGAAATTCAGTTGAATGGTCCGGGATTGATGTTCAATTATAATCTTCAAACTTTCCTTCCAGCAACGATGCAGAATATTTCTGATTCACAACGAGATAACGGTTTAATTCCGACAATAGTTCCAGAATATGTAATTTTTGGAGGTGATTTTACTGATTCTCCAGAATGGGGAGTTACAGGCGTAATTCTTCCTTGGATGTATTATGAATATTACGGCGACGCTTCATTATTAGAGAAATATTTTCCTGTAATGAAGAATTATGTGGACTATTTAGGAACGAAAGCAACAAACCATATCGTTTCGCACGGATTAGGCGATTGGTACGATTACGGAGCGCATCCTGCAGGATATTCTAAAAATAGTCCGATTGCGCTTTCTGCGACTTCGCACTATTATTATGGAGCTTATTTAGTAGCAAAAGCATCAAAATTATTAGGCAAAACGGAAGATTTCGAGAAATACAATGCTTTGGCTTCTGAGATCAAAACGGCTTTCAATAAGGAGTTTTTCAACGAAGAAATCAAACAGTACGGAACAAAAAGTCAGTTTAGCAATGCTGTTCCGATTTTTATGGATATTGTGGAGCCTCAGTATAAAGAAGCTGTAATGCAGAATTTACTAGCCGATATCAAAGAAAAAGGCGATCGTTTGACAACGGGAGATGTTGGAAATCGTTACTTATTCCAGACTTTGGCAAGAAATGGCGAAAACGAAACCATGTACAGAATGCACAATCATTACGATGCGCCGGGTTATGGTTTTCAGATTAAATTTGGCTTGACCACTTTAACGGAACAATGGGATCCGAGAAAAGGAAATTCGTGGAATCATTTTATGTTAGGGCAGATTGAAGAATGGTTTTACCAAAGTTTAGCCGGAATCATGTCTGATCCTGAAAAACCGGGTTTCAAACATTTTTTTATTCAGCCAGAAGTAGTAGGTGATATGACTTTCGCGAAAGCGGATTATCAATCGGTTTACGGAAAAATTGCTTCTTCTTGGCAAAAGAAAGACGGCAAATTTGTTTTGACAGTTCAGATTCCGGTGAATACAACTGCGACAGTAAAATTACCAGTTGCTAAAAATTCAGAGATAAAAATTGACAATAAAAAGGTTAGGGTAGGTTTTGATGAAAAAGTTCAAAAGCCTGTTTTAGAATTAGGATCAGGAATTTATACAATAGAATGCACAATATAATGGAACGCGGATGATACGGATTTACTTCGTAAAGACGCGGATAAAAACGGATTTTTCTTTTTTTTTAAAATAAATAAAAAATCCGTTTCATCAGCGTTTTCGCGATAGCGAATCCGTTTCATCAGCGTATCAAATAACAATATCAAAATGAAAAAATTAAAATACATCTTCTTAGTTTCCATTTTTGCTTTGACATTTGCCAATGCGCAGAGCACTTCTGATACTAATTTTAGAAAGCCAGTATCGGAAACATTGAAAAAGATTGAAACTCTTTTTAAAGTAACAATCAACGATGATAGAGGCTTATTAAAAGGAAAAGAATTGGATTATGCCGACTGGAGAATTGAACCTGGAAATCTGCCTCTTTCGCTGACCAATATTTTGGCACCGTTTGAATTGATGTATTTCAAACAACCCGATGGAACCTACATCATACGCAAGTATGAAAACCATAAAGTTTCGGTAGATAAAGGAAAAGAACGTTTGTTTTACTTAGAAAGCCTTTATTCGACCAAAGAAGAATGGGAGAAACGCAAAACGGAGTTAAAAGCTTGTATGATAACCTCATTTGGATTAGAAAAGGCTCCCCCAATGCCAAAATCTAAACCACTTTTAACTCCAAAAAGAATTTACAAAGACTACAGTGTCGAAAATATTGCTTTAGAAATTCTGCCTGGTGTTTATGCAACAGGATCGATTTACAAACCGTATCCGCTAAATAAAAAAGCAGCTGTTATCTTAACACCTGACGGACATTTTGGGGACGGTAGATATAGAAAAGACGAACAGTATCGTTGCGCCATGATGGCCAAAATGGGCGCAATTGTAGTAGGTTATGATTTATTTGCTTGGGGAGAATCGTTACTGCAATTTCCAGAAGAAACGCATAGAAACAGCATTGCATCTACCGTTCAGGTTTTAACTGGAATTCGTTTCTTGGATTATTTAGGAACGGTAAAAAATGCCGACATGTCGAGAGTTGGCGTTACAGGCGGTTCTGGTGGGGGGTCGCATACGATGTTTTTAGCTGCAATTGACGATCGAGTAAAAGTTTCAGCGCCAGTTGTAATGGTTTCTTCTCATTTCTCAGGCGGTTGTCCATGCGAAAGCGGACGCGGAATACATTTATGCGGAAACGGAACAAACAACGCCGAAATCTCAGCTATGATGGCACCAAAACCGCAATTGATTGTTTCTGATGGAAAAGACTGGACATTGGCGGTTCCAGAATTGGAATTTCCTTTTATCCAAAGAACGTATGAATTGTATGGAAAGAAAGATTTAGTCGAAAATGCTCATTTTGCAAAAGAAGGTCACGATTTCGGAATCTCGAAACGCATGGCTTTGTATCCGTTTATGGCGAAATATTTAGATCTAGATTTGAATAAAGTGAAGAACGACAAAGGCGAAATCGACGAATCGACTTGTGTGATTGAACCTTATGAGAAATTATATGTTTTTGGAAACAAAGCTGAAAATCTGCCAAAAAACGCACTGAAAGACATCAACAAATTATATGAAATGTTCGGAGAAAAAAATCTGAAAGTTTACGAGGTTAAGAAGTAATATTTGGGCGTGACCCAATTTGAAAAAGTGGGCAATTTTGTAACCGCTCATTTCGCCCCCTTTCCCAAATTGGGTCGGGCTATCCGCGCTACTTCGGTAGCCAGCTTCTATCCCTCACGCGCTATCGTAATTTAAGAACATTTGTGGTTAAAAGAACAATTCGGGTTTTGCCCAAAAAGTATAAAATATGAAGTTTAAAAATAAAATAATTGCTTTTCTAGGAGTTTCGCTGTTTGTTTTACAAAGCACAACAGCGCAAAGCAACACTGACCTAAAACTTTGGTACGATAAACCAGCTGCAATCTGGAACGAAGCCTTGCCTTTGGGTAACGGACGTTTGGGTGCCATGGTTTTTGGTGATCCAGCAGTAGAACGTTTGCAATTGAACGAAGAAACCATTTGGGCAGGTTCTCCAAACAGTAATGCACATTCCAAATCTATAAAAGCACTTCCAATTGTTCGTCAGTTAATTTTTGACGGAAAGTTTGATGAAGCTCAGGATTTAGCAACGAAGGATATCATGTCGCAAACGAATGATGGAATGCCGTATCAGACTTTCGGAAGCGTTTATATTTCATTTGTAGGACATCAAAAATATACCGATTATTACCGTGATTTAGATATCAGCAATGCGACAGCGAAAGTAAAATACAAAGTAAATGGTGTTGAATTTACGAGAGAAATTCTAACCGCATTTTCAGATCAGGTAATTGTAGTGAAACTTTCGGCAAGTCAGCCGGGACAGATTACTTGTAATGTTTTTATGAACAGTCCGATCGATAAAACAGTCGCTTCGACAGAAGGAAACCAGATTATACTTTCGGGAGTTGGAACTAACTTTGAAGGCGTAAAAGGAAAAGTGAAGTTTCAAGGAAGACTTACAGCTAAAAATAAAGGCGGGGAAATCGACGCAAGCAATGGTGTTTTAAGTATTAATAAAGCTGATGAAGTAACTTTATACATTTCGATTGCAACCAACTTCAAAAACTATCAGGATATTTCAGGTGATGAGATTGCAAAAAGCAAAGACTATTTAGCAAAAGCGGAAATAAAAGATTTTGAAACAATAAAGAAAGCGCATGTTGATTATTACCAAAAATTCTTCAACAGAGTATCTTTAAATTTAGGTTCTAATGATTTGGTTAAGAAACCCACAAACGAAAGAATCAGGGATTTCTCTAAACAATTTGACCCGCAATTGGCGAGTTTGTATTTCCAGTTTGGACGTTATCTTTTAATTTCAAGTTCACAACCGGGAGGACAGCCAGCCAATTTACAAGGAATTTGGAACGATATGGTCACTCCGCCGTGGGACAGTAAATACACGACCAACATCAATGCCGAAATGAATTATTGGCCGGCACAAGTAACCAATTTACAGGAAATGCATGAACCTTTTGTACAAATGGCAAAAGAGTTGGCTGTAACTGGTGCAGAAACAGCTAGAACCATGTACAACGCTAGTGGTTGGGTTTTACATCACAACACCGATATTTGGCGTGTTACAGCTCCGGTAGATTCAGCAGCTTCGGGAATGTGGCCAACGGGCGGTGCTTGGGTTTGTCAGGATTTATGGGAAAGATATTTATATACGGGAGATAAAAAGTATTTGGCAGAAATTTATCCAATCATGAAAGGCGCTGCTGATTTCTTTTTGGATTTTATGGTTATTGATCCTAATACAAAATATTTAGTGGTTGTTCCGTCAAGTTCACCTGAAAACACACATGCAGGAGGAACAGGAAAATCTACGATTGCATCAGGAACGACAATGGACAATCAGCTGGTTTTTGATTTGTTTACACATGTTATGGAAGCTTCGGCTTTGGTTGCACCAGATGCTGCTTATGCCAAAAAAGTGAGCGATGCTTTAGCAAAAATGCCTCCAATGAAAGTGGGAAAACACAGTCAGTTGCAGGAATGGCAAGACGATTGGGATAATCCAAAAGACAATCACCGACATGTTTCGCATTTGTACGGATTGTATCCGAGTAATCAGATTTCGGCAATTAAAACGCCTGAATTATTTGAAGCCGCTAAACAATCTTTAATTTACAGAACAGACGAATCTACAGGCTGGTCGATGGGATGGAAAGTGAATCTATGGGCGAGATTATTAGACGGAAATCATGCTTATAAATTAATTCAGGATCAATTGCATTTGGTAACAGCGGATCAAAGAAAAGGAGGAGGAACGTATCCGAATATGTTAGATGCGCATCAGCCATTTCAAATTGATGGAAACTTTGGATGCACAGCCGGTTTTGCCGAAATGCTGATGCAGAGTCAGGAAGATGTAATTCATTTATTGCCTGCTTTGCCAACTGTTTGGAAAGACGGAAGTATAAAAGGATTGGTTTCCAGAGGCGGATTTGTTATTGATATGACTTGGAAAAACAATAAAGTTTCGGAGTTGAAAATCTATTCGAAAATTGGAGGAAACTGTAGATTGAAAGTTGAGAATACACTAAAAGGTTCTTCTCTTAAAAAAGCAAAAGGAAAAAATTCGAATCCGTTGTTTTATGATGTGGAAGTGAAGAAACCAATTATTTCTAAAGAAGCAAAATTGCCTAAAGTACAATTGCCAACGTACAATATTTACGATGTGAATATGAAAGCAGGGCAGACTTATACTTTTTCGGGGAATTAATATATTATAAGTCTAGTTTGTCATTTCGAGGAACGAGAAACCGCACTAGAAACTCCGTAAAGAATGTCACCAATCTTTGTCGAATCCCGCGTGTGATTTCTCCCTTCGGTCGAAATGACAAAACAGTACAAAAAGAATAAAATAAAAACAGAATATGTTACAACATTTCAAACATAAAATAATAGCGCTTTCAGTCGTAATTGGATGTGTCAATACCAGTTGCAAATCTGGTGCAGATCATTCTCAAAAAGGAAAATCAGTAATTTTAAAAGAAAAAAACTTCAAACATTATGTGGATTATTTCAACACGATGGAAGATGAAAACTTGAAGTTTGCGATTCCGAATGACAGTGCTTGGGCTTGGATGGAAAAGAATATTCCGTTGTTTGAATGTCCGCAGCAAAATTTTGAGGAAATATATTATTTCCGTTGGTGGAGTGTGCGTAAACATATAAAAAATACACCACAAGGGTTTGCGATTACAGAGTTTTTGGTAGACCGTTCGTATGCCGATAAATACAATATGATTAGTTGTGCTTTGGGACATCATATTAACGAATTTAGATGGGTTCATGATCCTAAATACATTGAGCAGGATGTGAAACTTTGGTATCGAGGAAATGATGGAAAACCGATGAACAAATTGTATAAATTCAGCAGTTGGACAGCCGATGCTTTATACAATCGTTATTTGGTAAATAAAGATGAAAAATTCTTATTGGATTTGTATCCAGACATGGTTACAGATTATGCGGTTTGGGAAAAAGACCGCCAACGTAAAGACGGTTTGTTTTGGCAACATGATGTAAAAGATGGTATGGAAGAATCCTTAAGCGGCGGACGTAAAGTACAAAATGCAAGACCTACGATTAACAGTTATATGTATGGAAATGCTGTAGCGATTTCTAAAATGGCTGAATTGAAAGGCGATAAGGAAGTTGAAGTAAAATTCAAGGCAAAAGCTGACATTATACAACAATTAGTAGAAACGAAATTATGGAATAAGAAAAGCGAGTTTTTTGAAACTTTAACAGAAAAAGATACATTAGCGCAAGTTAGAGAAGCAATCGGATTTATTCCGTGGTATTTTAATCTTCCTGAAAAAGGAAAAGGTTTTGAAAAAGCTTGGGAGCAAATTAAGGATGAAAAAGGATTTTCAGCTCCATTCGGCTTGACTACTGCAGAAAGAAGAAGTCCACGTTTTAGAACGCACGGAACTGGAACTTGTGAGTGGGACGGTGCCATTTGGCCTTTTGCAAGTTCGCAGACCTTAACGGCTTTAGCAAATGTTTTGAATAATTATAATCAGAATTTTGTAGCCAAACCTGATTATTTCAAACAAATGGAATTGTACGTACAGTCACAGTATTACAGAGGAAAACCATATCTTGGCGAGTATTTGGATGAAACAACGGGTTATTGGTTAATGGGCGACAGAGAAAGAAGCCGTTATTACAACCATTCGACTTTCAACGATTTAGTGATTACAGGTTTGGTTGGTTTACGTCCGAGAGCAGATGAAAAGATTGAAGTAAATCCGTTGATTCCACAAGAAAAATGGGATTGGTTTTGTTTGGATAATGTTTTGTATCACGGAAATATCATTACCATTCTTTGGGACAAAACTGGAGAAAAATATAAAAAAGGAAAAGGTTTTAGGATCTTTAAAAACGGAAAAGAAATAGCATTTTCTGAGAAATTGGAGAAGTTAGTTTCTGAATAATTTTAAACCCAACAGTTTTTAAAGCTTGTTAGGCTTAGCAGATAAAATTGATTTAGTTAAGAATAAAATTTGGAGAAAACAGTATTAAATTATTCAATCAAAGGTGGTGTATTTCATATTGTATGGAATATGGTATTTGTGGTTTTAGGGATTTACTTTTTATCACTTATAAATGTTGAAAAATTTACATTTAAATTTAGCAATTTAATATTACCAATTGTCGCTGTTTTGTTTATCATCGTTTATGGAAAAAAAGCGGTAATGACTCTTTTTAATTTTCATAAAAAAATAATATTCTCACAAGAAGGATTAGAACTTAATGAGGTTTTTTATGAATGGAAAGATATTGTATTTCCAAGAGTTATTGTCAAAACAGAACACACGGCAAAGTACAATTTGTCATACAAGGAGTTTTACCTCACTTTTGTTTATAAACAGAAAACGATCGAAATAAAAATAGATGATTACGATGTATCTGAAAATGAAATCAAGCAACTTCTAAAAAAGTATACTCCAAAGTTTACACCAAGCACTATGAGCGAAAATAAAATTGTTTACCAACCTATACATGATTTTGACCAGATCATCACTCTAGATGAATATTACGATCTTGAATATGAGGAATCTGAAGAAGCCATTAAAGACATTCAGAAATTGGCGGTAAAAGATCTAGAGTCAGTAAAGCGTTTCTGTGAAAACAATATTTATGCACAGCCTGATAAAGTTAGGTTTGTCTATTATGCATTGAGTGAGGATGAAGATCTTGATAAATGGGCAGATTTTCTTTCGGATGAATTCAGAAGGGTTTACCAAATAGGATTAGAGCAAAATAAAGTTAAGGAACTTTCTTCTGTTATTAATGAAATTATAGTCGAGACAATAGATTCTTATGGTGCGGAAAGGGTTAGAGAAACATTGCTAAAAGGTTTGGATCATAAAGAATTTGAAACTCGTTTAAATGCTTTGGAATTTCTTCCTGATTGGATTGATGAACAGGTTTTAAAGGCTAATCCATCTATAGTATCGAAGCTGAGACAAAAGCTGAAAGATCCAGAGTGGAAAATACGTTGGGAAACAAGTAAATTATTAGAACGAAATAAAATAGCTTTTGAGAGTTTAAGCACATTGGATAAATTAAGACGATTTATAAATCCTTAACAATCTAATTTTGAGCTTCGGAGAAGCTTAATATTTATAGCAAAATAAAGATCCAATTGATAAAAAGCTCCAGCGGAGCGATACCTATAGAAAATTATGTCACCCCGCTGGGGCTTATCGAACTAACTATTATAAAATCTATAAATATATTGTCCCTCTGGGACTTGACATTATTTAAAAAATACCATGAAAAAGTTTTTTTTACATCTTACCTTAATCATTTCACTTTTCACAATTTCGGCGAAAGCCCAAAACAAAATCGTTGTAAGTGATTTAAAATGTGAAATGCTAACAAATCCAGAAGGAATTGACGTTTTACAGCCAAGATTGAGCTGGAAGATAAAAGCGAACGTAAATGATGTAAAACAAACTCATTATCAAATTTTAGCTTCTTCCTCTTTAGATAAACTAAATGCAGGAAACGCAGATTTATGGGACAGCGGAAAAGTACAAAGCGACGAATCTGTAAATGTAATTTATAACGGAAAAAAGCTAAAAGACAGACAAGATGTTTATTGGAAAGTAATTGTTTTTACTAATAAAGGCGAAGTAAAATCTACAGAAACAGCACATTTCAGTATCGGTATTTTAACTTATGCCGACTGGAAATCGACACGTTGGATTGGGTATGAAAAAACGTCTCCAGGAGATAGTATTTCACAGTATTCGAGATTATCAGCGAGATATTTAAGAAAAGAAATTGATCTGAAAAAGAAAGTCAAAAGCGCCAAGGTTTATATCATGGGAATGGGCTTGTATGAGTTATACATTAACGGAAATAAAATTGGTGATCAGGTTTTAGCTCCCGTTCCTACGGATTATACGAAGAATGTAAAATACAATGTTTTTGATGTTACTTCACAATTGCAAGAAGGAAAAAATGCATTGGGAACGATTTTAGGAAACGGACGTTTTTTTACGATGCGTCAGGATTATAAACCTTATAAAATCAAGACTTTTGGTTACCCGAAAATGGCTCTGCAATTGTTTGTAGAATATACTGATGGAAGTAAAGATGTTATTCGTACCGACGATACTTGGAAGATTACGACTGACGGACCAATTTTATCTAACAATGAATATGACGGTGAAGAATACGATGCCCGTAAAGAAATGAAAGGCTGGAATATCATCAATTTTAATGATAAAAAATGGCTTTCCGCAGAATATGTTCAGGAACCAGGTGGATTCTACGAAGGACAGATGTCGGCGAATATGAAGGTGAAACGTGAAGTAAAACCGATTTCAATCAAACAGACACCAAAAGGAACTTATATTCTGGATATGGGCCAAAATATGGTGGGCTGGTTACAATTGAAAATAAAAGGAAATGCGGGCGATAAAATAACCATGAAATTTGCTGAATCACTTCAGCCAGATGGTTCGTTATACATAGCCAATTTACGTGATGCCAAAACAACTGATATTTATACGTTAAAAGGCGAAGGCGAAGAAGTTTGGGAACCTCGTTTTATTTTTCACGGATTTAGATTTGTGGAGATTTCAGGTTTTAAAACCAAACCAACTTTAGAAAATTTCGTCGGAAAAGTCGTTTACGATGATATTGCGACAACAGGAACTTTTGATTCTTCAAACCCAATAATGAATCAGATTTTTAAAAATGCGTGGTGGGGAATCAGCGGGAATTATAAAGGAATGCCAATTGATTGTCCGCAACGAAATGAGCGTCAGCCTTGGTTGGGAGATAGAACAACAGGAGCTTACGGCGAAAGTTTCTTATTCGACAATCAGACATTGTATGCAAAATGGTTGGATGATATTAAATACTCACAAACTATTGATGGCGGACTTCCTGATGTTGCACCAGCTTTCTGGCGTTATTATGGCGATAATGTAACCTGGCCGGGAACTTACATTACAGTTGCTGATATGCTGTATCAACAGTTTGGAGACAAAAAAGTAGTAGAAAAACAATATCCGTCGATGAAAAAATGGATGGATTACATGGAAGAAAATTATCTGGTTGATGATATCATGACCAAAGATAAATACGGCGATTGGTGTGTTCCGCCAGAGTCCTTGGAATTAATTCGATCGAAAGATCCTGCGCGTTTAACGGATGGCGAATTGATTTCTAGTGCGTTTTATTATCAGCTTCTAAATATCATGAAAAAGTTTGCTGTAATTGCCAACGCAAAAGATGATATTAAACATTATGACGAATTAGCTTCAAGAATCAAAAAAGCATTCAATGCCAAATATTTTAATACAGCAAAAAACAATTACGCCAATAATACCGTAACAGCTAATTTACTGCCTTTGACATTCGGAATGGTTCCAGAAGAATTACAGCAAAAAGTTTTTGAGAATTTAGTTCATGAAGTTGAAGTGACTAAAAACGGTCATGTCAGCACAGGAGTTATTGGAACTCAGTTTTTGATGAGAACATTAACCAATTTTGGTCGTGGAGATTTAGCTTTCAAATTAGCGTCAAACAAAACCTATCCAAGTTGGGGTTATATGGTCGAAAACGGTGCCACAACCATTTGGGAACTTTGGAACGGAAACACAGCAGATCCTGCAATGAATTCGCAAAACCACGTCATGCTTTTAGGCGATTTACTGATTTGGTATTACGAAAATATGGCAGGAATCAAAAGTAATCCTGAAACTCCAGGCTTCAAACAAATTATCATGAAACCCGATTTCAATGCAGGATTGACTTATGTAAATGCTTCATACGAATCGATTTACGGAACGATTAAAAGCGATTGGAAAAAAGATAAAAAGGCTTTGGTTTGGAATATTACAGTTCCCGCAAATACTTCTGCAATTGTGTATCTTCCTGCAAGCGATATTTCAGCTGTTTCAATCAATAAACAGAAGCTGGATAAGACTTCTTGCGCTTATTCTGTAGAAAAAAATCAAATAATTGTCACACTTTCGTCAGGAAATTTTGCGATAAACGTTAAATAATCTGCATTTTTAATAATTCGGGACAGTACAGGATACATTGTTAATTTTTTGGTGTTATTTTTACACTTATTAAATATTTTTACCTAAAAAAATGTTGGGTATGTATTTATAGTCAAAAAAAATAATTCATAATTTAATTAAGAATGAAAATAACAAAATTAGCATTTGTCTTGTTTGGACTTTTCCTTTTAGGAAGTTGTAAATCGGCTTTAGAGAAAAAGACTTGGAAAGAAGGAATTTTAGTAGATCAATTTGTTTACGATAAAGCACCTTATCCGTCTTGCCATGCGATTACAATCGTCGAAGCTACAAATGGTGATTTAGTTGCCTCATGGTTTGGAGGAACACATGAAAGAAATCCTGATGTTTGTATTTACGTAGCCATCAAACCAAAAGGAAGTGATACTTGGAACGAAGGAGTAAAAGTGGCTGATGGTGTGATGAAAGAAGGGCCGAGATTACCAACTTGGAACCCAGTTTTATATCAAATTCCGGGTGGCGATTTAATGTTATTCTACAAAATAGGACCAAAACCATCAGAATGGTGGGGCGTAATCAGAACTTCATCTGATGGCGGAAAAACTTGGTCTGAAGCACAAAAGATGCCTGATGGTTTCTTAGGGCCAATCAAAAATAAACCAGTTTTATTAAGCAACGGAACATTATTATGTCCGTCAAGTATCGAAGGCGACGGTTGGAGACTTCGTATGGAATCTACTCCAGATTTCGGGAAAACTTGGGTAATGGGCGATACGCTTCCAAGAGGAAAACAAAAAATCAATGCGATTCAGCCAAGTATTTTATTTCATAAAGACGGAAGTATTCAAGCCATTGGAAGAACTCGAAACAGAGCAATCTTTAGCACATTTTCAAAAGATAACGGAAAAACTTGGTCAGATGTAGAGTTAATCGGACTTCCGAATAACAACTCAGGAACCGATGCTGTAACTTTAAAAGATGGAAGACATTTGTTAGTTTACAATCACGTTCTTCCTCCAGGAAAAGAAGCAAAAGGACCAAGAACACCTTTGAATGTTTCAGTTTCTAAAGACGGAATTCATTGGAACGCTGCTTTGGTTTTAGAAGATTCAAAAATCAGCCAATATTCTTATCCATCGATGATTCAAGGTTCAGACGGAATGGTTCATATCGTTTATACTTGGAGAAGAGAAAAACTGAAATACGTAAAAGTGGATCCAAGTAAATTAGTGGCGCTTCCAATCAAAAATGGAGTTTGGCCAGGAGAAGAAGGAAAAGTGGTAACTGCAGTAAAAGCTGAAGAAGAGTAAAATTAATTGAACCATTAAGAGATTAAGAAAGTTAAGTTGCTGTGCTTAATTTATGCTTTTAAAAAGAGAATTAAGCTTAATTTTCTTCATCTTCTAATGATAATAATATAAAGTAGTGAAGCTTAATTTACTAAATACCTTAATGGTAAAAACAATTAACATGAAGCTAAATAAAAATTTAATTATTGCAATGCTTGTTGTTATGTCAACGACATTCAACAGTTGTGCAACGGCTCAGTCTTCCAAAAAGCAAAAATATAAAGTGGCAGTTTGCGACTGGATGATTTTAAAAAGACAAAAATTAGGCGCTTTTGGTTTAGCAGCTGAAATAAAAGCGGACGGAATCGAACTAGATATGGGAGGCTTAGGAAATAGACCAACTTTCGACAGTAAACTAGGCGATCCTGTAGAAAGACAAAAATTTTTAGATAAATCGAAAGAAACCGGAGTTGGAATCAGTTCGATTGCGATGTCGGGGTTTTATGCACAGTCTTTCGCTACAAGAGAGATCACGCCAATGATTGCGGATTGTATCAAAGCGATGAAAGATATGAAAGTAAAAGTGGCGTATCTTCCATTAGGAACTCAAACCGATTTAGTTAAAAATCCAGAATTACGTCCAGAAGTAATTAAAAGACTGCAATGGGCAGGAAAAGAAGTAGGTAAAATTGGAGGAGTAATTGCAATTGAAACTTCTTTGAGTGCCACAGAAGAGAAAAAACTTTTAGAAGAAGTAGGTTCAAAATATATAAAAAGCTCTTTCAATTTTGCTAATGCTTTAGATAATAAAAGAGATATTTCATCAGAATTAAAAATTTTAGGAAAGAAATATGTAGCGCAGATTCACGCTTCCAATACCGATCAGTTTTGGTTAGAGAATGACAAAGCGATCGACATGCCAAAAATAAAAGCAACATTGGACGAAATGAAATGGAGCGGATGGCTAATTGTAGAGCGTTCTCGTGACGTAACACAAGTGCATAATGTAAAAGCCAATTATGGAGCAAACGTAGCTTATTTGAAGAAGATTTTTCAGAATTAAACAATAAACAGTGATCAATATGTAATCGTTAAACAACACAATTTTTCACTATAAATCTGCCGAGTCTGCTAATCTGCGAGAGATATTTTTCTCGCAGATCGGGCAGATTTAGCAGATTATTTTTAGAATGAATACCCAAAAACAGCATACTATGAAATATTTACAATTACTTTTTTTATGTTTTTATGTCTCTTTCGCGACAGCGCAGAGTATCACTATTGTTAGTGATCCGAGTTCCCCAAGAGCAAAATTTGGAGCAGAGAAATTATCTGAAACACTTTCAGCGAAAGGGTTCAGTGTAACTTCTTCTGATAAATTCAAAAAATCAAAAGATAAAGTAATTGTAATTGGAGAAAAAGGAACTGATTTCTGGAAGAAAAATGCTAAAAGCGCTAAAATCGATGATAGCAAATTAACCAAGAAAGAAGGCTTCCAGATTCGCACACAAAATAATGTAATTTATATTGAAGGAACAGATGCTTCTGGTACTTTATACGGAGCTTTAGAATTAACAGATAAAATTAAAGCTTCAGGAAAACTTCCTTCAGATTTGAATATTGAAGACAGTCCAGAAATGGTTTTGCGTGGAGCTTGTATCGGAATGCAGAAACCAGTTTATCTTCCAGGACGTGATGTTTACGAATATCCGTACACGCCAGAAACTTTCCCGTGGTTTTATGATAAAGCTTTATGGGTGAAGTATTTGGATATGCTGGTAGAAAACCGCATGAACTCGCTGTATTTATGGAACGGACATCCGTTTGCTTCTTTGGTAAAGTTGAAAGAATATCCATTTGCGGTTGAAGTCAGTGACGAAGATTTTAAAAAGAACGAAGAAATCTATAAATTCTTAACGGTTGAAGCCAACAAACGTGGAATCTGGGTAATTCAGATGTTCTACAATATTATTGTTTCTAAGCCTTTTGCAGAGCATTACAACATTAAAACTCAGGATCGTTCAAGACCGATAACACCGTTATTGTCTGATTACACCAGAAAATCTATTGCCGCTTTTATAGAAAAATATCCTAACGTTGGATTAATGGTTTGTTTGGGAGAAGCTATCAATACCGTTGATGATGATGTAGAATGGTTTACCAAAACGATTATTCCGGGTGTTCGCGATGGTTTACAAGCATTAGGAAAAACAGAAGAACCACCAATTATTTTGCGTTCTCACGATACAGACGGACCTTTGGTTATGGAAAAATCGCTTCCGTTATATAAAAACCTTTACACAGAAAGTAAATACACAGGAGAATCCTTAACGACTTATACGCCGGGAGGGCCTTGGGGAGAAACGCATAAACAATTGAGTGCTCTTAAATCAATTCATATAGAGAATGTTCATATTTTGGCAAACTTAGAACCTTTTAGATATGGTTCACCAGATTTTATTCAGAAAACTGTAAAAGCGATGCACAGCGTTCACGGAGCAAATGCACTGCATTTATATCCGCAGGCATCGTATTGGGATTGGCCGTATTCAGCAGATAAAACTAAATCAGGCGAACGTTTATTAGAAATGGATCGCGACTGGATTTGGTACAAAGCTTGGGCAAGATATGCTTGGGACAGTAAAAGAGATCGTAATGAAGAAGTTAAATTCTGGGATAATGATTTAGCTGCGAAATTCGGAACGACTCAAGAAGCCGCAAATAACATCCAAAAAGCCTACGATGAAACAGGAGAAATAGCTCCAAAAACTTTAAGACGTTTCGGAATCACAGAAGGAAACCGCCAAACTTTATTGTTAGGAATGTTTGAAAGTCAGTTGGTGAATCCGTCAAAATGGAGAGTTTATCCTGGTTTCCACGAATCTTGTGGGCCTCCGGGAGAATTGCTTTTAGAATATGCTAAAAAAGAATGGAATAAAGAACCACATTCTGGTGAGCTTCCAACTCAGATTATTGCTGAAATTACAGAACATGGAAGATTAGCGGTTGAAGCAATCGACAAAGCTGAAGCTAGCGTAACCAAAGAGAAAGAAGAGTTTGAACGTCTTAAAAATGATATTCATGCGTATAAAGCGTTCGCCGATTTCTTCTCAGAAAAAGTAAAAGCAGCGTTATTGGTTTTAAGATACAGTTATTCAAACGATATTGCCGATTTAGACAAAGCGATGCCTCATTTAGAAAAAAGCATTGAGCATTATGAATTATTGGTAAAACTGACAAAAGATACATATTATTATGCCAACAGTATGCAGACGGCTCAGCGTAGAATTCCGATTGGAGGAGACGACGGAAACAACAAAACGTGGGCAGAATTATTACCGCATTACGAACGTGAATTGGCTAATTTTAAAAGAAATTTAGAGAAACTAAAAGCCTCAAAAGATGGTAAAATTGAAACCAAAGAAGGAAAACCTTGGAAACCAGCAGAGGTAACTTTCATTGACGAAAAACTGGGAACTTATTTAGTTAAAAAAGGGACAAAAGTCTACGGAACAGATATTTCTGAGTTAACTAAAATTGCTCCTGAACTTCAAAACCTTAAAGGATTCTCGTTCGTAGAAAACGATCAAAACGAAAAAGGAACACATTTGAAGTTTAGAAACACAAAAGCGGTTAAATTAGTTGTCGGGTATTTCAATTCAGATCAAAAGAGATTTTTATTACCGCCAAGTTTAGAAACCGATGCTGCAGGAAATGCGCACGGTCAAGCTGAAGTGATTCTAGCAAGCGCGATAAATTTGAAAGATTTGCCACGTGTAAACATTCATACCTATACTTTTCAGCCAGGAGAGAATAAATTAGATTTAGGAAAAGGGAAAGTATTGATTTTAGGTTTTATCGACGCAGATCAAACCGTAACACCACGTGATGTTGGATATATTGATGCAGGAGAAAAGGCAGCTATAGACTGGTTGTTTTATTAATTTTTTGGGCGTGCCCCTCCGGGTCGGGCTGTACGTTCCCGCTTTTTTTGAGGCAAAGAAAAATTGCCTCAAAAAAGAGCTCCACTGCCATCCCTCACGCAAATAAACGTAAAGTTAAACCTGACGGGTTTTCAAAACCCGTCAGGTTTATACGCAAAGTATAAACACAATCTTGTCATCCCGAGGAACGAGGGATCTCCGCAATAAGCTCCGTACAGTTTGTCATTTCGAGGAACGAGAAATCACACGCGGGATTCGACAAAGATTGGGAATAACTATGAGGAGTCTCTAGTGTGATTTCTCCTCCGTCGAAATGACAAAAAAGCGAGGTAAGATAGAATAACTTAAACAACCTTATAAGCACTTATATGGTTTTAAAAATATGAATAGAATAGTTTTTTTTATTTTTTGTTTTTTCTCAAGCTTTTGCTCTGTTTGGAGTCAGAGCAAAGATTCAGGGAAGTTTCGTAAAGAAATTTCACTGAATTCGTCTTGGGAAACCATAATACTGGATAATCTTCCGCTGAAAGAAGAAGATTTTGTAGAAAATCCAAAAACTGATTCCAATTGGCAAAAGGTTAGTGTGCCTCACAATTGGGATCAGTATTATGGTTTCAGAAGAACAAAACATGGAAATTTACATGGTACTGCATGGTACAAAAAATCGCTAAAACTTGATAAAAAAGAGAGTTCAAAACAACATTTTCTCTATTTTGAAGGTGTAAGTTCTTATGCCACAGTTTGGGTAAATGGCAAAAAAATAGGGGAACACAAAGGCGGAAGAACCACTTTCACTTTAGACATTACCAAAGCGGTTTCTTTTGACAAAGAAAATATTATTTTAGTAAAAGCAGCGCATCCCTCTTTTATTGCCGATCTTCCTTGGGTTTGCGGTGGCTGTTCTGGAGAATGGGGATTTTCAGAAGGTTCTCAGCCAATGGGAATTTTCAGACCAGTTTCTTTGGTAATTACAAACGATATTAGAATTCAGCCGTTTGGTGTTCATATTTGGAATGATAAATCGGTTTCCAAACAAAAAGCGATTCTTCATACAACTACAGAAATCAAGAATTACAGTACTTTACAGCGAAATTTAACGATTGAAAATATTCTTTTGGATGCTTCGGGAAAGAAAGTTGCTATTATAAAAAGCGACAACAAAATCAATTCGGGAGAAACAAAAGAAATAGCACAGACGCTTCCTGAGATTCAGAATCCGAAATTATGGTCGCCATCCAATCCGTATTTGTATAAATTGGTAACTTCAGTTTACGAAAACGGAAAAATAATCGATCAGTTAACAACGCCTTACGGAATTCGCTGGGTAAGCTGGCCGGTTAGCCGTGATGGAAAAGACAATCGTTTTTTCATTAATGATGAACCTGTTTTTATCAATGGCGTTTGTGAATACGAACATTTAATTGGAAAAAGCCATTCGTTTTCAGATGAAATGATTCATTCTCGAATCGAGCAAATCAAAGCAGGCGGATTTAATGCTTTTAGAGAAGCGCATCAGCCTCATAATTTATTGTATCAAAAAGAATTAGACGAAAACGGAATATTGTTTTGGAGTCAATTTTCGGCACATATTTGGTACGATACACCTGAGTTTAAAGAAAACTTCAAAACTCTTTTACGAGAATGGATTAAAGAACGCAGAAACAGTCCATCAGTTGTCATGTGGGGATTGCAGAATGAAAGTACCATTCCAAAAGAATTTGCCGAAGAATGTACGCAAATTATCCGCGAAATGGATCCTTTATCGGCTTCACAACGTATTGTAACGACTTGTAATGGAGGAGAAGGAACAGATTGGAATGTCGTTCAAAACTGGTCGGGAACTTATGGCGGAGATCCGTTAAAATATCATTTAGAAATGACGACTCAGCTATTAAACGGCGAATACGGCGCATGGCGTTCGGCTGATTTACATACCGAAGGCGAATTCGACCAAAAAGGAATTTTGAGCGAAAACCGTTTTTCTCAATTAATGGAAATTAAAGTTAGAGAAGCCGAATCGGTAAAAGATAAAATTGCGGGACAATTCAACTGGCTTTTTGCTTCTCACGAAAATCCGGGAAGAGTTCAGAATGGAGAAGGTTTTAGAGATATCGACAAAGTTGGTCCAGTAAATTACAAAGGACTTTTTACGATTTGGGGAGAACCTCTAGATGCATTTTATATGTACAGAGCGAATTATGTTTCGAACAAAACTAATCCGATGGTTTATATCGTTTCGCATACTTGGCCAAGTCGTTGGGAAAAGCCGGGAATTAAAAGCGGAATCGATATTTATTCGAATTGCGATGAAGTAGAACTGTTCAACGATGTGAATAAATCTTCTTTAGGGAAACTAAAAAATCCAGGAATCGGAAAGCATTTTCAGTTTAATAATGTCAATATTCAGTATAATGTTTTATATGCCGTTGGTTATGTAAACGGAAAAGCTGTAGCTAAAGATTACATTGTTTTAAATAATCTGCCAAAAGCACCAAATTTTGATGCTTTAACAACGGATAAATCAGATATTACAAAAGCAAAAAGCGGTTACAATTATATTTACAGAGTAAATTGCGGAGGTTCTGAATTGACAGATTCTGCTGGAAATACTTGGTTTACCGATACGCATAAAAACGGTCAAAATACTTGGGGTTCATTATCATGGACCGATAATTTTGAAAAACTCCCAGATTTTTTTGCCAGTCAAAGAACAATTTTCGACCCGATAAACGGAACAAAAGATTCAGAATTATTCCAGAGCTTTAGATACGGAGTTGATAAATTGCGTTACGAATTTCCTGCAGCAAACGGAGAATATTTAGTCGAATTATATTTCACAGAACCTTGGTACGGAACTGGCGGAGGTTTAGACTGCAAAGGATGGCGTTTGTTTGATGTTGCCATCAACGATAATGTAGTTTTAAAAGATTTCGATATTTGGGCAGAAGCAGGACACGACAACGCGCTGAAGAAAACATTCAAAGTAAAAAGTAAAAACGGAAAAATTGTGATTTCGTTCCCGAATGTAAAAGCTTCGCAGGCGATTATCTCGGCAATTGCAATTGCGACAAAAAACATTCATGCAAGACCAGCATCAGAATCGCCAAAAAACATTCAAAATCTAGTTTTAGATTCTTATGATAAAATCAACAGAATAGCTTCATGGCTGGATATTAATTCAAAACAATATTCAGATTCTGATGTTGTTTTTACCGAATTACCTTCGGAAATTTTTGGAGCAGATTATTTACAGTTTTCATCTCATTCTAAAAATAAAGGGTCGTTTACTGCTAAAGAAGAATCGACTGTTTATGTTTTAGTTGTCGATAATTTAAAAACATTAAAAGGGTTTTCAGATTATAAAAAATTAGAAGAAAAAGCTAAAAATAGCAGTCAAAATGAATTTGTAGTTTTCACTAAAAAAGTGAAGAAAGATGAGAAAGTTATTTTTGATAATGCTGAAATTATAAATACAATTGCCATTGTTCCAACTTACGATATGGGCGAAAAAGACGATTCAAGACCTGTCGTAATTATTGAAGCCGAAAAAGCAAAAACAACAGGAACTGGAATCGAAAAAGGAAATTTCAAAAAAGCTGATTATATCGAGTTCACAAAAAAAACAAATAACAGCATCGAGTTTGAAGTTAAACCCGGAGTTGCCGGAATTTATTTAATGCGTTTCCGTTTTATGAATAAAAATGAATCGCCTTTAAAAGTGAAATTTAAAATGGAAGATGCGTACGGAATTTTAATGCGAAATGATACGATTGAATTTTTCCCATCGCCAGAAAAATGGAAGATTTTAAATACGACTTCTGGTGGTTATATTAATGCTGGAACGTATAAAATTACATTGGAAGGTGATGATTTGAAGGGATTAATGTTGGATAATTTTGAGTTTCAATAGGTTTTTTTTGAGGTACAAAGGTTCAGAGGAACAAAGTTGCAAAGGTTTATTTGGTTTGTCAGGCTGAGCGAAGTCGAAGCCCACGCAAAGTGAAGACAATTAATACCACGTCCAGTTTGTCATCCTGAGGAACGAAGGATCACACTCGAAACTCGACAAAGATTGCCGACTTAGTTTGTGTGGGCTTCGACTTCGCTCAGCCTGACAAAACGATGTCTAAAAAATATTAGTATTAAAAACATATTTATGATAAAACATAAAAACATATTTCAGAAAATTACAATTGCCTTATTGTTTTCAGTATCCATTTTTGCACAAAAACAAGCAAGAATTGTGGAAGATTTCAATAAAGAGTGGAACTTCAAATTAGGAGATTATCCCGAAGCAATAAATGCCAATTTCAATGCATCAGATTGGAGAAGACTTCAATTGCCACACGATTGGAGTATTGAAGGAACTTTTGATAAAGATGCCAAAACCAAACAAGCACAAGGTTTTTTACCAGCAGGAAAAGGCTGGTATCGCAAAGCATTTACTATTCCTGCAAATTGGAAAAACAAAACAGTTTCGATTGAATTTGATGGTGTTTTTAAAAACAGTGAAGTTTTCATAAACGGAAAATCTTTAGGAATTCGTCCGAATGGTTATATTTCTTTTGGTTATGATTTAACGCAATATTTGAATTTTGGTAAAGAGAATGTAATCGCTGTAAAAGTCGATAACGATGCACAACCGAATTCTAGATGGTACACGGGTTCTGGGATTTATAGAAATGTGCGTTTGGTTGCAAGTGAAAAACTTCATGTTGGAAAATGGGGAACTTATGTTACGACCCCAGAAGTTTCGGCAACAAAATCAAAAATACATTTAGAAGTTACGATTGATAATGATAATGCTTCTTCAAAAGAGTTTAAACTGGTTACTTCGATTGTAAATGCAGAAAATAAAGAAGTAGTAAATTTTACTTCAACAGAAAAAATTGATGCTAAAACATCAGAAAAAAAGGTTCATGATTTAGAAGTTAAACAGCCAAAATTGTGGAGTACAGAGAATCCGTATTTGTATAAAGTGATTACAAAAGTGTATGAGAAATCGAAATTGATTGATAATTATGAAACGCCGCTCGGATTTCGTTTTTTTAATTTTGATTCGGAGAAAGGATTTTCATTAAATGGAGTTCCAACAAAAATTTATGGAGTTTGTCTGCATCACGATAATGGCGCTTTAGGTGCGGTAGAAAATATTCATGCGGTTAGAAGAAAATTGACTTTAATGAAACAAATGGGAGCAAACGCGATCAGAATGTCACATAACCCGCATTCGTTGGAAATGATGCAATTATGCGACGAAATGGGATTTATCGTTCAGGACGAAGCTTTTGACGTTTGGAAAAAGAAAAAAGTAACCAACGATTACCATAAAGATTGGGATGCTTGGCACAAACAGGATTTGGAAGATTTTATCAAAAGAGATCGTAATAATCCATCGGTTATGATGTGGAGTATTGGTAACGAAATTAGAGAACAGTTTGATTCGACTGGAATTGCGATTACGAGAGAATTAGCTAAAATCGTAAAAGCATTAGACACAACTCGCCCTGTAACTTCGGCTTTGACCGAAAATGTAATTGAGAAAAATTTCATTTACCAATCGGGAGTTTTGGATCTTTTAGGATTTAATTACAAACATGAAGATTATAAAGATTTTCCAACGAAATTTAAAGGACAAAAAATATTGGCTTCAGAAAGTGTCTCGGCTTTAGAAACACGCGGTCATTATGATTTTCCTGACGGAATTAAAGCATGGCCAACCAAACATGGCGCTCCGTTTGACGGAAATGCCGATTGGACGGTTTCGGCTTACGATCAGGTAAAATCATATTGGGGAGCAACGCACGAAGAGAACTGGAAAACGATTAAAAAACAGGATTTTATGGCGGGAACTTTTATCTGGACAGGTTTTGATTATATAGGAGAACCAGATCCGTATCCGTTTCCTGCAAGAAGTTCATATTTTGGAATCGTTGATTTAGCAGGAGTACCAAAAGATGTGTACTATATGTATCAAAGCGAATGGTCGAACAAAACGGTCCTGCATATTTTACCGCATTGGAACTGGAAAAAAGATCAAGAAGTAGAAGTTTGGGCGTATTACAATAATGCCGATGAAGTGGAATTGTTCTTAAACGGAAAATCTCTAGGGAAAAAAGCAAAACAAAATGATGATTTGCATATTTCTTGGCGTGTAAAATTTGAACCAGGAACATTAAAAGCTGTTTCAAGAAAGAACGGAAAAGTAGTTTTAGAAAAGGAAATCCATACAGCAGGAGAAGCTTCTAAATTGGATTTGCAAGCTGATAAAACCTCAATAAAAAATGATACTTACGATTTGGTTTACGTAACCGTTTCTATGACTGATAAAGATGGGAATTTAGTCCCAAACGCCATGGATTTGATCAACTTTGAAGTTTCTGGCGGAGGAAAATTAGTTGGTGTTGACAATGGTTATCAGGCTAATTTAGATTCTTTTAAATCCAATTCTTGTAAGTTGTTTAATGGAAAATGTATTGCGATTATTCAGTCGAATGGAAAGAAAGAAAATATTCAGCTGAAAGCGATGGCAGGAAATGGAATTCCGGTTTCAGCGATTCAGATAAATGTTAATTAATTTTATATGTCGCCCCGCTGGGGCTTTGATTCTCTAATCTATTATTTTTCTTCTATAAATATTAAGCTCCGCTGGAGCTTTTAAATTACAATTTAGAAAATCTTTCTAGCTCTGGAAGAGCGAAATATTTATAGAAAAATATTTATAGAAAAATGAATCCCACATAAGAGTAAAGCTCCAGAGGAGCGAAATAATACAAACAATCAAAATCCGCTTCAATTTAGAAGCGGATTTTTTGTTTCTAGCTCATTCAGAATATTTATTGATCTTGTAGAATTAAACTTATATTTGCTTCAATAATATAAAAGCCGAAAAATGATTTGTACAATTTATTCGCATCATTTAGGACTGGAAAAAATCAAACAAATATTCCTTTCTCATGTGCCTAAAGGTGTTTTTTCTAGTAATGGTGAAAACCTCGAATTTGAAGTGAAAGGTGGAATCTTAAGTCCATCAAAAAAAATAACTCTCTTTTACCGCGAAAGAGCTATTCCTTCTTATCAAATTCCGCAAATAGACGATTCTGAATTAACTGCCAATTTGAAAGGTTTGTATGGTTTTGTAGATTCGTTACCGACTGAAAATGAAAAGGTAAAAGGGTTGTTTCTTCATAAAATACAAACACTAAATTCTGAATTTTCGATTCGAGAAGACAAGGGGGAATTGAAAGAATTAGGTATCATTATAGCCGATCTTGCAAAGGAATTTGATGCTGTTTTATTTGTTCAACCCAAAACTATTATCAGTAAATCTGAAACGCAGCATTTTTTAGATAAAGATTTAAATCTAATTATTGATACAGAAGGAAGATGTGAAATTGAAGAATTAAAAGTTAATATCAATTCGGAATATTTTGACAATGATCAGACAGAATTAGACGAAGATCAAATAGAAAGAAAAGCCAAAAACGAAGAAATTCTTGAAAGAGAAAATATAAAAATCAATAAACATTTGCCTTGTGTTGAATCGGAAAGAGAAACTACAATCCGATCAGCAAAAGAAATAGCAAAAAGAGCAAGTATTTTAGCTGTAACAAATTTAGTAGCCTTTAACAGCATTTCGTCTGAAGAAGCTGTTGATTATTTACAGAATTATAAACTTTGGGAATCTGTTACAGAAGGCGAAAAAGAGTTTCTTGCTAATCCAACAGATGATAGAAAAATGTATGAAACTTGGAAATGTGAAGGAATTTGGACTTTAATGTGGGCTTTGAAAAAAGTCGATACACTTGATTTTCCAAATGAATTTTGTGATCTCGGAAATATCAGCGCAGAAAATTATCCTGTCGCAAGAGATAAAGATCCTTTTGAATTTATAAATGCAGTTCATGAGGTTCGTTCTAAAAAAGAAATTTTAGATGCTACAGATTTGTATTACAGATACAATTGGGCTTGTGTAGATGAAAGGATTAATGGAAGACAAATAGAAAATATTAATCCAGGAATTGTGTACGAAAGACAATATGCGCTCAATTGGCTAATTCATTACATGGATCAAGATTGGGATAATGTAACTTGTGATACTTAATAAAAAATCCGCTTCAACTTAGAAGCGGATTTTTTGTTTGGAATATTTTATATTTATAGAAAATTAAAGAATAAATGAAACCAACTTTCTTTGCAGATCAGTTAGAATTTAGAAAATGGCTCGAGAAAAACCACCAAAACGAAAAAGAACTTTTGGTTGGTTTTTATAAAGTTACGATTAAAAAGCCTTCTATGAGCTGGTCAGAATCTGTAGATCAAGCGCTTTGTTTTGGCTGGATTGATGGTGTTCGAAAATCTATTGATACGGAAAGTTATACGATACGTTTTACTCCGAGAAAACCTTCCAGTATTTGGAGCGCAATTAATATTCAAAAGATGGAAGATTTGACTAAAGCGGGTTTAATGACCGATGCTGGTTTGAAAGCATTTAGTTTTAGAACCGAAAATAAGTCTAAGATTTATTCGCATGAAAAAGAACCTGTTCCACTTTTAGAATTGTATGAAAAACAGTTTAAAAGCAATAAAATCGCTTGGGAATATTTTGAGAAGCAAGCGCCTTCTTATAAAAAAGTAATGATTCATTGGATCATGAGTGCTAAGCAGGAAAAAACACAACTGTCAAGGCTTGAAAAAACGATTGCTGAGAGTGAGAAACAGAAAAGAGTGCTGTAAATATTTCGAATAAAATCCTTATTTTAGTAATCTGACTTTTAGCGAAATATGGAAAGAGAAAATACCACAAAAATAAAAGGGGAGATTTTGCTGGGTATTATTTTTGCCTTAGAATTATACGCCTTGCCTGTACAGTTTTACTTGCTGTTAAAAAATCCTGAATTTACTTTTTTCAGCGCGGCAGTCCGCTTTTTTAGTTTCTTTACGATTACAACAAATACGATCGTTTTTCTTTGCAGTGCTTTGTTATTATTTGGCGGAAGAACTGCAGCAAATGCTTTCTTTAGAAAGTGCACTACTATTACGGCAATTACAGTTTATATATTGATTGTCGGAATTGTTTTTAATTTGCTTCTTCGTCCAACTCTCCATTTAGAAGGACATCATCTTATTGTAAGCGAAATTTTCCATACCGTTGTGCCTGTTCTATTTTTCTTTTTCTGGCTGTTTTTTGTAAGTCCAGAAAAGATCTCTTTTAAAGTTATTTCGTCTTGGCTGATTTATCCAATTATCTATATCATTTACACTTTGTTTCATGGACTTGCAACCGAATTTTATCCGTATCCGTTTATAGATGCAACTAAATTAGGTTTTGAAATAGCCATTATAAACGGATTTTTTGTTTTACTGTCCTTTGTGATTTTATCTATTATTCTGATTTCTATTTTCAGAATCAAGACAAAAAGTTTGACCTAATTCTCAATAAGATGTATTTACTAAAAATGTACTTTTGACCAAAACGCTTAAAAAAATGTTGTTGGTCGAAATTCTATTCGATAAATTTCAATTTATAGTACATTTATGCTTTATAGACCATTTTAAAGCAGATCAGCAATGAAAAAAATATTCCTTTCCTTATGTCTTTTTGGTGTAATTTCTAATGCTTCAAGTCAGGAATTCGCCAATGCACCAAAGCCTTTTGGACCGCTTCCGACACAGAAACAAATCGATTGGCAGGAAATGGAATTTTATGCTTTTGTGCATTTTTCATTAAACACTTTTACCAATAAAGAATGGGGTTACGGAGACGAATCGCCAGAGCTTTTTAATCCGTCGCAATTAGACGTTCGTCAATGGGCGCGCGTGGTAAAAGAAGCGGGAATGAAAGGCATTATTCTGGTTGCTAAACATCACGATGGTTTTTGCCTTTGGCCTTCAGCTTATACAGAACGTTCAGTTAAGAATTCGCCTTGGGAAAATGGAAAAGGAGATTTGGTTAAAGAATTGGCCGAAGCTTGTAAAGAATACGATTTAAAACTCGGATTATACCTTTCGCCTTGGGATAGAAACCATCCACAATACGGCAAACCTGAATATATAACGTATTTCAGAAATCAGTTAAAGGAATTATTGACAAATTATGGAGATGTTTTTGAAATGTGGTTTGACGGTGCAAACGGTGGTGACGGCTATTACGGCGGTGCCAACGAAACCAGAAAAATTAATACGCTTACTTATTATAATTGGGATGAAACCTATAAGTTAATTTACAGCATCGCCCCGAAGACATTGGTTTGGGGAGTTGGTCCATCTGAAGCAAGATGGATTGGAAACGAAGAAGGGCGTGCAGGAAAAACCAATTGGTCGTTATTACGCCAAAAAGATGAGTTGGCTGGAAAAGTGCATTATAGCGAATTCATGTCTGGACATGAAGACGGCGAAAAATGGGTTCCTGGCGAAGCCGATGTTTCGATCAGACCGGGATGGTTTTATCATTCTGTGGAAGACGATAAGGTTCGTTCGCTTGACGAAATGGTCGATATTTATTACGAATCGATTGGACGAAATGCTACTTTATTATTAAATCTTCCAGTTGACAGACGCGGTTTGGTTCATGAAAATGACGAAGCGAGATTAAAAGAATTGGTTGCTACAATTAAAGCCGATTTCAAAAAAGAACTATTAGCGGGAAATCAGGTTCAAGCTTCAAACATTCGTGGAAACGATTCTAATTTTGGACCTCAGAATGTAATTGATGGAAATAAAAATACCTATTGGGCAACCGACGATAAAGTAAAACAAGCTACAATCGAATTTACGTTTAAAAAGCCAACCGCAATCAATAGAATTTTACTTCAAGAATATATTAAGCTTGGGCAACGTGTAAAAGAATTTTCTGTTGAAGCAAAAGTGGACGGACAATGGAAAACGATTTCCAACGAAACTACAATTGGCTACAAAAGAATTCTTCGTTTAGATCGTGTAACAGCTTCTGCAATTAGAGTTAATATTTTGGATGCTAAAGCAGGATTTGTAATCAGTACAATCCAAGCGTATAATGCTCCGACTTTTGTAAAAGAGCCGCAAATTCTTCGTGATAAAAATGGTTTAGTTACGATTAAATCGGAAAGCGGCAATGCAGTTTATTATTCGCTTGACGGAAAAAATCCTTCAGAAAAAAGTACTTTATACAAAGCGCCATTCATATACAATAAAGCAGTAGAAATTAAAGCCATTTCGAGAAATACAAAAGAGAAAATCAACAGCGCGGTAAAAACGGCTAAATATGGTGTTTCTAAAGAAAAATGGAGCGTGATTTCTATTTCAAGCGGAGATGATAAATCGGTTGAAAGAATTATTGACGGAGATGCCAATACCGATTGGGGATTTGGAAATGATCAAAACAAACTGCCTCAAGCAATCATTATCGATATGGGTGAAGCAAGAGAAATAAAAGGCTTTACATACACGCCACAGCAAGTTGGAAATAATTTGAATTTGATTTCGAATTACGAATTCTATACGAGCGAAGACAATATTACTTGGACAAAACAATCGGAGGGAGAGTTCTCGAACATTAAACATAACCCAATTGAGCAACTTAAGAGTTTTACTGCGGTAAAAACAAGATTTTTAAGATTTGTTGCCACAGCTGCTGTAGGAAAAGGGCAAACCGTTTCAATTGCTGAAATTGGGGTAATTGAATAAATGCTTTTTTTTTGAAGCAAGAGCTTTGAAAAAAGCATTTCATAGAAGGATTTTTTGTAAAAATTATTGTGTCTCTAAAACCCCAGCGGGGTGACATATTTATAGAATAGAAATAAGACAAATAAAAAAGAGCTCCGGAGGAGCGACATATATTGAGAATGTAGAAAAATATGTCGCTCCTCTGGAGCTTTATAATATAAATGGTTATCCTTTTGCTATAAATATTTGGCTTCTCCGAAGCCTGTAAAAAAAGAATTGCTTTTTTGAGGTTGCCTAATTTTGTCTTTTGCCGAAGCTTAGCCGTTATTAGTCGAATTTTTAGTACGAGCGGATAATTTAATTCTACTTTTATTTTAGAAATTTAATGACAAGGCAAATGATTAAAGAAGATATAGGTTTTAGAGAAGCAGGGAAATTTGAAGAAACTCGTTTTGAGAAAATTCACAATGTTATTTTCGAATCGTCGCAAGAAGCTTCTTTACTTGTCGCGCAAGAAATTGCCAATTTAATTCAGAGAAAAAACGAGCTAAACGAACCTTGTGTTTTAGGTTTGGCTACAGGTTCTTCGCCAATTAAGGTTTATGAAGAATTGGTTAGAATGCACAAAGAGGAAGGTTTAAGTTTTGAAAATGTTGTGACTTTTAACTTAGATGAATATTATCCGATGGATAAGAATGATATTCAGAGTTATTATCATTTTATGCACGAACATTTATTTCATCATGTAAATATTCTTCCTAAAAATATAAATATTCCAGACGGGCAGGTGAGTGCCGAGGAGTTACAGCAATATTGCATCGATTATGAGATGAAAATTAAATCGTACGGCGGATTAGATTTTCAGCTTTTAGGAATCGGTAGAACAGGACACATTGGGTTTAATGAGCCAGGTTCTCATGTGAATTCGGGAACCAGAAGTATTACTTTGGATCATATCACGAGAGTTGATGCGGCTTCTTCTTTTTTAGGAATTGACAATGTTCCGAGAAAAGCCATAACAATGGGAATTGGAACCGTTAGAAATGCAAAAAGAATCGTTTTGCTTGGCTGGGGAATCAGTAAAGCAGGAATTATAAAAAAGACAATCGAAGGAGAAGTTTCTTCGCAAGTTCCAGCTACGTATTTGCAAGAGCATAACAACACAACATTTGTTCTAGATACAGAAGCTTCGTCTGAACTAACAAGAGTTAAAACGCCTTGGCTGGTTAAGTCTTGTGTTTGGACAGATGGATTAAAATTAAAAGCGGTGGCTTGGTTAAGTGAGTTGACGAAGAAACCTTTCCTTAAACTGACGGACAAAGATTATAACGACAACGGAATGTCGAGTCTTTTGACGGAAGAAGGAACTGCATACGATTTGAATATTAAAATGTTCAATAAAATGCAGCAAACCATCACGGGATGGCCGGGCGGAAAACCCAATGCTGATGATACGTACAGACCGGAGCGTTCCACGCCGGAAAAGAAAAGAATTATCATTTTCAGCCCGCATCCAGATGATGATGTGATTTCAATGGGAGGAACATTCGACCGTTTGGTAGAGCAGGGGCACGAGGTTCATGTAGCCTATCAGACGTCTGGAAATATTGCGGTTTCAGATGTTGAAGCTTTAAAGTTTGCAGAAATTTCGAAAGCATTACATCCAGATTCTAGAATGTCTGATAAAATAATCGATTTTCTTCAGAACAGAACTGGAAATGAAATTGATTCGTTAGAAGTTAGAAAATTAAAAGGATTAATTAGAAGAAGCGAATCTTTTGGAGCAACTCGCTACATTGGTTTGCCAGATTCTAATGTAAACTTTTTGGATCTTCCGTTTTACGAAACAGGAACGGTTAAAAAGAATAATCTTTCAGATGCAGATGTTGACATTATGTGTGACATTATTGAAAGAATAAAACCGCATCAAATTTATGCCGCTGGAGATTTAGCAGATCCGCACGGAACTCATAAAGTATGTTTAGACAGTTTGTTCGAAGCTTTGAAAAGACTAAAAAACAAAAGCTTTATGGATGATTGCTGGGTTTGGTTGTATCGAGGCGCATGGCATGAATGGGAATCGTACCAAATTGACATGGCAGTACCAATGAGTCCTGACCAGGTTTTAAAGAAACGACATGCCATTTTTTATCACCAGTCTCAAAAAGACGGCGTTATGTTTCAAGGTGATGATAGCAGGGAGTTTTGGGTTCGAGTTGAAGATAGAAATAGATTGACTGCAGAAAAATATCACAGCTTAGGTTTAGCAGATTATTCGGCTATTGAAGCGTTTAAAAGATATCACTTTTAGTTTTTTGCAGCATAAAAATAATAGACTATTTCATGGTTTATTTTGGTTAGTTACCTATAATTGAGAGAAAATGCGGTCGTGGTTGGCCGCATTTTCGTTTTCTATGCGTTTTTTGTCTTTTACCGACGAGATTTTTTTTACCGCAAAGTTTTTTTTACCGCAAAGTGCGCAAAGAATACGCAAAGTTCGCTAAGATTTTATTTTTACGTTGTCTGAAAAATGAGAAAAAAAAGTTCGCAAAGCTTTGAGGAAAAACTTTGCGAACTTTGCGTAAACCTTAGCGTGCTTTGCGGTTAAACCTTTATATAGAAGAATTAAGGATTTTCTGTTTTACTTCATCAATATAAGATCTTCCTATAACGTATCGAAGTCCTTCAATTTCAATGCTGTTTCCTTCAACGGCGTCAATTTTGTCAATTGCAATCGTATAAGATCTGTGGATTCTGATAAAATCTCTCTCAGGCAATAAACTTGTAAAATCAGATAAAGTACTGTGAATGATAAACTTTCCAGAAGTTGTACTAATTTTCAAGTAGTCCTTTAAGCTTTCGATAACCAGAATTTCGTTCAAGAAAATCTTCTTCATTTTTTTCTTGTCGATTTTCACGAAAATGAAAGGATTCTCTTTGCTATTTTCCTGCGGAAGCTTGGTTGCATTATTAAGACGTTTGTTGATTTTGTTTACCGCTTTCATTAATCTAGGAAACTCAATTGGTTTTACTAGATAATCTAAAACATCAAGCTCGTAAGTTTCAATCGCAAACTGATCGTAAGCACTTGTAATAATAAGTAGAGGAGGATTTTCTAAACTTTTAATAAAATTAATACCGTCCAAAACAGGCATGTTAATGTCTAGAAAAATTACATCTATAGTATTGTTTTTTAAGAAATTTAATCCTTCGATAGAATTGCTAAAAGTATTTACTAATTCTAGATCTTCAATCTGTTCAATATAATTTTTAATAACGTTTATTGCCAATGGCTCATCATCGATAATTAAACACTTTATTTTCATTTGTACTGTTATTTTTGGCCAGTGTGTGGTTTCTTGTAAGTATAATTTTAGTAATAGTTAAAATCGAGGGGCTATGTGACTTTTATAACTAGTTTAACGACAAAAATATTCTTTTTATTTTTAAATGAAAGCTTATAGTCACTTTTATTATATCCTAATTCGAGTCTTTTTTTTACGTTTTCAATACCTATACCACTTGACTTGTTAAAATTATCTTTATGTACGGTAAATTCGGGCATTGGGTTTGAAATGGTGAAGTATAAAAAATCTCCTTTTACTTTAAATCTAATGTCAATTAAAACATTTCCAGTGTTTTTGTTCACGCCGTGCTTAAAAGCATTTTCAACGAAAGTCAACAGAAGGACTGGAGAAATTTCTTTATCGTGAATATCTCCAGAAATAGACATATCTACTTCTAGTCGTTCTCCGTTTCGAATTCTTTCCAAATCCAGATAATTCTGAATGCACATAATCTCATTTTCTAGAGTCTGCTTTTTGCCTTTTGTTTCATAAAGCATGTAGCGCATCAATTCGGAAAGCTTTAAAACGATTTTTGGTGTTTTGTTCGATTTTTCTACAGAGAGTGAATAAATGTTATTTAAGGTATTAAAGAAAAAATGTGGAGAAATCTGTGACTTCAAAAACAACAATTCGGTTTCTAGCTGCGATTTTTCTAAATCTGTCACACGTCTTTGTTCTTTTAAGAAATCTAAAGTGATTTTAATGGCAGTAACAAAAGTCATTACATACAATTCACCCATCATCATATCTATCGTGTAATTGAGTGTAAGTGTACTGATGGTCTGCGGACCTTCAGGCCAAACGTCGTGTGTAATCAGTAGATAAGTCAGATTAAATTTTAAAACAACCATGATAAAAATCGCTGACAATACACTTATAATATATAGGACGTACTTTTTGCGGTAAATAAAGTGAGGCATTAAAACCAAAATATTTAGATAACACAATGCCATGTGAATTGGAAATCCGAGTAAGGTGGTTTTTAATGAATAAACATAATCATTAAAATAGCTTCCCCAGCGGAATGTATTGAATACAAAATACGTTAGCCAAAAGTAAACATGATAACGTATAGGTAAACTATAAGGTTTTTTTGAGTTGAAAATCATAATCGTAGAATAGAATGTCGTTTGTTACTATTTTTTGATGTTTAGAGCTGTTTAAATGTCGTCCGTCTAAAAATATTTTGGTAAAAGTTGAATTTATCTAAATTTAAAGTTAAATTAATATTGTTTTGATATGAGGAAAATTACTCTGCTTTCTCTGACGGTAATTTTAACTGCAAGTTGCAAAATAAATGTAGATAAAAATCAACATAAACAAAGTTTTGCAACAAATTATGTAGATCCTTTTATAGGTACAGGTGGGCACGGACATACATATCCGGGTGCAACAGTTCCGTTTGGGATGCTGCAAGTGAGTCCAGATAATGGGGTTTCTAGCTGGGACTGGTGCTCGGGCTATCATTATTCTGACTCAATAGTTTCTGGATTTAGTCATTTACATTTAAGCGGGACAGGAATCGGTGATTTGGCAGATATTTTATTTATGCCGACAAACAAAAAGTTAGACTTAACCGCCAAAGCCGCTTCACGCGATTTCTTACCGTATAAATCAAAATATAATCATGTTAACGAAAAAGCAATACCGGGTTATTACCAAGTTTTTCTTGAAGATCCTAAAATCAATGTAGAATTAACTTCTACACTAAGAACCGCATACCATAAGTATACCTATAATAATAACGATACGCAATCTGTTGTTGTCGATTTAGGTTTTGCCATTAACTGGGACAAAGCGGTAAAAACTGCCATTACAGTTGAAGACCAAAATACCATTAGCGGTTACCGTTACAGTACGGGTTGGGCAAAAAATCAGAAAGTGTTTTTTGTTGCCAAGTTTTCTAAACCCATTACAGAATCTATTATTACTGCTGATAAAAAAGTAGTTTCAGGTAAGAATGCTGAAGGTGAAAATACAGCTCTGCAATTATTCTTCGATGGCAAAAACTCTAAAGAATTAGGCGTTAAAGTGGCGCTTTCTTCTGTAAGTATCGCTAATGCGAAAGACAATTTAGATAAAGATCAAGAATTTGAAAAAGTAAAAACAGAAGCATCTTTAGATTGGAACAAAGCTTTAAGCAAAATTACAGTTGAAACTCCAGTTGATTCTTTAAAGACTATTTTCTATACCGCTTTATATCATGCTCAAGTTGCACCGGTAACATATAGCGATAAAAACGGGCAATTTAGAAGAGAAGACGATAAAATTATTACTGCTAAAGATTATACCGCTTACTCTACATTATCGCTTTGGGATACATTTAGAGCAGAAAACCCATTGCTGACCCTGTTAGAACCAACAAAAGTTTCCGATTTAGTTAATTCGATGTTAGCGTATTATGAAACCAAAAAGATACTTCCAGTTTGGACATTATACGCTAATGAAACTAATACGATGACAGGATATCATTCGATTCCAGTTATTGTAGATGCTTATATGAAAGGCATTAAAGGTTTTGATGCTGAAAAAGCTTTTGAAGCCATGAAAGCAACAATGATGCAGGACGAACGCGGTTTGAATTTCTACAAAAAATACGGTTACATTCCTTATAATTTATTAGACGAATCGGTTACCATTACTTTAGAATATGCTTACGACGATTGGTGTGTGGCTCAAATGGCGAAAGCTTTAGGAAAAACAGCTGATTATGAATTTTTCTCTAAACGTTCAAAAGCTTACGAATATTTGTTTGATGCCAAATCTGGTTTCATGAGAGGAAAATCGGAAGATGGAAAATCTTGGAACGAGCCTTTTGATCCAAAACACTCCAATCACAGAGAGCATACCGATTATACCGAAGGAAATGCTTGGCAACACAGCTGGTTTGTACCTCATAATGTAGATGATTTTATTAAGCTTCACGGAGGAAACGATATTTTCACAAAACGTTTAGAACAATTATTTACAGAGAGTTCTGAGATTACAGGAAATAATGTTTCTGCAGATATTTCTGGTTTGATCGGACAATATGCACATGGTAATGAGCCAAGTCACCATATTGCTTACATGTTTAATCATGCAGGTCAGCCTTGGAGAACGCAATATTGGGTACGCCACATTTTAGATACTCAATACAATACGTCAGCAAACGGTCTAAGCGGAAACGAAGACTGCGGACAAATGTCGGCTTGGTATGTATTCAGCTCAATGGGATTATACCCAATGAATCCAGCTTCTGGCGAATACGAAATTGGAAGTCCGATTTTCGAAAAATCAACTTTAAATCTTCCAGATGGAAAAACTTTTGTAATTGAAGCAGAAAATGTTTCAAACAAAAACTTCTATATCCAATCGGTTACTTTAAACGGAAAAGCATTTAATAAAACTGCAATTTCTCACCAAGAAATGCTAAAAGGCGGTGTACTTCATTTTGTAATGGGAGCGCAGCCAAACAAAAACTGGGGTCTGAACTAACTAATTCAAAATAAATAATTTAATGAACATAATAGACGTATCAATCATTTTAATCTATATCGTACTCTCGGTCGGTATCGGAATCTGGATTTCAAGAAAAGCATCAAAAGGACTTGATGATTATTTTCTTGGTGGGAAATCAATCAAATGGTATTTTTTAGGATTGAGCAATGGCTCAGGAATGTTTGATGTTTCGGGAACTTCCTGGATGATTGGAGTTTTATTTCTATATGGTGTAAAAAGTTTCATGTTTATGTGGCTTTGGCCAATTTGGAATCAGATTTTTGTGATGATGTTCCTTGCGGTCTGGATTAGAAGATCAAAAGTAATGACAGGTTCCGAATGGATTTTAACTCGTTTTGGAAGCGACAAAGCAGGAAAAGCATCACATATTATTGTGGCTATTTTTGCGATCATTTCTACAATTGGTTTCATCGCGTATTTCTTCGTTGGAATCGGAAAATTTGTAACTATTATTCTTCCTTGGGATTTAACAGTTCACATGAATGGCGGAGTTTTCTTAACCTCAGAACAAGCTTATGCATTGTTAATCATTTTCTTAACAACCATTTATACGGTTAAAGGCGGAATGTTTTCTGTTGTAGCGACAGAGGTTGTACAATATATTATTATGATTGTTGCGGGAGTTTTAATCGCCGGTTATGCATTCATTAATTATACAGATATTCAGATCAATTCGGTAATTACGCCAGAATGGAAAAATGTTTTCTTCGGATGGGAATTTGAAACGCAATGGAGCGATAAATTCGAAACTTTCAACCGATTAATTGATACGGAAGGTTATAAAATGTTCGGAGCATTTATCGGGATGACACTTTTCAAAGGTTTCTTTGCAAGTGTTGCAGGACCAACTCCAAGTTACGATTTACAACGTGTTCTTTCTACAAAATCGGTAAAAGAAGCAGCTTACATGAGTGGTTTTACCAACTTAATTTTATTCATTCCTAGATATTTATTGATTACAGGAATTGTAGTTATTGCTTTAGTGAATTTAGCGCCAGAATTAAACGCAAACGTAAATTTAACGGGCGCAGATTTAGAATTATTAATGCCAAAAGTGGTGAATCTTTATATTCCAGTTGGAATTAAAGGAATTCTTCTTGCAGGTTTATTAGCCGCTTTCATGTCTGGATTCTCGGCTTTTGTAAATGCAGGACCAGCATATATTGTAAATGATATTTATAAAAAATACTTTAAACCAGTTGCTTCAAATCAGCACTATATTAAAGTAAGTCAGATTTCTTCTTTCTTAGTTGTTGGTCTTGGAGTTTTCATGGGATTCTTCGCAGATTCGATCAACTCATTAACACTTTGGATTACAAGTGCTCTTTACGGAGGTTACGTTGCAGCGAACTTCTTAAAATGGATTTGGTGGCGTTTTAACGGATGGGGTTATTTCTGGGGAATGGTCGGCGGATTAATTGCTGCTTCTCTTCAGTTTGTTTTAGATCAAAACAAAGGAAATTTAACAGCTGGAACATTCTTGCATGATCTTTCGCAAGTTCCATCTATTTACTTATTCCCATTAATTTTCGGAATGTCAATTTTAGGTTGTCTTTTGGGAACTTATTTAAGTAAACCAACTGATATTGAAGTTTTAAAATCTTTCTACAGCAATGTGAGACCTTGGGGATTCTGGGGACCAGTTTACAAACAATTAAAAGCGGAAGATCAATCTTTCCAAAAAAATAATGATTTCTATCTAGATATGATGAATTGTGTAATTGGAATTGTATGGCAGTCAAGTATGATTCTGCTTCCAATCTATTTCATCATTAGAGATTATCCAAAAGCGGCTGTGGCATTGGTGGTTTTCTTGGTTACGACTACAGTGTTGAAGTTTACTTGGCTGGATCGAGTTAGGAAGATTGAAGAGTAGATTTTTAGAGAATAGAATAAAGAGAAAAGAATAAAGAGTATAGAATAAAGAGTATAGAATCAGGATTTTAGAGGAGATTATTTTGATTCGATAAATTTTAAACACATAGGAACATAGATTTTTTTTGATGTTGAAAAAGATAAGAGAAAGAAACTAGTTTCTAACACATAGATTTTAAACATAGCCCGTAGTTTCAACTACGGGAAAGTAAGATTGGCGGTGTTACTATGTACAGCAACTTTGTAAAAGCTCAAAAATTTGACAAAGTTTTACAGTGCAGTTTGTCATCCTGAGGAACGAAGGATCACACACGTAACTCGACAAAGATTGGCGACATAGATTGCGGAGCTTCTAGTGTGATCCTTCGTTCCTCAGGATGACAAAATAGAGCTATGTGATTTATTCAAAGTGAAATGCCTTTGAACGTTCCAAAAAACTATGTCTCTATGTGTTTAAAAAAGAATAAAAAAACAAAAAACTAATACATAAAAAAAACAAAAAATGAGTACTATTCCTTGGCAAGACAGACCCGAAAACAGTAAAGATGTAATGTGGAGATATTCTGAGAATCCAATTATCGACAGATATTCGATTCCTTCATCAAACAGTATATTCAATAGTGCAGTTGTACCTTTTGGAGACGGATATGCTGGGGTTTTCAGATGTGATAACAAAGCAGTTCAGATGAATATTTTTGCTGGTTTCAGTAAAGATGGTATCAATTGGGACATTAACCATGAACCAATTGAGATGAAATCTGGAAATACAGAAATGATCGAATCGGCTTATAAATACGATCCGCGTGTGGTTTGGATCGAAGATCGTTACTGGATTACTTGGTGTAACGGTTACAACGGACCAACAATTGGTATTGGTTATACTTTCGATTTTAAAGAATTTTTCCAATGTGAAAATGCCTTTTTACCATTCAACAGAAACGGAGTTTTATTCCCACAAAAAATCAACGGAAAATACGCAATGTTAAGCCGTCCAAGTGATAACGGACACACACCTTTTGGAGATATCTGGATCAGTTACAGCCCAGATATGAAATATTGGGGAGAACATAGATTGGTTATGAAACCAAGTCCGTTCGAAAAAAGTGCTTGGCAATGTACTAAAGTAGGTGCAGGACCAATTCCGATTTTAACTGATGAAGGATGGTTAATGATTTATCATGGAGTTATTAATACTTGCAACGGTTTCCGTTATGCAATGGGTTCAGCGCTTTTAGATGTTGATTCGCCAGATCAAGTAAAATACAGAACACAACCTTATTTATTAGGCCCAGCAGAGACTTATGAAATGGTTGGAGATGTTCCAAACGTAGTTTTCCCTTGCGCTGCTTTACACGATGTAGAAGAAGACAAATTAGCAGTTTATTATGGTGCTGCAGATACACACGTAGCGATCGCTTTCGGAAAATTAAGTGAAGTAATTCAGTTTACAAAAGATAATAGTTTATAATATAAAGATGCATAGTAGAAGTAAATTATTGTCCCTTGCCGTTTTTTTTGTTGGATTGATGGGTTATTCGCAATCTGAAAAAGAGGTTACACCAAAAAGTTATATTGCGTATAAGACTTCAAAAGAAATTGTTATTGACGGAGACGGGGCAGATAAAGACTGGGAAAAAGCAACTTGGACAACACCTTTTGTCGACATAGAAGGCGTTGAAAAACCAAAATACAATACTCAAGTCAAAATGCTTTGGGACGATAATTACTACTATATCCTGGCAAAAATGGAAGAGCCTCACGTTTGGGCAAATCTAAGACAACGCGATACAATTATTTTTTATAACAATGATTTTGAGGTTTTTATTGATCCAGATAATGATACTCATAATTATTATGAATTAGAAATAAATGCGTTAAACACCGCTTGGGATCTATTTATTAATAAACCTTATAGAGAAAAAAATACGGTTTTAAACGATTGGAATATTACAGGTTTAAAATCGGCTGTAAAGATTGATGGAACTTTAAATAATGCTTCAGATATTGATAAAGGCTGGACATTAGAAATTGCTATTCCGTGGTCAGTTTATAAGACATCTTATTTCGACGATATTGTTCCGAAAGATAAATTTTGGAAAGTCAATTTCTCTAGAGTGAATTGGCAGCATTCAGTTATCGACGGAAAATATGAACGCAAAAAAGATTCAGAAGGAAAGTTTCTCCCAGAATACAATTGGGTTTGGTCGCCTATGGGAGTGATAAATATGCATGAGCCCGAAAAATGGGCTTATGTATACTTCTCTTCAAAAGAAATAGGAGGACAGGATACTTTTACAATTCCACAGGAAGAAAAAGTAAAATGGGAACTGTATACGTTGTACCGCGCTCAAAAAAGATATTTCGAAAAGAATAAATCTTGGGCAAAATCACTGCAAAGTATCAGTAAAAAAAATATAGTGGTTAACGGAAAGACTTTAAAGCCAATTTTAGAAAATCATTCATCAGGATTTAATATCTTGGTAAAAAGTCCTTTTTCAAACAAAACCTTAATAATTAAAGAAGATGGTAAAATTATTACGAACGAGTAGGTTGCAAAAACTATCAAAAGTTTTAGTATTAGCGCTTTCGCTGAGTTTATTCTCTTGCGGACAAAAAGAAACCAAAGATCAGGAAAACGGTAAATTCACTTTTGGTGTTTGGACCACTGCTGACGCGAAAAAATCGGATGCAGATTATTCTAAAGAATTCAAAAAATACAAAGACGGCGGAATCGATGAAGTTTTAATTAACACGCAAACCGATCCGAAACTATTAGCAAGATTAGTTCCGCTTGCAAAAAAAGAAGGACTAAAAGTTCACGCTTGGATTATGGCAATGAATCGCCCAAATGATTCGATTGCTTTACAGCATCCAGATTGGTATCAAGTAAGCAAAGAGGGAAAATCTTGCTTTGATAATCGTCCGTATGTAGACTATTACCAATGGCTTTGCCCAACTAAAGAAGAATCTAGAAACCACGTTTTAGGATTGGTTGAAGGTTTAGCAAAAGTTGAAGGAATCGAAAGTGTACATTTAGACTACATCCGTTTTCCGGATATTTTCTTGCCAATCAGTTTATTGCCAAAATATAATTTGGTTCAGGATGTAGAATTGCCTCAGTTTGATTTCTGTTATTGTGATGCTTGCGTAAGCAAATTCGAAAAAGAACATCATAAAAACCCAAAAAAGAGCCACAATACTTCCATTGATATGGAGTGGAAAAACTTCAGATTAAATGCAGTAAAAGCGGTGGTTGACGATGCGTATAAAATTGCTCATAAAAACAATAAAAAATTAACGGCAGCCGTATTTCCTTATCCAGAAATGGCAGATCATATGGTACGCCAGCGTTGGGATAAATGGAATATTGATGAAGTGTATCCAATGATTTATCATAGTTTTTATGATGAAGAAATTGACTGGGTAGGTTACGCAACCAAACAAGGTGTAGCCGATTTAGAAGGAAAACAAACGAAAGTAAATACAGGAATTTATATTCCAGGTTTAAAATCGGATGCAGAATTGAAAGAAGCGATTTTAGAAGCTAAGAAAAATGGTGCAACAGGAGTTTCATTTTTTGACGGAAATGCTTTATCAGAAAGTAATTTAAAAACAATTAAGTCGGTAAAAGCGTCGTTGTAGTCGATTTTTCTGGGATTAAAAATTATTACTGATTAATTTAGCAACATCAAGAACACGTAGTTTCTTAGAGTTGAATTAAAACCAAAAAGACATGTCAAATAGAAGAGATTTTATTAAGAAAACAACTTTAGGCACCTTAGCCATTAGTTCTGTTTTGGGTGTAAGCGGATTTGCTGCAAATCACGAAAATGAAGAAACAGCTGCAGAACCAAAAGAAAAAAAGCAGCAGAAACCAATTATCATCTCGACATGGAATCATGGTTTGCCTGCAAATAAAGAATCTTGGAAGAATTTAAAAGAAGGAAAATCAGCTTTAGACGCCATCGAAGCTGGAATGAAAATAACTGAAGCCGATCCAACTGTTCGCAGTGTGGGTTACGGAGGATATCCGGATCGCGAAGGGAAAGTGACTCTTGATGCGTGTATCATGGATCATAATAGCAATTGTGGATCTGTTTGTTTCCTTCAAGGAATTAAACACCCCATTTCTGTTGCGAAAAAGGTATTACAAAACACGCCACATGTAATGTTAGCAGGGCAAGGAGCATTGCAATTTGCCTTGTCTGAAGGTTTTAAAGAAGAAAATTTATTAACTCCAGAATCTGAAAAAGACTGGAAAAAATGGCTGGAAGATTCCAAATACAAGCCAGTTATTAATATAGAAAATCACGATACCATAAGCATGCTAATGTTAGACCAAGATGGCAATCTTTCTGGCGGATGTACCACAAGTGGTGCTGCTTGGAAGATGCACGGACGCGTCGGTGACTCCCCCATAATCGGCGCGGGTCTTTTCTTGGACAACGAAGTGGGAGCAGCAGCGGCAACTGGTTTGGGTGAAGCGGTTATTAGAACTGCCGGAAGCGCCATGGTTGTCGAATTAATGCGTCAGGGTAAATCGCCTTATGATGCTTGTAAAGAAATTACAGAACGTATTTATAACAAACATAAAAACCACAAAGACATGGAATACCTACAAGTTGGTTTTATTGCTTTGAATAAAAACGGTGAATACGCAGGTTACAGCTTAAGATCAGGATTTAATTACGCCGTTTCTGATGATGTAAAAGGTCACAGAATGGAAGACGCGAAATTTAAAATGTCTTGGGATAAATAAAACTGGGCGTAAATGTTTTTAAACACATAGAAACATAGAATTGTATTGTGTTTAGAGGCGTTTCACTCTTAATAAATAACATAACGAATTGAGAACTTTGTCAAAGTTTCAAACTTTGACAAAGTTTTACGCAACAGTTTGTCATTCCGAGGAACGAGGAATCACACTCGCGATTCGACACAGAATATACCCAATATTTGTCATTTCGACGAAGGAGAAATCTCCGCAAGAAACTCTACAAAGATTGGCGAGTTGCGTTGAGGAGCTACTAACGAAGATTTCTCCTTCGTCGAAATGACAAACAAAAATTAAAAAACTAAATCTCTAAAAGTACCTTTAGAAGTAACTCTTAGAGAACCCAAAAAACAAAGAATGAAAAAATTACTATTCCTATTAACCCTAATCACTTTAGTTTTCTCGGCTCATGCGCAGAAAGTTTACACGGAAAGTGATATTAATATCATTCCAAAACCGAGTCAGACTCTTATTAAAACTGGTGTTTTTGAATTTACAAAAGATACAAAGTTTGTAGTAAACGGTGATTTCCAAAAAGATGCTGCAAATGCTTTGGCTTCTAAATTTGAGACTGCGGCAGGATGGAAACCAGAAGTTACAACAAAAGCTCCTGCAAGTAATTATGTTTTATTGAAAACAGATTCAAACTTAAAAAACGAAGCTTACGTTTTGGATGTAAATCCAACTAATATTGTGATTTCTGCTAAAGGAAATAATGGATTCTTATATGCTTTAGAAAGTGTTAGACAGTTGCTTCCTGAAGCCATCGAAAGTAAATTTGCGATTAGCTCTGCAAAATGGCAGATTCCAAGCTTGACCATTAATGATGAGCCTCGTTTTAAATGGAGAGGTTTAATGCTGGATTTATCACGTCATTTCTTCGATAAAAATTATGTTTTAGCCACAATCGATCGTTTGGCAGCACATAAAATGAATGTTCTGCACATGCACTTAGTTGATGATCAGGGTTGGAGAATTGAAATTAAAAAATATCCAAAACTAACAGAGGTTGGTGCTTGGAGAGTAGATCAGGAAAATGTTTCTTGGAATGCCAGATTAACGACAAATCCTGATGAAAAAGGAACTTACGGCGGATTTTTTACGCAAGAGGAATTAAAAGAAATCGTAAAATATGCAGCGACAAAAGGAATTGAAGTAATTCCAGAAATCGAAATGCCTGCTCACGTAAGCAGCGCCATTGCAGCTTATCCAGAATTGGCTTGTTTCAACCAGAGAATTGGCGTTCCGTCAGGCGGAGTTTGGCCTCTGACAGATATTTATTGTGCTGGAAAAGAAACTACGTTCGAATTTTTGCAAAATGTAATTGATGAAGTAATTACCATTTTCCCTTCAAAATACATTCATATTGGTGGAGACGAAGCAACTAAAACCAATTGGGCAAAATGTCCACACTGCCAGAAAAGAATCAAAGATGAGCGTTTGAAAAGTGTTGACGAATTACAAAGCTACTTTGTAAAACGTATGGAAAAATATATTAATTCAAAAGGTAAAAGAGTTATCGGTTGGGATGAAATTTTAGAAGGCGGTTTAGCTCCAGATGCAACAGTAATGAGCTGGAGAGGAATGAAAGGCGGAATTGAAGCAGCAGATCAAGGTCATGACGTAATTATGACACCAGAAACGCCTTGCTATTTCAACTTTTACCAAGGGCCTCAAAACGAAGAACCTTTAGCTTTTGATGCTTATAATCCGTTAAGTGAAGTGTACAAATTTGATCCTGTAGTTTCAACTATGACGCCACAGGAAGCAGCACACGTTTTAGGCGGACAAGCTAATTTATGGGCGGAGCATATTGCGGGACCAAAAGATTCTGAATATATGATTTTTCCAAGATTAGCGGCTTTGTCTGAAACCTTATGGAGTCCGAAAGAAAAACGTAATTGGAACGATTTTACGTCGAGATTGTTTTCAATGTTTAAACGTTACGATTATCAAGGATTAAATTATGCGAAAAGCGCGTATTTGGTAACCGCTTCTTCAACAGCAGATTTGGCCAATAAACAAGTGAAAGTGGAATTGAAAAATGAATTTCCAAATCCAGATATCCGCTATGTTTTAGGAAACCAAAGCATTGATCATCATGCTATAAAATATACAACTCCAATTGAAATTAAAGAAACAACAGTTTTAAAAGCTTCTTTATTTCAAGACGAAAAACCAGTTGGAAAAACATTTACGGATACGATTGTTTTCCATAAAGGATTTGCGAAAAAAGTGAAATACTTAACGCCTTTCAACCAGAGTTATAAAGGAGATGCTAATACAATGGTAAATGCCATTCGCGGAAGCAAAAATTTCCATGACGGACAATGGCAGGCTTGGCTGGTTAATGATATGGAATTGGTAATCGATTTGGAGAAAGTAGAAAGTATTGAGCAAGTATCAGTTGGAGCTTTAGAAAGTCAAGGTGCTGGAGTTAATTTCCCAATTCAAGTGAAAGTATTGATTTCTACAGACGGAATTAAATACACGCAAGTGGGTAAAATAATGCGTCCGTATGCGGTAAATCCAGTTCCAGAATTGAAAGATTTCAAAATTAATTTCCAAAAACAAAATGCACGTTATGTAAAAGTAATTGGAGGCAACTTAAAGAAAAGTCCGAAAGGAGAAAGCTCTTGGTTGTTTGTGGATGAGATTTTGGTGAATTAAATATTTTTAAACACATAGAAACATAGTTTTTTTGAAACTTGGTAAAAGAGTTTAGCAAGAAATTAGTTTCTCACACATAGCTTAACGTGAAATGCTTGTTAAGTTTATAAATGTATAATCTGAAAAAGAATGAATAAGATATTATTTAAGCTCGGAGTATTATTGATTTGTTTGATGCCGTTTTTTACTAGGGCACAAAGCAAAGGATTTTCTATATCTAATGGAGAATTTAAACAAGATGGGAAAATTATAAAAATACATTCGGGAGAAATGCACTACGAGCGTATTCCTAAAGAGTATTGGAAACATAGGCTGCAAATGATTAAAGCTATGGGATTGAATACCGTGGCTACCTATGTGTTTTGGAATTATCACGAAATTGAGCCAGGTGTATGGGATTTTAAAACAGGAAATAAAAATTTAGCAGAATTTGTACGTCTGGCTAAAAGTGAAGGATTGTATGTGATTCTTAGACCAGGTCCGTATGCCTGCGGTGAATGGGAATTTGGAGGATATCCTTGGTGGCTGCAAAATAATCCAGATTTAGTAATTCGTACCAATAACAAAGCATTTTTAGACGCTTGCAAAACGTATCTAGAACATTTGTATGCAGAGGTAAAAGGACTTTTTGCTAACCAAGGAGGGCCAATTATTATGGTTCAGGCTGAAAATGAATTTGGTTCTTATGTTTCTCAAAGAACCGATATTAGTGCTGAGGATCATAAAGCTTACAAAACTGCCATTTACAATATGCTTAAAGAAACTGGGTTTCCAGAGCCTTTTTTTACTTCTGACGGTACTTGGCTGTTTGAAGGCGGTGCTGTTGAAGGCGTGCTGCCAACTGCAAATGGAGAATCTAATATAGAAAATTTAAAGAAACAGGTCGATAAATACCATAAAGGACAAGGTCCTTACATGGTAGCAGAGTTTTATTCTGGATGGCTGGATCATTGGGCAGAACCATTTATTAAAATTGGATCTGAAGAGATTGCAAGTCAAACTAAAAAATACCTTGATGCAGGTGTTTCTTTTAATTATTATATGGTGCACGGTGGTACTAATTTTGGATTTACCTCTGGAGCAAATTATAATGAAGAAAGTGACATTCAGCCGGATATTACAAGTTATGATTATGATGCTCCTATTAGCGAAGCAGGTTGGGCAACACCAAAATTCATGGCTATTCGTGAAGTAATGCAAAAGTATTCTAAAACAAAATTAGCTCCGATTCCAGAGAAAATACCAGTTGCAAAATATCCTAATCAGCCTGTCAAATCAAGTATGGATGTTTTGAGTTGGATCAAAAAAGAAAAAGCAGTTGTAAATGACCAGCCCTTAACATTTGAAAAGTTAGGTCAAGGAAACGGATATGTTTTATATCGTAAAAGATTTACGCAGCCAATTTCTTCTGGTAAATTAAAGATTGAGGGATTGAGAGACTTTGCTACAGTTTATGTAAATGGAGTTAAGGTGGGTGAATTGAATAGAGTTTTTAAAAATTACGAGTTGACAATTTCTATTCCTTTTAACGGTATTTTAGAAATTCTAGTTGAAAATATGGGACGTATTAATTACGGAGCTGAAATAGTACATAATACGAAAGGAATTATTTCTCCAGTATTCATTAATGAATATGAAATTAGTGGTGGATGGGAAATGTATAAAATGCCAATGAGTGAAGTGCCAGCTATTAAAAATGAAATGATAAAGCCAGGACGTCCAGTTTTATATGAATCTATTGTGAACATCAATAAACCAGCCGATACTTTTCTTGATATGTCTGCTTGGGGAAAAGGAATTGTATTTGTTAACGGCCACAATCTTGGTCGCTACTGGAAAGTGGGACCACAGCAAACGCTTTATGTACCAGGATGCTGGTTGAAAGCGGGCGAAAATAAGTTTGTGGTATTGGAGCAGCTTAATGAAAACACCCAAAAAGAATTAACTTTTACAGATCAACCGATACTTGATAAATTAAATTAAGATTACCTATTAAACCAGAAAAACAAAGAATAATAAATTATAAATTAGATTAAAGATGAAAAAAGGAATATTCATAATCGCCCTTTTATTTTCAGCTCAGATATTCGCTCAGGCGATTTATGAAGATGAAAGATACGTACCAGAAACTGATCCGTTGGTTTTGAAAAACTTAGACGAATGGCAAGGCAAAAAATTTGGTTTGCTAATGCACTGGGGAACTTACAGCCAATGGGGAATTGTAGAATCTTGGTCTATCTGCCCTGAAGATTACGGATGGTGTGAACGTAAAAAAGGAAGCAATCCGTCTAATTATAATGATTATATTAAAGATTACGAAGGTTTAAGAAAAACGTTTAACCCTGTAAAATTTGATCCTGCAAAATGGGCAAAAGCTGCTAAATATGCTGGAATGAAATACATGGTTTTCACTACAAAACACCATGACGGATTCAATATGTATGATACTAAATATTCTGATTACAAGATTACGAGTAAAGATGTTCCTTTTCATACTAATCCTAAAGCTGATGTTTTAAAAGAAATTTTCAACTCTTTTAGAGGTGAAGGTATTTCAACTGGAGCTTATTTCTCTAAACCAGACTGGCATAACGAAAACTACTGGGATCCATATTTTCCTCCATTCGACAGAAACGTAAACTATGATCCGTCTTTATACCCTGAAAAATGGCAAAAATATGTTGATTTCACTCACAACCAAATCTTAGAAATCTTAACCAACTACGGTAAAGTAGATGTCTTATGGTTAGATGGAGGATGGGTTAGAAAAAGAGACCAAGTAAACATCAAAGAAAACTACGACGAGAAATTTACTGAAAACGAATCTAAAAACGGTTTCATCAAACACAGAGTGGTGGATCAAGATCCAAAAATGGATGAATTGGTTGTAAAAGCACGTCAAAAACAACCAGGTTTAATTGTGGTTGATAGAGCGGTTCACGGTAAAAACCAAAACTACTTAACTCCAGAAGGACGTGTTCCTGCTAAAACGTTGCCTTATCCTTGGGAATCTTGTATTCCTGCAGGCGGTGGATGGTCTTATTCTCCAGGTGCTGAATACATGACTGGAAGACAAGGTATTCACATGTTGATTGATATTGTAGCTAAAGGCGGAAACTTATTATTGAACATTGCTCCAAGTCCAGAAGGAGAATGGGATAAAGGGGCTTACGATTTATTGCAAGCTTACGGAGATTGGATGAAAGTAAACAGCACAGCGATTTACAATACAAAACCGATCGAGCCTTATAAAGAAGAAAACATTTGTTTTACACAAAATAAAGTGGGTAATGTGTTCGCATTTTATTTAGCTAAAGACGGAGAAGATAAAATTCCTGCTGCAGTTACTGTAAAATCTATCAGTCCTAAAAAAGGAACTAAGATTACAATGTTAGGTTCTAAAACTTCTTTAAAATGGACCAAAGAAGGAAACGGATTTAAAGTAATTATTCCGGAAAGTTTAAGAAACAATCTTCCTGCAAAAGAAGCTTGGACTTTAAAAATTGAAGCGATCAACAGATAAGAACGAAGCCTATGGTTTTAAATATTAAAAATAAATTTGAAACAGCATGTATTTTATACATGCTGTTTTTTAGCATTACGATTTTTGCGCAGGGACCTGCCGATTTTGTCAATCCGTTTATTGGAACTTCCAATTATGGAGCGGCTTTTCCAGGACCAATTGCACCACGCGGAATGGCAAGTATCAGTCCGTTTAATGTGGCTGGAGTAAAAAATACACCGATGGAAAAAGACAGTCAATGGCTTTCGAATCCGTATGTGAATGAAAATACCTTTTTGACAGGATTTAGTCAAGTAAATTTAAGCGGAGTTGGCTGTCCTGATTTGGGTGTTATTTTATTGATGCCAACAACTGGAAATGTAGAAATCGATCATTTAAAATACGGTTCAACATATTCTAATGAAGTTGCCAAAGCAGCTTATTACAGCGTAAACATCGACAAATACAAAGTAAAAGGCGAATTTACAGCTTCAAAACGAGTGGGAGTAAGCAGATTCACTTTCCCGAAAGGGCAATCTAATATTTTATTAAATCTTGGTTTAGGATTAACCAATGAAGAAGGCGCGATGGTAAAAGTCGTTTCTTCGACAGAAATTGAAGGAATGCGTTCTGTTGGTTCATTTTGTTACAATAGTCCAGAAGATGCTTATCCAGTTTATTTTGTGGCTCAATTTTCTAAACCTGCCCATAAATTTGGAGTTTGGAAAAAACCTGCAAAATACAACGGCGTTGAAGCACAATGGATGGGTTACAACGGAAAAGCGAGAATAATGGAAAACACCATTAAAACCGTAGTAGGTGATAGTATTGGAAGTTATTTTACGTATAAATTCGACAAACAAGAAACGGTTGAAGTGAAGATTGGAATTTCGTACGTAAGTATCGAAAATGCCCGTGAAAACTTAGCTAAAGAAGTTGGTAACAGATCTTTTGATGCGATTTACAAAGAAACCTACAACGAATGGAACGAAGAATTGTCTAAAATTTTGGTTGAAGGCGGTACCAAAGATGACAATACGATTTTCTACACAGCTTTGTATCACACTTTAATTCATCCCAATATTTTAAATGATATTAACGGACAATATCCCGTAATCAAAAGAAGTAAAATTGCTAAAACCGATGACACCCGTTATACCGTATTTTCTTTATGGGATACGTACCGAAATGTACATCCATTGATGTCTTTGGTTTATCCAAAACAGCAATCTGATATGGTAAAAAGTATGTTGACTATGTTTGATGAAAACGGCTGGTTACCCAAATGGGAACTGAATTCGACTGAAACTTTTACCATGGTTGGAGACCCTGCAAGTATTGTAATTACAGATACTTATATGAGAGGAGTTCGTGATTATGACGTTAATAAAGCCTATTATGCGATGTTGAAAGGGGCAGATAATATTGAAAATAATCCGCTTCGTCCTGGATTGAAAGATTATATCAAAAAAGGATATTTAACAACTGACAATAAAGGCCCAGTTTCTACAACTCAGGAATACAATATTTCAGATTATTCTATTTCGCTTATGGCCAACGAGTTCGGTGACAAAGACAATGTAAAACGTTTTAAAGAACGTTCATTATCCTACAGAAAATTATTTGATAAAAACTTAAATCTGCTTCGTCCAAGAACGGCTGAGGGAAAATGGTACGAACCATTTGATCCTGCTTCTGGAGCTAATTTTGAAGAAAATGTTGGTTTTATCGAAGGAAATGCTTGGCAGTACGCTTTTATGGTTCCGCATGACATTATTGGATTAAAGAAATTAATGGGTGGTGATCAAGCTTTTTCGGCGCAATTGCAGAAAATCTTTGATATCAAGCAATTTGATATGGCAAACGAACCAGATATTGCCAATCCGTATTTATTCAATTATGTGAAAGGCGAAGAATATAAAACTCAGGAAATGGTAAAGAAATTGGTTCGCGAATATTTCAAAAATGAACCAAAAGGATTACCAGGAAATGACGATACAGGCACAATGTCGGCTTGGTTGGTGTATTCGATGATGGGAATTTACCCAATTTCTCCAGGAGACCCAATTTACACCATTACAACGCCAATGTTTCATAGAGTGACGATCAAATTAGATCCAAGCTATTATAAAAAAGAAAGCATCGTAATTGAAAGGCAAGAAAATAATGGCGGGAAAATCAATTCGATTGAGCTAAATGGAAAAACACGTAACAGCTTCTTTATTTCACATGATGATTTTGTGAATGGAACAAAGCTTAAAGTGATTCAAAACTAAACACACACAACTATGTTACAATTAAGAATGAGGAAAACGGCCATTATTTTTGTAATGGCTGTTGGTTTTTTTAACCAAACCAATGCCCAGAAAAAGTATCCGTATCAGGATGCCAAATTACCAGTAGAAGAAAGGGTACAAGATTTGCTAAGCCGTATGACACTTGAAGAAAAAGTGCGTCAGATGGATATGTATAGAGGAGATTTTTTTAAAGATAAAGAAGATTTTGCTAAAGCTAAATCGGCAGAAAAAATCGGGAAATTAGGAATTGGAGCAATTCATGATTTGTATCCGCGTTCAGCGAAAATGATCAACGATCTTCAAACCAATGTAATCAAAGGAAATCGTTGGGGAATTCCAGCGCTGATTATGTGTGAAATGCTTCACGGTTATTTAGACGAAGGAAGTACCGCTTTCCCGATGAACATCGGACTTGGAGCAACTTGGGATGTTGCTGTGATGGACAAAGTGGGTAAAGTAATTGGTATGGAAGCCAGAGCGCATGGAGTTCATTTTGGTTTTGGACCAAACTTAGATTTAGGGCGCGAACCACGTTGGGGACGTGTTGCTGAAACTTTTGGTGAAGATGCTTTTTTGAACAGCGAAATTGGTTTGGCTTTCATAAAAGGATTGCAAGGAGACGATTTAAAATCGGATCGTTCAATTATTGCAGAACCTAAACACTTTGCCGTTCACGGTATTCCGCAAGCGGGAGGAAATTCTTCGCCAATTTTGGTGGGAGAGCGTTCAGCAAGAGAAGATCATTTGCCATCTTTCCAAAAAGCATTTACAAAAGGCGGTGCTTTAGGAACTATGTGTGCATATTCTGAATTGGACGGAATTCCTTGTGCTGCCAATCACTGGTTATTGACAGATGTTTTAAGAAAAGAATGGGGTTTTAAAGGAATTGTAGTTTCAGATTTAGGAGCTATTAAATACATTCAAACTACTCATAAAGTGGCTGATTCTCCAAAAGATGCTATTAGAGAAGCCGTTTCTTCTGGTGTTGATATGCAGTTTTATGATTTTAGCAATGAATTTTGGCAAAACACCATTATTGAATTGGTAAATGAAAAGAAATTAACAACCGAAAATATCGATCGTGCAGCGGGAGGAGTTTTGCGTTTGAAATTCTTGTTAGGATTATTTGAAAATCCGTACACAGAAAAAAATCTAATTAAAGAGCGTTTTCATACTCCAGAAAATCAGAAAGTTGCTTTAGAAGCGGCTCAGAAATCGATGGTTTTATTGAAAAATGATAACAACATTTTACCTTTAAGTAAATCGTTAAAAAATATTGCGGTTATCGGACCAAACGCAAATGCTTCAAGAATGGGAGGTTATGCTCCTAAAAATAGTGTTGGAGTAACTGTTTTTGAAGGTGTTCAGCAAGTAATGGGAAAAACGGCTAATGTTGTTTATGAAGAAGGAGTTCCGTTAATTGTAAAAGGACAAATTATTCCATCTAAATATTTATTTACTCCAGACGAATCTCAAAACGGATTAAAAGGAGAATATTTCAATAACAGAAATCTGGAAGGAACACCAGCTTTAACTCGTATTGATAGCCAATTAGAATTTGACTGGCCTTGGGCACCTGGTGATGGTGTGAATGTAGATGATTTTTCTATCAGATGGACAGGATTTTTAAAATCGGATCAAGCATTGGACGGTTGGTTAGGTTTAAGTTCTGATGACGGAATCAGAATGTACATTGATGACCAATTGGTAATCGACAACTGGACAAAAGGTGCGACAAGCATGGTTACAGTTCCAAAAAATATCGAAAAAGGTAAAAAATATAAAGTCCGCATTGAAATGTGGGAAGGAGGCTGGGGTGCCAGAGCTCATTTCCGTTGGAATTTAGAAAAAGTAAACTTACAGCCGGCAATTGAAGCCGCTAAGAAAGCAGATGTTGCGATTGTAGTTTTAGGAGAATCTAACGAATTGGTTGAAGAAAACAGAGACGTTGCTTCTTTAGACTTATTTGGAATCCAACAGCAATTGATTGAAGAGATCCAAAAAACAGGAACTCCAGTGGTTTGTGTGTTATTAAACGGCCGCCCGCTTTCTACAAACTGGATTGCTGAAAATATTCCAGCAGTTTTGGAAGGATGGTTTCCAGGTGAGTTAGGAGGAAGAGCTGTAGCCGATGTTTTATTTGGAGATTACAATCCTGGAGGAAGGTTGCCAATCACAGTTCCGAAATCAGTAGGGCAGTTACCTATATATTATAACCAAAAACCATCTGCAATACATAAATATGTAGCAGAAAGCGAGCATCCTTTATATTCGTTTGGTTACGGATTAAGTTATACGAAGTTTGAATATTTTAATTTAAAGCTAAATACTTCTGAAATTAAACCAAATGGAGAAATAAAAGTTTCTGTTGATGTTAAAAACGTTGGAGACAGAGATGGAGACGAAGTGGTTCAGTTGTATATAAATGATGTATATAGTTCTGTAACGACACCAGAGAAAACTTTAAGAGGTTTTAAACGATTAAATATTAAGAAGGGAGAAACTAGAACTGTTGATTTTACACTTACTAAGGACGAGCTAGGCCTTTATAATAGGGAAATGAAGTATGTTGTAGAGCCTGGAGACTTCGAAGTGATGGTTGGCGGAAACTCATTGGATCTTCTAAAAACCAAATTCAAGGTTTCGAACTAAAAAGTGTTAAATACCGAATAATTTTAAACGATTTTTAGTTAAAAAAATGAATACAACTAAAAAAGGTCAAAATCTATTAGATTAATAGATTTTGGCCTTTTTTATAAGGCAGAGTAGGATTACAAATGAAAACGTTTTCTTTCAATTTTGAACCAAACATTCACCAACACCTGCGAAAAAATGTCATTTGTCGAAATTATATATTGTTAACAGAATGTATTCTTAAATTTAACATGTTATTAACTCTAAAAAAACAACTAATATGATTAAAAGCGTACTAAAATTACTGTTTGTCATATGCCTTTTTGGGTTCCAAGGCCTACAAGCGCAGACAACAGTAAAAGGAACGATAACAGATGCTCAAAGCGGAATTCCAATTCCTGGAGCAAATATTATTGTTAAAGGAACTAAAACGAGTGCTTCATCAGATTTTGATGGTAAATACAGCATTAGCGTTCCAAATCAATCAGCAGTTTTAGTTTTTACTTATGTAGGATCTTCTACAAAAGAAGTTGCTGTTGGATCACAAACTACAATTAACGTATCTTTAGGTCCAGATACGCAGCAATTAGGAGAGGTAGTCGTTACAGCTCTTGGTATTAAAAGAGAGAAAAAAGCAATTACGTATTCTGCACAAAACGTTTCTGTAGACGAACTTTCTGAAGCTAGATCATTAAACGTTGCCAACTCACTTTCTGGTAAAGTTGCGGGTCTTAACTTCTCTACCACTTCAAATGGTGTTGGTTCTTCTTCTAGAATTACTTTAAGAGGTAACAGATCTCTTAACGGAAACAACCAGCCTCTTTATGTAGTAGATGGTGTGCCAATTTCTAACGGAACAACGAATACAAATCCTGATATTGATACAGGAGGAACTACACAACCTGATGGTATTTCTAACATTAACCCAGAAGATATTGCTTCGATGACTGTTTTGAAAGGGCCATCTGCAGCAGCTCTTTACGGATCTAGAGCATCAAATGGTGTAATCGTAATTACAACTAAATCTGGTAAATCTGGAAAAACTTCAGTTTCGTTATCATCTAACTTTATGGCTTCTTCTGCTTATAACTTGATGAACTTACAAAACGAGTACGGACAAGGTACAAATGGAAATTATGTTTCTAACTCAAGCTCAAGCTGGGGTGCACCTTTAGACGGACGTCAGGTGTCTGCGTGGCAGTTGGTTCGTAATCCAAATTATGCAGGACCAGCTACACAAAGCTATTCTCCACAGAAAAACAACGTTATTGATTTCTACAAAACAGGATATAACTTAGCAAACACTTTGACTGTTACAGCTGGTAACGAAAAAGCGCAAGGATATTTCTCTTATACTAACACACGTGCTGAAGGTATTGTTGGAGGAAACCAATTGGACAGACACAATCTTAACTTAAGATTGACTAGTAAAATTACAGACAGATTAACTTTAGATGCTAAAACAAACTACATCGTTCAAGATATCGATAACTTATTGAGAACTGGTGAAGAGTCTATTGGAACATCTGCTTATTTATTACCTCGTAGTATCGCTTACAACGATTACAAAGATTTCGAATACATCGATGCTGCAGGGCAAAGACAAGTAAACTATTTCCTTGACGAAACTGGAGCTCCAGGTGGAAACCCATTCTGGTCTGCTTTAAGAGATGATGCTCGTACAGATAAAAGAAATAGATTTATTGGTTTAGCTTCTCTTAAATATGAGTTTACAAAAACTTTAAGTTTACAAGGTAGAGCTGGTTTAGACCAAATGACAAACAAAAACGTAAGAAACAGATATGCAACTGCAGCTTTCAACAGCAACATGGGTTCATACAGTGAATCTTATGAAACAGTAAGCGAATTAAACATTGATGCTTTACTTTCTTACAATGAAAAATTCGGAGATTTCTCTATCGGTCTTAATGCTGGTGCGAGTTCATTGCAACAAAACAGTTCAGCTTTAAATTCAGGTGGTGTATTAAGTAAAAGAAACTTCTTCGCGTTATCAAACGTGCAAACAGTTCAATCTACTTCTACAGCTTCAGAGAAAAGAATTAACTCTGTTTACGGATTTGGTCAAATTGGTTTCAGAAACTACTTATTCTTAGATTTAACAGCTAGAAATGACTGGTCTTCTACTTTACCAGAAGATTATTTCTACCCATCTTTCGGACTTTCTGCTGTTCTTTCTGATATGTTTACATTACCAGAAGTAATTAGTTTTGCAAAATTAAGAGCTTCTTATGCGCAAGTGGGTAACGATACAGATCCTTATCAAACACAACAAAGATTCTCTTACATTGGTGGTAATGGTGGTATGTTATACGGACAAAACACAAAAGCAAATCCAAACTTGAAACCGGAGATTTCTTCTTCTAATGAGTTTGGTGCTGATGTTAGATTTTTCAACAACCGTTTAGGTTTAGATTTCACATACTTTAAAACGTTAACTAATAACCAAATTTTCTACATCAACACTCCTGAGCCTTCTGGATATTCTAGAGCAATCGTAAACGGTGGAGATATTGAAAATAAAGGTTTTGAGTTCACGCTTAGTGCAACGCCAATTCAAACACAAAACTTCTCTTGGGATATTACAGCAAACTACGCTTCTTATAAGTCAAAAGTAAAATCTATCTTTGAAGGACGTGACGAGTTAGTAATCGGTGAAGGACGTTTAGTTAGAAGTAAAGTAGTTAAAGGTGGAGAATATGGTGATTTATACATCAAAGGTTTCCAAAGAAATGAAGCTGGAGAAATTTTAGTAAACAGCGCTGGTATTCCATTGGCAACAAATGGTTTTGATGTTCGTGCTGGTAACTTTAACCCAGATTGGACTGCAGGTTTCAAAAATAACTTCAAATACAAAGATTTCTCTTTAAGCTTCTTAGTTGACTTTAGAATCGGTGGTGAAGTTATTTCATACACTCAAGCTAGACAAGCTGGTTTAGGGGTAAGTGATATTACTTTGGCAGGAAGAAATGGTGGAATCGTTGTTGATGGTGTTATAGATAACGGAAACGGAACTTACACTCCAAATACAACAAGCATCAATGCTGAACAGTACTGGACAGCAATCGGTCAAAGAACTCCAATTGCAGAGCCATTCGTTTATGATGCTACAAACATCAGATTAAGAGAGCTTGTTTTTGGTTATTCAATGCCAAAACGTTTATTAGGTAACTCAGGATTTACAAGCATTGATTTCTCATTAGTAGGTAGAAACTTGTTCTTCTTCTTAAACAAAGCTAAGTACTTTGATCCAGAAGCAGGAGCAGGTACAGGTAACTTGCAAGGTATAGAATCTTTCAACATTCCATCAACGAGAGATTATGGAGTGAATGTTAAATTTGGATTTTAATTAAAAAAGAGACATCATGAAATATAGTTTTAAAATAAAAACATTAGGAGTTGCTTTAATGGCAGTTTCGATTTTATCAAGCTGCACTGGCGATTTTGATGAAATAAACAAAGATCCTAATTCATTAACTGAAGATCAGTTAGATGCTACATTAGCTGGTCCTGCATTTGCTTCGGCTTTATACGCAGGTATACACAATGGTTCTTACTCATCTCCAGGAGTAGATGATCAAGGTACTTGGGGTATTGCTACAGGTATTTTATCTTCAACTTTTATTCACTATTTAAACTGTGGATACGGAACGGAAAGAAATGCTTTCGTTAATGGATACGAAGGTAGAGGATGGACAAGATTTTACACCGTTGCGGCTCCAGCTTTATCAAATGCGATTAAAGCATCTGAAGGAAACGCAGAAGCTACAGCAATTTTAAAAATCTGGAAAGTTTTCATGTACAACCAAATGGTTGATGCTTACGGACCAATTCCTTATACTGAAGCTGGTAACGGAAAAGATAAAGTTCCTTACGACAGCGTAGAATTTATTTATGCAGATTTCTTTAAACTATTAGATGAAGCAAATGCAACATTAGCTTCAACTTCTGTAACTTCGGTTGCCTCTCTTGCCCCAAATGATAGAGTTTATTCAGGAAATGTTGACAAATGGAGAATCTTCGGAAACAGTATGAGATTACGTTTGGCCTTAAGAATTTCGGATAAAGAACCTGCAAATGCAAAAACTCAAGCTGAAGCTGCAGTAGCTGCTGGAGTTATGCAAACCAATGATCAAAGCGCTTTCTTTAAAGCAAGTAACATTACTCCAAACAATTTAAACATGATTGTAAATAGCTGGGGTTATGTAATGACCTCTTCTATGGAAAGTATCTTAGTAGGGTACAACGATCCACGTTTAGCTAAATGGTTTGCCCCAATTGCTTCAGGAGTGTATAGAGGAAATCCAGTTGGAGGTTTAGAAGATCAATTCGGAACTACTGAATTCTCTAAATTTAACAATAATGTTTTAGGAAATGGTTCTAATAACACACTTAGCGAAACTAAAAACATTGAAATCTTCATGGCTTCTGAAAACTACTTAAGTAGAGCAGAAGGAGCTTTAAATGGATGGAACATGGGAGCAGATGCTAAAACTTTGTATGAAACAGGTATTAGATTATCGCTTGCGCAATGGGGAGTTACAGAAGCAGCTGACGTTAATGCTTATATAGCAGGAACAACATTGCCAACATTACCAAACATTTTGACAGTATATCCAACTTTAGATTTACAAGATATTCCAGTTAAATTGCCTGTGGCTTGGTCTGCATCTACTGCTGATCAAAGAACTCAAATTGCAGTTCAGAAGTACTTAGCAATTTTCCCAGAATCTTGGGAAGCTTGGGCAGATTTACGTAGAAGCGATGCTAAAGTAATCTATCCAGTTTTAAATACTGATAACCCAGATGCTGGAGTTGGTAAATCTTTAATGAAAAGAATTATTTACACTACAAATGAGTACTCATCAAACAAAGCGGCTGTAGATGACGGAGTTTCTAAATTAGGAGGTCCAGATTCTGGTGGAACAAGACTTTGGTGGGACACAAAATAATTAATTTGGTAAAGTAAAAGATCAAAAGATTTGTTACTTGAGCAGAAGGAGAGGTAACTCTCCTTTTGTTTTATATAAAAACCACTGAATTTTTGCCCCAGCTTTAATTCGTTACATACAATTATAATCTATATTAAAATAAAATGATTTTAAAGAAAAAATATGCTGTAGCAGTTCTATTGGCTTTATTTCTTTTTTCTAATGGAATAAAAGCACAACTGAAGGCAGTAAATATTGAAAGCAGTTATATTGCAGATCCGCCTGTTACCACAAACAGCCATGCCTCAACTTTGGTCGAATACAAGCCCAATGAGATTTTAGCCGCTTGGTTTGGTGGAAAATATGAAGGAGCAAAAGATGTCGGAATTTATATTTCGGCTTATAAAGACAAAAAATGGTCTGCACCAAAAGAACTGATTCAGCCCTTAATTAAAAATGGAGATACACTTCCTTGCTGGAATCCGGTTTTGTTTAAAAGCAAAAGCGAGAATTTGTATTTGTTTTATAAAGTTGGAAAAAATCCGAGAGAATGGTTTGGCGCTATGATTGTTTCGAAAGATAACGGAACAACCTGGGGAGAACCAAAATATCTTCCGGACGGAATTTTAGGTCCAATTCGAAATAAACCAATCGAAACTACTCCAGGCATAATTTTGTGCGGAAGCAGTACAGAAAGTGTAGGCACTGACGAATGGCGCGTGCATGTTGAAGAATATACAGAAGCAACAGATTCTTGGAAAAAAATAGCCGTAGAAAACAATCAGAACTTTGATATCATTCAGCCAACATTTTTAATTCATAGTAAGAGTGATATTCAAATGCTGTCTCGTAGTAAACACAATAAAGTAGTTTCGAGCTGGTCGGGAGACAACGGAAAAAGTTGGATTAGAACCAATACTATAAATGTCATCAATTCCAATTCTGGTATTGATGCTTTAACAGTAGATAAAAACACGTTTTTATTAGTAAATAATCCGCTTCCAATTGGAAAAGACTGGTTTAACGGAAGAAATATTTTAGACGTAGAATATTCTAAAGACGGTTTAAAGTGGACTAAATTATTCGATCTCGAAAAACAGGAAAAAGGAGAATTTAGCTATCCAGCCATAATTCAAACCACAGACAAAAAAATACACGTATTGTATACTTATGATCGAAAATATATTAAACATACTTCTTTCGATTTATAAGATAATAGTACGCTGATAAAACGGATTCGCGTTGCGAAGACGCGGATAAAAACAGATATTTAATTTTAACACATAGAAACATAGAATTTTATTCCTCTTCGAGAAGAGAAATAGAAAAAGCAAGCTTTAACACATAGCTATGTGTTTTAATGTGAGTGAAACGCCTTTTTTAGATTTAGAAAAGCTATGTTTCTATGTGTTTAAAAAAAATATTTTAAATCAGTTAAAATCCGCGTCTTTGCAAAGCAAATCCGTTTCATCCGTGTTACATCTATAGAATAACAATTATGAAAAAACTCTTTATTGCAATTCTTTTCTTTTGCTACACTTTTGTGGATGCACAAATGTCTAATATCTTTTACAAACATGATAAATACCTGTCATCGGATCAATTAGAAGGACGTTTCCCTGGAACAAAAGGAAATAATAAAGCAGCCGCTTACATTCAAAAGTATTTTAAAAAGTATGGTTTAAAAGAATTTGGTAATTCTTATTATCAACCTTTCAAAGTATTTGTCAAAGAAGGAATCAATAAAATGAAATCGGATAGTGTGGCTACGCAAAATGTTGTGGGTTACATTGAAGGTTCAGATCCTAATTTGAAAAACGAATACATTGTAATCGGTGCCCATTACGACCATTGGGGTTGGGGCGGACAAGGTTCCGGAAGTAAAAAGAAAGAAGCTTTTGCCATTCATAACGGAGCAGATGATAATGCCTCTGGCGTTTCGGCTTTGCTGTGCATTTTAGAAGAAATTTCAAAACAAAAAGTAAAACCTAAACGAAGCATTATTTTTATTTCGTTTAGCGGAGAAGAAGAAGGATTATTGGGTTCAAAATATTTTGTCAATCATCTTCCCGTTTCAAAAGAAGCTGTAAAAGTGATGCTCAATATGGATATGGTCGGAAGATTGAACGATAAAAAAGAGCTTTATATGGGAGGAGCAGGAACTTTTCCGAACGGAGTAGAATTAATGAAAAAACTGCAAGAAAATAGCGGATTAAATCCTGTTATACATGCAGGCGACGTTGGTGGTTCAGATCATGTTTCTTTCTACAAAGAATCCATTTCAGCAGTTGGTTTTCATACAGGCGGACATCCGCAATATCACACACCTGAAGACGACATTGAACTGATTAATTCAGAAGGAGGCGCACTGGTTGCTCAATATATTTATAATGCCCTTGTACAAATTGCGAATTATGAAGAAACTTTAGTTTTTATAAAACAGAATTAAATCGTTGAACGAAATTAATTATTTCGTCAACTGATTAGATTTGATCTGTTTAAATCTGCTTTAATCTTTTAAATCTGCGTGAAAAAAATCTATGCGCAAGAAGTATTTCACGCAGATTTAAAAGATTTTCGCAGATTAAATTAGATTTTACTTATGGAATAAATTAATCCGACTAGTGAAATTAATGCCTGTTCAATTTCACAAAATAAGTTAAGTTAATTAGTTTTTGTTTTTTCGAAAAGACGGTGTCTATTACATATTATAGACGCCGTCTTTCATTTTAAAAGCCCATGAAGCCATAGCATCAATTACAGGGAGCAGGCCAGTTCCTGCACTGCTTAATTTATAAGTTACAAATGGCGGTACAACAGGTTTTGCTTCGCGAATAACCAATCCGTCAGCTTCTAGTTGTTTTAAATGCTGAATAAGCATTTTTTCTGTTACAGCTGGGATAGCTCTTTTCAATTCGCTGTAACGTTTATCTCCGGTTGATAAATGATATAAAATAATAGGTTTCCAGTAGCCTCCAATTTTCTCCATAACAAAAGTTACAGGACATTTTTCTAAGGCATACTGCTTGTTTTCCTGAATAGTAGACGATTCTTTAATTGCTGTCATGATACATACTTTAGGGTAAGTACTTGTGTAAAAGTAAGTACAAAGATACCTTTGTCTTGTTAAATAAAAAAACATTTTAAGATGAAAATTATAATCTCAGGTTCATTAGGAAACATAGGAAAGCCTTTAACGGCTCAATTGGTAAAATCAGGGCATGATGTAACGGTTATTAGCAGTACTGCAGATCGTAAAGACGCCATCGAAAATTTAGGAGCAAAAGCCGCAATCGGATCGGTTAGCGATGCTGATTTTCTTTCTAAAACTTTTACTGGTGCAGATGCTCTTTTTGCCATGACACCTCCAAATATGGGTGGAGCTAATATCATTAAAAACACTACAGATGCTGGTGCTGCTTTCGCGAAAGCAATTCAAGAAACCAAAATTAAAAGAGTAGTGATGCTAAGCAGCATTGGAGCTGATTTGCCAACAGGAAACGGACCAATAGCAGGTTTATATAATATTGAGAAGATTTACGAGAAATTAGACACTTCTATCACGTTTTTAAGAGCAGGATATTTTTACCTTAATTTCTTTAATGATATCCCGATGATAAAAGGAGCGGGGATAATGGGAGCCAATTTTCCAGCATCAAACTGTATTCCGTTAGTGCATCCAGAGGATATTGCAGCGGCTGCGGCAGAAGAATTGCAGAAAACTCAAGAAGGTAAAAACATTCGTTATATTATTAGTGATGTAAAAACGCCTTCTGAAATTGTAAAAGCTTTTGGATCTGCAATTGATAAACCGGAACTTCCTTGGATAGAATTTACAGACGAGCAATATTTTGGCGGAATGACACAAGCTGGTGTTCCAGAAGAAATGGCAGGTTTATACACCGAAATGGGAACGGGATTACGAAACGAAACCATTGCAGCAGATTTCCTAAACAATGATGGAAATGCGACAGGTAAAATCAAATTAGAAGAATTTGCTAAAGAATTTGCTTCAAAATTCTAATTATAAATTGTTGATTAAAACTTTTAAACACATAGAAACATAGTTCTGCAAGCTTTAAAAAGGCGTTTTACTTAATTTAAAAGCACATAGCTATGTGTTAAAGCTTGCTTTTTTTATAATCTTATACAGAAGCAATAAAAATCTATGTTTCTATGTGTTTAAATATGATATAATCCAACTGCTCACAATCTATTTTAAAAAAACATTCCGCTTACTATAAATAGAAGCGGAATGTTCGATTAAAAAAAAACTCAAGTGATGAATTTTCCACAAACTGTTTTCACAGTCGTATATTTTTAGAATACCCCAATGTAGTGGTTTCCTGGTTTGTTGATCAATTTAGCACCTTTAGTAACTTTTCCTGAAGGAATATCAATTACATAAATGTTACCATCTTTTCCAACTGGTGTTACTGCGATATAGAAACTATTTCCATCCACAACAAAACCTTGATATTGTCCAAAATCTAAGTCAGCGTCGTAGTCAATTCCTTCTACTTTTTGTGCAGTTCTTGCATTCAAATCTAATCTCGCTACATAACCTTGATTAGTGCCATCAAAAGTATAAACCGCATAAGCAATTCCGTTTCCAACATATCTCCAAGCATCAATATAACTTCCTTTTACTCCTAAAGCGGTATCTAAGCTAAATACATAATTATCGTCATATTGATTGTTTTGATTGATTTTTAAAATATAAGAACCTTTTTGTGTATCTCTTTGCGTAGCTTGGTAAATGTTTCCGTCAGTAGCCACAAAGCTGTTGAAACTTCTATAACCGCTAGTGTCTCCAAATCCAACTTTTGAAGTAATTACCACAGGATTTTCTAAAGAAGGATAATCAACCACAACAGATTTAGAGCCTAAACGTGTAAATGAACTTTCGTTTTCTTTTGGGTTAGTTATATCTGTTTTACGCATCCATGTTCCAATAATTAACTTGTTTCCTGCTTTGTTTAATGTTGGAGCATCTAAACGGTAAATATGGTGTCCTTGTGCTTCTTCTTCAGCAGTTAGTGGAATATCGTATTGTTTGTAAGCAGAAATTAAAGTATTCTGCATATCTAAAGACAATACAGTAGCTTTTCCTCTTGTATTTTTATATGTTTTGTCTTCGTTTGTATTGACAATTGGAGCAGCAACATTTACAGCAACACCGGTTTTATCACCATCAAAAAGTTTTACCCATCTTGGAGAAGTACCAGCATATTGCGAAATATTAACTTTTGCCTGAGATTCTGCAAAATTGCTTCCACCGTTTACTTTGTACGTCATGAATTCACCTCCATTAGCACCTGTATAAGTGATATTGAAAAGAGTGCTTCCGTCTACAGAAGATTGCAAACGAGCTGTTCTACTAGATTGTACAGGAGAACCATTATCGTAAACGTTTACAGAAAAGTTAGGGTCAATAGCGTTTTCTTTGCTGATAGCGAAAACTTTTGTACCGCCATTTCCATCACCTGGATTTGTCTGCATAACTGCTCCTGCTACTGTAATCCAACGACCGTCTGTCACTGGGTTAACAGGCTCTGAATTTTTATTATCGTCGCTGCTGCAAGCCGTAGTCAATGCAAGTGCACCAAGAAGTAGGCTAGATGTAAATAATTTAAATGTGTGTTTTTTCATTTTTATAGCATTTAAAAATTAGTTATTTATTGAATGATTAAAATTTATTTAAGGTATAGTTGAGTTTTAGATAAAAGGCTCTTCCTGGTTTTTGGGCCGCAAAATTGTCATAAACCTGTTCATCAAAAACATTTCGGGCATCAAAACTTACTGTAAATTGTTTGTTCGGAAAAACATAGCTTAAACCTAAATCTTGAGGAAATTGTGCTGTAGTTCTATCAGTTTCTAACCACGAAGTATAAAACGGTGCTACATAACCACAGTAGTAATACAGATTAAGCTCTGATTTGCTTTGAATTACATTTCTAAAGTTGTACTGAAGATTCGCATTTAGATTAAAGAAAGGTTCGTTCGGAAGCTGTTTGTTATAATTCGGTAGAATGTTTCCGTTTTTATCGTATTTATCTTTAAACAGCGCATTGAATTTGGAAAGATTCATCCCTGCAAAAAAGCGATTGTGATAAGAATATTGGAAAGAAGTTTCAAAACCAACAGATTGCGCTTTTCCTAAATTCACAAAAGGAGAAGCTTGAATAGCCTCATTTACACGATCACTAATTTGGCGAACAATTTTATCTTCCGTATTTCTCCAAAAAGCATTTCCTGAAACCGTAAGTTTGTGATTATTCATTTCGTACGGACCAAAGCGCAAACCTGCATTGAAGTTATTGCTCTGTTCTGGTTTTAATCCAGAATTGCTAATGATATTTTCTCCAGGATTACCAAATATTTCATTTTCTGAAGGAAGTCTAATTGCTTTTTCAGCAGAAGCCATAGCCATTACTTTTGGTAGAATAGAGTAAGAACCGGCAATTCCGTAACCATTATAATTTGTTCTTTTAGAAGTAACAACTTCTCTTACCACACTTTGGCCATTTTCAGTCACAACTTGCGGATCTCTCTGTTCATTTTTCAAGTTATAATTTTTGAAAAAAAGATTCGCTCTCAGTCGAGATTCAAATGCTGTCATTTCGTAAGCAAATGAAGAAACCGTTTTGGCTAAATCTCTAGTAACGATGAAATTGCGAGTGATTTCTGGTTGCATTTCATCAAGATCATTTCTGTCAAGAATGTAAGTCATAACATTGACAAGCACTTTATGATTTTCGGTAATCGAATAACTTAAACCCGCTCGAGTATTAAAAATATTCGATTTCATATGATTGATAGTTGGTGCGCCCTGTTGTGCTCCAGTATTCGTTAAAATAGGCTGACCGTAAAGACCAAGCGCTTTTTCGCCATTCCAATTGTAATTCCATTTTACAGTATCGTTGATTACGTCATTTCTATGGCTGTAAACAGAAATAAGAGAGAAATCAAGGTTCTTAATTAAAAAGTCCTTTTTGTTGTAAGTCACACTAAAAACATTCGCAGCAGATTCGCTAAAACGTCCTTTATAAGGTTTAGTCATATATTGCCCGTGCTGAATCTGATTGTAATCTTGCGAACCATTGTAACTGATAAGAAGATTGTCTGCCCAATCTACATTGGTAAAACCAGCTTCTAATCTTCCTCCAAAAGATCGATACATGCTTTCAAATCGCTTGGCGCGAATGTATTCGTAACGTCCGTTTGGAGCTATATTGTAAACCCATTTTCCCCAAACTTCATAATCATTGTCAGAGTAATTTTGAAAAGCATTTGCCTTTACTGTGAATCCGTTTTTATTTCTAAAAGAAGCATTAACATTAGATTGAACGGTATTAAAAGAACCGTAAGAAACAGAAGCATTCAAACTGTTTTTAGCGCCTTTTTTCAAAACGACATTAATGGCACCTCCAAGTGAATCATCGGCTAAATAAGCAGGAACCACTCCTTTAAAAACCTCAATTCTTTCGATCAAAGCAGGCGGAATGCTATTTAAACTAAAAGAGGCTCCATAAGTCTGAATGGGAACTCCGTCAATAAAAATTCTGATGGCATTTCCAGACATTCCATTGATATTATAAGTTACAGCAGAACCTAAACCTCCATTTTGTCTGATTCTAACACCGCCCGAACGATCTAATAAATCGTTGGTTTGCAAGTTTCTTTTAGCCGCTTCTTGGGTTTCGATCACGTTAACCGCAAAGCCTTTTTCTATAATGTCTTTTTTGAAGGTCTTTTTTTCAATTTTTACTTCTTTAAGCGCTTTCGGATCTGTTATTTTTTCTAATGCAATATTGATCTGGTGTAACGGACGATTAACAGAGATATTTATTGTTTTTGGTTTGGCTTCCATAGAAGAAATTTCCAAGTTGTAGCTTCCGTAAGCCAAACCTTTTATTTCGAACTGACCGTCATTATCAACTACAACAAACTTTTTCGTTCCTGCAATTTGAACCGAAGCGCCAAAAGCAGTTTCGTTATTAGCAAAATAGATTTTTCCAGTAATTTTTCCGGTTTGTGACCAAGCTGAAATGGTAAATAAAAATAGAAGTAAAATTGTTCTCATATTGAGTCTGCAAATAAAAGTGCTGCAAACTTATGTGATAATTTAAATTTAATCTAAATAAAGCAATTAGAAGATTATTAGAATTGAGTAGAGGATTCTAATGTTATTTTAATGTTGTTTTTGAGTTATGAGTTATGAGATGTGAGATGTGAGATGTGAATAGGGAATTCGTGTTTTGTCCTCCTGAGCGAAGTCGAAGGATATGCGAAAAGTGAATGTTTTAATCTCGCAAAGTCGCGAAGTTGCAAAGTTTGAATTAAAAAAACTTAAAAGAACAGGAAATAAAACTTTGCGTCTTGGCGACTTTGCGAGATTATTTCACCCCAATTATCAATACTATACTTTGCGTATATTCTTCGACTTCGCTCAGAAAGACAAGTAAATTCATGAAAAACTTTGTGACTTCGCGACTTTGCGAGATTATTTCATTTCAATTATCAATACTATACTTTGCGTATATCCTTCGACTTCGCTCAGGAAGACAGTCGAATTATCATTTCACATCTCACATTTGACGTTTCACCATTTACAATTTATAAGAGAAGTTTTTAGACTTAACAACTTTTCCTTTATCAGTAATCATTACACAACTGTAATCAGGGAATTTTTGAAGTAAAAGCAAGCCTTCTTTTTGGCCTAAAACCATCATAGAAGTGCTTAATCCGTTTGCGGTTTCTGCGTTCGGACCAAAAACGGTTACGCTGCATAAACCCGTTGCAGGATAACCCGTTGCAGGATTTATAATATGAGAATAACGTTTCCCGTTAAAAACAACAAACTTTTCATAACTGCCAGAAGTAGTTACAGCACCTTCTTTAAGCGGAATTGCGGCCAAAATTTTTTCAGGCATAAACGGATTTGTAATTCCGATTTTCCAATCTTTTCCACTAGGCTGTTTTCCCCAAGTGCTCATGTCTCCAGAACCGTTTATAATTCCGGCTTGGACACCTTTTGCAATCATTATAGCTCGGCATTTATCGGTTGCATAACCTTCGCCTAAAGCGCCAAAACCAATTTTCATTCCTTTCAATTTCAAGAAAATAGTCGATGCTACGCTGTCTAAAATGATGTTTTTGTAGCCTACTTTTTCAACCGATTTTTTTATGGCTTCCGCCGAAGGCATTTCGGTCATCGAACCATCAAATTTCCAAATCCGATCTAAAGCAGCAAAACTAACGTCAAATCCGCCATTGGTAATTTCAGAAAATTTAATCGCTCTTTGCGCTAATTCGAAAACTTCGCGATCTACTTTTATAGGTTTTATTCCAGCATTCTGATTGACTTCAGAAACTTGAGAAGTAGGTTTCCAATCGGAGATTAAATTTTCAATTCGCGTAATCTCTGCAATAACTTCATCTATATTTTTTTCTGCCGAAAGCGAATCTTTATCCACAATAGAAATGTCAAAACGGCCACCCATAAGAAGAGTCGTTCTCTTACGTAATACTTGTGAATATGAAGATAAACAGCAAACAATTACAAAAAACAATGAAATTTTATATGACATTAATTTATTCATGAAAATGTATTTAAAGAATTCTAAAAAGCTCCAGAGGAGCAAAATATTTATAGAAACAGATTTGTTACCTATCAATAAAGCTCCAGCGGAGCGATATCTCTAGATTATGTATGTCGTCCCCTCTGGGGCTTTAGCTGTATGCGGATAAAATTAAATCTATAAATATATCATCCCTCTGGGATTTGTTTTAAAATTAAGAATTAAGAATTAAGAATTAAGAATTAAGAATTAAGAATTAAGAATTAAGAATTAAGAATTAAGAATTCAACTTAGAAATCAACAATCTAAAATCTAAAATTACTTCTAATAACAATCCGTTAAAAATTGTTTGTTGGCTTTGTATTCTTCCAGTGTTTTTAATCCTTTTGCTATACACAATTCACTTAAAATAGCCTCAACATCTTTCTGCATGGCAAGCGAACCGCAGATCATAACGACACCGCCTTTTTTGAATAAATTCGTAAAGAACGATGAATCTCTTTTAATCAAATCCATGACATAAATATGCTCGGCTTCACGAGATAGCGCCACATGAAAATTATCCAGATGCTCTTTTTGCATCATTATGTTAGCAAACTTTTTATAAGCCATTAAAGTTGGCGTTTCCATCCTAAATCCGCTATACAAATGAAGTTCCTGTTTTGCTTTGTTCTGTTCGATCATTCCTAAAAAAGGAGCAATTCCTGTTCCGTTAGAAATAAAAGCCACCTTTTGCGCTTTCTTTGGAAGATGAAAAGCAGGATTTTTTACAATCTGAGCTTTTATTACATTTCCTGGCTCCAGAGCATTCAAAAAGCCAGAACCCAATCCGTTTGGATGCAGTTTTACAACAAGCTGAATATTTCCAGAATGATTTCCGATAGAGTAGAGGCGCTCTCTAGAATCGTTGGCCGGATAAATTGCCAATAAATCTCCTGAACTAAATTTAGCTCTTGCATTTGCTCTTAAAGTCAGAATAAAAGTATGTTCCGTTTCAGAAATTGGTGTTTTATCCAAAACCATTAATTTTTGCAGACCTTTTGGAACATGGTTGTATAATGATGGAGTGGTAGCCAACGGAATTCCCGTTTTTTCACTCCATAATTTCACCCATTCTACAAACTCAACAGCCGATTTATCATTTACCGTCTGCAAATCTAAGTAGCGATCTGCCCATTTTTGCTTTTCTAAAAGCTGGTCAATTTCAATGGCAAATTGGCAAAAATCAGGATATGATTTAGAACCAAAACCAACCACAGAGAAATGAATATTCTGGTCTTGATTTTGTCTTTCTAATATAGTTTTGAATTGAGTTGCATTAGAAGGAGCATCTCCCAAACCATGAGTTGAAGTAAAAACAATAATGTGTTCCGCCTTTGGATAAGTCGAGAATTTATTTAATTCGCTAACAAAAACTTTTTGTCCATGATTGATTAATTGTTTCTGAATTGAATTGGCAAATCGGAACGAACTTCCATTCTCTGAACCAACCAAAAGGATAAAAGTACTTTCGCTAGCTTTAAATTTATTCTTAATTCGGCTAGATCTTCTTTTTAAAGTAATGGCAAAACCAGAATAAATAAAGAACAAAATATTGATGCACGCTATTGCTAAAATTATAGCCCAGATTCCGTTAATTCTTCCCGTATGAAGATCTAAACTTAATGCCGCAAATTGAGTTCGCATTGGCGAAAGCTTTTCAGAAATTACAGCTCCTGTAACCTGATTGACTTCAATCTCTCGGTCTTTCAATTCAATAATATAATATTCTTCAGGATCATCAGTAAAAGGAAATTCAATTTTCTTTACATCAGATAATAAAGTGGTATTGAAAATTGAAGTGGTTTTGGCTTTGTCTGAAAGTTCTGTTTTTACGGGTTTTGTTTTTTCTTCGCCCATAAAAAAGTTGAATCTTTCTAGCGATAAATAAGTTCCGGTAAGTGAAATGATCAAAATCGGAATTAAAGCCAATCTTCCTAAAAGCACATGGTAATATTGTGCAAAGTATTCTTTGATTATTTTAGAAAAGAAATTTCGGATGCCGCGCTGTCTTTTTAAAACTAGTACGAAACCTGAAATTGATATTAGAAATAAACAAAAAGAAATTACGCCCACAAAAAATCGTCCTGCTTCATGAAGAAATAGCGAACGGTGTAAACTCGTAATCCAATTGATGAATTCGGTTTTCTTTGCAGGAGTTCCAAGTGTTTTTCCAGTCTTTGGATCAATGTAGGCTTTAACATCGTTTCCATCTGCATCAATTGCCTGAAGTGTTACAAACTGATTGTAATCTACACTCAATTCTGTAATTTCTGGATACACTTTCTTTAAAATTGACAGCGTTTCGCCCAAAGTTATTTTATTAAAATCTTCTGCTTTGTACGGAAGTGTTTTTTCCTGAACTGCATCGACTGCCAGAATGATTCCTGTTACCGAAGCCAAAAGCAAAAAAATAGAAGAAAATAAGGCTAAAGCCAAGTGCGCGTAACGCCAAAAAGAAAGAGTCATTGAGTTATTCTATTATAAAAACGTTTAAAGCTTTGTCAAAGTTCAAAACGATGACAAAGCTCAGATTTTAATTCTAAGCACAAAAATAAAATTTGTACTCATTATAAGGTTAAAAAATAATGTGCTAAAGATTATATTTTGTTTAACCTTACATATTTGATGTAACCTTTACCGTCTGTTTTTTCAGCTAGACCTTCAGTTGTAAGCGGAACTTCAAGATCGCTTACATAGTATTTCTGGTCTTCAACAGCCGACTCAAAACGAAGTTTATAGCCTTTATTGATTTTAGAATTTTCGATTTCGATTGTTGTGACACTACGGTCTCCGCCAGTTACAGAAGCTCCAGTTTTAGCACTGATATCGTCATTTTTCTGAGTATGGAATTTATTCCATTCTTTTAATGATTTGTACCATTTTTTATCATCGCCCATTACATAAAGTGTCTTTTCGTACTCGCCTGCCGAATTAACAAGAGAAACAACGATATAAGCACCTTCTCCCATATAATTGTTCATTTGCAACATGATTTTGTATTTGCTTGATTGCGCATGAGATTGGAAAGAAACTAAAAAGATAAAAGCGCTGGTAAGAGCAATTTTTAATATTGATTTCATGAAAAAATAAGTTATGAATTATGAGTTTTAAGTTATGAGTTATTAGTTATTCGTTTTGAGTTATGAATTGTAGACTTAGATTTTTAACTCATAACTTCTAACTTTTTAAAAGCTATTTTAAAAACTCAACTGAGATATTATTTTTGGTAAGCAGATCATTTTCTTTTGCTAAAGCATAAGCCGTTTCGTCAAACTCTGTGCTAATGTCTTTTTTAGCTCCAGCAGAAACTAAATATTTTAGAATAGAATCATCTTTAGAAGTCATTGCCGCTCTATGTAAAGCCGTTAAACCATCTTTATTTTTAGCATTAATGTCTACTTTTAAATCAGTGATTTTTTTAAGAAGAGAAACATCATTTTTAGTAATCGCTATATGATATAAAGTGTTTCCATCTTTTTGAGGAGTCGCAAGGTTTAATCCTTTGTCTTGTAGTAATTTGGCTTTAGCATCAAAAGGATCTGTGGTAGCTTTTTCTCTTCCTGCAGGTCGATACGATTGTACTAAATAGACACCTAAATTATTTCCGTCTTTGTCTTTTACGTTTACATCTGCACCTTTAGTCAAAAGTAAATTTACAGCATCTGGAGTTCCGTTTCTAACAGCAAAAGTCAAAGCTGATTCTCCTTTTAAATTTTGTACGTTTATGTTTTTAGCTTTCGGAAGAAACAATTCTAAAACAGCAGTTTCTCTTGCTCCAGCTGCTACCATAATGGGTGTATTTCCTTCTTTATCGGCGATGTTTGCATCAACACCTTTTCCTAAGAAATATTGAATGATTTCTTTCTGATTTGGTTTTCCAGCCAAAAAGTGCAATACATTTTGTCCCGCTTTATTTTGAGAAGTCGCTTTAATTTTTACTTCTTCAACCAAATATTTATAAGTTTCAAGAGTATTAGTTTCTCTACGGCTTCCTTGCGCAGCAAATAAAAGTGCATTGCTAGTTGGTTTAATGCCTTTTTCTAAAAGTTTTTTCAAAAGAGCAATATTACCAGATCTTGCAGCATATGTAAAAGCAGTGTTTCCGTCATTGTCTACATCTTTTAAAGACATTCCTTTTGTAGAAAAGTATTCAGCAGCTTTTAGATCTTTATCAGAAGCAATGGCTAAAAGCAAAAGGTTTGCTCCATTCGCATATTTTTTTGTCGGATTAAGTCCAGCTTTAAAGAAAGCGTCGTACATCGCAGCATCTGACTGACCGTTTGAAGCGGCAAAATCAGCAGGAGCAGTTCCGTGGCTGTCTTCAAAATTTACATCAGAACCTTTTCCAATTAAGTATTGAACCAATTCGGTATTTCCTCTATAGGCTGCCCAGTGCAGGTAGATACGATTATCGTGCGTTAATTTTGTGATTGAATTTCCAGGCTGCTCCACCAAAAATTTGATAGTTGCAAAAGGAGCATCATTATTAATGGCCAATGTTGTAACATCAAATGCGTTTGCATTAGCTTCAGCTGGATTATTTCCTTTAGCGATTTCTGCCTGAACCGTTTCAACAGTCGGTGAAGTTTTCCAGAAAGCAGCATCTAGCAACGCGTTTTTTTGCTGAGCACTTACAAAGAAAGTAACAGCAAATGCAAAAGAAACGAAAAGATTCTTTTTCATATTTCGATAATTTATGGTTATTGAATTGTACAAGATTAAATTTATTTTTGGGAATTATTTATTCTATTTAGAATAAATAAAAATAAAAGCAAATGTAAAAATTAATATTCTTAAACCAAGAATAATTTGCTGTAAAAGGGGAATTTGATGCTATTTTTCTAAAAATTAAGAATCCCTTAAGTAAATTTTAATTTTGTTTTAATTCGTTCTCTTTTTATATGAAGAAAAAATGTTTTCGAGATGGTTTTTCAACTTTATAGAGGTAATAAGTTCGAAAGCTAGTATTTGCGCTATTAATTCATTTCTGAGATGTTGATTTTACTAGGATATTTTGCAATTTTAATATTAGGTTTGTTGTAAGTATTTGGAATAAAGTATATTATGACTTTTTGTAGTGTTTTTATTATTTAGAATTATTATTAATAAATAAGGTTTTTTAAATTTAAAATTCGATTTGAAATTTCTCTTTTTTTAAATGGGATGTTGATAACTGTTTTGATTTTTGACATTAAAAAGCACTTTTTTCCATGTTAATAACTCAGCATTATTTTTAGGGAAACTGCTAGCTCATTGTAGATTACAGAGCAATATTTTCGTGTTGATAAAATTTGCTTCATCCTGCTTTTTTGAAGTTTTAAAACTGTTGATAATTGAGCAGATTTTTAACATCTAAAATTGGACAAAACAATAACTGTGGGCTAAATTTGTAAATATAGAAATCACGCTAATCCTCCCCAAAATAAGCGCTCGTATTTCTATTTCAAAATAGTCACTTAAAACTCAATATATATATGTCAATTTTTGATAAAAGAATCAATTATAAACCTTTTGAATATCCTGAGGTTCTGCAATTTACCGAAGCTATTAATAAAGCTTATTGGGTACACACTGAAGTAGATTTTACTGCCGACACGCAAGACTTTCATGCACATTTGGATTTGGCAGAAAAAACAGCAATTAAAAATAGTTTATTGGCTATTGCACAAATTGAGGTAGCTGTAAAAAGTTTTTGGGGTAATATATACGAGCATTTTCCAAAACCAGAATTTAACGGATTGGGAACTACTTTTGCAGAATGTGAATTTAGACATTCTGAAGCCTATTCTCGTTTGTTGGAAGTTTTAGGATACAATGATGAATTTGAAAAGCTATTGGATGTTCCTGTTATTCGCAGACGTGTAGATTATCTTTCGAATGTACTGAAAGACACGAAGTCTCAGGACAATAGAAAATACATGGTATCACTAATTTTGTTTAGTATTTTGATTGAAAACGTTTCTCTTTTCAGCCAATTTGCCATTTTATTGTCATTCACGAGATTCAAAGGATACATGAAAAATGTGAGCAATATTATTGCTTGGACCTCTATCGATGAGCAAATTCATGCTAATGGCGGAATTTATATCATTAATAAAATTCGTGAAGAGTTCCCAGAGTATTTCGATGCAGAGACTCTAGAATTAATTAGAGAAACAGTTAAAGAATCAATTTCTGTTGAAGCAGATATTTTAGATTGGATTTTTGAAAATGGAGCGATAGAAACAATCAACAAAGAAGATTTGGTAAACTTCATGAAATTTAGAATTGATGAAAGTTTGAAACAAATCAATATCGAAACTATCTTTAATGTTTCTCCAGAAGAATATTCAAAAATGACTTGGTTTGAAGAAGAAGTTTTTGCAAACAGTTTAGATGATTTCTTTGCGAAACGTCCAGTAGAATATACAAAACACGACAAGAGTATCACAGCAAACGATCTTTTCTAATACAAGCCCATAATACATATGAATACGATAGAAACAAACCCAGCAAATAACAATTTTGAGCCACAAAACGATAGTAAAATGTGGTGGAAAAATTCTGAAAGTGAACAGATTTTAAATCGCGGTTATCTTTTAAAAGGAGAAACTGTAGAAGGAGCAATCGATAGAATTTGTACTGCCGCAGCTAAAAGGCTTTACAAACCAGAATTGAAAGAATCTTTCATGGAAATGATCGAAAGAGGCTGGATGAGTATCAGTTCGCCAGTTTGGGCAAATATGGGAACAGAAAGAGGTTTGCCAATTTCTTGTTTCAATGTGCATGTTCCAGATAAAATTGAAGGAATTACACATAAGCTTGGAGAGGTAATTATGCAGACTAAAATTGGTGGAGGAACTTCTGGTTATTTTGGTGAATTGCGTGAACGCGGAAGCGCTGTAACTGATAACGGAAAGAGTAGTGGAGCAGTAAGTTTCATGAAGCTTTTTGATACCGCTATGGATACTATTTCGCAAGGCGGAGTTCGTCGTGGTGCATTTGCAGCTTACTTAGATGTAGATCATCCAGATATCGAGGAGTTTTTAAAAATTAAAAGTATCGGAAACCCAATTCAGAACTTGTTTACAGGGATTTGTGTGCCAGATTACTGGATGCAGGAAATGATTGATGGTGATGCAGAAAAAAGACAAATTTGGGCGAAAGTATTAGAAAGCCGTCAGCAAAAAGGTTTGCCGTACATTTTCTTTAGTGACAACGTAAACAAAAATAAACCACAAGTTTATAAAGATCAGAATTTAAGAATCAATGCCAGTAATTTGTGCAGTGAGATTATGCTTCCGTCAACTCATGATGAATCATTTATTTGCTGTCTTTCTTCTATGAATTTAGAGTTGTATGAAGAATGGAAAGATACTGAAGCGGTTAAATTAGCGATCTTTTTCTTAGATGCTGTTTTACAGGAATTCATCGAAAAAACAGAAGGAAACTATTACCTTTCTGCTGCGAATAAATTTGCTAAAAGACACCGTGCATTAGGTTTAGGAGTTTTAGGATGGCATTCTTATTTACAGAAAAACATGATTCCGTTTGAAGGAATGGAAGCTAAAATGAAAACAACAGAGATTTTTAAACATATTAGCGATAAAGCCGATAAAGCAAGTCAGGAATTGGCTAGAATTTATGGTGAGCCAGAATTGTTAAAAGGTTACGGAAGACGTAATACCACCACAATGGCAATTGCACCAACAACTTCATCTTCTGCAATTTTAGGCCAGACTTCGCCAGGAATTGAGCCTTTTAGCAGCAATTATTATAAAGCTGGATTAAGCAAAGGTAATTTTATGCGTAAAAACAAATACCTTAAAAAACTGCTTGAAGAAAAAGGTCTGGATAATGAAGAAGTTTGGAGAGGAATTATGCTAAACGGAGGAAGTGTTCAGCATATGGAACAATTGACTCAGCAGGAAAAAGATGTTTTCAAAACATTTAAAGAAATCAGCCAGTTAGAAATTGTACAGCAAGCTGGAATTCGCCAGAAATTTGTTGATCAAGGACAGAGTTTAAATCTTAATATTCCAGCAGAATTAGCCATTAAAGATGTAAATCGTTTGATGATCGAAGCTTGGCAGCAAGGAGTTAAAAGTTTGTACTACCAAAGAAGCCAAAGTGTTTCTAAAGAACTGGTAACAAGCCTTGTTTCTTGCAGCAGTTGTGAATCATAAAAATCATAAAGCCGGATCTAAATTAAGATTCGGCTTTTTTAATTTAAATGTGTCGAAAGGTTTCACGCAGATTTTTAAGAAAAAGTGTTTGCGTAATGTTTGTCATGTCGACGGAGGAGACCCGAGCAATAGCGAATTGGCGAAGCACATCTCCGCAAGTAACTCCGCAATCAAACTAAACTTAAGTCTTAGACTTTAATCTACTCAAAGTTTCCTGAGAAATATTAATATAAGAAGCTACAATTTTGTTCGGCAGTCTTTTTACAATTGCGGGATTTATTTTCAATAGCTGATGATATCTTTCCAAGGCATCCATAGTGGTAAATGACATTAAACGATTGGCATTATTTACATACGCTTTCTCCAAATAATTGCTGTAAAATGTTCTCCATTCTGGAATAATTTTCATTAAATGATTAAAATCCTCGTGTGAAATACTTAATAGTTCAGATTTTTCAATAACCTGAATGTTTTCAGTCGCGGGCATTTTGGTAATAAAACTTACCAAAGCGGTAGCAAACTGATTTTCAAAAGCAATATATCGCGTAACGTCTTTTCCTTCTTCATTTATAAAAAAGATTCTTAAACAGCCTTTTGCAACAAAAAAAGTTTCGTGACTAATTTGACCTTGAGCTAACAAGATTTCATTTTTTCCTTTTTTTATAAGTTTAAAATAAGAGAGAATGGTCTCTAGATCTTCATCAGAAACGTCAATGCTTTTTCGAATGGAATTGCTAAGCTGTTCGTATATCATTTAATTGTAATCTCTAACGAATTTACGGTAGTAAATAATATCTTCAATAGATAAAACCACTAAATCGTGTTCTTGCGCAAAGCTAATGATTTTGTCTAGTTTAGCCATGCTTCCATCTTTGTTCATCAATTCGCAGAGAACGGCTTCAGGCTGTAAACCTGCTAGTTTCATTAAATCGACACTTCCTTCGGTGTGGCCGTTTCTTCCTAGAACGCCATTATCGTTTGCTCTAAGCGGGAAAATATGTCCAGGTCTTGCTAAATCTTCTGGTTTTGCATTTGTTGCAATCGCTGTTTTTATAGTGGTAATTCGATCTTTTGCAGAAACTCCAGTTGTCACTCCGTTTTTGGCTTCAATAGTTATGGTGAATGGAGTTTGAAAACTGCTGGTATTTTCTTTTACCATGTAGGGGAGTTCCAATTCGTTTGCTTTTTCGTTAGTAAGACAAAGACAGACAATACCGCTGCATTCGCGAATCATTAATGCCATATCCTGAACGTTCATATGATGTGCAGAAAAGATAAGATCGCCCTCGTTTTCACGGTTTTCATTGTCGGTTACCAAAACGCCTTTTCCGCTTTTAAGCTCTTCTAAAGCATTTTCAACACGTTCTCTGCTCGAAATTCCAAATTGCACTAACGGACTTAATTCTGTACTTATCATAATTTTTTTTTAGAAGTAATAAGAAACAAATCTAAAGCACCTTAAAACCAAAAACTTTGATGTAAGTCAATAAATGGATGTTCTATTTTTTTAATGCTAATTTAATTTAGTTGTCATAAAATCTTAATTTAGCATCAAATTTTACAACCCAAAATTTAATAAATACCACCTCAAATGGAGAATATTACCGTAATTATAATGCTGCTTTTTGGCGTTGCATTTCTTAGTCTTGTTAGTAAAAGATATAATTTCCCAATTCCGATTGTTTTGGTTTTATGTGGTGTTATTATTAGTATTGTTCCGGGACTTCCAGTTATTGCCCTAAGTCCAGAAATAGTATTTATTATATTTTTGCCGCCTCTTTTGTATCACGCTGCTTGGCATACAAGCTGGTCTGACTTTAAGCAATCCATACGTCCGATAACTTTTGCCGCTGTGGGTTTGGTCTTTTTTACGACAGGATTAGTGGCTGTTTTTGCACATTGGCTTATTGATGATATGTCTTGGCCGTTAGCTTTTTTGCTTGGGGCAATTGTTTCGCCTCCCGATGCGGTTTCTGCAACAGCCATTACAAAAGGTTTAGGGCTTAATCCGAGATTAATTGCTATTCTAGAAGGAGAAAGTCTGGTGAACGATGCTAGTGGTCTTGTGGCTTACAAATATGCGCTTACGGCAATCACAGCAGGGAATTTCGTTTTATGGCAGGCAGGATTAAATTTTGTCTTAATGTCGGTTTTGGGCATAGCAATAGGTTTAGCTGTTGGTTACATCATGTTCTATATCCATAAAAGATTTGTTTGCGATGATATTATCGAGGTAACACTAACGTTATTGACTCCATTTGCTTCTTATCTTCTTGCGGAGCATTTTGAAGGTTCAGGAGTTTTGGCTGTGGTAACGACAGGTCTTTTTCTGGCGGCGAGATCGGGAACGATTTTTTCTCATGAAAGCCGAATTATGACGAATACGATTTGGGATGTACTCAATAATATTCTAAACGGTTTGATTTTTATTTTAATCGGACTTCAATTACGACAGATTATTGAAGGAATCAGTAATTATTCTGGAAATTCTTTACTTATCTGGGGTGCAGTTATAAGTATAGTGGTGATTTTAGTTCGCTTCTTATGGGTTATTCCAGCAACGATGATTCCAAGAATGATTAGTAAAAAGATTCGGGAGAAAGAGCAATTTGATTACCGAAATATGATCATTTTTGGCTGGTCTGGAATGCGAGGTGTGGTGTCTATGGCAGCAGCTTTGGCGCTTCCTCTAATGCTGAATAAAACAGAAGAATTTCCGCTTCGAAATTTAATTATCTATTTGGTTTTCTGTGTTATACTTTCGACTTTGGTCATACAAGGTCTTACGCTTCCGTGGCTAATCAAAAAACTGAAAATTGAGAGATACTCGATATTGGCAGAAGAATATAATATTCGAAATGTAATTGTTTCAGAAACTATCGCCCATATTGAAGATAATTTCTCGTTGCTGAATGATGAATTGCTTCATAATATTAAAAGTAAATACGAAGTAAAATTCAACCGTCTACAAAAGACCGAACTTCCTGCCAATTTCTTTGGAAACGGGAAATTGCTTGGAGGCGAAATCTTTAATGATTTTACTAAAATCCAAATCGATCTGCTGAATGTCGAGCGTGCAAAATTAGAATCGATGCATAAATTTGGTTCTGTAAACGAAGAAATCTTCCGGAAAATAGAAAAAGAACTCGATTTGGAAGAAACGCGTTTGTGGATGGAAATGTACGAGGAAAATTAATTGTGAATTGTGAATTGTGAATTGTGAATGTCTTCTTTACACACAGAGAATAATTAATAATTCACCATTTACAATTCACCATTAAATAACCCCCATTTTCTGCATTAAAAATGTAGCACTTTTGTTTCTACAGATTCCGTTTCGGAGTTTGTAATCGAAGTGAAGATCGTTGTTTTGAATCTCAACTTCGAAACATTGATTGGTTAAAATTTCAGGATATTCATTCGTAGTCAAACAAACTTCGATGTCGTGTGTGGCGATGGCTCCGATAGCTTTTTTAGAAATTATTTTCTTTACAACTTCAATTGTTCCGTTTCTTTTATCGTCGGAATTTGTACCTCTTAAAATCTCATCTAATAAAACAAAAGCAGGCTGATTTTCAAGGGCATCCATGATCTGTTTTAAACGTTTAATTTCAGCAAAAAAATAAGATTCAGAATCGGATAAAGAATCGGATAATCGCATTGAAACTAATACTGGAAGTGGATGTACTTTAGCTTCTGATGCACAGACAACAGAGCCAATTCCGCCAAGTACCATATTAATTCCCAAGCTTCTTAAAAACGTACTTTTTCCAGACATGTTAGATCCAGTTAGAATCACAAAAGATTGCGGGAAAAATTGGGTGTCATTTCCAACTCTTGTAGCTGGATTAAGCAGCGGATGACTCAGATTTTTAAATTCGATTTTATAGTCAGAATTGATTCCAGGGAAAACAAAATCGTCATTGTTATACGCCAAATTTGCGAGACTGTTTAACGCTTCAATTTCGCCAATAATAGAAATCCAATGATTCATTTCAGAAGCATAATCTTCTTTCCATTTTAAAAGTGCTCTTAAAACATGGAGATTGAATAAAAATGTTCCATTAAATAAAGTTGCTGTCACAAAATTGTTTATCGTATCCATTCTCGAAAACAACTCCGAAAGCTGTTTTAAATGCTGACTTGCTTTGGCATTTTTAAAATTAAGCTGTTCTTGTAAACGAATTAGTTTTTTAGATTGGAAAGATTCGCGTTCAATTTTTTCAATCAGTAAACTGTATTGCTTTATAATTTTGTCGACATTATCTGCTTTTGCTATTTCCGATTGAATTCTCTTTACTGCTCTTCCTAAAACGATCAAGTTGGCAATAAAAATATAAGTCAAATAAGAAAGTATAATGGTTTTTGATGTAATAAAATACGCAGTCAGGAATCCAAAAAATGTTACTGGTAGAATAAATGATAATGCAACTAAAACTTTAGGTAATGAGTTATTTGTAAAAGAAGTCCAATGTTTTATCGCTTCATAAGATTGTTTAGAATCTTGACTAATGATGGCCAAAGCCTGAAATTTCTGTCTCCAATCGATTTTACTTTTTAATTCGTTTATAGCTTCTTGATTTTCTAAAATTTCATTTTCAGGAAGTGTATGAAGTAAGAGTTCAGCAAGTGTTTTTTTTCCGATAAAAGAAGCGGTTCTGTTTAGATTTTGGAATAACGAATGTTCTCCAAAAATATCCAAATCGTAAGCATACGGATGATGGTAATCGATAAATTCAACTCCATTTTCGAAAGAAGTTTTTTCTCTTTTCAAAAAAGAAATTTCATTCTGATTAATCTTTAAAAGTGTTTCTGCAAGCAATCTTTGAAAAGATACTCGAGAATGTATTTTCATTAAAAAAATAAAACCAGCAAAAGATAAAACAGCTAGAATAACATAAAGCATTTCGTTTGTTTTGATGTAATAAAACATAAAAAACAAAAAAAGAAAAATACTTAATAACCTCAAAAGGCTTATGCTGTTGTATTTTTTGTTGGTTTTATTATAGAGTTCTGAGTATTTTGCAACGTTGTCTGGATATGCTTTCATTCTATTATTTTGGTTGAAATACAAATATAGCTTTTAAGTTACAAAATCATCAAGGATTGAAATTAATCTTCGTGCATTACCAAAATCGGAATAGTTACTTCTTTGGCTATTTTTTTTGAAAAACTGGAGTCAAATATACTTTCAAAGAAAGAGCGTTTATGTGTTATTGTCGTTAGAACATCAATGTCTTTGTAAAGAATAAAATCAAGAATGGTTTCTTTGACATCATCACTTGGTAAAACTAAAAATTCCACATTTTCTTCAGCAAAATCTCTTTCCCATTCTTTTCTGGTTTCCTCTGTAACATCGGAATTAGAAGTTTTAACGTATAGACTCTTTACTTTAGCGCCAGTTTTTTTAGCGATTTTCAGGATTTTTTTAAGTTCTTTTTTGTCTTTTTCTCTATATCGTGTCGTAAAACCAATCGTTTTTACCTTTTTGTATTTGGCATCGATAGGAACACACAAAACAGGAACTTCGACCCCAGAAATCACAGATTCGGTATTGGAACCCGTGAAAAATTTAGTCCAGTCAGAAGCACTGTTGGTTCCCATAATCACAAAATCAACTTGGTCTTCTTCGACCGCATTTTTAAGATTGTAAATTAGATCACCATCCATTAAACGGTGTTTGATTACAATATCTTCTAGATTACGTTCTGCAGCAATAGTTCGTAGTTTTGGAATTTCATCCTTAAACATTTCAAATTTTGCTAGCTCGATTGAACTGTATATAGAAGCATAATTCTCTGGAAAGAATTGGCTGTCGTAAACAGGTATCTCGAATGTATGAAGTAAGATTAATTCGGCGTTTACAACTTTAGCAAATTCTAAAGCATGAACAAATGCATTGGTAGCAGCGTCAGAGAAATCGGTTGGAAATAGTATCTTTTTCATAGTATTTAAGATTAAGGTTTGTCTCTCAAATTTACTCATTCTGCATAGAAATTAACCTGACATTTATCAGTATTTTAACACTTAATGATTTATTAATATGAATTATTGCGAAGATTTCTTGTTGGATTGAGGACAAGATTGTACCGAAAAGAAATTAAGCCTTTTTTTATACCTTTGCAGCATGATAAATCAAGATTCTATAGTTGCTTTGGCTACGCCTTCGGGAGCTGGAGCTATCGCCATAATTCGTATTTCTGGAGCTGAAGCTATTACAATTGGTAATTCGGTTTTTAAATCTATTAAAAACAAAGATTTAACCAAACAGAAAACGCATACACTGCATTTAGGGCATATTGTAGATGGAAGCAAAACGCTAGACGAAGTTTTGGTTTCGGTATTTAAAGGTCCGAACTCTTATACGGGTGAAGATACGATTGAAATTTCGTGCCACGGATCTACTTATATTCAGCAGCAGATTATTCAGTTGTTGCTTCGAAATGGATGTAGAATGGCAGATGCAGGTGAGTTTACTTTAAGAGCTTTCTTAAACGGAAAATTAGATTTATCGCAGGCTGAAGCGGTGGCAGATTTGATTTCGTCAGATAACGAAGCTTCTCACCAAATCGCGATGCAGCAAATGCGTGGAGGATTCAGTAATGAAATTGCAAAACTTAGAGAAGAGCTTTTAAATTTTGCTTCTTTAATTGAATTGGAATTGGATTTTGCAGAAGAAGATGTAGAGTTTGCTGACAGAACGCAGTTTCATGAGCTATTAAACCGAATCGAATTTGTTTTAAAACGGTTAATTGATTCATTTGCTGTTGGAAATGTGATTAAAAACGGGATTCCAGTTGCAATTGTTGGTGAACCGAATGTTGGTAAATCGACGCTATTGAATGCTTTGTTGAATGAAGAAAGAGCAATTGTTTCGGACATTGCTGGAACAACTCGTGATACTATCGAGGACGAATTGGTAATTGGTGGTATCGGATTTAGATTTATTGACACCGCTGGAATTCGTGATACTAAAGATGTTGTAGAAAGTATTGGAATCAAGAAAACATTCGAAAAAATAGATCAAGCGCAAGTTGTGATTTATTTATTTGACGGATTGAAATTTCAGGCTTCAAGTTCTGAATTCGTAAATGAGATTGAGCAGATTAAGAATAAATATCCGTTAAAACCACTGCTTATTGTAGTAAACAAAAAAGATATTTTGTCTGCTGATGAAGTAGCCAATATTACCAATCAGCTAGAAAACTTAAATGCAAAACTTTTATTGATTTCTGCAAAAGAAAAAATAGGAGTAGAGGATTTAAAGAATGAATTGTTATCTTTTGTTAATACAGGAGCACTTCGCAATAACGAAACAATTGTCACTAACACTAGACATTACGATTCATTATTGAAAGCTTTAGATGAAATACAAAAAGTAAAATACGGTTTAGAATCTGGACTTTCAAGTGATCTTATGGCGCTTGATATTCGTGAAGCTTTATACCAATTTGGACTTATTACAGGTCAGGTTTCTAATGACGAATTGCTAGGGAATATCTTTGCAAACTTTTGTATTGGGAAATAGAAAGGGCAAAAAAATACAAAATAAAAATAACAAAAATAGCTAAAATGTTGGTAATTAACATTTTAGCTATTTTTTTATTGAAATGTTTTTTGGAATATTTAGGTGTTGTTTTGCTAAAATTTGTACCTTATTTGTACCTCGAATTTCGAGGTACAAATTTTTGTACCTCAAAAGACAAATTATGGCACCCAATGACACATAGTGGCGCATAAACGCACCTTGCGGCACTTCATGGCACAGAAGAACGGACAAAGTAGGACACATAACGTAAAAAAGTAAGAAAATTATGAGTTCAAACATTCGAATTAACAAAATCTGCGAATTTTGCGGTAATGATTTTATCGCGCAGACAATTAAAACCCGCTTCTGCTCCCAGAAATGCGGGAGTAAGAGCTACAAGGCCAGAAAAAGAGATATGACCAATGATGTCCCGGAAGAGACATCTGAAGGCATGAGAAGCTATGATTTAGAGGTGCTGAAAAAGCAGGATTTTTTTACCGTAATGCAGTGCTGCGAGATTTTTGGAATCAGCAGAAGGACCATCTTCAGAATGATTGCCAGAAATGATTTAGATATTGTGAAGCTTGGAAGAAGGACCCTGATATCAAAAGAGAGCATAAGCAGTTTATTCGTTGTTCAGAAACCTGTAGCCGAAGATGATGAAAACAAGACAATTGATTTCGATCTGGATGGATGCTACACCATTGCCCAGGCCCAGGCAGCTTATAATATTAGCCAAAGCGGCTTGTATCTTATTATGAAAAAGTATGATATAAAAAAAATTACTTCAGGTAAATATACATACGTGCAGAAAAAGGATTTAGATGTTTATTTAAAAGGTATTGATCATGAGTAAAACTATTATCACACTAAGAAAGAAAGCCATTTCTCAGGGAAGAATGTCTCTCTATTTAGATTTCTATCCTCCCGTGTGGAATGCAGCAGCAAACGACTATACCAGACGCGAGTTTTTGAAGCTCTATATCTATCAGAAACCGGCAGATCAGCATCAGAAGCTGTCCAATTCTGAAAATCTGCATACGGCAGAACTGATTCGGGCAAGAAGACAGAATGAAGTCAATAAATCGGAGATTTATTCTGCGTTTGAAAAAGAACAGTTGCGAATACAAGCAATTGGAAAAGAATCTTTTCTAGAATATTACAAAAATTTAGGGCACAAGAAAATTGGAAAAAATCTATGTATTTGGAATTCAGCTTTTATTCATTTTGAAACTTTTTTGAAGGGAAAAGATCTGTTATTTAATGAGGTAACAGTGACTCTAATTGAGGATTACAGAGATCATCTTCTTAAAGCCAAGAGTTTGAGGAAGAATAGAAAGACGCTTTCACGCAATACTGCTCTCTCTTATTATAATAAGATTAAAACTACTTTGAAGGCAGCCTATAGAGAGGATAAGCTGAAAACAGATATCAATGCAAAAATAGGATCGATAAAGGAAATGGAATCACAGCGGAATTTTATGACGCTGGAAGAAACCCGCAGGCTGTTTGCAACTCCTTGCCCCAAATTGATTGTACGAAGGATTTCTATGTTTTCTGTTCTTACAGGTGTAAGATATTCTGATATTGCCAAGCTGACCTGGTCTGAACTGCACTATATTGAGGGCGATGGCCACTATATCATTTTCAGGCAGAAGAAAACAGAAGGTACGGCATCCATACCGATCTCCGATGAAGCTTTCGAACTGCTTGGCAAGAGACGCGGAGAAAATGAGAAGGTGTTTAAAGGGTTGAACAAGTGGGATGTTGATCGCGCGCTTCCTGTATGGGTGGCATTATCAGGCATCAATAAGCATATCACTTTCCACTGCTTTAGGCACACTTATGCAACATTGCAGCTGACTGCAGGAACTGATATTTTCACCATTTCAAAAATGCTCGGGCATAAGAGCGTTAAAACAACCCAGATATATGCTAAAGTAATTGACGGTAAGAAGAGAGAAGCGGCAAATAGAATTACTTTGGAATAATTAAAGTTTGCAGCCAATTTCGGCTAATACAAAAACGTCTCATTTTTAATGGGATGTTTTTGTTATTAGTACATTATATTACTAAACGGTGTGTTTAAAGAGAAAATCTGCTGCAGGTTTGAGCAAATTTCTTGATGTCAGACCCTGCTTTCTCATCAGCTTTGGCGGAAACAGTTTTAGGCTGTATCTTTTTATCGGAAGTCCTCGTACTCGGCGTATAATTCCTTTTATTTGTGCTGTACATATTAATAAATGTATTTTTATTCTAAATCACTAATTTCGGTATCCCTGCTGCTGGAATTTTCTGCTGTAGGATTAGCTGAAATATTCTCCTTAATTGATTTTTCATCCCAGTCTCCCCAGTCTCCGTTATAAAATTTGATGTAAATCAATTCATTGTTCTCGCCGCTGAGAAGTCTGCTTTTGCTGGCTGGGCAATCATGAATTTCTTTTTTTTCTGCTGCATTTTTCATCGCGTTTTTAGTTTTATAATCCATTCAAAATTAAAAATAACACTAAAGAAAACTTTACGGAAATCAAATCGATTTATTGCTGGATTTCATTTCAAAAGTTTCGGGTTCTTCTTCATTTTCCTGCGGCTCTGCCGGATTTTCCTCCGTCTGCTCTTCATCCCAGCGGTTTTTGAACCGCTCCGGCTGAAAATAACCTGTAAGATCATCCTTAAGTATGCGGTATCCGGAGGTATTGACACTGATAGCTTTCCTAATATTTGTACAGCCCTTTTTTAAGAATTCGTCAAAATTTAAGAGCAGCTGCTCTTCATAAGTAGGCGCTTGTTGTGCTGTCTTAAGGTAAAGATTGAATTTCATATCTGTCGGTTTAGAGTTAAAAATGTTCTTTGGTGAAAATACAAAGCTCAAAGTTAGTACGGTTGCTGGCAGTTTTGTTATATAATTTGGGCGTGGCCTTGCTGAATTACAACTTCGTCTTACTGGAAGGGCTGCTGTAAGTTTTGTAAGAATGCTCGGGAATGCTGTAAGTGATAATGGCATATAAAATTTAATTTAGAGAGCCGTATTGCTTCGGCAGAACTAAAAAATATAAGGCTATGGATTTAACTCAGACACACGGCATTAATCTCAGCATAAACAGCAGTGATTACCATTTGCAAATTTTGCCATGGGTAACGCTTTTGGACGTTCTCCGGGAAAAAATCGGTTTGACAGGAACTAAGAAAGGATGTGATCATGGGCAGTGCGGAGCGTGTACGGTATTGGTGGACGGAAAAAGAATATTGAGCTGCCTTACGCTCGCAGTTATGAAAGACGGTTCTGCTATAACCACAATAGAAGGCATTGCCGATGGTGAAAAACTCCATCCGATCCAGCAGGCATTCATAAACCATGATGCATTTCAGTGCGGCTACTGCACGCCAGGCCAAATCTGCAGCGCTATTGGGATGCTGCAGGAAGGAAAAGCAAGAACCAGGGAAGAGGTACAAGAGCTCATGAGCGGCAATCTATGCAGATGCGGTGCCAGCAGAGGAATTGTAAATGCAGTAATGCAGGTGATGGAAGGAGGCAGCAGTGAATAATTTCTCCTATATTAAAGTTTCAGATACCCAGCAGGCTATTGCAGAGCTTAACGGGGATATCCGCAATAAAGCAGTGGCAGGCGGTACGAATATTAATGATCTTCTGAAATACTTCGTAACCAAAGCCGATAAACTGGTAGATATTAATCCGATTCAGGAAAGCAATTCAATAATAAGGCTTGATGACGGCGGAGTAAGACTAGGCGCCCTTCATACGAATGCAGATACCGCATATGATCCCCTAATTGAGGAACGCTATCCTTTACTGTCAAAAGCTATTCTGGCAGGCGCTTCTGCCCAGATTAGAAATATGGCTACCAATGGAGGCAATCTGATGCAGCGTACGAGATGCTATTATTTTTATGATATTAATACGCCCTGCAATAAAAGAGATCCAGGTTCTGGGTGTTCTGCCATTTCAGGTCATAACAGAATCCATGCTATTTTGGGACAAAGCGAAAATTGTATTGCTGTTTTTCCTTCCGATATGTGCGTGGCTTTAGCAGCTTTAAATGCAGAAGTCAATATCAGCGGTCCTAATGGAGAAAGAAAATTGCCGTTTGCTAATTTTCATCGTCTTCCAGGCGAAACGCCTCATCTCGACAACAATCTCATCCATGGCGAGGTAATTACCAGTATAGATCTTCCTGCTGAAGGATTTGCGAAAAACTATTCTTATTTAAAGCTTCGCGACAGAAGTTCGTATTCTTTTGCACTGGTTTCTGTAGCATCGGCTTTTGAATTGGAAGAAGGAAGTATAAAAGATGCCCGAATTGCATTGGGAGGTGTAGCGCACAAACCATGGAGAGTTTTGGAGGCTGAAGATTTTTTAAAACAAAAGGAGCCAACTCGCGAAAATTTTTCCCAAGCGGCACAAATAATCCTTAAAGGGGCTTTTGGTTATGAACATAATAACTTTAAAATTGAACTGGCGAACAGAGCAATTATCCGAAACTGCATCATGGCATTAAATCCAGAATCACAGCGTCCCGGCGCAAAACCCTCACGCTGATTTACGGTAAATTAAAACTTTAAAAAAATGACAGAATTACCCTCAATAGGAAAATCGATCAGCAGACTGGAAGGCCGTTTAAAAGTTACAGGAACTGCGAAGTATGCAGGAGAATATGAAGCTTCTGAACTCCTTTATGGTTATGTGGTAAACAGCACGATTACAAGAGGTAAAATCAAGATTATTGACACGACAGATGCAAAAGCACTGGAAGGCGTGATTGAAATCTTCACTCATGAAAACAGGCCTTCAACTGCGTGGTTTGATTTGCAATATGCAGATATGGATGCTCCGCCTGGAACGGTTTTCAAACCTTTAAAAGATAATACAATTAAATACAACGGTCAGCCCATTGCATTGGTTGTAGCAGAAACTTTTGAAATGGCACGTTATGCTGCCACTCAGATTAAACTGGCTTATGTTGAAGAAAAATTCGAAACTGACTTAGAATCTAATATCGATAAAGCTAGAACGCCAAAAAAAGGAATGGCTTCTATGCTGAAACCTCCGCCGCCTAAACCGGCAGGGGATTTCGAGAAAGCCTACGAAAGCTCTTTTGTGCAGAGTTCGGGAGAATTCAAACATGGTACGGAACATCATAATCCGATGGAAATGTTTGCCACAACTGTGATTTATGAAGGTAAAAACAGACTTAAAATTTATGATAAAACCCAAGGGACTGTTAATTCTCAAATGTACGTGGCAAACGTTTTTGGATTAAAAATGAAAAACGTTCAGGTGATTGCACCTTTTGTCGGCGGTGCTTTTGGATCTGGACTACGTCCGCAGTACCAGCTTTTTATGGCCGTTATGGCGTCACTTGCCTTAAAACGAAATGTCCGCGTGACTTTAGACAGGGCGCAGATGTTCACTTTTGGGCACAGGCCGCCGGCAGTCCAGTATACGAAATTTGGAGCTGATGAAACAGGGAAATTAAACGCCGTATATCACAAGGCAATAGGAGAAACTTCGCAGTTTGAAGATTATACAGAAATTGTGGTAAACTGGGCTGGCATGCTATATCCTGCTGAAAATACGCTACTCGAGCATAGACTCGTTCCGTTGGATGTTTATTCTCCGCTGGATATGCGCGCTCCTGGGGGAAGCACCGGCATGCATGCCGTTGAGGTTACGATGGATGATCTGGCCTATAAGCTGAACATTGACCCTGTTGAATTTCGTCTTATTAATTACGCTGAAAAAGATAAAAGCTCTGGGAAAGAATACTCCAGTAAAGAACTAAGAAAATGTTATCTGCAGGGTGCGGCAAAATTTGGATGGGAGAAAAGAAGTCCCGAGCCCCGAAGCATGAAGCGAGGAAATAAACTGGTCGGATACGGAATGGCGACTGGCATCTGGGATGCCAACAGAATTCTGGCCCGCGCCCAAGCGATTATGACAAGTGACGGGAAGGTTGAAATTAAAAGTGCTGTTACTGATATTGGAACAGGAACAATGACTGTCATGACTCAGATTGCTTCAGATGAATTGGGGCTTCCGTTAGAAGATATTACTTTTTCCTTTGCCGACAGCAGCATGCCATTTGCACCGATACAGGGCGGTTCGTTTACTACCGCCACAGTAGGGTCAGCTGTTCAGGCAGCCTGCAGGGCACTAAATAAAGAATTATTTAAAAAAGCTAAAAGAGATAAGAACTCTGGTCTTGGTGCTGCCTCGTTTGAGGATGTTGTTTTCAGCGACGGCTTTGTGTTTTTGAAAAATAGTGCAGAAGTGAAATACAGCGTGCAGGAAATTTTTGCTGCCAACGGCGGAAAAGAAATTAAGACAACCAATAGTTCAATGCCTAATCCGCTTACATACGGAAAAAAGGTGAAACTCGTTCACAGTGCTGTTTTTGTTGAGGTGGAAGTAGATGAGGAACTGGGGATTATTGAAGTCACCAGAGCAGTTACAGCCGTTGCAGCTGGAAAGATTATTAATCCTAAAACAGCAGAGAGCCAGATTTTAGGAGGAATGATCTGGGGCGTAAGTAAAGCCCTGCATGAAGAAACAATACTGGATAATCAGTTTGGAAAATATATGAATCCCAATCTGGCAGAATATCACATTCCTGTTCACGCAGATATTCATGATCTGGATGTTATTTTTGTAGAAGAAGAGGATGATTTTGTAAACGCTTTAGGCGTGAAAGGGGTTGGAGAGATTGGAGTAGTAGGAATGCCTCCTGCAATTGCAAATGCGATTTTTCATGCAACAGGAAAACGGATTAACGACCTGCCGATTCATTTTGACAAGCTTTTATAAATAACGGAATTATGAAGATGTCTTTAGCAATAAAAAAAACTCAGCAGTTTGTACTGTTGAGGTTTTTTTATACGTAATAAATCTATAGCTTCTTTTCGATTACGGATTCCCTTCACCACCGCTCGAACCGTATATCTGGCCTGTTGCATAACTCGCATCTTCAGCGGCAAGCTGTACATAAATAGAGGCAAGTTCAGCTGGCTGTCCAGGTCTTCCCATTGGAGTCTGTGAACCAAATTCTTTGAGTTTTTCCATAGTTGCACCGCCGCTTACCTGAAGCGCTGTCCATACAGGACCTGGAGCCACACCATTAACCCGGATTCCTTTAGGTCCGAGCTGTTTCGCCAGTGATTTTATATAATTTGTTGTGGCAGCTTTAGTCTGAGCGTAATCATACAGATCTTCTGTAGGCGCATAGGCCTGCACAGAACTGGTTCCGATGATGGATGAGCCCGGCTTGAGATAAGGAAGAGCGGCTTTAATGATCCAGAAAGGAGCATAAATATTGGTTTTCATTGTCCAGTCAAATTCTTCTGAAGAAATATCTAAAATGGACTCATGTGTCTGCTGTCTGGCGGCATTGTTTACTACGATGTCAAGTCCGCCAAGTTCTTCGGCAGCCTGCTTGACAAGCGCTATGCAGAATGCTTCGTCACGTAGATCTCCGGGAATGGCAACAGCCTTTCTTCCTGCAGCTTCAATCAGATGGATTACTTCCTTAGCATCTTCTTCTTCAGTTGGATAATAATTTATGGCAACATCTGCACCTTCTCTTGCATAAGCAATAGCGGCAGCTCTCCCCATACCGGAATCGCCTCCCGTAATAAGTGCTTTACGGCCTTTTAAACGTCCAGTTCCTTTATAGCTTTCTTCACCGTGATCCGGTCTCGGATCCATTTTACTGACAAGTCCCGGCCATGGCTGTGATTGCTCATTGAATGGCGGAACTGCATATTTAGTAGTCGGATCCTGTATTTCAGTAGCATTGCTACTTTGTTCTGCGGCTGGATTTACAGTATTTCCGGCATTTAGAGCGCTTTCTCCAAGTGCAGGCGCTACAGCTGTCAGCTCAGCGTTGTGCGGTATATTGTTTTTATTTTCCATAATAATCGGATTTATAATTTATTTTTTTCACTGTTTTATCAAAAATTGATAATAATTCAAATTTAGGTCATGGCTTTGCAGCTGGTATTATAGAATTGCCTCTTTATGCTGCAAAAATTTAATTTGAACACTATTTGACATCTATTGGTTTTAAATTGGTCTGAGCTGGCCCGTTGGTGACAGTTCCGTCAGAGGCAAATCGGGAACCATGGCACGGACAGTCAAAAGATTTTTCATCATTATTCCAATGGACAATACAGCCTAAATGGGGACAGACAGCAGAAAAAGCTTTCAGCGAGTTGTCATAGTCACGGTACACGGCAATTTTTTTTAAGCCTTTCGTAATGACACCGCCTTCTCCCGCGCGAACATCAGCCGTATTTTTTAAATCAGAAGAAGAAATCCAGTCCAGATACTGGGAAGCCATATTTACGGCTTCTTTTGCAAAGTCAAGAGTTGTTTTCAGCGTAATTCGAGAAGGGCTGTACAGATCTTCCCATTTATTTTTAATGCCCATAATGGCATCAGTAATAATGGCAGCGCCAATAGTGGCATGCGTCATCCCGTTTCCTGAATCTCCTGTAATGATATAAATATTCTCATCTCCGGGATTTTTTCCCATAAATCCTAATGAATCTACAGGCTCCATTACCTGTCCCGACCATCTGTATGTAATGTCTTCCAATATAGGGAAATAAGTGCGCGTCCACTCTTCCAGTTTTTCATATCGTTCAGGCTCCGCAATATTTTCCTGATCGGATTGGCCTGTTTTATGGTCTTCACCGCCGGAAATGAGCAGATCGTAATTCTCATCAAAATTTTCCACCCGTACATAATGGTAAGGCTGGGAAACCCATTTGGAATCTGCATCTCCCGTATCCCACCAGAGAGCATAAGGAAGCTTTCCTTTAGGGATTTTACCGGCTATAACATAAGTCCTGTAAGCGGCCTGTTTGGTATGCATGGTAACCAGATCGTTAATTGGGGAGTTGGTTGCCACTACGATATGGTCTGCCGTAAATTTGTGATTATTGATAAGAGCGCCTTCCTTTGTAATCTGTTCTGCATGCGATTGCGTGTAAATGCGGCCTCCCAAAGATACTACAGCAGCTGCGAGTCCGTCAAGATAGCGCAGTATATGAAATTGGGCCTGGTTGTAAAATGCTAAACAGGATGTCTGGTCTCCATTGCATATCGAAGGAGTGCTTTTTAAAAGACCGGTATTAAGTCCTGCATTTTGTGTGGCTTCAAATTCTTTCTGCAGATTTTTTTCGTCGTCGCTGGGATGAAGGAACAGATAGCCGTTGACTCTTTTAAAGGAACAGTCTATATTTAAATCATTGACATTTTTCTCAATTGCGGCAATGGCTGCAGTATGGCTTTCAGCGGCCAGTTTAGCGCCTTCTTCTCCGAAGGTATCTTCGAGAAAGTAATAACGGTCATCCAATGCGCTCGTAAGATGCGCCGTTGTACGTCCCGTTTCGCCGCTGCCTATAAAACCATCTTCTGCCAACACCACTTTTTTTCCTTGTTTAACCAAATTATAAGCAGTTGTAAGTCCTGCTATTCCTCCGCCGATGATGAGAACTTCAGAATGTGAATCACCATTGGGTTTTTCAAATGCTGCAATAGGGGCAGAATCAATCCAGAATGAAACATTTTCGCCCGAAGAGATGCTCCCATCATTTAATTTATCTTGATTTTCCATTTTTATATTTTTTAGAATTGACTTTTGAAGTATTGCTGTTTAAAGTTAAACATTTGATTGTAAATGGTTTTATAGCTTTAAACGAGGGCGTTATATCATTGCCAGTTAACTGGATTATAAAACTTTGTTTGCAGTGAATGAAAAAGCCCCAGCACAGTAATAACTTAGTGGCTGAGGCTTATAATTCATACATTCTTTTTGAATATGCTATTACGTTATTCTGCTGCCGCTGTATTTACAGCATTCAGCGCTATGTCATTAGCTGACAGTCTGCTTCCTTAACAGCTTTGTCGCGTAATTTTTACCAAGTGTTTTGGCAAATGCTGCAAGAGTTCCATCAGTGGCAATCTCATAATGTTCGATTTTTTTGTGAAGCCGCAATAATTCCGGCATCTCGAACCGGTTCAGGCTGCGTTTCTTCCAATGTCTTTACGGTTTGGAGCTCGCAAAATTACAGCTTGGCTAAAGGATTCAAATGCATATTGTTTTGAATGTGCCGGAACTTAATTTTCTATTTCCATGCCTTCGGCAACAAGCCGGAACAGCGGTTCGTATTTCTGTATGTGAATATCCAGGTTGTGATTCAGGGCAACCGGGCCAATACTGCCCTGAAGGCAGTACAGTTTCTGTTTATCAGTGCACATAAACTGCAGCATGCGCACTTTCATTTTTTTTAAAGCTAGTTCCAGAGTCTCTTCGATTTCAACCATTATTCCGGGCATGCCGTCAATTTTGATATTTTCAGTCCGAATGAGCCTGCTTTGCGGGGGTATCATTTCTGAGACAGACTGTTCGGTAAGAATCATGTTTTGATCTTCTTCAGAAAGTTCATGTATTACAATAAGTATTTTTTCGTTTCCTTTGCCGTCGCAGCTGGTGAACTGTTGGACAGTTCCGGGCATCTCTGCTTCATCCGCCGCTCTCCAGCTTTTAGGTATGGGAAGCCTGAGCACTGCGTCTTCTGCTTTTGGATGGTTTTCTGTGCTGAAGTTTATGATATGGCCATTGGTAATTTCCTCATGCGGCGCATCATGATAGGCAAAAGAGATAACGCCTTTTGGAACAGCGGCATTACTGCTGAATGCTATTTTGTCCTTGACCTGCTCCAGAAAACTTCCGGCATATTCTTTCTTTTCAATGGGGTTTTTCAGCTGTTCGTTAATAAGAGAATCGACATGCTTCTCCACAGCATTAAATTGATAATCGTTGAGCTCTTGCTGCAGAAAATCTTCTATATTTCTTTCAGCCCTGCCAAAAACAGGATGCGCATTTTTCTTCAGTTTACTGACTTGTTTTGTAAATGATGGGAACTGTCTGGCCACTTTTTTCAAGGCGGCATTCTGTCCTTTTAAATAGGCGTATGTTTCAATGGCAAGCTGCACTTTTTCAGAGGGATAGCGTGTTTGCGAGCAGCAGTGCGCGGCAGACAGGCAGTAAATAAAAAGCAACATGGTTTTCATTGTGTTATTCTGTTTTTTAATTTACATTCCATAGGATAATTACTTACAAAAAAAACAAAAATAATGGAGGGACTGGAATGTCGTTTATATCATTTCGTTATCTTGTTATAAAATTTTCATCTGATTTCTGAAAGACGTAAAAAATCTGGATAAAAATTCTGAAATCAAAGATGTGTGCTGCTGTCAGAATTGGAGAACTGTGAAAATTGCCTTATCTTCGATGCACCAAATCAATTAGAAGTGTATTTAGAAGACCCAGTGCCAGAACATCTATTTTTAACCAATGGAGGAGAAACAGGAACCATGATAGCAAAGAGGGACTGGAGCAGTTCGCCTTTGGGAGCTATAGAGCAATGGCCTGAGAGGTTTCGAGCCACACTTGCAATAATGCTTTCTTCCCCTGTTCCCATGTTTGTAGTGTGGGGTAAGGCAGCCGCTTTTTTTTACAATGATGCCTTTCGTCCTTTTCTTGCGGACAGCAGCGCACAGCCTGACTATCTGGGAAAAGAATTCAATAAAGCACTGCCTTCAGAATGGAGATCAGTTTCTGATTCATTAGCGGAGATATTGAAAGGCGGCTCAGTTAAATCAGAGTCAAACATTGTGCTTTCTCTTACTAGAAGCGGAAAAGCCCATCAGGTTTACATTACTATCGGATACAGCATAATTTCAAGTCAGAGCAATGGCATTGAGGGGGTTTTCGCGACCTGCATTGAAAATTCGGCCGTAATCCCTGATATAATAGCATCTAATTCGGTGAGATCGCAGCTTAACAGCGTTTTAATGCAGTCCAATGCCGGAATTGCGCAGGCCGATATAAAAGGGCGCGTGGTGGAAGTGAACGACCGCTACTGCCAGATGCTGGGCTACAGCCGCGAAGAAATACTGAAAATGAATTTGGGCGAACTCACGCATCCCGATGATCTGGATCGGAATATGAAAATGCTTCAGGACTGCATGGAAAATGGAAATGACTTTTTGATAACGAAGCGCTACGTGTGCGGCGACGGATCCATAATCTGGGTCAACAACAGCATTTCGATAGTCATGGATGGGCATGGGCAGAAATACATTACCGCAATAGCCATTGATATTACTGCAGAAAAAGAAAAAGAAGAGAAGCTTTTGGCCAGTGAGGCCCATCTGCAGCTTTTGAGAGATACGGTGCCGGCGATGATTTTCTATCTCGATCAGCACCAGAGATATGTTACATATAATACGGTTTTTAAAGACTGGTTTTCGATCCAGGGTGAAGAAGCAGTCGGGAAGACAGTCAGGGAGTTTCTGGGGGAAGCAGCTTACGCCAAAACATTTCCTCATCTCGAAATAGCTTACGCAGGACAGCAGGAGAAATATGAAATGTTTGCGCCTTCGAGAATGGGAGTTAAAAGATGGCTCAGCATTGTATATACGCCGCACAAAGATAGGGATGGAAAAGTGATTGGCTTGATTGTGCATGCTACTGATATCACACAGAGCAAATTAACTGAGATAGCCCTTCGCGAGAGCGAATTTAAACTGCAGTCAGCTGTAGATGTGGCACAGCTGGGCACCTGGTCTCTGGATATTGCCACTGGCATCAGCACGGTTTCCCGGAGACATGCCGATATGTTTGGGCTCGACGGCACGGTAATACCATCAGAAAAGGTGAGGGCTTTAATAAGGCCGTCGGATTTTAAAAGGGTGACCCAAGCTTTTTTTGCTGCCCAGAAAGAAGGTTCTAATGGGAGTTATGAAGCAGAATACAGAATTATCCACGGACACAGCGGAAAAGAAAAGGTGATTCATGCCGTCGGGCAGACCTTTTTTGATGAGCAGGGCAAAGCAGTTCTAATCAGCGGCACTACGCGGGATATAACCATCCAGAAAGAACTGCAGCTGGCGCTTGAAAACGAGGTGGCCCTGCAGACCAAAGAGCTTGCGGCAGCCAATAGGGAACTTGAATTGTCCAATAATGCGCTGCAGCATTCAAATGAAGAACTTGCACAGTTTGCCTATGTTGCCAGCCATGATCTTCAGGAGCCCCTGCGTAAGATCCAGATTTTTGCACAAATGCTGCAGGACGGGAATTCTCAGAGAGATCCCAGAACCATTATTGAAAAAATAGCATCATCAGCGGCACGCATGAGCCGTCTGATTACAGATCTGCTTGCATTCTCAAGACTCATTAAACCCGAAAAAAGTCTGCAGGCTGTCGATCTTTCCGAAGTGGTCCAGAATGTCTGGAATGATTTTGAACTGGCTGTAATAGAAAAGAAAGCTGTCATTGCTTTTGAAAAACTGCCCGTGCTGCAGGCCGTGGGACTGCAGATGAACCAGCTGTTTTACAATCTGGTGAGCAATTCGCTAAAATTTATAAATGATGGGGTATCGCCTCAAATTGCAATCACGTCCGTTTTAGTCTCCAGTGAAGAGGCTGCCAGATTCAGCAGTTCGCCGATTTTAAATGTAAATTACTGCCACATATCATTTAGTGATAACGGAATCGGATTTGAAAAAGACCACGAAGACCAGATCTTTGAAATTTTCAAGCGTCTGCATATCCAGACAATTTATCCAGGAAGCGGGATAGGACTGGCGCTATGCAGAAGAATCGTGATAAATCATCAGGGATTTATGTACGCAGAATCTAAAGAAGGTCAGGGCAGCACCTTTCATATCTATCTGCCTGATCTGCCTGCAAAAATTGATGAGGCGTGAAATAACTAAGGGGCGTGTTTTGCTGAAAAGGCTTCCGGAATATTATCCTTTGTATAAAAAGCTGTCCATAGTGATATGCTGTTTCTCCCAATTGATGGAAAGAACATACTCTACCGCTTTTTTCAAATCAGCGATTGACATTGTTTTTCTTACATAGAGTGAGGCTCCCAGATTAAAACATTTCTCTACCGTTTCGGCATTGCCTGCAGTAGATAGGATGATTACCGGAACATGTTTTAGACTGGAAGAGGCTTTAATTTCTGCCAGTACTTCAAAACCGTCTTTTATGGGCATGTTTAAGTCAAGGAAAATTAAGGAGGGAGATGGAGGCGGATTCTGCAGTTTCAAAAGCATATGATCGCCTAATTCAAAAAGGCTGATGCTTTCACCGATCTGCTGGGCGACTTCCTCAAAGAACATTCTGTCATCCTCATCATCGTCAGCATAAAATAATGTTGTGTAAGCTTCTGCCATAGTAATTTTATAGTAAGGCAAAGATATCAATTTTGAGCCTGGTTTTGTTTTAAATTGCGGTATTTTAAAAAGCAGGCAGGAGAAGCGGTATGATTTTTTGAAAAAAAAAGTTTTTCATTATTTTTGCCGTTGAAGTTTTAAACCGCAGCAGAGTAAAATGCGTATATTATGACATCAGCTGTTTTTCCAGGCGGTTTAAATCAAATATATGTTATATAAAAATATTTTATTAATAGATGATGATCCCGAAGATGCTGAGATCTTCATGGAGGCCGCAGATTCGGTGAAAAAAGGAATTATAGTGCGCTGGATCGGCAGTCCGCAGCAAGCGCTGGAAGATCTTAAAGAGGGCGCGAATCTGCCGGATCTTATTTTTCTTGATTACAATATGCCCCGTATAAACGGTTTTGAAATGCTGGAACAGTTTGAAAATGACAGCAGGCTTAGTAATATACCCGTTATTTTGATCTCTACGCCATCTCAGGATTTTATGGAGAAACACCTGGAAAAGCATACCTTTATCCAGTACATAAGCAAACCTGCCAGTTACAGGGATCTTGTTGCGCTTCTGGATTCCATTTTATAATTACAGCCATTTTTTTCTTTTAAACCAGAAGAAAATTAAAACCGACACTGCAAGCATTACCACTATTATCACCGGATATCCCAGGGGAGATTCCAGTTCGGGCATGAATTTAAAGTTCATTCCGTAAATGCCAGCAATAAAGGTCAGCGGCATAAAAAAAACCGAGAATACAGTGAGAATTTTCATTACATCATTGGTTTTTCTGGCAGACAGCGAGAGGTAAATATTGAGCAGATTATTGGCATCTTCCTGCACCTGATCATAAAGCAGTGCCAGTTTAGTATGTAGATCACGCACATCATGCAGCGCGGGACGCTCTTCACCTTCGGCTTTTATCGAATTTACGACTTCATTGCTCAGCAGGAGCAGTTTTTTGTAAAGTCCCGAGCGGTTCTTAAGATAATAAATATCTTCGATCATATCATCGGGAATATTTTTCTTTAAAAACAGCGTGGATTCATAACGGTCAATATCAGCCGATAATTTCATCGCGGGATCTTCAAATGACCGAAGCGCTTCCCCCACTATATGGATAGCAATACCTGCTGCAGAATTTATTTTGCCCTCAGAGACTTGGCTTTCCATGATTTTTTTTATTAGCGGCTGGGCAGAACGGTGTACCGTAATAATAAAGTCTTTATTGAAAAAAACAGCAATTTTGCTGCTCAGGCTTTGAATAGTGGGCAGTTTCTGGTCTTCTTCATGAAAGAGCCTGATAATTAGAAAATGGGTGTCATTGTGCTCTTCGTACTTGGGCAGATGGTCAGGATCAAGGGAATCCATTAGGGCATAAGAGTTCAGTCTATAGCTGGTGCTCACCGACTCTATATCTTTCTCTGAAGGATCATATATGTCAATCCAAGTAATGCCGGTATCTTTTATCTGGCAGGTATGGATTGCCATGGTTTTTTGTTTTTAGATTGAAACGGATGGTGTAAGGCTCAAAAGCCAGTATTCCATGATATTTTTAATCATTGCTTTATAATCAGCGAAATTTTCTTGTTTTTTAAAGTAGCCCTGAACATTGCAGCTATACGCTTTCAAAACGTTTTCAGGGTTTTTGGAAGTGGACAGGAAAATATACGGAACGCATTTAGTGCCTATCTCACCGATAGACATAATCTGTTCTCTCAATTCAAATCCATTAATTTTAGGCATATTGATGTCTGAAATTATGAGAAAAGGGAGAACGGACGGATTGGATAAATACGGTATCGCTTCCATGGGGTCTTCAATAAACTTAATTTTGTTGGGATATTGCAGGCTATCAAAAATATCCTGAAGGAACAGCCTGTCGTCCTCGTCATCTTCAATTATAATAATTTCTCCTTTTCTTCTCATGTTTATAAAGATACAATTTAATAGATGAATTTCTGCAGATTTGCCTCTTATAATTCCAATACTAAAGCCGATGATAACCTTTTGGGAATTGAAATCCCAAAAGGTTTCGGTAAGGCATCCAAAGAAGGCTTTTCCTTTGGTTATTTTTCCAGATAAGATTTCAAACCGCTGATATCGTCGTGCACTATTTTTTCAAAAATCGGGTTCAGCAGTTTTGCCGCTCCCTGCCCCGCAATTCCCAGAGGGGCACGGTAGGAGATCGTAACGTCAATCTCAGTGGAATTGCCGCTGGCTTTAAAAAGCACTTTTCCAAAGTTCTTTACGGGCGCATCATCCACAGACTGCCAGCTTAACAGCTTTTCCTTCTGGTCTTTGATGATTTCGGCTTTCCAGCTCAGCGACCCTATGCCTGCAGGTCCTTTTGCAGTCCATTCAGATTTTGTGCTGCTGATGGTTTTTACCGACTCCAGATGGTTCATGAATTTAGGAAGGTTCTCCAGGTTGCGCCAGAAAGCATATACTTCACTTATGGGTTTGCCAATAGTAATGCTTGTTCTGATATTCACATTGGAGCCTTTATCATTTTTCAAGTGGTCAACGGCGCTGTAAACAGGGCAGTAGCCGCTTATTCCACGGGCCAGCATTGCACCTCCTGAGGTAATCTGGCTGATATTTTTCTTTTCCTGCGAAAGTCCTTTGTACAGCAGATAAGAACCTGCTGCGGTCATCAGGATGCGCTCAAATGTCGAAACATTGACATTGCTTTTAGCAGTGATTTTTCTATTGGATATTGTTGAAGTGTGCATTTGTTTTCTTTTTAAGTTTTTAAATTTATGTAAAGCCTCGTTCATTCCAGCTTTAATTTTTACTGGTGTTATGCTAATTAAGCCTTTTAATCTATTTTATAGCCGTCGTCAGAAAATGTATCAGGTTCGCGGTCGTTTTCATCATAGCGCTCTACAAGATCGTCATCAAGATCATCTGGATCAAGCTCTTGATCGTCTTGTGAATCTTCGTCCGGTCGATCTTCTTCCTGCGGCTCGTCATCATACTGCTGGTCATCTCTTTCAAGGGAGCTGGAGAATTCATTGTCAAGATAAGTAGTGCCTGAAGCAGCTTGACCATATTCTGAGTGATCGGGCGCTTCTTTTTTGACATCATCCTTTTGGCCTGTGCTTATGGTGCTATGAGCATAACGGCGGTAAACAGTATCGTTGTCGGTAGTGCTGTTGTGTGCTATCATCGTAATTTGTTTTTTATTTAAATGTCAGCTGTTAGCAGCTGCGCTGCCTGTGCTGCCAGCTCCTCCTGAATTATTGTTGCCGTCTTCCTGATCGTAGCGGTTCGGATCGGTTCCGTCCTCATCGCGCTCATCTTGCCAGTCGCCGGTATTGGCATTTTCATCCCTTTCTTTATCCTCTGAAGCTCGCAGCTGTTGGTGGTACGGACATTTTTGAAGTTCTTCTTTACTGTAATTATGCTGATTTTCCATGGTTGCTCTATTTTAAGATTTTTAATATCCTAAAATTAATTCATGTCTCAAGTGTTTTTCTTACAGAAAAAATGGGATTTATTATCAAATTAACATGTTTGGCATAAAGGGATTTTTTTTAGCTATGCGTTTGTTTTTTAATGTTTTACTGATTCGTTCCAATAATTGAAAAACTTTTTTTTTAACACTGCAGCGAATTGGCGCTTCGTTCTAAATTTATTATATTTGAATACAGATTTATTACTATTTTAATTCACAGATCTTTCACAATGGAAAAAGCAATACGGCTGCAGGTGAGAAAAGATTTGAACCCGCGTCAGCAGCTCACCGTCATTAAACTTAAGGGAAGCCTGATTTCCAGAGGATATACCGAAATTATTCATATTCTGGACCAGGATGAGGATTTTCATATCAATACTTTTGAAACCGCCGATGAGAAACGAAATGAAGTGGAGGATTATATTACTGCTTTCATTAATCGGGAAAACCTCCTGGACGCCATTACGATCAGGTAAAGAAGCGCTTTCCGGTAGATAGACGGCGCTGTGTCCCGATCAGAATTGCGTCGGTTTTAGGTCTTTGATATATTATGCCGGCGTCAATTTTATCTGCTTTCACCGGTCTGCACCCACAGCATGGCTTCCTCAAAAGCTTCTTTTTTAAAGCCTTTGAATTGGCCTGGAACAAGATCGGTAAGAGCATTTGTAAATGAAATTGCTGTATCAGAATCCGTGACCAGTGCGGCGCGGTTCCATCTGCCAAGGTTTTTCAGACCCAGTATGGCATCTTCCATCCAGTGTGCCGATGCAAAACTTTTTATTTCCGTATCCATTACAAGGAGAAAGTTAATTTCATTTATTCTTTCTGCTAGACTGGTGACTGCAGGAACAAGCACATTGAAATAGTCCTCTGCTGTCATTGGGCCGCGTGCCCTAAAAGCGGCAGCATTTCCCGAAGTAGGTATAGGCTGGATCATAAATTCTGAATTTTAATGCGTTCCGATAAAATTAAAAGCACAAGCCATACTTTTTTTTACAGGATTAAAAGGCGGTTTTATAAAATATCAATTTGGCGCTTTCTGTTTTGAGGCGGTTTGAGATTCCGAGCGATAATTTGTACTTTAGCAGAGAAGAAAATTTAGACAGAAGACGCATTTCATCCGCTATATGGTACCAGACCAGCATATCAGACTCTCGCAGCTCAACGAGCGGATCCAAGACACGATCAATTCGCGTTTTAAGGGACAGACGCACTGGGTGGTGGCTGATGTTACCAACCATTCCTTTAAGGCCGATAAGAAGATCCATTATTTTGAACTGGTGGAGAAATCAGAAAAAGACAGTACTATTACAGCTAAAATAATGGGCAAGTCCTGGGGAGCAGGGGCACTGCGGATTCTTGATTTTGAAATCACAACGGGACAGCGTTTTACCAACAATCTTCATGTGCTGGTGCAGGTCAGTGTGGATTTCCATCCGCTCTACGGGCTTTCGGTTAACCTGCTGGATATCGACAGCAGTTTTATGCTGGGGATTCTGGAACAGCAGCGCAACGCCACCCTTGCGAGACTGGTCAGGGAAAATGGCTACATCTGGAAAGAGGGCGAAGAATATTCTACGCTGAACAGCCGGCTGAAGCTTCCGGAAGTTATCCAGAGGGTGGCTGTGATTTCTTCGAGCAGTTCCGCAGGAAATGAGGATTTCCGTCATACGATGGTTCACAATGATTTTGGCTATGCATTCCGGATTGATGATTATCATACCGTTGTGCAGGGAGACAATAATGCAAAGCTGTTTCTCAATAAACTTATCGATGTTTATAATACCGGAATTCCATATGATGCCATTGTCATCACAAGGGGAGGCGGTTCGCAGTCGGATTTCCTGATTTTTGACAACTACAGCATTGCCAGGGCAGTGGCGAAGTTTCCCATTCCGGTGATTACGGGAATCGGACACCAGAAAAATGTGAGCATCACCGATCTTATGGCACACACCCATACCAAAACCCCCACAAAGGCGGCGGAATTCATCATTGCCCACAACCGCAGCTTTGAAGAAAGCATACTCGCACTGCAGCGGACTATTGCAATTAAATCACAAAACCTGTTTCTGGGGCATTATAAAGAGCTCAGCCAGATGAAAAATGCTGTTTTGCATAATGCGGCTGCCCTTGCGGCAAGCCATGCAAAGCAGCTGGATATAATAAGGGAACAGATTGGCAGAAATTCAGGGACGTTGCTGCATGACAATCAGAAAAGGCTGCTCGTTGCCAGCCAGAAGGCTCTTCAGCGCCCCGCGATGCTGCTGGTGGAGCGGAAGGGCGAGCTGCTCCAGTTAAGAAATGCCGTTAAAACATTCGCTAATGCTTATCTTTGCAGACAGGAGCTTACGCTGGAACATCACCATAAAACCATACAAATGATGTCTCCGCAGAATATCCTGAGAAAAGGCTATGCCATTATCAGGGTAAAAGATGCCATTGCCAGCAGCGCCGAAAGCATACGTCAGGGTGATGATATTGAAGTTATTCTGAAAGATGCCAGACTGATAAGCACCGTTAAAGAAAAAATACAATACGATGGAAGAGAACCAGACTTATGAAAAGGCTTTTGCCGAACTGACCGCCATTTCGAAAGAAATTGAAAATGAAACCATTTCGGTGGACGAGCTGGCATCAAAAGTAAAAAGGGCATCAGAGCTCATTGAATTCTGCCAGAGCAGGCTGAAAGCGACCGAAGCTGAGGTGGGGAGAATTATCAGCAGCATGGAGAATCCGAAAGAATAGGCTCTTATGCTGCACGCTAAAATGACGTTTTACGGCGTTATAGCATAAGTACACTCCAATAGACCGGATGCCGATGCTGAAAAGCTTAAGGATTCCTTGATTATATGCCGATACAGGATAAAGCCCATTGCTTCAATTGAACAGTGGGCTTTTGCAGTAAAGCAGGCGAATTAAGTTTTTTAATTGAAGGGTATGGCGGCATCCATTTTAGTGCAGGAGCCTTACCATTCTTCCTGCTCCGGATCTATGCCTTTGCCATTAAAAATGCTCTGATTTATATTGGCCTCCGGGCCAGCCTTTTCTATTTCATCCGAAAATGGATCAGGGGCGTTTTTTAGGTTTTCGTGGAGATTTAAGAGATCGGCAGGAGAAGAGCCCTCTTCTGGGGAATCTGATGCGGCAGTGAGAAGGCGGAAAGCAAAATCAATGGGCTTTTCTTTTCCCATCTCGAAAAAATGCACGATGTACTGGTTTTTCCCGCTGTCCACAGCAACCACTTTTCCTCTGTTCCAGACCGGATGCTGCACAAGGTCTCCCTCGCTAAAAGCAGTATCTCCGCTATTTTTTGAAGCTGCTGCAGATGACTGCGCAGCCTGGAGGATTTCCGGAGAGAGTTTCCCTTTGCGAACGTAAAACTCCTCCTTGATTTCAAAGAGAAACCTTGAGGGGTATTTATTAAGACCCGTGGTAAAATTGAAGCCTTCCGAATCGGTCATGTAAAACCTTTTCTCGGCGCGCGTGACTGCCACGTACATCAGCCTTCTTTCTTCCTCTATGGCCCGTTTTCTCCTTTCTTTAATCGAAAGCGCGCTTGGCAGCACCCCTTCGGTAAAACCGCAAAGGAATACGTAGGGGAATTCAAGGCCTTTGGAGATATGGATGGTCATCAGGCGCACCTTGTCCTGGTTTTCCGTGTCTTTGTCAAGATCGGTGTAAAGCGCCACTTCCTGAAGGTATTCAGCGATATTTACAGGGCCGTTGTTTTCTTTTTCCAGCAGCAGCATGGAGCTTACGAGCTCTTTTATATTTTCCAGCCTGTCTTCATCGCCATCTTTTCGGTAGAGCTCGGAAAGCCCGCTTTTATCGAGTATGATTTTAACCAGATCGGAAATCGAATTTGTTTCGGCCTCTATTTTCAGTGCAGCTACCAGAGCAAGGAAATCAGCGGCTCCTTTTTTATTCAGCTCTTTATCTTCCATATTCTTTTCCAAAGCCTGAAGCAGCGACAGGTTCTGTTCTCCTGCCAGAAGGCTCAGCCTTTCGAGGAATTTTTTACCGAGCCCTTTTGACGGATGGTTGTGCAGGCGCAGAAAAGAGAAATTATCCCCCTGAACGATAAGCCTTAAAAAGGATAGCACATCTTTGATTTCCTTTCGTTCAAAAAAGCGCACGCCTCCAAATATGGCATAGGGAATATTTTCTTTGATGAGCGCCTGTTCAATATTTCGTGACAGATGGTTGGAGCGGTAAAGAATAGTGATATCGGAATAGGAGGCATTTTCCGTTTTAAGGATTTCCTTGATTTCCGAAGCCACCCATAACGTTTCTTCGTAATCATTTTTGCCATGGAAATGCACCACTTCAACACCCTCGGGATTTTCGGTGACCATATCCTTGTCCACCCTTACCTTATTGTTTTTAATGATATGGTTGCCGACTTTGAGAATATTTGGCGTAGAGCGGTAGTTCTGGTTCATGATGATGGTCTGCGTGTCAGGGAACATCCTGTCGAATTCCACCAGATATTCCGGTTTTGCGCCGCGCCATTCATAGATGGTCTGGTCGGGATCGCCTACCAGAAACAGGTTCTGGTGCACACGCGAGAGCATTTCCACCAGATGGAACTGGCTGTCGGAGCTGTCCTGCGCCTCATCGACCTGTATGTAATGCAGCATTTCCTGCCATTTGGCAAGCACATCGGGACTGCTGTCGAGTATGAAAGCCGTAAAATGGATCAGGTCATCGAAATCCAGCGCATAGTTGCGTTTCTGCTTGTCGAGGTATTTCTGGTACACGCGGCTGGAAAGCGAGTCCTTCTCGTCAGGGTCGAAGCTTTTGTTATCCAGCATATATCCCAGATAATCAGACGTGCTCTTCTGTTTGGAAATAAAGCGGAGCACCTGTTTGAAAGTCAGGTTTTTCGAATTGATGTCCAGCTCATTGAATACCTCCCTTAAAATGGTTTTCTGGTCCTCGGCATCCAGTATGATAAAGTTCTTAGGGTAGTGGATCTTGTTGATCTCTTCACGAAGAAACCTCACGCAGAACCCGTGGTAGGTGGTAATGAAGCTCACATCAAAAAGATCTCCAATCAGCGCCTTGACGCGCCTTTTCATTTCCTGCGCCGCTTTATTGGTAAAGGTAACGCAGAGGATGTTGGACGAATTGATGCCGAGCCTGTCCACGATGTAGGCAAAGCGGGAGGTAAGGGCCTTTGTTTTTCCTGAGCCGGCACCGGCAATGACACGGACATAACCTTCCGTGGTTTTCACGGCTTGGAGCTGGCTGGGATTAAGGTTCTCTAGAATTGGATCGTTCATTTTTAAAACGGAATGTTTTTGATCTCTATTTATTTTTTAAAGCACAGGGGCAGATCAAAGAGTCTGCAGCACAAATTTATGCAATTAACTCAAAAGAAGGGTAAGAAGCAATTGTTATATTTAGGATGCTTTACCTGTCGTTAATGCGGCCGGCGGCTATCTTAAAATAAAATCCTGAAGAAAATCATTTGATTGTTTAATCAAAAAAATGCCCTTCAGGATTTTTTCCATATTTTCGTTTTCCCTTTTTATAAAACAATTATAAAAAAGCAGTTATTAATATGGATGATAATGGGTTTTTTGAAACTTAAAGCTGTGATAGTTTTGAAGGGTCTGTTGCCTCTTCAATGCTCTTTCCCTGCGGATTGTGCTGCCCACTATTCTCCTTTTCATCATGCCAGGGACCGTCTTTCAAACGAACGGTTTCTGAGGCGCTTTCTCTGGAAGGAGGAGTTTCATTCAGGTGCTCAGTTACTTCTTCTACAGTAGTGCCCGCCGCCCTTACGGCATCTTTTAATATCTCCTCTGGGACATTTAACTTTTCAGCCCACTGCTGGATTTCAGCCTGCTGCGAAATATCGATATGAGCGCTTTGCTCTTTTCCGTTGTTATGCACATTTTCCATGATTTTTAAATTTTTATAGCTATTCCCAAAGTTACTGTGACATAAAACAAAGCTGTTATATTATAAAACAGGATTATTATAGGATTGCTATGGTTTTCAATAAATTAAAAAGGAATCTCCATTTTATATTTCCCTGACCTGACGGAAGGTAAGGTTGATCCTGGGCAGAACGGGACGGGCTGTCTTAGGCACTTGATGCTCCCAGTAGGTATTGGTGCTTCCTGCCATGAGAAGAAAGGTTCCGTGGTGCAGCGGAATTTCAATTGGCGCAATACCTTTGAGCACTTTATGGCGGAGACGGAACAGACGCGTTTCCCCGAAAGTCACAGAAGCAATGTTCATATTCTTATTGCTTGATGAGGTCTTGTCGCTGTGCCATCCCACACCGTCAGTACCGTCCCTGTAGAGATTGAGCAGCACGCCGTTAAAGTTTATTCGGGTTTCGTTTTCCACACGCTCCCTGATCTGCAGCAGTTCCAAAGGCCAATCCGGATTGGATTTGCGCTCAGGCCTGCTGCTGTCCCCGTACCACGAGATCATGCGGGGAGCCGTAACCACCTTGTCATACATGGGCATTTCATATTCCCTCCACTGGGTGCCTTGGTATAAAACATTGTAATAATGATCGGATTCCTGCTTGCTGAAAAAGTTGTCAATCAGCAGCAGATCGGCATCAGGGGCGTCAAATATTTTTCTGCCGCCATTTCCTGATGAAAAAATTTCAGTGTCATCAAAAAGAATCATTTCTTTACATATTTTAGCTTGTGGCTCTGCTTTGCATTTATTTATAAAAGGCTTTCAGAAGCGGCCGGATCCCATTTTGTGTCCTCGCGGTTTAATTTTCTGTCTCCTTGGATTAGCCGTGCGGCGTGCAATTATGCTGCGAACGGGGCATACTTTAGCAGAGAACTGAAACGGGCTTATGGCTGCAAGCGCACAGCTTATTGTTTTTTCATTTTCTATCTGACAAAATTAGTGCAGATAAGAACAATTTTAAAAGAATCATATGTTACAAATAGCAGCAAAATTTAAGTGTCCTTATTTTTCAGGGATTCTGACAGCAGCTGTCTTACATTTTTAATCTTTATTCAGAAATTTCGCAGAGGCTTTTATGGGCGAAAACGGATGCATTTTTCCTGAGGAGTTTTGTTTGTCCAACAGTCTGCAGACTGATTTCTTGATTTTCTGGTATTTTTCACAAGAAATTTTTCTTACATTTATAGTGCTGCAGAGAAACATTCCTTCGTTTTCTGCAGCTTTTACAAAAGCTTATATTTTCTCGGGTATAAATTTTTGCGGATTTTTAAAATTTCTATCAACCTGCATAATTTTTTTAAGCTATGGCACAAGAAGAACAGAACTCCCGTAAGACTATCTATCTGGCAGAAGATGATGAGGATGACAGAATTTTATTTATGGAAGCTTTAAGGGAAATCCATCCTGAAATTGCTGTGAAAGTATCCGAAGACGGACAGCAGCTTTTAGATAACCTCGATAAAACGGATTGCGGCAAGCCTGAAATCATATTTCTTGACATTAATATGCCCTGCAAAAATGGATTTGAATGTCTTAAAGAAATTAGAAGCGCCAGCTGTTTTGATGACGTGCAGGTGATTATGCTTTCCACCAGCAGCAGCAGCATTCATATTGAAATGTCCCGTAAGCTGGGAGCGGACTTTTATGCGGTTAAGCCGGGCCTTTTTCAGGATCTTAAAGATCTCCTGCAGCAGATACTGGAAGAAGGCGGAAGCAGAGGCACGGCAGACCGATCAAAATTTCTCCTGTCCCGCAGAAGAATGGATGCTTTTTAAAGTTGGCTTTCTGCTCCGGAATGGGCTCCCGCTGCAGTGTGTTCGGCAGCAGCTTGCCCATCATTTTCTTCATTCCTATTTTCTCCGGCGGCGTTTTCCCCAGCACTTTCACTGGCGGCAGTCTGCTGGGCAGTTTTTTTCATGAGAAGATAGAAATCCCTCAGATGCCACCATGCCGGACAGCGGTCTGGAGGACCGTTAAAGTTTCTGATGCCGATATAGCAGCTCTTAAGGAAAACCTGCGTATCGGTGATCTTTGCCCATTCTGTCCACACGACTTCTTTCGGAGGGGGGGTGTTCTCAAAATGGCGTTTTATATCTTCATAATTCATGCTGCAAAAATAATTCAAAACACCACATCAGGCAAGGCAGGCATTGGTTTTACCGCATATTTAACACTTCATTTTCCATAGTGTTTTATCACCGTGCTGGGAACCAGATATGTGCCGGCACCTTAACTGCAGCATTTAATGCGGAGGCTCTTCTGCGATGCGGCTTTTTCGGTCTTCCCCGATTCTTTTTTCCTCACGGATGAGGGAAATAGAGGGGATGTAAATACCGTTTAATTCCATCACAAAGGTCGGGCACAGCGGTTCGGGGCGCCGCACAAAATTCCCCCATAAATGCAGGGCATGCGCCCTGCTTTATTGCGTTGCTTTCTGCGCTTGCTCCCTTCTGCCCGAAGGCGGTGCTAAAATTAATCTTAAATATTTAGCATCATGGAAACAGCAGAAAACAGCAATTGGAAAATCGTTTCAGAAATCGATCTGATCTATAAGACAAAAGTTAAGAATTCAGAAAGGCCGCATATTGCATCCTCATCATATGCCTTTACGCTTTTGAAGGGCTGCTGGGATCCCGGAAAGATCGGATTTCTGGAGCAGTTCAAAGTGCTGCTGCTCAACCAGTCCAATAAAGTGCTGGGCATTTATGAAGCCTCCTCAGGAGGAATTACGGGAACCGTCGTAGATATCAGGCTGCTGTTTGCCGCTGCGCTTAAAGCAGGCGCAGTAGGACTGGTCATCGCCCACAACCATCCATCGGGATCTCTGCTGCCTTCAAATCCTGACAGGTGCATTACCGCAAAAATTGCAAAGGCAGGCGAGCTGCTCGATATCAAGCTGCTGGACCATCTGATCATTACAGAGGAAAGCTATTACTCCTTTGCGGATGAAGGCGCTTTATAGCGCCTTTTCTATTTCATTATTCTTTCTTTCTTTTCTGATTCTCTTCAGAAAGAAGAAATAGACTGTGCGGGAACGGGCTTACGGGGATACAGTTTTTGAGCTCTTTATAAAGCTTTATGCGGTAAGAATGCCTTTATGCCCTGATAAATTTTAATCTGGCGCTGCGATTCGGATAGGCTTCTGCCGCTGAGCTTAAAAATCTGTAATTTTTGGATCATATGCTGTAAGGGTCTGATGGGCTGCATTGCGTAATTTTGCTTTATTATGGTACGGTAAAACTTATAGTCAGGCAGAAAAAAAAACAGGGGACCGGCGGGGTTCGTCTGAAGGTTCTGTACAATGATTTAGTTAATTGCCGCATACCTTTTCAGGCACCCGCCGGCTGCCAAGAAGCCCCTTAATCTTAAGGGGCTTTTTTGTGCGGATTAGCTGGGCTGGATTTAAATTAGGCTTTTATGGGGCAGTTTTTCCGACCCCTGTAAAAAGAGAATAATTAAAGCCTGGTTGAAAAAGAGAGACCCATAAATGGCAAAGCCGCCAGCATGAGTGCGCCAGCGGCTTTTTTTGTTCCCCTACTGTTTCTTGCCCGCTCCCAATTCAGAGAGCTTCTGGTTCAGTTCGGTAAGTCCGGCGCGCTGCAGGCACTCCTCGGAGAGCTGTTTGAGCTCTTGGGCATTTTCCTTGGAAGTGCTCTGGAGCAGCGCCGAAAGGCTGCCGCCATTTTCCGCAATGCCGCGCCCAATCGCATGGTGGAGCAGCAGCACATTTTTTCGCGAAATCTTCAGATCCATTCTCACCATCTCATTCATTCCGGGGCTGCTCATAATCGTATCGAACACCCTCACCGCATCATTTTCCGTCAGCATAATTCCCGCGTTTTAAATTAATAATTGATTCTCTCAAAGATACGGTGAAGCGCTGAAAACACCCCGTTCAAAATATGGCGGGGATAGGCGGCATCCATCCTGCTTTTCTACATTAGCTGAAGAATCGCTGCAGGATGCTTTTTAATGCTGCATGGCTTTAAGGGTTCAAGCGGACTGCCCCGTTCCTGCAGTCGGCCAGATGTCCGTTTGTTTAACAAACGCATCCGGCTGCCTTATGCTCGGAACTCGCGGCAGTGATTCTCAAAGGCGATCTGGCTATAATGAAGTTTAAAAATGAAAAGGAGAGAAGATGGAGAAAAAGAGTTTGAACAGAAACCGCATTGCCGCGGTGCGCTTTACCGCTGAAGAATACGGCAGACTAGTGAAAAGGCTTAAGGGGACCGACTGCCGGCAGATGAGCGAATATCTCAGAAAATGCATTCTGGGAATGCCTATTACCGTCAAATACCGCAATGCATCCCTTGATGAGATGATGCTGGAAACCATCCGCCTGCGCAAAGAGCTCAACGCCCTTGCAAACAACTTTAACCAGGCGGTTAAAAAGCTCCATGCCCTCAGGCAGATTCAGGAGTTCAGGGACTGGATCATGCAGAGTGAAGCCCAGCGTGCAGCCCTGCTGGAAAAGGTGGAAGAAATCCAGAAGGTCATGGAAAAAACAGCCGGGAAATGGTTGCAGTCATAAACACGGGGCATTCGGTGCGGAGCATTTTCAATTACAATGAAAACAAGGTCAGAGAAGGGGCGGCGGAGTGCATCGGAGAGGGCAATTATCCGATGGATGTTTCGCGCATGAATCCTGCGATGAAATTGGGCAGGCTGCTGCGTCAGAATGCCCTTAACGGGAATGTGAAAAGAGGCAGCGTGCACATCTCCTTAAACTTTCACCCGTCCGAGAATTACTCCCCGGAAAGGCTCATGGAAATCGCCCATGCCTATATGGAGAAAATAGGTTTTGCAGAGCAGCCCTATCTGGTCTACCGGCATCACGATGCGGGACATCCGCACATTCATCTGGTGTCGATAAAAGTGAGGCCAGACGGCTCGAGGATCGACATGCAGAACATCGGAAGAAACCAGTCGGAAAAGGCAAGGAAAGAGATTGAGAAAGGCTTCGGACTGGTGCGGGCCGAGGATGCAAAAAGGGAGCTGTTTTCTTCCCTGAAGCCGGTGCCCGCCGCTAAAGCGCAGTACGGGAAAATGGAAGCCAAAAAAGCCATTTCCGCAGTGCTGCATTCGGTGCTGCCATCCTACAAATACACATCGCTGGCCGAGCTCAACGCGGTGCTGGGGCTCTACAATATTAAGGCGGACAGGGGAAGCCAAAACTCGCGCGTGTTCACCTCAGGAGGGCTGCTGTACCGCATAGTGGATGAGAAGGGAAAACCGATAGGCGTTCCCATAAAGGCAAGCGACTTTCCGATGCGTCCCACACTGGCTTTTCTGGAAAGAAAATTTGCTGTGAACAATGCCGAAAGGGCTTTTGAAAAAAAGAGGATCCGCAGTGCTTTGGACAGCGCTTTTTTCGGAAGGAATCTGACTTTGGACAGGCTGGTTCTGCTGCTCGAAAAGAAGGGAATCAATGCCGTGATGCGAAAGAGCGATGCAGGTCTGGCGTATGGTGTGACCTATGTGGATCATGTGACCAGATGCGTGTTTAACGGCAGTTCGCTGGGAAGAAATTACAGCGCCAAAGCGGTACTGGAACGCTGCGGGAAACCAGCAGAGCAGCAGCAGCCGGCATCGCCTGAAGAGGCCCTTCAGAAGCGTATGGCTGGCGGCAGCCATCAGTCCTCAGAAGAGGCATCTGAAGGCATGAATGCAAAAGTGCTGGAGGGGCTTATGAAACCCGAATGGCAGGGCGATTATGCGAGTGCAAAGTTTAAGGGAAGAAGGAAAAAGAGAAAAAGAAAAGGGCGTTCGGATCTGAACTGATCCAGATCATTAACGGGAAAAACTACAGCTATGCAGACAGGAGAAAACGAACAGGCGCTGAGAAAAATACTCGATATGACAAGACTGATGGGCATCATGGCGCTGATGCTGCATTTTTATTATTGCTGCTATGGGGCATTCCGTTTTTGGGAGCTTACGGGGGCTTTTGGGGATAAAATTTTAGCAGCGGTTTACAGGACGGGACTGTTTGAAAGTTTTCATATGTCCAAGATTTTAGCGCTTGGACTTCTGCTGATTTCGCTGTTGGGAGCAAAGGGGAGAAAGGAGGAGAAGCTGCGGCTTAAAACGGCGCTTTATTTTATGGCTTCAGGGCTTGCGGCCTATTTTCTGAGCGGCCTGCTGCTGCATTGTGGAGGTGCGGATTCAACGTATGCCATGCTCTATATGGCGGTTACGGTTCTGGGATTTCTGCTGGTGCTTTCGGGAGGCACGCTGCTGTCCCGCATCATTAGAAACAGGCTGGCCGTGGCCGATATTTTCAACAATGAAAACGAGACCTTCCCGCAGGAGGAGCGGCTGCTGGAAAATGAATATTCGATCAATCTTCCTGCGAAGTATTATCTGAAGGATAAGCTGCGCAGCAGCTGGATCAACATCATCAATCCCTTCCGCGGACTGCTGGTTTTAGGCAGCCCGGGTTCCGGCAAATCCTACTTTGTGATACGCCATGTCATCACCCAGCACATCGCCAAAGGATTCAGCATGTTTGTCTATGATTTCAAGTACGATGACCTTTCCAAAATGGTCTACAATACCTTTGAAAAATATAAGCATGCATATGAGGTGATGCCGAAATGCTACTTCATTAATTTTGACAGCATCATGCACCGATGCAATCCTCTGGATCCGCAGAGCATGGAAGACATTACGGACGCTTCGGAATCGGCTCGCACCATTTTACTAGGGCTCAACCGCGAGTGGATCAGAAGGCAGGGGGACTTTTTTGTGGAGTCTCCGATCAACTTTCTGTCGGCGGTGATCTGGTATCTCAGAAGGTATAAAGAAGGGGAATTCTGCACCCTGCCGCATGTCATTGAGCTCATGCAGGCAGACTACGACAGCCTCTTCACCCTGCTGCGCACCGACAGGGAAATCGAGGTGCTCATCAACCCTTTTGTCAATGCCTATCTCAATGATGCCATGGAGCAGCTCGAAGGGCAGATTGCCTCGGCAAAAATAGCCATGGCGAGGCTGTCTTCTCCCCAGCTCTATTATGTGCTGTCGGGAAATGATTTTACGCTTGACATCAATAATCCTGTGGAGCCCAAGATAGTCTGCATGGGAAACAATCCGCAGAAGATGCAGATTTACGGAGCCGTATTGTCGCTGTATGTGAACCGTCTGGTGAAGCTGGTCAACAAAAAGGGAAAGCTCAAATCCAGCCTCATTTTCGATGAGTTTCCGACCATCTACCTCAATAATATGGACGGCCTGATTGCGACGGCCAGAAGCAACAGGGTGAGCACCTGCCTGGGGGTTCAGGACTTCAGCCAGCTGCGCAAAGACTATGGGCGCGAGCAGGCCGATGTGATTATGAACATCACCGGAAATATCATTTCCGGACAGGTCACAGGAGATACGGCCAAGCAGCTCTCGGAGCGTTTCGGGAAGATCATGCAGGATCGGGAAAGCATTTCGATTAGCAGTGCCGATACCTCCATCAGCCGTTCCAGACAGCTTGAAGCGGCCGTTCCCCCATCGAAGATCTCATCATTGAGCTCGGGGGAATTTGTCGGGTTGGCAGCCGATGATCCGCAGTGCAGAATCAAGCTTAAAATATTTCATTCTGAGATTTTAAACGATCATGAGGCGCTTCGAAAAGAGGAGGAAAGCTATAGGGAAATACCGCCTGTTAGAACGCTGGATCATGCAATGGTCCAGCAGAACTACATGCAGATCAAACGCGATGTGCAGGATATCATCCATACCGAAATGGACAGGCTGCTCCATGATCCTGCATTGAAGCATCTGGTTGTGATGAAGCGCTGAGGTTTTGGGCCAGATGATCCGGTTGCAGATTTTCCAGGCAGCAGTCTTCCAAATAATTGCTTCCGGAGCCGCAAAGCAAGTATGCTATTGGCATGCAGCGGCGTGATATTAAGCTTTACTTGAAATTTTGTATAGAAATTAAATAGAATTCCATCGCAGATGGAGAACTGCTTATTTTTTTGCTTAAAATAAGCTTTCTTTTAAAATAATTTCTAAATTTATGCTTCTGTTTTCGGCCTTCTGCTTTTCGGATGGGCCAGCACAGCGCTGCCATCCTTTAGCGTATCATTTTGCTTTACTGATTTTCATATTACTGCAATTCAAAAAAAACATGGATTTTAAAAAACTGGCGCCAGAGCAGAAACAGGCTTATTTGGCAGATATAGAAAGAGCTCTAACTTCGAGAAGGCTTTATTTGAAAAGCAATTTTTCTCTCGCTGATCTTGCGGAAGAAACGGGAATAAAGCTCCACAATCTTTCCTATCTGATTAATTCGGAAAGGGGGCTCAGTTTCAGCGATTATATGCATTTATGGAGAATCAGGCATTTCAAAGAAAGGTTAAATGATTATGAGTGGAAAGACTTAACGCTCGAAAAAATGACAGCGGCCTGCGGATTTAAATCCAGAGCTACCTGCTGGAGGGCGTTTATAAAACTTGCGGGACAGACGCCTTCAGAATGTTTAAAACTGGCCAGAGGAATCCAAAGCAGATCAAATGCCAATTTTTAAAATTGTAGGGCCGTCTTCCCGATATGGCAATAGCCCGCTTAAAAGAAAGCACTAATGCATTCTCTTTAGCAGTTCTTGTCTATTTTCAGCAATTCGGTTGGCGGATAGCCGAATTGTTTTTTGAAGGCAAATGAAAAATGCGATAAATTCTCAAATCCGGTCTCGCAATAGACCTCAGCAGGTTTTTTATTTTTTTCGGCAAGCTGGTAATGCGCCGGTAGTGTTACAGATTAGGTGTTTTGATAACATACGCGTGTAACTAACTGAAAAAGAATATTGAAATTAAATTATTGAATAGAAAAGAGACGGCCAGCAGGTCGTCTCTTTCGTTTTTTGTCTTTTAATAAGCTTCAAAATGCTTTTGCCTTACCTTAGTGTTTCAAATTAGGTCATGAAAATAAAATGTAATTTTTGCAATGGTAAATGCATAAAGAATGGATTTCAATCTAACGGTAATCAGCGTTATAAATGTACTATTTGTCAAAAACGACAGCAGATTACCTATAGATATAACGCTTACAAAGGAGATATCAATCAGGAAATAGTGCTGTTGACCAAAGAAGGTTTGGGAATAAGGAGCACGGCAAGAATACTGAAAATATCAACGACAACCTTATTGAAAAGAATTGTCTGCATTGCGAGGAATATAACAAGACCAATTGTCAGCAGAGGCAAAACTTACGAAGTAGATGAACTGTGCACTTATATCAGACACAAGAAAAATTATATCTGGCTGGTTTATGCTTTGGAAAAGAATTCTAAAAATGTGGTTAGTTTTAATGTTGGCAAACGAACCAATAAAACTCTGAATCGTGTTTTGGAAACTCTGAAATTGGCAGAAGCAAAAAAGATATTTACGGACAGGCTTAAAAACTACAGGTATTTGATTGATAAGAAAATGCATTCAGTAAAACGTTTCGGGACAAATCATATTGAAAGAAAGAATCTGACACTGAGAACACATCTGAAAAGGCTCAACAGACGTACAATCTGTTTTAGCAGAAGTTTAGCTGTTTTTACTGCTGTTTTGAAGATTTATTTTTGGATTTGAATTTGAGTCTTTTATTTGACTAAACAGGACTCGAACCAATTTTCCCTGAAAACACTGGTGGTTTTTATTTAAAAAAAATGAAACGAGATTTTTCGAACCACAAAAAAAGCCTAAGAAATCTAGATTTCTCAGACTTTACCTTTTTTATAGTAGCCCTAACAGGACAATTCTCGAATCATTTTCTTGATGATTTGAAGAAAATAAAAATCACTGATACTAAATTTTCTGGTTCTAAATATCTGGGATAATCTCCTTTGAAATTTTTAAAAATATACTTGTAGAGTTTTTTTTGATTAAAACATTTTTTGATTTCTTTAACAGTCTATGTAAGATAGTAGTTAATATTCTATATATTTGAGGAGCTTTAATATTAACAAAACATTACCTATGAAAATAAAACTACTTTATTTAATATTCTTTGTCAGCGTATCTTCTTTTGCTCAACAATACACCCTGATTCCCGATGCATATTTTGAAGCAGAACTAATCCGTCAGGGAATTGATTCAGGCACACCAGATGGTAAAGTTTTAACTTCAAAAATAAACACCCTGACTACCTTGAATGTTAGGGGAGTCGGTTTCATTGCCGATTTAACCGGTATTCAGGATTTCACTGCTTTAAAATCTTTGTTTTGTGATAGCAATCAATTAACGTCTTTAGATGTTTCCAAGAATACCGCTTTAACCTACTTGAGTTTTGGAAGCAATTACTTAACAACTATAGACGTTTCCAAGAATACTGCTTTAACAGAGTTACGTTGTTATCATAACCTACTAACAGTTTTAGATGTTTCTAAGAATACTTCTTTAACAATTTTACATTGTTATAATAATCAACTAAAGAACTTAGATCTTTCCAAGAATACTGCTTTGACATATCTAGATTGTTCTGATAATCAATTGGTAAGTCTTAATTTGAAAAATGGAAATAATTCTAAATTATCGACCAATAGTGCCTTTGATAGTAATAGCTTAAGCTGTATTCAGGTAGATAATGTGGCTTATTCTACTGCCAATTGGACAGCCAAAGATGCTGAGGCAAGTTATAGTTTAGACTGCTCAGCTTTTGTTCAATATACCCTTATTCCTGATGTGAATTTTGAGAAGAAGCTGATTTATTTAGGAATTGATTTTGGAGCAGTTGATGGAAAAGTGCCAACAGCTAAGATTGCTGCATTAACTTCTTTAGATGTCTCAAGCAGTTCTATTACTAATTTAGCTGGAATTCAAGATTTTACGGCTTTACAGTTTTTAAATTGTAATGGCAATCAATTAACGTCTTTAGATGTGTCCAAGAATATTGCTTTAACAAGATTATATTGTGAATCGAATCAATTAACGAGTTTAAATGTTTCTAAGAATACCGCTTTAGAGCAATTAACGTGCTATTCCAACAAATTAACAGCTTTAGATGTTTCGAATAGTTTAGCTCTGACATTGCTGTATTGTTATTCTAATCAATTAACGGCTTTGGATGTTTCTAAGAATACGGCTTTAATAGAATTATACTGTTATTCCAATCAATTGGCAAGCTTAAATGTTTCGCAAAATGTTTCGCTGACAGAACTAAGATGCCATAATAATCAATTAATAAGTTTTGATGTTTCTAAAAGCAGTGTTTTAACCAAATTATATTGTTATTCCAACCAACTAAAAACTTTAGATGTTTCTAAGAATACTGCTTTAACCGACCTGTATTGCTATTCTAATCAATTAACAGATTTAGATGTTTCTAAGAATATGGGTTTAAGAAATATAGACTGCAGTTCGAATCAGTTAATGAGTTTAAATTTGAAGAATGGACGCAATGAATATCTCAATACCAAAAACTTTAAAAGTAACCCTGATTTAGGATGCATTCAGGCAGATAGCGATTATTATTCGAATAACACTTGGAAGTCATATAAGGACGCTTCTGCAAGTTATAGCAGAGATTGCTCAGTATACACCGTTATTCCTGATGTGAATTTTGAAAAGAAGTTAATCTCATTAGGAATTGATTTTGGAACTCCTGACGGAAAAGTGTTAACATCCAACGTTTATTGGTTAAACGACTTGGATGTTTCCTCCAGTTCTATTAGTGATTTAACCGGAATTCAAGATTTTAGAAATTTACAGACTTTACATTGTGAAAATAATCAATTAACGAGTTTGTATATTGCTAATAGTTTTGCTTTGGTAGAATTATATTGTCATCAGAATCAAATAACGGCTTTAGATGTTTCAAAGAATGCCGGTTTAGTATATTTAGTTTGTTATTCTAATCAATTAACGGCTTTAGATGTTTCAAAAAATATTAGATTAACAAAGTTAGATTGTTATGATAATCAATTAACGGCTTTAGATGTTTCTAAGAATACCAGCTTAGGAACTTTTTATTGCTATAATAATAAATTAAGAAGTCTAAATATGCAGAATGGAAAGAATGCTTGGTTTGTAAGCACCAATAACTTTACAAACAACCCTGATTTAACCTGCATTCAGGTGGATAATGCTAGTTATTCTACCGCAAATTGGGCTACAGCCAAAGATGCTACTGCAAGTTATTCGCATAGTTGCCCTGCCGTTATTGAAGTTAATGGTGAGTTCGAGAACAAGTTAATCGCTTTAGGGATTGATACTATTAAAGACGGTTCGGTTTTATTGTCCAGCATAAAAAATGTAACCAGTTTAGATATTTCCAATTCCGGTATTACCAGTTTATCAGGTATCCAATATTTTTCAAACCTGGAAACCTTAAACTGTCAAGGAAATTTATTGACTTCAATAGATGTATCTTCTAACATGGCACTGAAATATTTAGATTGTTCAAAGAATCCACTATCGATTTTAGATGTTTCTAAAAACACCCAGCTTACAGAACTGTATTGTGATGGTATGGTAACAACCAATAAAAAAATCAATGCCAAAACCAGCGTTTCTAATCAACTAACGGCCTTAGATGTTTCTAAAAATGTATGGTTGACTAAATTGAGTTGTTCTAACAATCTAATAGTAAGTTTAGACCTTTCTCAGAATACTCTTCTTACAGATGTGAATTGTTCCAATAATAAATTGATCTCTTTGAATTTAAACAATGGAAAAAATAGCAAACTAGCTACTGTCAATTTCAAAACAAATGCTTTACTATCTTGTATTCAGGTAGATGATGTTGCTTATGCTAATGCCAATTGGTCAACAGCCAAAGATGCATTAGCAATTTATTCGAAAACAACTTGCACTTTAGGAATCGAAGATTTAATTTTTGACAAAATCGCCATTTATCCTAATCCGACCAAAGGAGAATTACATATTGACAACATTGTGCTAGAAAAGGCAAATGTGTACGAAACATCAGGAAAGTTGGTAAAAACTGTCAAATTTGCTAATGGCTCAAACACTAACAGCATCAATTTATCAGGATTCCCAAAAGGAATTTTTTTAGTGTATTTAGAAAGTGAAGGTTATGCTGTTGTTAGAAAAATAATTGTCGAGTAAATTAAAAAGCAAAAGGCATTTTACCATAACGGGATTCGAACCTTGTTCTGCTGCAAACACTGTAATTTATATATTCTGCAAAATTGAAGTTGCTAGAATCGAACCACAAAAAAACCTGAGAAATATAGATTTCTCAGGTTTTATATTTTTTTAGTAGCGGGAACGGGACTCGAACCTGATAACGAAATTGAATGAATAAAATAAAATAAAAACAGCCTTCAATATAGTTTTACATCTTAGATTTTGATTTTACTGGATTCTTGATTGTTCAAAATTTCTTGTGCCATGATTATGCCACAAAACTTAAGAAGGAAAAAAATCTATTAAACTCGCCTTAGATTTTTGTGGCACTTCTGGAGGCAACTCCAGTATTCTAGTACTTATTAAAAAACTGTATCTGTATCCATAAAATATATATTTACGGATCTTTATCAAAAGCTTGAATAAATGTATTTCTATTAAATGATCTGCAGGTGCGGACGGATCTGCATCGTAACGATATCGCATCTTTTTGGCTGCGAGAGACAAAACAAAGTGCTCATTGCAATATCGTAAGCTTCCAGCATCTCCAGTTTTTCGACTTTCTCGTGCTGTACTTTCTTCGGATCGGTTTGCATGTCGCTTGACACAGCGCCCGGTTCAATAAGGGTAACCTTGATGCCCAGTGGATTAAGTTCCTTTCGCAGTGAGGTGCTGAATCCGCGAATGGCTGTTTTTGTGGCTACATAAATGGTGCTTTCCGCCGTGCGGCTCTCCGCGCTCATTGACCCGATATTGATGATATGTCCTGATTTGTGTTTTTTCATTCGTGCAGCAGCTGCCTGGGCAAAGGCAAGATAACCGGTAATGTTGGTATCAATCGCGTATTTGTAATCCTCATAAGTTTCCTCTGTTAGTCCCGGGGCTGCAACGGCCGCATTATTGATTAGGATGTCTATTCCACCGAGCTTGGTATCTGCTATTGAAAGTATTTTGTCAATGTCCTCCTTTTTGGTAACATCGGCGGGAGTGCCGTAAAGTTCACTGTCCGGGAACTGCTTTTTTATATCTGCAACGGCTTTTTCAAAATCTTCCTTGTCCCTTCCAAAAATAAGTACGCGCCCGCCGAGAGAAACCAAGACGTCGGCAATTGCTTTTCCTATTCCGGTTGTTCCCCCCGTTATAACTATTTTTTTATCCTTGATGTTCTGCCCAAAGTAATTTGTTAATTTTTCCATGTTTTTTTTTTTTATAGTTATTATTTCCTATTCTGTCCGCATACCAAATTGAAATGTCACGGTAATACAGTGTCTTAGTATGAAAATTAGTCCGCAAATCTGGTATTATCTATGCCATTTTACTATAGGCAGATGCGCATATTAAAAAAAAAACCGTATTTGCGATCATCCTTTCCTGTAGATCTTTATGTTCATTTTCCACATTCTGAGCCTTTAAACTGCAGGATCAAGAATTACCACTGAATTTTTATGGTACCCCGACCTGAAATTTTATACTCGTGTATATTCGCATCTGCTGTAAAAGGTTTTTGTGTTTGCTTATCCTGAAAGACCTCCATTTTAATGCTGCTGTTTTTAATTTTTATAATTTTCAAATTGCAGTTCAAGTCTTTATCACCATCTAATTTTATGGTGACTGTATTTCCCCTTTTACTTTGGTGAATAATGGGATAATCAACAAAAAGCAGAAACTCACCGCCAATTTTGATGTACTGTCTTGGCACGACACCAAAGGCCATTCCGGCGCCATAGACTTCCTGGCCTACTTGGCCGCTTTTCTCCCAGCCGTTATATAAATCTTCTAAAGGAACCCACAAATCTGCCTGTATTTCTCCTGTTTTGACTTGTTCCGACAGCATTTCTTTTGGCAGCAGCGGGGGATAATAAAAGGCAATTCTGCCGATAGCGTATTTGACGAATTCGGCAATCAATGTTTTTACAGCTGGTAAAATTGCCACATCTCGTGCCTGAATCAGATATTCTGATAAAGCGGCATAGACTTCCAATTCTTCATAGGCAGCCGTATATGGCGCATCATTTAAAGGAAATATGGAGAAGAAATTGGTGTAATTTTTGCCAAACCCGTATCTGCAGTCATAAAGCTGAATGTTTTTAAACAATCCCGCCAGACAGACATAACTTAAATCGAGATATAGCTTTTTATTGGTGATTTTGAACAATTCCAATAAAGCGCCGGCTGCAAAAGCAGTATTATTGGCCTGATATAGAATGTTCAATCCAAGGTCTTCCAGTTTCTTTGCTGCTTTTTCTGCTTCATTCAGGTAGCATTTTTCCTTGGTTATCTTAAAAAGCAGCAGCATCAAGTGCGCGTATGCACCAGGAACATCCCTTTCTCCGCCGGCTCCGGGAGCCGTTTCTTTTTTGATGACCTCAAGGGTTTCCATATTATAAAATACCGGCCACTCATAATTAAAATGATGTGCCGTCTTTATAACATATTCGATTGAATCCAGCACCAGTTTCTCTGCAGTTTTGTCGCCCTGTAAAGCAAGTCTTGCCAGATTCATCAATGGATGGTGCAGATACCAGGAATCCATCACCATTTCTTTTTTCTGCTCTTCTGATTCGTCCAGCTTGTCGGTCATTGAGGGAAGCCAGCGGTTAATGCAGTTTATTTTTTTATCATAGAATGCAGAAAGCCCCTTTATTAGATCTTCGCAGACAGGCTGTTTTTCCCCGCTCCATTTTTCATATTCTTTCAATGGAGCCAGTACTGCAAGCTGTACCATGCTTTCTGGCGGCGTTTCATAATCGCATAAATAGGCATTTAAATACGAAAGGCCATCTTTTTGCGTCCATGCACCTTTATTTTGGGTTAGATCTGCTATAACTTTTTGGGCAATATCAGGCCAGTGATTATATTCAATTATGGGCTGATGCAGGACTTTATAAATTTTTACGAGATTGTTTAAAAAGTACTCACAAATTGTGGCTGCTTCTTCAAATATCTCAGCATGAAAAATAATATAAGCATCTGAAATGATGAAAGCCCTGTCCGGCGGCAGAGGAAGCTTATCAGTTATTGGAAGCTGAAAACCGATTTCTGGCCAGTTTCCCCCGACTGTATTTTTGGATTCTGTTTTCGTGGATTCACAGTAGTCGGATAAGGAGGTAAGGTTTTGAAAATAAAAAAATGAGCCTGTCTGCGGTTTTGTTATGCTTGAAAACAGCAGTCCTGAACGGGATCCGAATTGTTCCATGTGAATTTTGCCGGCAGTATTGGCTATATTTCCATTCTGTGTCAGCGGAATTATATCACGCGGCCAAAACGGCATCATCAGCGGAACGTTTGCTGTAAAAGAGGTCGTATAATGTAAGACTGGAGTTACTGTATCGGGAAAATCCACACGCACTTCGTAATTCCCAAGCCTTGAATTCAACAAAATAATAACGCTGTCCTGATCATCAAAAAGATTGGAAACTTCAAAACAGCTGTTCATGGCAAACGCAGCCCTGAAGGCTATCTGCCCGCTGCCAGGAAGAACCGCCACAATCCAAAGCGAATCGCCCGTGTTGTAAAATTGATAGGTGTAGGCAAGAACTTTTCTTTCTAAAAGTATTTCACTATTTTCAATATCTGCGTGTGCAGTTGCGCTCCAAGGTGTAATTGTATTCATTATGATCATTTTTAATTTATACAAAAGCCAGTTGATAATTTATGGACGATGTGGCTGCAATTCCACAGCCTATATGGGATTAGGCTTTTGCTCAAGAGTATTACACTCTTTGCTGCTTTTCCCAGCCAGAGCGGAAGCAAATAAATGAATAAGCCGTATTTTTGTAAAGATTCCTCTGTCATCAGATTGATTTACAGCAAATTTCTGCAAAATGCCGCCATTTTTTCTTATATAATTTATACAAGTTTTTATAGATTTTCCGCACTGCATGAAAAAGTTAATCATATTATAGCCGTTTTTTCTAAACAGTTTGCCAAGGCAGTGAATAAAAATTCGTGAGCAGCATTTCATGCGCTCACATGCGGTAACGCATAAAAGTTATGCGCTTCATCATCGCAATTTCCTGCATTTCAATATTTAAATGCTGTAAGAATTGGTTGGAAAGCTGTAAGGCATCGTTGGCACGCTCATTGTAAATTTGGCTTATTAACTAAAAAAAATAATTATGAAAACTGCAATAAAAAAAACAGCTGACTCAAAAAGCAAAACCGGAGCCGCATCGGCTAAATCCACCGCCGCTAAGACGTCTTCAAAAGGAACTGTAAAAGCCAAATCTTCTGCTGCAGAAGGCCTCAGAGAATTATTTGTGGATTCTCTGAAAGATATTTACTGGGCTGAAAAGGCGCTGGTTAAAGCACTTCCTAAAATGGCCAAAAATGCGACTTCTGAAAATCTGATCAGCGCTATCAATGAGCATCTATTGGTAACTCAGGAGCAGGTTGCAAGACTTGAAAAAGTTTTTACATCGGTAGGCGAGAAGGCGGCGGCTAAAAAGTGCGACGCCATGGAAGGACTTATCAAAGAGGGAGAAAGCATTATGGAGGAAACTGAAAAAGGACCCGTAAGAGATGCCGGAATTATTGCCGCATCACAAAAAATTGAGCATTACGAAATTGCGAGCTACGGCACGCTGGCTGCCTTTGCTGCAACGCTGGGAGAGGATGATGCGGTGCTGCTGCTGGAGAAAACCTTGTCTGAAGAAAAACAGGCGGATGTGACACTGACGGAAGCTGCTTATAATACGATCAACTTCGATGCTAAAGAAGAAGATCAAAAATAATTTCAAATTGCAATTCCAAGATTAGATTTGCTTTTTTAAGGAACCTGTACCGTTTTCTTATGGTGCAGGTTTTTTTTTTTTAGGCCTTTGCGTAAAAGTAGTCCGTGTCGACGCTAATTTTGCCATTTTTGCCGTCATGGCGGCTGGTAAGCCTGTTGCCCAATCAGTTGGGATCCAGCGAATACAAGGGATAAGAATTTAAATGATGCAATCTGCCGCTGCTCTGTATTTTCTGTATGGATCCGCCACGCCAGTGCCTGCAATAATTGCATTTTCAATGGATAGGCTGGATGGGGCCACGAGTTGTTTTCACGTAATAAATAGAGCAGCCAATAACCGGGAGCTGCTAGTCAATGCCTTTTATTTTGGATCGGGCAAATTCATCCAGCATATCCTGGGTAGAACGTTCCGCATCCCTTGCGATCAGGGGAGATTCCAAAAGATAATTATCCACGTAATCCAAAACTGTTTTTTCGGTCTGGTCCAGCCTTTTGATATCATCAGGCTCTGTGGAAGCGTTATATGCACATTCCATGTGCGCTTTCAGATCTTTTTCGAACTGCTTTATTAAATCTTCCATAGGATTTGTTTCTTATGGTAAAAGGTTACTTTTTAGTTTCAGTAATCTCTCTTACAGAGGATCAATTTCAATCCATACCGGAGCGTGGTCACTGGTTTTTTCCCATCCGCGCACGTGGCGGTCCACCGAGGCTGATTTCAGTTTTTTAGCTACTTGAGGGCTCAAGAGGAAATGGTCGATCCGAAGCCCTGCATTGCGGGTGTAGGCATTTCTGAAATAGTCCCAGAAGGTGTAGATGACCTCATCGGGATATAAGCTGCGGATGGCATCAGTCCATCCCTGTGCGGCAAGCTCAGCAAATGATTTTCGGACCTCGGGCAGGAAAAGCGCATCTTTTACCCAGCGTTCGGGCTTATAAACATCAAGCTCTGCGGGCATCACATTGAAATCTCCCGCAAGTATGACCGGGGTGTTTAAACTCAACAGTATAGCGGCCCGCTTGGCCAGCCTCTTAAACCACAGCATTTTATATTCGAGTTTAGGGCCAGGCGCCGGATTGCCGTTGGGCAGGTAAAGACAGGCAATTACAATGCCGCCTATCAGCACTTCTATATACCTGCTCTGGCTGTCGTCCTCATCTCCTGGAAGCGTTCGTGTTATTTCCTCAATTTCCATGTTACGTGCCAGTATGGCCACGCCATTCCATTGCTTCTGCCCGTGCCAGACGGCATTGTAGCCTGCATCATTAATGGCTTTTAGCGGGAATTTGCCCTGCGGTGCCTTGAGCTCCTGCAGGCAAACAACATCGGGAGCTGTTTCCTCCAGCCAACGGAGAAGGACATTAAGCCTCCCATTAACCCCGTTTACATTATAAGTAGCTATTTTCATGTAGTTTGCGTATTGATTGGGATGCATTTAAAAAAGATGCTTTTCGCGATAGCGGGCGCTTTTATCTATGTATGTATGTTTACGGGTCAGCTTAAAAGTCATTGACTGCCACAACTATATAATGCGCATATTTTGATGCAGCATTTTATTTAGTATGTAATATAAATTTTTAAGGCATTTGCTTTTGAATTCAAATTACAGGATGAAATTTCTTCAAGAAGAAAATGGGCAGGTGCGCTTGCCTGTCATTGGAGGAGGCGGCTTAACGCGGTTGTGCGAATTATTGCACCGCGGTAAAGCGGATTATTCCCAGGACTGCATAAAAAAAAACGTTATCAAGGTTTTAAAATTTTCGCTGCGAAGGTTTGTTCCTGCCGGGCGCGCCATTACCTGTTGCATTTCTGATGATTTCGTCTTCTTTAAGCTCTTCATTTCCAAGCTGCCCGATTTCGAATTCCCTGTTTATGGGATTATCAAGATCAGGCTCAATTGTTTGAAAGGCGCCGTTTTCACGCTCCTTGTTTCCAGCAGTGCCAATGTCAGTTTCAAAACCTTCAGAGGGATCATTTTCTATAAGATCCTCTTCAATGTCCTTCTCGGTAATGTCTTTGGATTCACTGTCCGATTCGTTGTCAAGATTCTCTGAATCATAAGGGTTGCTGATCTCACTGGTGCTCAGATCATCTGCGTCAGCCGGTTCAGTATTGTCTGCAATGGGATTCGCTGAAGAGAGGGAAGCTTTCTGCAGCTGCTTGCCTGGGTCTGTATTTTGAAAATTCTTGTCATCCTGACCGTAATTTTCATGTTTATCTGCCTTCATCATTTTATATTTTTAAATTGACTTTTCAATGTCGTTTTCAATAAGCGACCGTTCACCAGTTGTTCCGCGGCTTTTTGTCGTTTTATTTCTCCTTTAACAAAAGTAAAGAGGATAGGCAGTTTTTTTTTTACAGAATAATGGATTCGATTTATAAAATAGCTATCACACAGACAGGCAGATAGATGCAGCATTGCAAAACAAAATGCTGCAGGCATTGTTATTCAAATGCAAGCTGATAAGCTGGGAAAGCTCTAAAGCCATTTTGGAGATCCGTACAATAATGTCCCTCGCTCTTTATTATTGCTTCACCAGGGGCTGCATTGTGTACTGTAATAAAAGGTCTGATAGTAGTTTTCACTCTTTTCATCTTAAATTAAAATTAAAATTAAATGATGCACTAGTGCTATAGAGTGTGAAAATAATAAATAGCACTGCAGGTTTTACATTGCTGATAATAAAGCAGATTTGGCAGAAATAGCTATAGTTAGTTAGTTAGTTAGTTAGTTAGTTAGTTAGTTAGTTAGTTAGTTAGTTAGTTAGTTAGTTAGTTAGTTAGTTAGTTAGTTAGTTAGTTAGCTTTGTGTTTATTTTATTTTTGTTTTGACCGGCGATTGTGGAGTTGCGAAAAGAGTGTGGTTGATTTTACTATCAGATGTATTTGATAGTTGTCAAATTGCGAATAATTTAATTTGATTTGTTTGGTGCTGGTTCGAGTCCTCTTGCCGCTAATAAGTAAAGGACTTATCTTTTTTAAAGATAGTTCGTTTATGTCTTTTCAACAAGAACAAAGTTTTACCATACAATAAGAAAATGATTCGCAAATCCTTTTAAGTGACCCTTACTGAACAATTTACAAACCATTTTATGAATGATTTAAAGAAATTGGCTTATTTTCAATTGAATTTGTAAGATAATTATTTTGCATTTTCATTTGTAAGCGGTTTGTATGTATTGTAAGGGTTAAACGTTAAAAAATGTTAAAACATGTTAATATTTAAATTTATTAAAATGTATAAGGTTTTAACTCCATTAATTGTTTTAGTTAAGCTAAGTATATGGTGGGCGTCCATTTGATTTCGTTTCATTTTCTACAACTTTGTTTCATTTTACAATTTGGAACATTAAACCGACCCTAATATTCTTGAGTTGGATAAACAAATTTTTATTTTAGCTAGCGTAGGAATTCTAACTTATTAATCGGTATTCTTATGTTAATGCTTAAGTTAATTTCTTAAAGCTTTTACCAAACAAGAGATGCAAACATTTTTGATATTTGACTTAAACTAAATAAGAGCCAAATTAACTATTATCTGAAATCAGATTTGGAAATTTTCATGATTTTTAGAAACGTTTAAAAATTTTGTGGAATGTCTCCATGAGAAACCTCACCCTTACTAATACCACAAACTTTTAAAGCAAAAATGAGAGAACAAGTTTTCTTTGAAGTATATAGAAAACTTTAAAGATAATTGCTAAAAAAAGAGGATAAAATTTCGAAATAGTGTTGCGTTTTTTACTATTCGGATTCAAAAAATAGTAAGCAATTAGATTTTTTTCTTGTTCTGAGAGATCTATTAGATAGTTAAAAAAAATGAATATTAACCATATAATGATAATAAAATATGAAAAGACTAATTTTAATGGCAGCAGCAAGTTTTACAATAACAGCTATTTGTCAAAATACTAAAAAAGGAAGTGAAAAGTATTTAACAGATGCCAATCAAAAAGAGGCATCCAAATTTACGAAAGAACTTAATGAGGCTGTATATAAGCAGTTAGCGTTTGATGATAAATCCGCTTTTAAGGATGTTGATAGAGGATTTATTGCCCCTTTAATTAACAATGGAGATATTAAAGACGTAATCAGTGCAACCAAGATGAACTTTATGCAAAATAAGGAAGCACCTGCTACGGTTAATCCTAGCTTATGGCGTCATGCCCAATTGGTAAATCGAGGTGGTTTGTACAAGGTAATTGACAATATTTATCAGGTGAGGGGGCAGGACTTGGTTAATCTTTCAATAATTGAGACTAACAATGGAATTATCCTATTTGATATTGAGTATTCCCCGGAGACTTTGGCAAAGTCAATCGAACTTTATGAAAAAAATCGAGGGAAACGACCGCTAAAAGCTGTTATCATTTCCCACAGCCATGCAGACCATTTTGGAGGAATTGACGGTATATTTAAAGCAGGACTTGCTACTCCCGAAGACTTTTCCAGTGGTCGCATTCCATTGATAGCACCTGAAAATTTTGTAGAGGAAGCTGTAAGCGAAAACGTAATGGCTGGTAATGTGATGGCTCGTAGAGCAGGTTATCAATATGGTAATATCCTTGAATCTGGGCCAAAAGGCAAGGTTACCGCTGCTCTTGGAGTAGTTTTGGCAGATGGAGCTTCTGGGCTTCCGATTCCTAATAAGCTGATTAAAAAGAATTGGGAAACTGTCGATATTGATGGGGTGAATTTTGAATTCTTTTTAACGCCCCATGCGGAGGCTCCAGCGGAAATGGTGTTTTTTATCAGAAAATGGAAAGCGCTGTCCATGGCCGAGGATCTTAACCATCTGCAACACAACATCTACACCTTGCGTGGTGCAAAATCAAGAGATGCAAACTTGTGGGCACATTACTTAGGCGAGGTTATTGCTCGATGGGGAGATGATGTGGAGGTAAACTTTGGACCACACACCTGGCCAGTTTGGGATAATAAAAATGTGATAGAATATATGAAAACTCAAAGAGATTTGTATCAATCTATTTATAATACAGTATTACGCTACGCCAATTATGGTTATGGTCCGGATGAAATTGCTGAAGAAGCAAAGTTACCCGATCCGGTATCGAATAGTTGGTATAATCGCCCATACTATGGTCATCTCAAAAATAACCTAAAGGCAACATATATTCTTAATCTTGGGTGGTTTGACGGAAATGCAGCCAAGCTTGCTACCTACCCTGATGATGCAAGAGGGAAGCGTTATGTAGAAGTAATGGGGGGAGAGAAAAAAGTGGTGGATGCTGCGTTTAAATCATTTAACCTAGGCGACTATCGCTTTACTATTGATTTGCTAAATAATATTGTCGCATACAATGGTGGCAATACAGAAGCAAATTATTTGATGGCTGATGCTTTGGAACAGCTTGGTTATCAGGAAGAAAATGCGCTTTATCGAAACCTTTATCTTTCTTGTGCTTATGAACTAAGGATTGGTGGGAATGTGCCGAATGATCTTAGTACAATTTCGCCTGAGGTTGTCGGGGCATTACCGCCAGAACTGCTTATTTCTTATTTGAGTATGGCAGTTGATCCAAAAAAGGCTTTAGCACTTGGCAATTTAAATATTAACCTTATAATAAAAGGAGAAGCCAAATTCGGTTTGGAATTGCATAATGGTGTGTTGAATAGTGTATCAGATTACCAAAGTAAAAATCCGATGGCGACACTTGAAATTTCCAAGAGTGATTTGCTTTCTCTTATGACTGGAAAAGTGGAGTTGGATAAGTTAATATCCGGTGGCAAAGCCACGATCGGTGGGAATGGAGAAATACTAAAGAAACTACGCACTATTTTTGACCTTAACATAAAAAACAATATGAATTTAGTGCTGCCATTGCAAGCGGAGAACAGAATTAAATAATTGTTGTGAAATTTGCTGCTGAGATAAAATTAAGATCGCTGCATCCAAGTATATCCTTTAGTCCGTTGATATTTGATGCTGGAAATATATTTTCGGCAAATTATTATAAAATAAGTTTTAATTTGAGGTTTTCCGTTAAATTAAGACCTACCATAATATAATAAAAATAGGTAACTATCCTTTGTGAAAGTATGTATTTTTTTTAAGATTTCCCTAAAAGAAAAAGCCTTTAAACAGTGATGTTTAAAGGCTTTTGGCTTTTAAATTTTCTTACTGACCAAGTTTACTTTCATTTTTTGATATGTGGGTTACAAGCTAGTAATGTTTAGAGCCTAAGCATTTAAATGGTTTTGTTGCGGTTTTAAGTTGGTGTTAAATCTAGATGCGCCGATACTGAACCTAAATTCAAAGCAGTTTTCCGTGAGCATAAATTATTTTTTAATATAATGATAATTAAATTTCTTTGAGCTTAATGTTTACAGAGTTCTAAGTAAGGTTTGTGTTTTGTAGAGTTAACTGTACAGGATTTAAAAACCGCTCAGATTTATTAGTTATAGTGGATTAAATTCTATCAAAAGGCAAAAAAAAACGCTAAAACTAATGTTTTAACGTTTCTTTAAGAGTGACAGGGACAGGACAAATTTCAACATCATTTTTGGATGATTTGAAGAGATTGGCTTTCTATATGTAATGTCTGTCTTTCATTGGCGTTAAAAAATTGGTTCGGATGTCCTGAGTAGGATTGATGCAAAAATTGTAAAAACTCAATTGATCCATCGCATTAAACTGATATATAAATTTACAAAATTTATGCAGGATTTTAAAAGATTGTTTAAGTTAAGGCAGGATTGTCTTTCTTTGGCTGTATGAATTATT
>NZ_JBHSFY010000011.1:0-221153 GCF_042654045.1 Flavobacterium chungangensis
AATGCAAATGAATAATGTTTAACAACTACTAATTCTACACACTCAAGTTTGAATTCATAGCTGTGCTTGACTTTTCTTTCCATAAAAATGCCCCCAAATAGCGTCTAACTTTTTGGGGGCAGTGCAATTTGTAAAGCCTCTTTTTCTTTTTTCTGTGCGGTTAAAGCATTATAAAGTCCGATTAAGGCGAAGCCGTTTTTTGGGAGCGTTTGTAAATCTTGTCTGTAGATTTTTTCCGCTTCGGCATATTTTCCAGCTTTAAGTAAAACATCTCCTAAATAATGTCTTACGGAGAAAAACCAATCTGGTGGTTCATTGTAATTTAACTGATCTTCGATTGCGATTGCTTTGTTTAAAAGAGAAATTGCTTTATCCAAATTATTCCTTTTGGCTTCAACTCCCGCTGAAAGTACATTGGTAGCAATTTGAACAAGATCGTAAGTGGTATTAATATTCCAAATGGTAACCTCTTTTAAGGTTTTATCTTGAGCTAATTGGTTAAGAGAAGCAAGCTGTTTTTCGGCATTGGTAATATCATTTTTTCCGAGATGCGCCATTCCTCTGGCATAATGCCAAATCGCATTTGGATAAACGAGATCTTTTTCAGGTTGTGGAATCTCCATAATTTTATCCCACATCGAGAATTTTACGGCTATATAATACGGAATACTGTAATAATGCTGTAGAGTTCCCCAGCCGGCCTCACGCATGATTTTGGGAGATATATGCTGTTGTAATACTTGAGCCGATTTCCAAGCCAATTTTGAATTTCCTTCTAAGGCCGCTGTAGCTACCAAAAAATGATAATTGTGCGGATAATATGCTAGAGGATAAGCGCCTTGCGCATTGCAGGCTGTGGAATACAAACTATCAATTCGAACAGCTTCAATATTTGAAAGCGTCCCTTGATGGTAATTTCCCGTTCGAATGTAAATATGAGATGGCATGTGCACCAAATGTCCTGAACCTGGTACTAAAGTTTCTAGTAATTTAGCACTTTTAAGTCCGTTTTCTGGGTGTGCCGAAGCTTCAACCGCATGAACCAAAAAATGATGCGCGCCCGGATGCTTCGGATTTTTTGTAATCAATTCGTTTAAAACGGCAAGTATTTCTGGAGTCCATTTTTTAGGTATTCCAGTGCCTTTTTCATACAAATCCCACGGATGGAGATTCATTTGGGATTCCGCGTAAAGCGCGCCAATATCTGGATCTGCAGGAAACTGAATATATACTTTTTTCATAGCTTCGGCATAAGCAATGTCAAGTGGTTTTCTATCCACAGGAGGATTTTTAACATAACGCACCAATAAAGCATCAATCATAGCGATTTCTTTTGGAGAACAGTTTCCAGAAAGCTTTTTAGCTTTTTGAGCCGCATCATAAGCACGCTGAAAATTATCTTCTTCCATTCCGCCATTATAATTCGGACCTAAAACATAAGCAAATCCCCAATATGCCATGGCACAATTCGGATCTAAACGAGAAGTTTCATAAAAAGATCTTGCAGCTTCGGCGTGATTGAATCCGTACGCCAGCATCATTCCTTGGTTGAAATATTCCTGCGCTTCTGGATTATTGGTCGTAATTTTAAAATTCACACCATTAAGACCTTTAAACTTTGGCGCTTTCTTGTTTTGGGTGTACCAATCTTTATCGTTCGTTTTCGGAATATAGCACCCTTTCGAAGCACTGACTTTAACTGATTTGGGTTCTGTGTTTTTGTCTTTACAGGAAATAAAAAGAAAAAAAACAGCAATTAGAAAGTAATTATATTTCATCGCAAAATGGATTTGAAATTATATAATCAGTGTAAAAGCTCGAAAGAAGAAGGGTAATGCTTATAATGATAGTTTGATCCGGAGAGTATAAGACAAAATTAATTAAAAAAGAAATAAGTTTGTGTAAATATTTGTTTTTCAGTGATTTGTATTTGTTTGGCTGGGTTTTAGAGTTTCACGCAGATTAAAAAGGATTTAAGCAGATTCGCGCAGATTTTTTTTAATTGATTTGTTTAGATCTGCCTAAATCTGCAAAATCTGCGTGAAAAAAAATATCAAAAAAATAAGGTCTACACTTTTCAGTATAGACCTTGAATTATATGGAAATAAATAATTTCTTAGTTTGTTCCAGCAGCAACTTTATCCACTAAAAACAATAATTCACCAGAAACTGGTTTAATCAATTGCATTGGGTATAAAGTCGGATTGTATTCTCCAGTTGTCACTTCTTTCAAAGCGTTGATTTTCTTTTCTCCAAAAGCCACCACTACAATTTTTTCTGCTTTATTGATTATTGGAGCAGTAAGCGTGATTCGATACATTTTTTGAGGAGCTAAATAATAAGCATCAACCCATTTAGTTTGCTCTTCAAGAACTGCTTCTCCTGGAAAAAGAGAAGCTGTATGTCCGTCATCTCCCATTCCTAAAAGAATCAGGTCAAATTTACCTTCTTCGCCCAAAACAGTTCTAATAGACTTTTCGTATTCAGCAGCATATTCTTCTGGCGTAACACCGTCTTTGTACATTTCAAAAATGTTTTCTTGCGGAATAGGAACGTGGCTCAATAAAGTGGAGTAAGACATTTTAGCATTACTCAAATCATCGTTTAATGGAACCCATCTTTCATCTCCCCAAAAAATATAAACTTTATTCCAGTCGATTTTGCTTTTGTAAGCATCAGAAGCTAATAATCTGTAAATCCCATCAGGAGAAGAACCTCCTGTCAGCACAGCTGTAAATTTGCCTTTTGCAGCAATTGCTTTTTGAGCTGATTCTACGAAAAGATCTGCAGCTGCAGTATTAATTTCTTCTGTATTATTGTGTATCTGTATCATTTAAAACTTCTTCTTTTGTTTGTGTATTCGGAATCCATTTATGGCCTTGGCGCGCTAACAATTCATCTGCTTCTTCAGGTCCCCAGCTTCCTGCTTTGTAATTTGGGAAATTCTTTGGAGGCGTTGTTTTCCAAACTTGCTGAATCGTTTCAATTGCATCCCAAGCTTCTTCTACCTGATCCCAACGCATAAATAGGGTAGGATCTCCCAATAATGCATCTGCAATTAGGGTTTCATAAGCTTCTGGTGACATTGTAGAACAAGAAAAATAATCAAAAACCATTTCTGCAGGTCTTAAAGACATGGATAAACCTGGTTTTTTGGTCATAAACTGCAGTTTAATGTCCATTGAAGGTTGAATGTTGATAATCAATCGGTTTGGTGTCATGCCTTCTTTTCCGTATGAAAATGAAGAATGTGGCACTGGTTTAAACTGAATAATAATCGAAGATTGTTTTTCTTCCATTCTTTTTCCTGAACGCAAGTAGAACGGAATTCCCTGCCATCTCCAGTTGTCCAAATAGATTTTCATGGCAACATAAGTTTCTGTATTAGAATCTGGCGCAATGCCTTTATCTTGACGGTAACCCGGAACAGGAACTCCTTTTATTTCTCCAGCATCATACTGACCTCTTACAATATAATGATCAACTTCTTCTGGTTTAATACGTCGAATTGATTTTAAAACATCTGCTTTTCGATTACGAATATCATCAGCATTCAAAGAAGCAGGCGCTTCCATAGCTGTCATACATAAAATCTGAAACAAGTGGTTCTGAATCATATCTTTCAATGCACCAACACCTTCATAGAATCCGCCTCGTTCTTCAACGCCAACTTCTTCTGCAACGGTAATTTGCACGAAATCAATAAAATTACGACTCCATAAAGGTTCGAACATTGAGTTTCCAAAACGGAAAGCCAAAATATTTTGAACCGTTTCTTTTCCTAAATAGTGATCAATTCTGTAAATCTGCTCTTCTTTGAATGTCTGCGAAAGCATTTCATTCAACTCAATTGCAGAAGCTTTATCGTAACCAAAAGGTTTTTCGATAATAATACGATCTTGTTTCGGATTTGCAGCAAGTCCGATTTTCTTGATGTTGCTTGAAATCGTTGAAATGAAAGAAGGCGTAATCGAAAGATAGAAAAGACGATTAGAACGTTCGCCAAAAGCAAGGTCAAAATTGTTTATTTTTTCATTTAATCCAATGTACGATTCTTCTTTATCGATATCAAGACTGTGGTAAGAGATGTGCGAAAGAAACTTTTCTGTTTCTGGATCATCAACCCCTTTTCTTCTTGAGAATAGATTTAGATTTTCTGCTACATAAGCGCGAAAATCTTCATTGGTTTTTTCAGCTCTACCAAGAGCAATAATCTGAAACTGTTCAGACATACGTCCGTCAAGGTACAGATTTTGGAAAGCAGGGAAGAGCTTTCTTTTTGCTAGATCTCCAGTTCCACCAAAAATAACAATGATGGTTGGATTCTTTAGTTTATTTTTAGTCATTGTGTGTAGTTGTGTTGCTTTAATTGTTTATTCAGCCCATTGTGTATGGAAAACGCCTTCTTTGTCGATACGCTCGTAAGTATGCGCTCCAAAATAATCACGCTGTGCCTGAATCAAATTAGTTGGAAGATTAGCAGATCTATAAGCATCAAAATAAGATAACGAGTTCATTAATCCTGAAACAGGCAATCCTTTTTGAACAGCAAACTGAATTGCAACTCTCATTCCTGCTTGGTTTTCTACTAATTTTGAAGCAATTCCGCCATCCAAAAGTAAATTTGGCAAATCTGATTTTGCTACGTATGCTTTTCTGAAATCTTCTAAAATGGTAGCACGGATGATACATCCTCCACGCCAGATTTTAGCAACTGTTTCTAGATTTAATCCGTAGTTGTATTCTTTAGAAGCTGTGTGAAGCTGTGCTAAACCTTGAGCATAAGTCACCACGATAGAAAAGTATAAAGCCGATTTTAAAGCCGCAATTGCTTCGCTTTGAGAAACATTTGTTTCGCTAGCGTTCCAAACTAATTTTTTAGCCGCTTCAATTCTTTCTGGTTTTGTTTTAGACATATCACGCATGTTAACCGCTGCGTCGATTGTCGGAACTGGAACTTGTAAATCCATCGCATTTTGCGAAGTCCATTTTCCTGTTCCTTTAGATCTTGCCCAATCCGAAATTTTATTGATTAAAAGACCTCCGTCTGTATCTTCTTGTTTTAGGATTTTCCCAGTGATTTCAATCAGGTACGATCTCAAATCATCAGTTTGGTTCCATTCTTCAAAAGTTTTCTGAATCGTTTCGTCATCTAAGTTATAACCTCTTTTCATTAAGTCATAAATCTCAGAGATCAATTGCATGATTCCGTATTCTATTCCGTTATGAACCATTTTCACATAGTTTCCAGCAGAACCATTTCCTAAATATTCTACACAAGGTTCGCCATCTACTTTTGCTGCAATTGCCTCAAAAATAGGACGTAATCTTTCGTATGCTTTTTGATCTCCCCCTGGCATCATAGCAGGACCGAAACGAGCGCCTTTTTCACCGCCCGAAATTCCCATTCCGAAGAAGTGGATTCCTTTTTCAGACAATTCAATGAATCTTCTGTCCGTATCTGTAAAATAAGTGTTTCCACCGTCAATAATAATGTCTCCTTTATCTAAGTGAGGCAATAAACTCGCGATAGCGCTGTCAACTGGTTTTCCCGCAGGAACCAATAACATAATTGCTCTTGGCTGCTGAATAAGCTCTACAAAATGTTTTACATCTGTCGTCGCTTCAATAGTGTGGTCGGCATCGGTTTCTTGTTGAAGAGAATTGACTTTTTCGGTGTCTAAGTCTAAACCTGCAGCCGCAAAGTTATGGCTGGCGATATTTAAAAGTAGGTTACGACCCATTACGCCGAGTCCTACAATTCCAAAATCAAATTTGCTCATAGTTTTCAATTAACTAAATTATTAGAAGAAATGTTTTTGCAGCAAAAAGTAAGAGAAAGTATGGTAATTCTTTTTCATTCAATGTTTTGCAGCAAAACAATGGTTATTTTAATCTTACATTTCAAAATGTAGAGCGCTAAGTTAGAGAAAAATGCTGAAAAATAAGGGGTAAAATCGTTCACTTTTGGTCTTTATTGTGATACTTTTTATGTGTAAAAAATACGCTTATTAGGACTGTTTTTCAACTATATCGTTGTAATACTGCTAATGTCAATTGTGAACTACTTTTATTGGAAGCCGTTTACTGTTCGTAAGAAAAAAGAAGTAAAAAAATATAAAAATGTTTATTGAAAATATAGGAATTGAGGTAATTTTGGAAACCCAATCATTGGATCCAAGATTTAATTCATTAAATTATTATATCCCTTTTATATGCCAAGAAACATAAAGTTTGTTTTTACAGCCGTCTTTTTAACCCTTATTTCGGGTATCTTTTTTAAAGCAAATGCACAATCGGTATTAGAAAATGAAATTTCTATTCAGGCACATAAGAAGCCATTAGGTAGCGTTTTGGACTTAATGGAAGAAAAAGGAAATTTTAGATTTGCTTATTATGGCAAACTAGCTGTAAAAGATAGCGTCGTTAGCATTCATACCGATAATAATACTATAAAAGGAGTTCTGGATCAATTGTTGGGTGCCAAATATGAATTTAAAGAATCGCCAGGATTTGTTATTGTTCGTTATGCGCCTTTAGAACTTGCTCTTGTGTTAGAAAAAAACACTGTTATGAGTGACGGACAGCAAATTGTAATTGGTTATATTGTAGATACACAAACTAATATGCGTATTGAAAATGTGAGTGTATTAGAGAAGAATGCACTAGTGTCTACCTTAACTAATAAAGATGGTTTTTTTGAACTTCGATTAAAAAATGCACCTCAAGCTATAGAACTTACAGCCGTTAAGGAGAATTATAAAACGGTGACGATGGTTTTTCTTTCTGAAATTAAAATTCAGATGGGAGACAAAAAAAATAAAACAGATTATATTGATGGAGATTTCTCTGCAATTGAACGATCAGGAATTGGCCGTTTCTTTATTTCTTCCAAACAAAAAATACAAGCGCTCAATCTAGGAGGATTTATTTCTAAGGTTCCTTTGCAGGCTTCTTTAATTCCGAGTATCAGTACAAGAGGAATGCTGAATACGCAAATTGTCAATAATTTTTCGCTAAATATATTAGGAGGTTATAATGCTGGAGTTCGTGGGCTTGAAATGGCAGGACTTTACAACATCAATCGTATGAATGTTGACGCGCTTCAAATAGCCGGAATATTTAATACCGTTGGAGGATCTGTAAACGGAGTTCAGTTAGCCGGAATATATAATAATGTTTTTGGAAATTTAAGAGGATTGCAAGTAAGCGGTATTCATAATAGTGTAAAAGGTTCACAAGTCGGTTTGCAAATGGGTGGTATTTATAACAATGTATATAAAGATTCTAAAGGACTTCAAATTGCAGGAATTGGTAATACAGTAAAGGGTTCGCAAAACGGATTACAGCTTTCTGGAATTTACAATATTGGAAAAGATACCGTGCGAGGTGCTCAAATTACAGGTCTTTTTAATTACGCCAAAGAATTACATGGAGTCCAATTTGGATTGGTCAACATTACAGATTCACCGTCTGGTTATAGTTTTGGTCTTTTAAACTTTAAAAAAGGCGGTTATAAAAAAATCAGCATTACAAGCAACGAAATTTCAGATATAAATCTTGCTGTAAAAACAGGAGACCATAAAATGTATACTATTTTAATGGCGGGAAGAAGCGATAGAAACGATGAAGAAAAGCTGTTTTCTTTCGGAATCGGACTAGGAAAGAACATTCCGTTAGGGAAACGTTTTACTTATAATCCTGAATTTAGCACGCAGTATCTTCATTTAGGAAATTGGGACATCTATAATTCCTTATCTAAATTTGATTCTTCCTTTTCTTTTCAATTGTGTAAAGGCGTAGCGCTATCTGCAGGACCTTCTTTAAATTTTTATTGGTCTGAGAAACAAGATAAAAACGGGAACGTAAATACTTCTACATTTGTTCAGGATCGTACCAAACGCTATACTATAATCAACAATAACAGCAAAGATATTCTGGGATGGATAGGATGGAGTTTTGGATTGACGCTGTTTTAAAAAAAATGATAAAAAAGCCTGTAAGTATTGATTTTACAGTTTAGAGTCGCCGGGAATCGAATCCGAGTATACATTTAAGTGACTAAAATCAATTGAAAGCTTAAGGATAAATCATCAAAAACATATAAGCAAACAAATTGACTAAAAGCACAACACCGTAAACGATATTCGATTTTCCTTTGCTAAGAGAAAGCATTACGGTAAATACTGATAGTGCCAAAAGGACAATAGATTTAATATCAAGCCCTAAAACAATTGGAATTCCTAATAAGATACAAACGAGCGCAACAGTTGGAATAGTTAAGCCAATACTGGCAAGCGCAGAACCTAAAGCTAGGTTTAGACTCGTTTGCAATCTGTTCTTTTTGGCAGCAATTATCGCTGCGATCGCTTCTGGCAATAAAATAATGATGGCGATTACAACCCCAACCAAAGATTTTGGAAGATTGTGACTTATAATAATAGTTTCGATAGTAGGCGAGAGGGTTTTGGCTAGTAAGACCACAATTCCTAAACTCACCAATAGAAAAACAAGACTTGTATAAAATGTTTTATTATTAATTTCGATTGGATGTGTTTTAGATTCGTCTTCGCTCGTAGTATTGGTTAAAAAATATTGGCGATACCCTTTGGTTTGTGCGAACAAAAAAGAACCGTAAATAACCAGACAGGCAATAGAAGCAAAGATTAATTGAGGCGTTGAATAATAAGAACCGTGAACACTTTCTGTAAAAGTGGGGAAAACCAGTGTAAATACAATAATCGAAATAAGCGAAACCAAACCAATCGTTACCGAAGAAGTAGAGAAATTCTGTTCGTAATGTTTAATGCTCCCAATAAGTAGACACAAGCCTATAATTCCGTTCAGGATCAGCATCGTGGCGGCATAAACAGTGTCTCTGGCCAAAGAAGCGGCTTCAGAACCTTCAGAAAGCATTAAAGATACAATTATAGAAACTTCAATTACAGTAATAGAAATAGCCAAAATTATGGTTCCGTAAGGTTCTCCAACGCGTTCTGCAATGATTTCGGAATGATGTACGGCAGACATCACGCTCAGAATAAGCAATATACTAGCAACAATCTGAAATAAGCTGCTGTCGGCGATCAGTCCGCTAAATAAAAGAACCCACGAAAGGATTGGAATAATGATGGTCCACTGTAATAGTTGTTTCATTTTTTTGTAGTTTTTAAAGTTTATACTGCCGATAGGGCCAACAGAATCGGCTTTTGCCTTTTTTGTAAGATAGAACTTTTATAGCTAAAAATGATAAAAAAAAGCATTTTTAAGCGCTTTTTAAGTTTATTTGAGAGTGTTTTGATTCTTTCTATGTGATTTTCTCTTGATAGCTTAAACTTTGTCAAAGTTTTGAACTTTGACAAAGTTGGCTTCGTGTTGATTTCTTTCTAAACACATAAAAACATAGTTTTAGATTTTAGGTAAAGGCGTTTCACTAACATTAATTCACATAGGTTTAAACTTTATTAAAGTTTCGCACTTTGACAAAGTTCGTTTCGTGCTGAGACTATGTGTTAGAAACTAGTTTCTTTTTTAATTCTTTCTGAAATAAAAAAATCTATGTTTCTATGTGTTTAAGAAAAAAATTAAAGTTTCTCTATTTTTTTTTCTCGCAGATTTAGCTGATAAAGCAGATTTTTTTTTTTTTTTTGATTTGCATAATCTGCAAAATCTGCGGGAGAATATTTTAAGAGTTTCGAATAATCTCTTTACGATGTAATTTTCCCCATCTAATCATTTCTTCGATTACTGGACCGAAAGATTTGCAATACGGCGTCGATTCGTATTTAACCTGAATTTCGGCATCACGATCTTCAGTTCTTTTGATCAGCATATTGATCTCCATTTCTTTGAGTTCTCGCGAAAGCATACGTGTCGTAATTCCCGGAATACTGCGTTCGATTTCCCTGAAACGGTTATTTCCGTTACAGATGGAATTGATGATGGGCAACCGCCATTTACCGCCCAAAACATGCAATGTGTCTTGAAGCGCTTGTACTTCTTCTTTCTGATTTCTTTCCATAACAAAACAGCATTAGTTTAGAAAATTTACTGGTTACAAAGTTATACCGTAAATCTAAAATAATGAAAAAAAATAAAGATGTAACGAAAATTTAATCTTCAATAATGCTCAAAATAGTTTTCGGAATTTCAGCGAAAGCTTCAAAAGAATACGGTTTAATCAAATAGGCTTTTACACCCATATCATCGCATTTTTCTTTGTAAGAAGGATTAATGCTTGTGGAATATACAAAACACGGAATTTTTTTTAATTCATCATTGCTAAGGATTTCTTGCAAAGCTTCAATACCGTCAATAATGGGCATATTGATATCGGTAAGAATAACATCTGGATTTTCGTTCGAACCGTTTTTTAGATAATTAAGCAGTTCCTCGCCATTAGCAACAAGACTGACTTTACTAAAGTTTGGATTTTTGGTAAAAGTTTCTGTAATAACATCTGCATCATCTATGTCATCTTCAGCAATTACGATATGTAAATTATATTTTTCCGGCATTTTATAAAATCGGGAAGTAAAGGTTAAATATGGTTCCTTTGTTCAATGTGCTTTCAACGGTAATATTTCCAGAATGATTTTCCATTATCTTTTTACAGATCGCGAGGCCAATACCGTTTCCTGAGTATTCGTTTCTGGCATGCAGGCGCTGAAAAATGACAAATATTTTAAGCAAATGGCTTTCTTCCATTCCAATACCGTTGTCCTTTATCTGAACCTTTACAAATTTAGCATTTTGATTCGGTATTTCACTATCTAAATTTTCTTCCTGCGAAATTTCTATTATAGGAGCAATATCTGTTTTGCTATATTTAATGGCGTTTGAAATAAGATTAGAGAAAAGCTGTCTCATCTGTACGCGAGAAGCTTTAATAATGGGAAGTTTTCCTGTTTTGATAACGGCTTTTTTATCAGCAATTATAATTTCAAAATCCTCAATAACTTCCGAAATGATGGTTCTTAAATCTATTTCTGTTCGTTCTTCCTGCGCGGTATGCGAAGAATACTGCACTAAATCGTCTACAAGCGAATTTAATCTTAAAGCCGATAATTTCATGACATTTATAGCTTTTGTATCGGCTTCTTTAAAATAGCTTCCGTCAATTCTGCTGGTATTCATGACAATTTTCCGCAGCGGTTCTTTTAAATCGTGGGAGATCACATGAATAAATTCCTCGAGATTACGATTGATTTTATTCAGTTCGTTTATTTTTTCTTCCAATTCTTTCTGATGGCGAATTAGAGCTTCCTCATGCTTTTTCTTTTCGGTCAAATCGGTAATCACAACCCCAATAGCTTCTACAGAAGGTTCCAGATCAGTTAAAGCGATATAAGCTGGAAAAGTTTTTTCATTCTCCGATTTTAGAAGTATTTCATGTTTAGTAATTCCATATCTCAGTGCTTCTATAATAGAAACAAACTGTGTTTGGTTTGTAAAATATTCATAAATGTACGTTCCTGTTATTTTTTCTGAAGGTAGACCGACTAATTTTGAAAATTGCTCATTGCAGTAGAGTATCAATCCATTTCTTGAAATACTCAATGCGCCCTGACCGAATTTCTCTATAAGAAGACGATACGTATAATCGGCAGTTTCTAGAGAATATAGCTCGGGAACTCCGTTACTGGTTACCACAAGCGCATCAACATCTCCTTGTTTTATAGCATTAACAATACTGTTTGACTCATAAAGTTCTTCTTTCAATGACTCAATTTCGGCTAATAGAGCGGCAATATTTTTTTTATCTTCCTTCAATTTATTTGCTTATATTAAGTATGTATAATACTTTTTCTTTATCTGATAAATCTCCTAAAATGATTCTTTTAGGTTCTGGATGTGTTTTGATCAAGGTAGGAATGGCTACAATTTGATGAATCACAGCCAGTTCTTTATCACGGCTGATATCAACAATTTCTAATTCATAATTGTTGGTGAGATAGGCATCGCAAATTTTGCGTATATTTTCGATTGCATGTCCTGATTTAACAGACATACCTGAAACAAAAAGCATAAACTTATGTTTGGTTGTACTAGTGCCATCAGATGAATCTTCCATGATTAAGAGTTTATAGGTTTGATGTTCAGCCCTACAAGCACTCTTTCTTCATTAGAAAGGTCACCTATAATTTTACGAATAGGCTCGGGAAATTTACGCACCAAAGTAGGTACGGCCAAAATCTGATCGCCTTCTGCCAATTGCGGATTCTTCAGCAAATCGATAATCTCGATGCTGTATTTTCCTTTTAGATGCTCCTCGGCATACTTCTTTATGTTTTCGAGCGCCTTGATCGATTTTGGCGTTTGCCCTGCTATATAAAGCAATAATTGCCATTCGGCTACTTCTTTTTTCATTTTATTTATTTTTTCTTAGAAGACAGTTTTTCCTGCAATTCTTCTGTTGCTTTAAGGATGCTTAGTTCTTCTTCAGCCGATTCAAATTCTGTTCTCAATGCTTCAATATTCGCCTCAAGGACTTTGCGTTTACGCTCAATCTCCCTGTCTTTTCGGCTTATTTCGTTTTGAAGCTTAATATCCGAGATGGTTTTTTTGAATTGATAAGACTGTCTTGCTGCTCCCGTCAAAATTCCCTGCGGACCTAATTCTACATCTAATAATTCGATTCCGTTACTCGTTATGACAAATTCTCTAACTTGGTTAGAATGCCCCATTCCGCGCGCTTTGATGATAAAAATACCACGGTTTCTTTCGCCAACGCCTTCCATATCGCGAACCGTAATCCAGGTATCCACCAATGACGAAACCGATTCTTCTGCCAGATCAGGTCTAACAGTGTCGGTTTGTTTGTTTAATGACGTGAACATGGCTGTAATATTATTGGCTTTCAGCATGTCAATTAATCGTACCAGCATAGAGCGTACTTCATGTTCGCTTCCTACCGAAATAAGATTACTGATCGGGTCAATAATAATGGTAGTAGGTTCAAACTCTTTGATTAACTTTCTAAGCGTAAGCAAATGCAGTTCTAAACCATTTAATGACGGACGGGAAGAATGTATTTGCAAAATGCCTTTTTTGATGTGTTTTTCCAAATCAATTCCGATTGATTTCATGTTGCGCACCAATTGATGCGGTGATTCCTCAAAAGCAAAATAAATGGTTTTTTCGTTCTTTTCGCATTGTTCATTAGCAAAATAACAGGCAACTGTCGTTTTAGCCGTTCCCGCCGTTCCCGAAACCAAAATATTACTTCCTCTGTAGAAACCGCCGCCATGAAACATTTCATTTAGTCCGGGAACACCTGTAGAGATAATATCTGAGGAAACTTCGTTATCCAACTTCAGAGAAGTAATAGGAAGAACTGAAATTCCGTCTTCGTCAATTAAAAACGGATACTCATTTGTTCCATGTGTTGAACCTCTGTATTTTACAATTCGAAGCCTTCTAGTCGAAACCTGTTCAATTACACGATGATCGAGAACAATTACGCAGTCCGAAACGTATTCTTCAAGACCTTGACGGGTTAATGTAGCCTCGCCGCGTTCTCCTGTAATAACGGCAGTTACGCCCTTGGTTTTAAGCCAATGGAATAATCTTCGCAATTCTGCTCGTAAAATGGCTTGATTGTCCAGACCAGCAAACAGCGATTCGATGGTATCCAATACAACACGAGTCGCTTTTATAGAATCTATAGCATGTCCTAAACGAATAAATAAGCCATCAAGATCGTATTCGCCCGCTTCCTCAATTTCTGATCTTTCAACGCGAACATGATCTACAACAAGCTTTTTATCTTTTTTAAGCTGTTCAAGGTCAAAGCCTAATGATTTAACATTTAGAGTTAAGTCGTCTGAAGGTTCTTCAAAAGACATGAAAACTCCTGGTTCGTTATACTCTGTAATTCCTTTTATAAGGAACTGCATAGACAATAAAGTCTTACCGCATCCCGCTCCACCGCAGATTAAAGTTGGTCGTCCTTGCGGAAATCCTCCTTCTGTAATCTCATCTAATCCGTCAACTCCAGTAGGAGTTTTTGGAAATATAAAACTATGTGATTTTGTTTTTTCTTGCACGATAATGAATTTCTGTATTACTCAAATATACCTTTTTCTGCAGAATTTTCAATGAATTCTGATTAAGATTTAACAGGCGTTTAATGAAGTTTTAAAAATAAATTAAGAGAATTGATTTAAAAATCTAAATAAATCGAAGAATTTTAACCAAAAAAGTAAAGAATGCAAATTCAATATTTAACATTAAAATGAGACTTTTTACTAAAACTTATTTTTCAATACTATTTTAATGTTAAAATGTACTTCTGGTATACTCTATGATACTGGTTACAAAGTTACACCATTTTGAATTTACCTTTGTCTCATTAATTTAAAACACATATAAAATGGATAATTTAAAAAATAAAGTGGCAGTGATAACTGGCGGAAACAGTGGAATAGGATATGCTACAGCCCAATTATTAAAAAATCAGGGTGCAGAAGTAATTATTACAGGAAGAAGAAAAGAGGCGATAGAAAAAGCAGCTTTAGAATTGGGCGTTACAGCCATTACAGCAGACCAATCTAATATTTCGGATATCGAAAAACTGACTGAAAAGGTAAAAACTGATTTTGGTTCGGTTGATATTTTGTTTATCAATGCAGGAATTGCAGGTTTAGGAACAATTGAACAAACTACGGAAGAATTGTACGACAGCATTATGAATGTGAATCTAAAAGGTGCTTTTTTTACTTTAAGCAAATTTATCCCGATTTTGAAAGATGGCGCTTCGGTAGTATTTCTTTCTTCGAACACTGCAAGTATGCCGGGTCCGGGATCTTCGGTTTATTCGGCGAGTAAAACTGCTTTGAATTCGTTTATGAGATCGGCGGCTTTAGAATTAGCGCCAAGAAAGATTCGTGTCAATTCAGTTAGCCCAGGACCAACTCAAACCGAAGTCATGAACAAAGTAGGTCTAGACGAAACCACCGTAAAAGGCATCATGGATGTCGTAGTAGAAAAAGTTCCGCTAAAACAAATGGGAAGGGCAGAAGATGTGGCTCAAATGGTTTCCTATCTAAGTAGTGATGCTGCTGTGTTTATGACTGGGGCGGATGTTATTATGGATGGGGGGATGAGTTTGGGGTGATTTTAATTTGAATGAATGAAAAAGAGTCTGTTTTATGCAGACTCTCTATATTTAGTTATTCTTTAAAAAAAATCAATTTTAAATAATATTATATGATATCTAGATCTTTTAAAATATCATTTTTAAATTTACTTAGAGGTAATTTATGATAATCAGTTAAACTAAATTCAACACCAAAAAGAATTCGATAAACTTCGTCTTTAGAAAGTTTATTGCCAAATAAGTCTTCAATACTCTCAATATATGATTTGGAATAATTTTTTTTTATTTTGATTAAATCTTTTAACTCAGATTGATGTGAATTATACATATCATCAACGTACATTTTCTCTAAAGTTTTCCTAGCTTTACTATTAAAATTGTTTACATCTTGTAAATATATTCTGTAATTGTTTAATGTAGAATTATATCTATACTTAAAAATAAAATCATTTGTTTGAAATTCATCAACATAAGGATGAATGTGATCATTTAGATTAAAGTTTGTTGCTCCCTTAATTGAACTATTACAACTAGAACAAGATGGTATTAAATTATAAAAGGATAAGGCCAATAAAGGGAAATCACTCTGAGGAAACCAGTGATCAAGAGTAGGTCTAATAACTTTTTTTCCATGTCTGTTGATTATAGTAGAAGTATAAACTCTATTGCAATATGTACAAGTATTTCTATCAAGATTGTTGGATAAATCATAAGCAGAATAATATTTATTATTCTTGTCTATAAACCAATCATAATTGATTATTCTGTTTAAATCTTTCAAGTAATAGTTTATTAATATTTCTGAAAAGGGTTTATATGGAGATCTTGAATTCTTTGAAATATTTTTTCTGTTAAAATAGACGAGTAAGTCATCAAAATTAAATAAAGGAAATATCTCTTTCCAGAAATATATATTCAAATCATAAAGATTTTCAGGACTTGATGTTAAAAGCAATTCTAAATTTAAAGGATCAATTAAAAAGTTTTTAATTCTAAAATTTATTTTTTGTAATGGAACTATCTGAGATTTGCAAATATTACAAGATGAGTCGGTACAGTTTGTACCACCGATTTTTTTATTTATGAAACATTTAATTTTCATAAAATGATTTTCTCGTGCTAAAACTATATTTGAATCTAATGGATTTATATAAATCATAACCTTAAATCTTCGTTCGTTACCCCATTTTCTCTCATCAGACGTTTTATTTTTTCTATTCTTACATTTTTTCTGTTTTCTAAAAAAATCTCATCATACATTTCTAAAAGTTTGTATTTTATTATTGGCTCTCCAATTATATTTATAGTTTTTAAAATTTTACCATTTTTTTTCTCATTTTCAATATCTTTTATTGAAACTTCAAGGCTATTTTTATTTTTTAATAATTTGATTTCTAGATTAATTTTGGTTATCTCCTCTTCTTTAATTTTTTCATCCATGTTTTCATCCTTCTCCAAATTAGTTTTTAATATAAGAAATCTGAAATAGTTTAAAACACCTATAATTGATTCAATAATTTCATTAGCAAATTCTCCCATAAATCCATTTTGTAAAAAGAAATCATTAGCCAAAATATCATTAATATTGGCTCCAAAAGTTAATTTATGATTTTTGATGTCACTTATTTCAGTCATTTTGTTCTTGTCTTTTTTTAAGAAAATTATATTTTCTTTAGGTAAATCAGAAACCAGAAATGGAGAATGTGTACTAATAATTAATTGTATGTTGTTATTAGGGAAAAAATTTTCTAAAAAATCAAAAAGTATTTTTAAATACATTTTTTGCCACTGTGGATGAAATCCAATTTCTCCTTCATCGATAAGGAATAATATATTGCGATTTTTTTTTATAAATCTTTCTTTATAAATATTTATCCTTGAAAATAAAGATAGAAAGTTACGTTCACCAGAACTTAATCCATTGAAATTAAATCCAAACATATTAAGAACTACACTTTGATCATTCGATACTGGTATATAACTAAGGGGAGGGCTTAGAAAATCTTCAATCAATTTGTTAATACTTGACTTTGGTATTATAAAGCCAAACATTCCGTTACAAATAATTTCTTTAGATTTGAACTTTATTTCAAAATATTCTTTAATATTTGTAAGATCATTGACTATTAGATTTTTGGCTTCACCATAAATTTCAGTTTTTAATATATAATCAGATAATGCTTTAAAATTATCTAATTTTGAATCATAATTAGTTTTCAGGTTGTTTACTAATTTAACAATAGGAAATTCTTCCTCGGTTGAAAAATTGTAATATGTTTTTAATTCATAACTTAAAAAACAATAAGTAATTGATTGTGATAAAAATTTAAAAAAATACTCTTGATCTGATTTTACTTGTTGCAAGTCAAAGTTTAAAATCTCTTCAATTTGATGTTTACTTCCTGAGGAATTAGGAGAGATTATTTTATCAATACTTTTCCAAAATCGATTACTGAAATTTGTAAATTCAATACCGATTGAGAAGATTGGAAATTTAATTTTAAAATTGTAATCATTAACAACTTTTAAGAAATTTAAGATTCTTTTAGACTCTTCATATTTAAATGCTAATAATTCACTTTCACCTGTAATTAAATAACTATCGTTGTTGTTAAGTGTTTGATAATCACTAATTATGGTGCTTTCGGTTGAGATGTTTATAAAGTTTGCTCTTTGATTTTCCCATTTTGAGTAATCATTTTCAATATTATCAATATTATGAACATTATCTAAGTTTAAAAAGGGAGAATAATAAATAATGTAATTTTTTTCGAAGTAGGTCTCCATTAAATTACTTTTATATTTATAAAAAACATCTTTTCTTTCAAGTTTATTTTTAGAACTATTATTATTGAAATTAAAAATATCTTCAGGAAATATGTAGCTAATTTTTTTGTTTAAAATTTTTTCTGGAACTTTTTTAAAATTAATCTTATCTCTAACAATAATGCTTTCAGTTGTAATTAAAAAACCTTTTAGATTACTTGTTTTGCTTAAAAAAAAATCAAGTATTGAAAACATAAGATTAGTTTTGCCACTTCCATTTTCTCCTATTATTGCTTTTATATCAATTATATTATCTGGAAAAATATTAAATGATAAATCACCTTCATATTCGTTAATAGAAATTTCCAATGTATCTTCAGGTAATAGACTCTCAACAATAGTTTCAAACGTAATTTTACTTGATAAATTAAATCCTTTGTGATTTATATTTTTGTAGTTTCTTATCCAGAGATATAATATTTCCATAGGTTTAATATTCTTTAAATTAAATGCAGATTAGAATCATAATATAATTTGTGTCTGACTGATTCAATAATTGTGAGTAACACAAACATACTGAAATGGAATAAAATTATTTTGATGAAGTTTTCTTTAGGCAATAAATTTATCAACAAGTGTAACAATAATGACTAATTAACAAAAGAGTATTTCTACTGTATTTTCCAAAACAAAACCCTCAATCTTTTCCAAGACCAAGGGTTTTAATTTTTTCAAAAAGAAACAAACCTTTTACTCCAAATCCAGATAAGGATCTAAAATTTCGGCTAGTTCATTGAGCCAATAGAAGCTGTCTCCAAGTTTGGCAGCGTTTAACTGAATGTTTTCTTGATCGTTTAGAACGCCCAATGCGAGGGTTAGATTTACCTGTCTTATGGCTCTCGCCATATCGAGTGGGTCAATTCTGTCGTTGAAGAAATTCATTAGACCGATTTCGGCTTCTTTTGAAAGGGTTTTGGTACTCATAATCTTAACTTTTAGGGAAATATAAAACCCGCGCAGGTTAGGTGTCCTACGCAGTTAAGAACGCGTTGCAGTTGTTTCCAATACCGCCACCATACCACACGGGCAAACTTTTTTTCTGTAATCATGTCTTAACTTTTAGGACTGCAAATATATTAAAAAAGAAGTTGGTTTAATAGTATTAAAAGTAGTAAAATTCTTAAGTATTAATTTTCCTGATAGTGCACATTTTCCAACCGTGCCCGCAACAATAAGACACAACACAAATTATCAAGACAGAAGCTACAACGAATCATACAGCTTTTATTTTGTATTTAAAATAGAGAACCAAACCGATCTTTGAGTGCACGGATTGGAAATCCGCGCTATCGGGTTTTATTTATTTACTTTAATTTCAGGAAATTTGTAATCCGTTTTGAAGTATATGGATAATCTTTCTGTCCCATAATTACTTTTACCGACTTGTAAAAACTTATCATCTAAAAACTCTATCTTCAAAGTATCTTTTTTTGATTCCATTTTATCATCTAATATTATTAGATTATCTTGATAAATTGAGTATATTCCTTTGTTGGTTAAAACACCATAAATTTTATATTCATACGTGTTATCTGCTTTGAAGGTATAATTGAAATTATTTATCCAACCTTCTGGTGGATTTCCGAATTTTTCTTCAAAATCATATAATTCTGATTTTGAAAAAGATTTATCGGTATAACTCACAAAATACCAAGAACCTATAATTTTATCTTTATCGATTTTATTAGAGGAGCAGCTCACAAATAATATTAATGGTGTAAAGAATAATAATTTTTTTATAACAATAAAACTAATGGATTTCATAAGTTCTTTTTTTTTTAGCTAATATTTCCTTTATTTGTGATTGTGCGGATTAGAAATCCGCGCTATGGGGGTTCTATTTAAATTCTAAACAAAAAAGAGTGGTAATATATTATCATTATCTTTTACTATTAGATTAACAAAATCTACAATGTGGCGTTGATGATCAAGATAAAATGTGTTATTAGCAATTTCCTGAATGTCTTTCATTGGCAATATTGTAACTGTCAAGTTATTACTTAAGATGACTTGTTCTCTATATTTCTTAAATAGTACTGTTTCACTTTTGTCAATTGTAACTTTTAAATTTTTATTGTTTGACATTAAATTACCATAAGAATCTATATACATTACCATTATTTCATCTTCAAACTTCAAACTTCTATTGAATATAAACTTTGCTTCTGTTTGATTATTTATAACTATATAATATTCATACTTTCTTTGATATGGAAATATAATATGAATGTCGTCTAATATTTTTTCGGAATACATAATCTTTATTTAGTTTATTGATTCTTCAAAATTTCTTCTGCTCTTTTGTCTATCAGGAAAATTTTAGTTTTGCATTTTTTTAGTTCGATTTGTTTGTAGTCATTTTTTAAGATGATAGTCATTTTTGTAAAACTATCATCAACATTTAGTAACATGGTAATTTCACTATCGGGGCTAATTTTCGATAAGTTGTTATAGGATTTATCTTCTATTGAGTGATAAATACTCGTTTTGTAATTATTTATTCGAAACAAAGTGGGGTAGTTTTTTTTACTCCTATTACCTTCTATAATTATACTTATTGGAATTTTCAGATCGCTATAATACTTTTTGATTTTTTCTTCAGAACTTAAATCAGCTATTTCTTCAATTTCTTGATCATGAGGAAATACTACTACATTTTTATAAAACAAAGAATCATTTCTAAACAGATAGGTAATAATTCTATTATTTAATTGATTTTTGATGTATTGAATACTTTGTTTATTTTTAACTGAATCTGATTTGTAAAACCCAACTAATTGCATGGGATAAAATGGATTATCTTTATTTTCTGGTCTCACATTTGAATACATTTTGTATTTTGTCATGTATCTATTCGTGCTTTTATTTTTAACATCATCAATTGTATCAGTGTATGAGTATTTATAGAATCCATTATCCGATAATTCTTGCTGTGTTATTGGGTCAGGTAAATAGTGGTTAATTGTATCTTTTTTATGACAAGACATCAATATAAATGTTACAAATAATACAATTGAATTTTTTCATTTAGTCAAAATAATATACTTTATAAATGTGACCGGAATACCAATCTTCTTTAATCGGGTAGGCAGTTGAAGTGGTTAAATAATTTGTAAACATCTCAAAATTATCTTCTTTGTTAGAGTAAAAAAAACGAGTAAAATAGCCGTCAATTATAAATTGTGTAGCATATTTTTCTCCTTCATTAGCATTCTTTATTTTGGGTTCTATTGGAATTTTATTTTTTTTATAATAATTAATAATCTTTTTTCTACTTGTAAGATTTGGAACTTTTTTTTCAGTTTTATCAAAAAACTCAATGGATACATCTTTGTAAAACAAAGAATCATTTCTAAACAAATAAGTAATAATTTTATTATCTAATTCATTTTTAAGATAATCTATGTTTTTTCTGTTTTTTATAGACTCTTCACTGTAAAATTTCCATAATTTAGTTGGATAAATATCTCCATTTTCATTTGTTTCTGGCTTCACATTAGAATACATATCATATTTAATTACAGAACGAATAGTATCATCTACTTTATCTTTATCGTCTATTATAATTTCATATGAATATTTGTAAAAACCATTAAGTTCTAGCTCTTTTTGAGTAATTGGTTTAGTTAAAAAGTGATTTATAGTGTCTTCTTTATGACATGATATAAATAAAAACATGTTTAATAATATAGCTAAATTTTTCATCTTCAATTTATTTTAGTGCCAATCCAAAGTCTTCTAGTTCTTTTAATAAATCTCTATTTTCTTTATCAGGATCTCCTTTTGGTCTCTGAGGAGAAATGTATCCATTAGAATTTTCTCTTTTATATTTTTGAATTATTGTAGTATTATCAAGATAAACTGGTCCTTTTATAGGATAAGTATATTCTGCAAGACTGAATCTTGGCTCTGCACTTAAAGCCATTCCTAGAATTTTCATTGCCGTGTCTGCAATTACTGGTGCTTTACCTGGTATAAAACCAACTGCTGCTGTAGTTATTCCTAATAAGCTTAAGGTTTTATTTAGCTCATCACGGTTTTCTGCAACCTTTAGATTTGTGTAATTAACATCGGTTCTACGGTTGCACAGTGATGCCTGTTTAATATATTCATGAAATTTTTTTAGGATATAAATTTTCCCACTTCTAAAGGTCACTGTTTTATTTTCTAAAATATCCTTGTGCAATTCTTTGGCATCTATACAGGCTTCTTTTTCTTTTCTTATTTTATATGAAGTATCCAGAAGATGTCTCTTTTCGGAGTGATCATAAATCAGTTTAAATTCTGTCAGCACTTTTTCTCCTTTCACGATTTTTCCTTTATTATCCATATAAATGGTCAAAGCGCTTAAATAACATTTTCTTGGAACTTTATATATGTCAATATTTTTTTCCGAATCTGTAAAACATTTATTTAACTCTAATGAAGTTAGTGCTGTAATACAGTGCACTAAATTAATATCACCACTTTTAAAAGCCATATTTACACTCTGTGTGTAATATGCACTAGATAATTCTCTATATTGATATTCTTCCCAAGGCTCTGGCACTTCGTCTGGTTCGTAATTGCCTAAACTAATTGATGTTCCCATTTTTTATAATTTTTTGTGTACTGTTTAATTCGATATTTCCGTATGTGGCAACTAACTTTATAGTTTCGCTGGTTTTTTCTACTTCTTTTGCTGAGACAAAATGCTTTTTGTTTACTTTTAAAATGCTGTTTTTAGTATTCTTTACAATAGCCATAATTTTTACTATTTAGTTGAAATTGCTTTTTTCACCACTATTGGCATGAATTGTTTTAGAAGCTTTTAGTGTCATGTCTCCATTTGTAGCATTTATATTAATCTTCTCCGCCATTTCAATATGTTCAGCTGAATTAATAGTTATTTTTTCATCAATAAATTCCATCTTTTCATTACCTTTTTCAAAAAGATTTCCCTCTGCACTTATTGTAATGTCATTGCCTGCACTTTGTGTTATATTGTTATCTGCTTTACCATCGATATTAGTTCCAGCTGTATACGTTATACTTTCACTTGCCTCAAAAACAATATTTTTAGCGCGTATAGTAACTGTTTCAGGAGAGGTCATATTAATATTTTTGCCTTCTTCATCTAGCTGAATTTCATTTCCACTTGGGTCAGAAAGCCAGATTCCCACTTTTTCAATAAACTTGAAAAGCTGTCCAAAAGGGAGTTTCCAGCCTTTAATTCGGTTTTTGTCATCAAAGAAATCAGGCATTTCTTTTCCGTTGTAGTAGGTTCCAGAAACATACGGGCGTTCTGCATTGTTGGCTTCAAAACTCACCTGAACTTCTTCGCCAATTTCGGGTCTGAAATAAAGCCCTTTTCCAGAACCAGAATAAGGCTGAACCACACGCATCCAATCGCTTTTGCTTGTCCATCCGTTCCAGAAGAACTCCACTTTTATGCGTCCCATTTTTTCAGGGTCATTATTGTCAATTACTATTGCGGGCTGGCTTTCGGCGGGAGCAAATGCCGTTACGTCTGTGTAGTGCGGCGCTGCCACATCGGCAGGAATAGCTTTAAATTTGCAGGTATAATTTCCGTTTACTTCAGAGCAGTGAATAATTTCAACAGCCAATAAATGGTGTTCTACGTTTTTGTTTTCAATAGAAAAAGTCTGTCCCAAACCTATAGGCAGATAAGAAGTGCCGCTGTAGAATATGCTGTTGGCATCGCGTCCGGCGGTTTGCATTTTCACCATTTCATCAATTTCTTCTTTATTTTGAGCATTACTGGTATACGCGCCGTTTTCGAGTCCGGGTCTTACAATGTAAGGTTGCTTAAATACGGCAAGGGATGCAAAACGGTCTCGGCTTCCTTCGGAGGTTTTTTCTGCACCATTTTTTATGCGGGAAGCGCTATTGTAATCATAACTGCTGAACGAAGTTTTGTGCGAAACCAAGTTAGCCTCGATGCTAAAGTTATGCAGCGAAGATTCGTTTATAAGCTTTATTTCGGTGTTTTTAATCTGGCCAAACTGCATGCGCATTCCGTCAAAATAAAACCATTGGGCATAGCGTGCAGAAAGGCGTTTAAGGAAATCAAAGCTTGTTTCGTTATACTGGATTTTAAAACTGAATTCTTTTGTATAAGTAGGTGCAATGGCTTCTCTCTGATAGAATTCTCCCGAGTTTTCTTCTGCAAAAATTTCGAGACCAATCTGCTGGAGGCTTTTTTCGCGAAAGATTCTGGATTTTGGCATATCATCCAGAGCAATGGTATGGCTTGTTCCCGTTACATGCAGTCCGGCTGGGCTTCCGTGCAGATCGATAGAGCCTAGTTTTGTAATTCTTCCTTTAGACATCAGTCGGATGCCTTTTACCTTAAAGGTAAAAATGACTTCGCTGCCAATGTAATTGCTAAAGGCTTTTTCCTGATCCTGCGGAGCAATAATAGGTTTTCCTGTGTATTGCCAAAAGAAAGAAAAATGATGGTGGTCTGCCATTTTTTGAGAGAGCTCAAGATTGTAGTAGATAACATTTTGGGTAAAGCCTTCTATGGTAATATGTACCTGTTCGGAGAATTTTGACATTTTTTAGAAATTTAAATAAGGTGATAGTTGGTTAAATTGAAATCTATTTTTTAGAGAACTTGGCATTGCCGAAAACCGATTCTTTGGCAGTCAGTTCTATGGATGAGAGCATTAGAATTTGCTCATGCTGTTACATTCTTCTTCGTTGATTTTTAGTTTGCTAGAAAGCTCATGCTATTTGTTTTAAGGTTAATTTGATGCAATTCTTCCTTTAGACATCAGTCGGATGCCTTTTACCTTAAAGGTAAAAATGACTTCGCTGCCAATGTAATTGCTAAAGGCTTTTTCCTGATCCTGCGGAGCAATAATAGGTTTTCCTGTGTATTGCCAAAAGAAAGAAAAATGATGGTGGTCTGCCATTTTTTGAGAGAGCTCAAGATTGTAGTAGATAACATTTTGGGTAAAGCCTTCTATGGTAATATGTACCTGTTCGGAGAATTTTGACATTTTTTAGAAATTTAAATAAGGTGATAGTTGGTTAAATTGAAATCTATTTTTTAGAGAACTTGGCATTGCCGAAAACCGATTCTTTGGCAGTCAGTTCTATGGATGAGAGCATTAGAATTTGCTCATGCTGTTACATTCTTCTTCGTTGATTTTTAGTTTGCTAGAAAGCTCATGCTATTTGTTTTAAGGTTAATTTGATGCAATAGTTTTGCGATCCTTTATTTTGATATAGAGGAGAATAGTGGGATTTCTAAAATGTAGTTGGATTTACTGCTGGTATATGCGCAGTATTTTTAGTGCGGTATTATGGTAAATATAGACAGGGAGAAATAATAGCGACTACCTCTAAAAGACAAAAAAATAATAGAATAGGGTATTTTAAGAATCGCTAAATAAAAACAAAAGCAAAGTTTTCTTAAAAAACTAACAATAAAAAAGAGCAACTCAGTACCTTAGCATCTCAGTACCTTATAAACTAGAAAACATGACCATTCAGCAGTTAAAATATATAGTTGCTTTAGACGAAGAACGGCATTTTGCAAGAGCTGCCGAAGTTTGTATGGTAACGCAGCCTGGACTTACCATTCAGTTAAAAAATCTGGAAGAAGAAATCGGAATTAAGATTTTTGATCGAAATAAAGTGCCTTTGACACCAACCGTTTTAGGAATTGAAATTATTAATAAAGCCAAAAAGATACTTCGTGAGGTCGATGAAATTCGTGATTTTGTAATCAACGAAAAAAATCTATTGGAAGGGGAGTTGAAACTTGGCATTATTTCCACTTTATCGCCTTATTTGATTCCGCTGTTTATTCAGGCCATGAAAGAAGTGGCACCAAAAGTGCATTTTATTATTAAAGAAGGATATACGGGACATTTAATGCGCGATTTAGAAACAGGCGCAATTGACGTTGCGATTATGGCTACGCCAACAGGAAGTCCGAATTTAATCGAACATGTTGTTTTTAAAGAACCGTTTGTTGCCTATTTAAATCAGACGCATCCTATGGCGAATGATGAATTTTACGAAATGCAGCCTGGCGACAAAACCGAATTGTTATTATTGCATCACGAATATTGCTACAACGCACAATTACTAGACATCTGTGGACTAAAAACATCCGATAAAATAAAGGAACAATTTACGTACGATATTAATTCGATAGAAACCTTAAAGAACTTAGTTCGAGCGCATTTAGGATTTGCAATTATTCCAAAACTTTCTACCTTAAACGAATCAGGCGGACTTTTTAAACCTTTCAAGGAACCTGTTCCCGTAAGAGAAATAAGTCTAGTAGTTTCCGATTCCTTCTCTAAGAAATTATTACTCGAGAAGATGAATGAAGCCATCTGGAACTGCCTTCCCGAATCGTTGAAAAAAGATTTCAATTATAAAAAAATCCGCTGGAACGATTCGCCTTATTTTATAAAAGCTGTCAGTAAGTCGAGTTAAATTCCAAAATAAAAATTCCAAATTCCAATTACTATATAAATTGGAATTTGGAATTTTTTACGAATCTATTCAAAAAAGAATTACATCTAGTTTTGTCAGTCTGAGCGAAGTCGAAGACCAAGCAAGTAACTCCGCAATCAAAATCGCCAATCTTTGTAGAGTTTCTCGCGAAGATTTCTCCTCCGTCGAAATGACAAGCTTATGTATGAATTTATAATTAACAATTAACCATTCACAATTATTTTGACGCTTCAATAATCACATTCGCTACTTTCTCTGGCTGAGAAATAAAAACCACGTGGCTACCTTTAATTTCAGTGATTTTGGTGTTAGAACGTTTGTACATGGCGTGCTGAATACTTGGAACAATACTTTTATCTTCAGTCGCTACGATTCCGTAAGAAGGTTTAGTTCTCCAAGCAGCTTTAGTTATCGGAGTTAAAAAACCTTGCGCATGAAAAGCACCTTGCGAAGCATACATAAAATCGGCTTGTTCTTTGCTCAAGTCTCCCGCAAAACCAGAGTGAAATTTAGCTTTGTCATAATACGCAATTCCTTTTTCATCTGGAGGCAATACACCATTTTCTGGAGCTGGAGGAGCAGTTTGCAACCACTGAAAAGAATTTTCGCCATTATCAGGCTGTAAAGCCGCTACATAAACCAAAGCCGCTACTTTTGGGTGATTTCCAGCTTCTGTAATTACTGTTCCTCCCCAAGAATGTCCAACTAAAATAGTGGGTCCGTCTTGTTTGTCTAAAGCTAAATTTGTGGCTTTAACATCATCTTCCAAAGAACTCAACGGATTCTGAACGATCGTTACATTATAGCCTTTTTTAGTCAAAACTTTGTATAAACCTTGCCATCCAGAGCCATCTGCAAATGCACCGTGAACAAATACGACATTTTTAATTTTAGGATTAGTTTGTGCGTTTAAGTTTGCTGTTGCCAGACTAAAAATTAGTATTGCTAATGCTAAAAAGCTTTTAAATATTGTTTTCATTTTATAAAATTTTAGATTGTTGATTATTTGTTGAAATTCTGTTTTCCCACAGTTTTGTCATTCCGAGGAACGAGGAATCTCCGCGAGTAACTCTACAAAGATTGATGATATTCTATGTGGAATTTCTGGCGTGTCCTTCGACTTCGCTCAGGAGGACAAAGCTTTGTTTGAAATAGGTATTTAATTAAGTGCTACTTGTAAAGTAATCTCAGTATTCAGCAATTTAGAAATTGGACAAATTTCTTTTGCTTTTTGAGCAGTTTGCTGAAACTCTTCTGCAGAAATTCCAGGTACTTTTCCAGTCAATTCTAACTGAATTAAGGTTATAGTTCCGTCTTCAAAAGTTACTTTAGCTGTTGTATCTAAATCTTCTGGAACGAAACCCGCTTCAGATAATAAAAAGCTTAACTGCATAGTAAAACACCCAGAATGTGCCGCTGCGATTAATTCTTCAGGATTGGTTCCAACACCTTGCTCAAAACGAGTTTTGAATGATAATTGAGCATTATCTAAAGTTGTGCTTTGTGTACTAATGGTTCCTTTTCCTTCCATTCCTGTACCTTTCCAGTTTGCGTTTGCTCTTCTTGTAAATTTCATGATTTCTATTTTTTAAGTTATTTTTTAAGATGTTCAAATCATTTCTTTGATTTTGATGAGACAAAGGTATAGGGAAGGTGTTTATTAATCAAATTAATAATTTTTTATTGTTATAAATATAATTTATAACCATTGATTAGATTGAGGTTAGAACACAAAAGGCTTTAAATAATAATTTTTTGTAAAACTTCCTTTTGAAAATGAGTGCCCTAGCCCCGATAGAAGTGGAAATCCTTTTGTGCTGGGGTTCAGCACAAAAGATTGTAACGGATAGCGGGAAACAGCTCCTAATCAATATCAATGCTTCATTTTAGCTTACCTTATTAGGAGCAGATTAAAAATTTTTGGTTTGAGAAAAGAAAGAGCATTTAGGCACTTATTTGGTTTCAAATTATAATGTGAAACAAAGTAAGCGGCTGATTTGTAGTTTTATTTATGTGGTGAATTTAATTTTATACGAAAGAATTTTATACGACGATCGAGAAAATAAATTTTCAATGAATAATCTAACTTTTAAATTTATGAGAAATGCTTTTCTAATAATTGGAGTTTGTTTGAGTGCAATTTTGTTCTCCTGCAAAAAAGATAAAAATACGGAGCAGTCAAGTTCTGAAACTGGAAAGTCTGATACTGCCGACTCTACATTAATTGCAGATCGTGGCTGGCCTCGGGAATCCCAAAATAACGGGACAAAACTGGTTTATTATCAGCCTCAGGTAGACGACTGGAAAGATTTTAAGGAACTTACAGCGAGAGTAGCTTTTTCGCTGACTCCAAAAGATGGAAAACAGGTTTTGGGAGTGGCTTCTTTGAAGGCAGAAACATTGGTAGACAAAGACAATCGAAGCGCTTTTATTAAAAATCTTCAGGTAACCGATATCCGGTTTCCAGCTCTTGATGAAAAGAAAGTTCCTGAAATGGAAAAGCTTTTTAAAGAAACGTTGCCTCAGAGCGGAGATCCTATTTCGGTAGATCGTATTTTGGCAGATTTAAGTCATACCAAAAGTCCGCCAAAGGGAATTGCGGCTAAAAACGATCCTCCTGCGATTTTTTACAGTACGAATCCGTCGATTTTGCTTATTGTGCAAGGCGAACCGGTTTTGGTGCCTGTAGAAAAATCGGATATTCAATATGTGGTAAATACCAATTGGGATTTGTTTTTTGATAAAACCACAAAAGATTATTATTTATTGGTAGAGAACATTTGGCTGACTTCGAAAAATATCGAAGGCAAATGGACAAAAACAACCAAATTACCTTCGGGTTTAAGCAGTCTACCTTCGGGACAGAATTTTGATGATGTTAAGAAAATGATTCCGCCGCCTTCTTCTGGAAACGCTCCAGAGGTTTTCTACAGTAATAAACCTGCTGAATTGATTGCGATAAACGGAAGTCCGAAATTCGTTAAAATTCCAGGAACCAAATTGTTATACATTGATAATACCGAAAATGATGTTTTTGCCGACGAAAACAAAGGTCAGTATTATGTACTATTGTCTGGAAGATGGTTTAAGTCTAAAGAGTTAACAGGACCTTGGAGTTATGCCAGTAATAGTCTTCCTGCTGATTTTGCTAAAATTCCGAAAGATTCTCCGCGAGCCAATGTATTGTCATCGGTGCCAGGAACGCAGGAAGCCAATGATGCGGTAATGTTATCGCAAGTTCCGACAACGGCTATTTTAAAGAAATCGGATGCTGAGGCAAAAGTAAAAGTAACCTACGATGGAGGAACGCCACAGTTTAAACCTATTGATGGAACGAAAATGCAATACGCAAGCAACACGCAGGAGAAGATTATAAAAGTGGGCGATTTGTATTATTTGTGTTTTCAGGCGGTTTGGTTTATGTCGACAAGTCCGAACGGACCATGGAAAACATGCGATTCTGTGCCGAAAGAGATATATACGATTCCGCCAAGTTCGCCAGTATACAATGTAACGTATGTAACGCAAACCACAACCGATACAACGGTTGAAAGCAGTTCGACAGCGGGTTATTTAGGTGCTTTTATTATTGGTGCTACATTTGGCGCGATATTGACTTATGGCACGGGATGGTATTATCCGCCTTATATGTATTACGGCGGACTGTATCCAATTTATCGTCCGTGGCCTTATGCGTACGGAGGTGGAGCAGTTTATAATCCATGGACGGGTGGTTATGCGGCAGGAAGACGCGTTTACGGACCTTATGGCGCTGCAGGAACTTCGGCATGGTATAATCCTGCAACGGGAAGATACGGACGTTCTGCAAGTGTGCAAGGATGGTATGGCGGACGCACGGCTGCAAGCACATACAATCCGTGGACGGGAAATTATGCTAGAACGAATCAAGGGCATAATGCGTATGCACAATGGGGACATTCGGCTGCTACAAATGGAAATCAGTGGGCGCAGACAGGACATATTACTACACGACGAGGAACAGCAATTGGTTATGAAACTTCTGGCGGAAATAAAGGTGTGATTACACACAGAAGAGGTGGAGGAACAACGATTCATACCAATAATAATCTCTATGCTGGTCACGACGGACATGTATATAAAAGAGATGCCAACGGAAACTGGAGCCATTATAATAACGGAAACGGTGGTTGGACGCAAGCGGGAACTTTAGGTTCATCCAAAAAAGCGGGTGAAGGGATTCAGAATAGAGAGAATAAAGGACTTGGAGCGAATGGATCGGGAGAGAGAATTCAGCGCGATAGACCTAATGAAGGACTTGGCGCAAATGGTGCTGGAGAAAGAATTCAGCGTGATAATTTGCCAAAAGTTGGTCAAAACCTAGGAGGCGAAACCCGAATGGGAGACGGAATTCAGAGAGATAATTTTCCTAAAGCAGATCAAACGCTCGGACAGCCAAATAAACCGCTTGGAGAACCTGGACGTCCTGACATTACAAATGATCTTGATCGTTCGGCTATGTCAAGAGATCGTGGTGAAATGCAAACCAGAAATTTCCAAAACATCCAAAGAGGCGGAGGCGGTTTTAATGGCGGTGGCTTCGGCGGCGGTGGTTTTAGAGGCGGAGGAGGCTTTAGAGGCAGAAGATAAAAGTGAAGGTTAAATTTAATTCAGAAAATCAGGATGGTGGTAAAATGCTAATCCTGATTTTTTTTTGCTCATTTTGCCACAAAGGCACGAAGTCACAAAGGTTTTACATGCTTTTTATTTAACCGCAAAGAGCGCAAAGGTTGACGCAAAGCGCACAAAGATATTTTTAGAGTCAAACTTATTATAAGTATTGAGAACACAAAGCTGTGAGAATAAAACTTTGCGACTTCGCGTCTTTGCGAGATTAAAAACTTCGCGAACCTTGCGTAAAATCTTAGCGTGCTTTGCGGTTAATCTCTCAAACATTTTACTCTCAAAATTCACAACTCACGGCCTGTCCATTTCACCTTAGAGTTTGTCCGTTTCACCTATTTTCTGATTTTGTATGAAGGGTTATCGAAATACTTTTGACAAAGAAATTAACGAAAACAAACAATTTAAATCAGAAGTTATGGAAACGAAAAAACAAAAAACATGGGTTATCATCGCAATAATTGTTTTAGGAATCATTGCCTTTTTAGTTCAGAATCAGATTGCGGCACAAGGAGTAAAACGCATCGATTTGCAAAAACATGATCTAAGTACTCCAGGAAAAGAGATGGTTCAGGCAAGAATCGATTTTGACGGACATTCAGCTTTTGGGAAACATTCTCATCCAGGCGAAGAAGTGATTTATGTGGTTGAAGGTTCGTTGGAATATCAGATTGAAGGAGAAAAGCCAGTGACACTAAAAGCAGGTGAAGTGCTTTTTATTCCAGCAGGCGTAGTGCATTCAGCTAAAAATAATACAAATGCTAGAGCATCAGAACTGGCGACTTATATTGTGGAAAAGGGAAAACCGATACTTGTAATGAAAAAATAGTTTCAAGTTGAAATGCGTATGGTTTTTAACGCAAAGTGCGCAAAGGATTTTCGCAAAGGACGCGAAGTTTTGTTTGAGGAAAATGTAAATAGACATTAAGTTCGCAAAGCTTTGTGTTGAAAGTTTTGCCACAGATTAAATTGATTTTCACAGATTTTAATCATTTGAAAAAATAGTTTCGAGTTGAAATGCGTAAAGTTTTTAACGCAAAGTACACAAAGGATTTTCGCAAAGGACGCGAAGTTCTGTTTAAGGAGAATGTCAATAGACATTAAGTTCACAAAGCTTTGTGAGAATAAAACTTTGCGACTTCGCGCCTTTGCGAGATTAATAAAGTCCAATATTAACACAAAGCTTTGTGAACTTAAAAGAAACTTAGTTTCAACTCAAAAACCTTTGTGCACTTTGCGAAAATCCTTTGCGAACTCTGCGATACAAAAACAAAGTCTGTCCACTTCAACCGTAACCTTGTCCACTTCACCTTTTTTTGCCTTTTAAAACAAACATTGTCAAAATACCTTTGACGAAGAAATTAACTGATAATCAACTAATAAAATAATAAAAATTATGAAAACACTATCCAATATTCTAATCGCTATTCTTTTTATGAATGCAGCTTTCACTCAAGCACAAACTTCAAAACAAAAAACAATTGAAGTAAGTAGTTCACTCGGAACTTTAAAACAAATCAACGCTGGATTATTAAACGTAGGTTATACCGAAGCAGGTCCGTCAAACGGAACGCCTGTAATATTACTTCACGGTTGGCCTTACGATATTCACAGTTACAATGAAGTCGTTCCGATTTTAGTAGCAAAAGGATACCACGTTTTTACACCTTATTTACGTGGATTCGGGACAACGACTTTCCTATCAAAAGAAACTTTTAGAAACGGTCAGCAAGCAGCTTTAGCCAGTGATATTATTGCTTTTATGGATGCACTAAAAATTGACAAAGCTGTAATTGGCGGTTTCGATTGGGGAGCGAGAACAGCAGTTGTAGTATCAGCACTTTGGCCAGAACGCGTAAAAGGTTTGGTTTCAGTAAGTGGTTATTTGGTGGTGAATCTAGAAGCAAACTTAAAACCGCTTCCTCCAACAGCTGAGTTAGGATGGTGGTACCAATATTATTTCGCAACTGAAAGAGGGAAACAAGGTTACACACAAAACACTTACGATTTCAATAAACTAATCTGGAAAATCGCTTCTCCGCTATGGAATTTCGACAAAGCAACGTACGATCAAACGGCTCAATCTTTTGATAATCCAGATCATGTAGCGATTGTGATTCACAATTACAGATGGAGACAATCTCTTGAAGGAGGAGAAACAAAATACGATAATCTAGAAAAACGCCTTGCTGCAAAACCAGAGATTAAAGTGCCAACCATTACAATAGGAAGTGATTTTGACGGCGCTTTCGCGGATGGAAAAGCGTACGCCAACAAATTCACCGGAAAATACGAACACAGAGTTTTAAAGGGAATCGGACACAACGTTCCCCAAGAAGATCCAAAGGCGTTTGCACAAGCGATAATTGATGTCTCTAAGTAAATTCCAATTTTTAAATCCCAAATCCCAAATTCCAAATTCAATAGCAATTGCAATAGCAAAAATCAATATCAATAAACATTTCACTTTTTACAAATAACATTTTACACAAAAAAATCATGGAAACAAAAATTTTATACACAGGAAAAACACACACAACAGGCGGTAGAGAAGGAGCTTCTCAAAGTTCAGATGAACAATTGAATATCAAATTAAGCGCACCTGGATCTTCGCGTCCGGGGACAAATCCGGAGCAATTGTTTGCTGCGGGATGGTCGGCTTGTTTTATTGGAGCTTTAGGAATTGCGGCTTCTAAACTTGGGGTTAGACTTCCAGCAGAAACCGCTGTAGATGCCGAAGTAGATTTATGCGTAACAGAAGGAGAATATTCGCTTCAGGCAAGATTAAATATAAGTCTTCCTGGAATTGACACTTCAACTGCTGAAGCTTTGGCGGCGCAAGCGCATCAGACTTGTCCGTATTCTAAAGCGACTAGAGGAAATATAAACGTTGAGATTAATATTCTTTAATGAATTATAAATTATGAGTTGATTTGAAAATTCTACTCTTAACAAACCTAACAGGTTTTTAAAACCTGTTAGGTTTAACAAATGAGAATTATGAAAAAGATAAAAATATTAAGTGGATTTATAGTGCTGTTTTTTTTAATTGGAAACAGCGTTTTTAGTCAAAACAACTCAAAAGGTTTTGCACTTTTAGAATTATATACTTCCGAAGGCTGTTCGAGCTGTCCGCCTGCTGATGAATTGCTTGGAAAAATTCAGAATGAATACCGAGATAAAAACGTTTATGTATTGGCTTATCATGTCGATTATTGGGACAAGCAAGGCTGGAAAGACATTTTCAGTAATGCCGATTTTACCAAAAGACAATACGATTATGCTCAATTTTTAGGAAAAGAACCAATTTACACACCTCAAGTAATTATTAATGGAAAAACCGATTATATAGGTTCTCAGGAAACGAGTCTGCGAAACGGAATTAAATCGGCACTTTCAAAGCCAGTTTCGACGAGCTTAAGTTTAGAAAGCATTCAAAATGAGAATTTGCTTGCAGTAAATTATAACGTCGAAGTCACTTCAAAAAACAGTCGTTTATTGCTTGCAGTTGTTCAGAAAGAAGCTAAAAGCAATGTAAAAAGAGGCGAGAATGCGCATCGGGTTTTATCGCATTATCAAATTGTTCGTAATTTGCAATCTGTAGATTTAAACAAATCCAAAAAAGGAACAACATCTGTTCATCTTCCTAAAAACTATAATGCGCAGGATTTCGAAATCATTGGTTTTGTTCAAGATATGAATTCAGGTGCTATTTTGGGAGTTAAGAAGGCTTAGATTTTTTGTTTCACGCAGATTTAAAGTGATTTTAGCAGATTTTGTAGATTTTTTTTGATTCTAGTTTTCCGCCCTGTTTGTCATCCCGAGGAACGAGGGATCTCCGCGAGTAGCTCTACAAAATGAGAATAAAAAAACTTTGCGCCTTAGCGACTTTGCGAGATTAAAATTTATCTGCGCTTATCTCCTAAAATCAGTAAAAATCTGCGTGAAATCTTTTTCAAATAAACTTATCTTTGATCATAACAAACCAATTACAATATGGAAAAAACAAAACGTTTTCAGGTTTCGCTCAAAGTCATTTGGGGAAGTTCGATTGCATTGGCGGTTATGGCTTCAATACCTAAATTATTTGATGCCGATTCTACACCTGGAGACCTTATTATAAATTCTTCGATTACGTTGTTGTTCTCCCTTTTTATATGGTATTACAACATTTATAGTTTACCAAAATTTTCTGCTAATCATGCCAACAAAAGCCTTTTTAACTGGAAACTTTTACTGAGTGTTATTCTAGGGATTGTCTTAATGGTGATTTTAGTAATCGCACATCAAGAACTGTTTCAAGTTTCAAAAATGGATGCGCCAATCATGTTCGAACTACGCGGAGTTTTGATCAACTTGATTGTGTATATGTTTCTGCATTTGCTTTTTCAAAATTATCAGACACAGCAAATGGGAGTCGAACTAGAACGTACAAAAGCAGTAAATCTTGGTGCTCAATACGAATTACTGAAACAGCAGGTAAATCCGCATTTTTTATTTAATAGTCTGAATACGCTAAAATCTATGGTTGATATCCAAGATCCGCAGAGTTCAGATTTTATCTTGAAATTATCCGATTTTTACCGTTTTACGCTAGAAAGCCGAAAAATGGATTTGATTCCGCTGAGCGAAGAAATTCAGATTCTGGATTCGTATGTGTATCTGCTGAAAGCGCGTTTTGAAGACGGATTTGTTTTAGAAAATGAAATTGATCCAAAACAGTACGATTCGGCAATTCCGCCTTTTACTTTGCAGTTATTAATCGAAAACTGTATCAAACACAATGTTGTTTCTTTAGATAAACCTCTCAAAATAAAGCTTTATACAGAGAACGAATTTTTAGTAGTTGAAAATAAAATTCAACTCAAAAGAGGCGCCGTGTCTACAGGTGTTGGTTTAGATAATATCAACCAGCGTTTTATGCACCTGATTCATAAAGAAATTGAAATTGACAAAGACGAAACTACCTTTAAAGTAAAAATACCGCTAAATTATGACTATCATAATAATTGAAGATGAAGTAAAAACGGCCAAAGCACTTGGTCAATTAATTCTGAGCATAAGACCCGATGTTCAGATTTTGTCTTATATACAAAGCATTGACGGCGCAGTAGATTATCTTTTAGAAAACGATCAGCCAGATCTTATTTTTATGGATATTCAACTGGCAGACGGTCAGTGTTTTGAGATTTTTAAGAATGTTGAGGTTTTGTCGCCTGTCATTTTCTGTACCGCTTTTGACGATTATGCAATAGAAGCTTTCAAATCAAACGGAATTGATTATGTTCTAAAACCTTTTTCAAGAGATAGTATTTCGCAGGCTTTAAAGAAAGCGGGAGAATTGAAAAACTTCTTTCAGAGAAATAAAAAAGCCATGCCCGATTTTGATTATTTATTGACTAGAAATGGCGAAAATAAAGGGAAAAGCAGTTTTCTGGTTTTCAAAAACAATAAATATCAAACCGTTTTAACCGAGAATATTGCGTTTTTCTTCATCAAAAACGAAACGCCAACGATAATGACTTTAGACAAAAACGAATATCCGTTAACACAGTCTTTAGATGAGATTCATAAACTTTTATCTCCAATTCAGTTCTTTAGAATCAACAGACAATATTTGGTTAATTTTTCGGCTATACGAGAAGCAGAACATTATTTCTCACGAAAAATAATTGTAAAACTAAGTGTTCCTACAGAAGAAAAATTATTGGTAGGAAAAGAAAAAGCAACGGCATTTTTAAGTTGGTTAGAAAACCGTTAAACCAGTTAATCTCTCTTTTTATCAGATAATTAACTGGCTTCATTTTATAATCCTGGAAACATAAAACAGCTTATAAAAAACAAAGCTGAAAGTACAAAACAGAGAATTAGAATGATCTTTTTCATTGTGATTTATTGTAGAGAATTAGACAAAAAAAAATAAAATGCCTAATATCAATTATTAGGCATTTTATTTTGATATATTTTCTTTAGTTTATTTCTGATGGAGTATAAGTTGCGGTGTATAATTTTCTATATATTGCATACGTAACACTTACCATTACAAAGGCAATAATGGCATCGGTTGCTGCGCCAAAACCTAAAACCGCAATTTTGGAAAAGAAAGCAAAGATAATATCGAAAAATACGCCTGCGAAAACCCATTCTTTCAATCTCAATAATTTGTTCGGAATTAAAAGCGTAATGACACCAGCTAATTTAAAAACGCCAAGGATGTAAATGAAATGTGCTGGATAACCTAATTGCTGTGTAATGCCCCAAACCAATGGATTATTTGTTAATTCAAAAAAACCGCTTGCGCCAAACCATAAAGAAGTTAATACTGCGCCTGTCCAATAGATAATTTTTGTTGTTTTTGAGTTCATGATTTTGATATTTAAAGTTATTTAACGGTACAAATGTGCGTTGAAAGCCTTAAAAACGAAATCGAAATTATGTTGAAGCGGACAAACTTCGGGGTGAACTGGACGCTGCTGGGCTTGGTATTTTTTAACGCAAAGTTCGCTAAGATTTTTTTTCTTAAGATTGTGTTTTAAGTTCGCAAAGCTTTGTGAAGAAAACAATATGAAATTCTAGCAAAGTCGCAGAGGCGCAAAGTTTTTTATTTTTTAAAGCCACAGATTAAACAGATTAAAAGGATTTATCTTTCGCAGATTTGCCAGATTCATTGGGTTTTTTTAATATTAAAAATATAACCTGCTCTATCTGCCAAATCTGCGAGAGGTAAAAAAACTTTGCGACTCTGCGACTTTGAGAGATTAAAAAAAATTACGCACAAGCTTAACAGCTAGCAAGACCTTTGCGAACTTAAAATCTCCAGCATTTATATATAAAAAACCTTCGCGAACTTTGCGTTAAAAAACTACACCGACATTTCAGCAATTAGAGCCTGCATCAATTCGCTGGCTTTGTGGTATTTTAAATTGCTTGTATTTTGTCCCGACCAAAAACTAATCATGTCGGTTCTTCCTTGGGCGAGTGCGGCTACTTTTAAAGGGGCGATTAATTTGGTTTGAAGAGGAAAAGGAAGTACTTCCGTTTCAAAGGGAACAGCGTCAGAGATTTTATTGCTAATCATTCGTCCCATTCTTCCTGTAAGCGATTTTGAAACCGTAGTTGGAACATTCGGATGAGTAAAAAGCATTTCTTTATGAACAGGCGCAGCGCCCGATTCATCTGTAACCATAAAAGCAGTTCCCAGTTGCACAGCATCGGCTCCTAATGCCATTGCGGCTTTTATTCCTTTTGCATCAATAATTCCGCCCGCAGCAATAATTGGTGTTTTGGTTTTAGCTTTTAATTGCTGTACAAGGGTAAATAATCCAGTAAAAGAATCTTGTGCTGGTTTTAAGAAAGAAGGTCTGTGTCCGCCAGCTTCAAATCCTGCAGCGATAATCGCATCTACTTCGGCATCTTCTAGCGCGAGCGCTTCTTCTAAAGTTGTTGCCGCTCCAATGGTTTTTATGCCTAATTTTCTGCTTTCTTTCAGTATTTCTTTTGATGGAATTCCGAAAATAAAACTGAAAACAGCGGGTTTCAGTTCGAATAAAACTTCTACTTGTTTTTCAAATTTAGAAGGAATGTTCGAAGATAAATCAGGAAGCGGAATCCCTAATTCATCAAAATAAGGTTTAAAATTCTGTTTTATCTTTTCCAGTTTTTCTGGAGGATAATTTAGAAGTTCTTTGTCAACATCATTAACCCATAAATTGATATTGTAAGGTTTAGAAGTAGCAAGTTTAATTTGTTTTCCAGCTTCTCTAATTTCTTCAGGTGTGAGTGTGTAAGCGCCATAACTGCCTAATCCGCCTGCATTGCTTACAGAAGCCAATAAAGCGGCAGTTGAAAAACCACCGCCCATTGGACCTTGTAAAATTGGATACTCAATACCTAGTAATTGTGTTATTTTGGTAGAATTCCACATTGTATTTTAATTTACTTTAGTTGCTAATTTGTTACTGATAACCCATTTGCCATCAACAACGATAAGGCTTAAAAGGTCATAATAATTATACTCGAATATCGGAACTTGAACTTTCGCGACAGCGGTATTATTGATAATTTCTAAAGATAGGATTTTCATTTTGAATTCTTCTCCCAATTCCTGTGGACTTTTACGGTTTTTTACGCCTTCCAGATATTGATTTACGGTTTTAAAATGAGTTTCTCCATTAATATCAAAACCAACAATTGCCTCTTGATGAAAAACACTTCGCAATAAAGGAACATCACCAGTATAAATTCCGTTAAAATAATTCATAAGCACAGCTGTAATCAGAGCTGCATTAGTGCCAAAATTTTCCATGATTTTAAGTTTTGAAGTTATCAGATACTGTGTCCAGCAACGTGTCCGCCATCTAAATTAATGATTTCGCCCGTTACAAAATTGCTTTCGGCCAAATAAAGAGCCAATTGTGCCACATCATGGGTTTCTCCAATGCGTTTCAATAAATGTAATCCCGCCAAACTATCTGCATTATCGACACCTGTTTTAGCTTGAAGCGGACTCCTAATAATCCCTGGAGCAATCGCATTTACTCTAATATTGTTTTTTCCGAATTCTGCAGCAAGTTGTCTTGTAAAGGCATGAACGCCGCCTTTGCTAGAAATAGGCGCAGTTGCAGGAAATCCGTCGATGGCATGATCTACCAAAACAGTTCCGATGTTGATAATTGATCCTTCACGTTGTTGCAGCATTTGTTTTACAGCTGCTTGACTTGTAAAATAAGTTCCCTTTAAATTAATGTTTAAAAAACGATCTAAGTCTTGTTCTTCAACATCTAAGAAAGATTGTGGCTCAAATATCCCTGCATTGTTTACCAATACATCAACACTTCCAAAACGGTCTAAAGCAGTTTGAACTAATTCTTTTCCTGTTGCAATACGACTTACATCACCGTGTACCATTGCAAGTTGATTTGCATGTCCTAATTCTTTAAAAGTAGTTTCAAGATTCTGCAAATTCGCAGAATTGATCACTACATTGTAGCCTTTTTCTAAAAATAACTGAGCTATTGATTTACCGATGCCTGTTGAGGCACCGGTTACTATAATTGTTTTCATTTTTCTGATTTTAAAGTGATTATTTTTTTTGAGCTGTAGTGCCTCTTTCACGTAAGACAGAAACCTGTTCGCCTGCAAATCCCCAATCGTCTAATTCTATTTCTTGAATCACGATGTGTGTAAGACTGGGATCTTTGTCTAAAACATCTGTTATTAATTGCGTAATGCCAGAAATGAGCTGCTGTTTTTGTTCTCTTGTAACACCTTCACGAGTTACTTCAATTTTTACATATGGCATGATTTCTAGGTATTAAGCAAGTTTTGCTGTTAGGTTTACATCCAATTCAAATTCGTTGTAAATCAAAGTATCTCCAAGATTGGTGAAGAAATTTCCAGAACGGAATTTCATATCATATTTGGTACGGTCAATGATGATTTTACCAGAAGCTTTGAGATCGTTTTCATTTTTTTTTACTTCCAAATTGAAACCAATTGGATGTGTAATGGCTTTAATGGTAAGATTGCCTTCGATAAAATAAGCTGAAGAAGATTGTTTAGAAACAGCCGTAATGTCTAAAGATGCAGTTTTGAATTTGTCTGTAGAAAAGAAATCCTCAGATGCCAAATGTCCCGCAAATTGCTGATTTGTTGCAGAGTCTGTAACATCAAGAATTAGGATAGAAGTCGTGTCTATAACGACATTTCCGCCAGTAAGTTCGTCATTAGAAAAAGTAAAATTACCATTCGCGATATTAATTGTTCCATTGTGTTGTCCAGTAACTTTTTTTCCAATCCAGTTTACTTGACTTTCAGTATTCGAAATTTTAAAATTTTTAGTTTCCATTATTCTGTATTTTAAATTGTTATTAATTTATAGTACAAAGTAATGGCGGTATTCAAAATAGATTACGTGATGTAGATCACATTCGTCAGTGCGGTTTAGAAGCGTTGTACAATCGGCTTAAAGTTTCTCTGGATACACCGAGATAAGCGGCGATTAAATGTTTAGGTACAGTATTGTACAAGGCAGGATAGAGAGCAAGCAATTCTTCGTATCTCGTTTTGGTGTCATTATTCATAAAAGAAAGCAATCTTTTCTGAGAAGCGACATAACCGCGATTGGTTCTCCATCTAAAAAAATGTTCTATTTCGTGTATTTCACTACAGATTTTCTCTCGATCCTGATTTGAAAGAGAAAGAATTTCAACATCCGACACACAATCTACACTAATTGTAGCTTTAGTTTTGTTGTAAAGTGCCGCATAATCAGAAGCCCACCAAGTTGGCATAGCAAACTGTAGGATGTACATTTTTACGTCATCATTGACATAAAAGGACTTTAAACAGCCCGAAATGACAAAATATTCTTTGTCAACGTCCTGACTTTCACTAATAATAGTTTGTCCTTTTTTAAAAGTTTCTGTTTTAAAATGCGAAAAGAAATAATCAAACTGTTCGTCTGTTAAGGTGACAATTTTATAAACATGTTCTTTTAATAAAGATTTGGCATCCATTGCTGAAGTTTTAATAAAAGTAAAAGTAATAAATATTAAAACGGTCAGAGCCGATTATTTTTTTATGGTTTTTAAAGTAAGAAACAAAAAAGGAAAGGCTGTTTTTTCAGAAATGATATTTTACGGTTGAGTCGTTAAAAATGATCATTCAGTTATATAAAAAATGCTTGAAGCCTTTATTTAAGCAATTTTGCGCAAAAGCTTAATTATATTCTATGAATTCACCTCTTACTATAATCGCCGCAACAAATTTTTCTGCCATTGCCACTAATGCAGTTAATTATGCTGCTGGGCTTGCAAAAGCTACGGGAGCAAAATTGGTTTTATTTAATTCATTTTCGCTGAGTGTACACAGTGCAAACTCGCATATTACTGCAGACGCAATGCAGAAACAGATTGATAAAGCAATTTCTAGACTAGAAAATTTAGCCAAAGAAATAGCAGATTCGTTTAAAATTGAAACAGCAGCAATTTGTACCTATTCTTTTTTGGAAGATGAGCTTCCAAAAATTATCAAGGAAACCAATGCAGATGTTGTGGTAATGGGAATGGCAGAACGTTCTTTTGAACAAGAATTGCTAGGAAATTCAACTACAACAGCCATTAAGAATCTTCAAATTCCAGTTTTGGCCGTTCCTGAAAATGCCCGTTTCTTGAATATCAAAAAAGTATTATACGCTTGTGATAGTTTGAGTTTTTCGGCTATTAAAAAGTTTAGCTGGATCAAAAATGCTTTAGGAGATTTTGGAGCAGAAATCGAATTTTTTAGCGTAGATGAAAAATTGGACGATTTAAAAGAAGAGCAGCACAGGATTTTAATGAATTCGAATATCGAAAAAGAATTTGAAGACGTAAAATATCTTTATAAAACCGTAAGATCGAATGCGGTGATTAACGAAATTAAGAAGGAAATAAAGAATTATGAAGCCGATTTGTTAATTATGGTGCCTCAAAAATACGGTTTTTGGGATTCTTTGGTTCACAGAAGCAAAACTAGAATTTTGGCAGCAGGGTTAGATATTCCATTATTATCGTTTCCAAATTATTAAAGATTAATTTGTTTTAAAAACAATGATATAAAAATTACAAGGTTTTTTTGAAGAAATTTTATCAAAATAAATTTTAACAGATTTTTTTTGATTTTAGGGATTCTATAATTTTTAGTGTTTGATGTCGAATTTCAAAAATATATTTTAACATTTAAGGCAGTTTTGTTAATTATTCTTAATTGTCTGCTAGTTTCAGATTTTTTTAAATTAATTTTGTGGCACTCTAAAAACTTAAATGCAATAGGTTTTTTTATCAGTATGGCAACAGCTATAATTGGGAATTATCTGCAAACTGAAATAGCATTGTATGATTTTAAAAATAAGATAAATTAAAGATTTTATTCCAAAGTAATACCGAGAGAATACTTGGTGTATATTTTTAATTTATTTTAATTGGATTTTGTATAATGTTTTCAGCTTGTTCAGGTTTTTTAAAAACAATATTTCTCAGTAAATGATATTGCTAGCAGATTTAATCGGCTTTTTAAGAAATACCACTCTGTTTCCTGCATCAGTTCTTAATTGAGCTGAGTTGAAAAAAGAAGAGAAAAAGTATTAAGCATTGCGTTCTAAGAGTACAAAGCTTAAAAAAAAATAAAAAACAATGAGCGCAGTTATTACAGCAATAGGTGGTTTCGTGCCATCATCAATTTTGACCAATAAAAAGATTTCAGAAACTGTTGATACATCGGAGGAATGGATCATTAAAAGAACTGGAATTAGAGAACGTAGAATCGCAGACGACGACACAGCAACATCTGATCTTGCCGCAGCAGCGATTGAAAATCTTATCGAAAACTATAAGGTAGATCGCGAGGAAATAGAAGCGTTGTTAGTAGCAACGGCAACTCCAGATCACATTTTAGCGCCAACAGCAAGTATTGTTTGCGATAAAAGCGGACTTACAAATGCTTTTGGAATTGATATGAATGCAGCTTGCAGCGGATTTTTGTATGCTCTAGAAATGGGAGCAAACATGATTGAAAGCGGTCGTTATAAAAAATTAATCATCGTTGGAGCAGATAAAATGAGCTCTATCGTAGATTATGAAGACCGTAATACTTGTATTCTTTTCGGAGATGGAGCAGGAGCAGTTTTGTTAGAAAAAACAGAATCTGATGCTGGTTTGATGAAAACCATTCTAAAAACAGACGGAAGCGGAGTTTCTTCTCTAGCTGTACCGGCTGGAGGTTCTAGAAATCCAACTTCTATGCAGAGTCTTTTGCACAGAACACATTATTTAAAACAAGACGGTGCTTTTGTATTTAAAAGAGCCGTTGCAGCAATGAGCCAAGTTTCGCAAGATGCTTTGGCAAAAAATGAACTAGAAGCAGATAAAATTGATTGGGTTGTACCACATCAAGCAAATTTGAGAATCATTAATGCTGTAAGCGAAAGCTTGAATATTGATTTTGATAAAGTAAAAGTAAATATTGATCGTTACGGAAATACAACATCTGCAACAGTTCCGTTGTGTTTATGGGATTTCAAAGACGATTTTAAAGAAGGACAAAATGTATTGATCACTACTTTTGGTGCAGGATTTTCTTGGGGTGCAACGTGCTTAAAATGGGGCGTTATGCGTGAGAAAAATCCAACTGCTACCATAAAAGCAGACAAAAAAGAAGAAGGTGTTCTAGTAGAACACTAATAAGATAGGATTTTTCAATTTTACAGTTGAGGGAATAAATGGGTAGAAAGAACCAAAATAAAAAATCGGGCAAGAATTTTTTCTATAAATACTACAGGGTTATAGTAATTCCAGCCGTTTTTTTGGTCTATCTTTCGTCCTATTATTTTCTAAATCCATATAGGAATTTTGAAGAAGAAGGTTTGCTCGATTTAGACCAGACCTTCGATATCTTCATCATTTTACTTTACTGCGCCATCCTTACAGAGTTAACTTTGTTTGTTGGCCGAAAATTAAACTACTACATAAGTTGGGAACAAAATCCAGCATTTAGAGCAATAGCACAGTTTATTTGTCTTATTGCTGGAAATATACTTTTAAACTACTTTTTTTCTTGCCTTTGGGATTATTTATATCCTTGTACAGCACTGGAAGAAAATGATCTCGTTACTATTTGGCAGTCTAAAATAATGGCGGCGATTATCTCGCTTTTCATTAGTGCCATTCATACCGGAATATTTTTGCTAAACAGATGGCGTTTAAACGCTATTGAAACGGCCGAATTAAAAATTAAAGCGTCAGAACTTCAAGAATCAGTAACACGTTCAAAATTAGAATCTCTTAAAATGCAGTTAGATCCGCATTTTGTTTTCAATAATTTCAGCACTTTGACAGAGCTGATTTATGAAGATCAGAAAGAAGCGGCTTCGTTTTTAGAAAATATAACGAGAGTATATCGTTATATGATTTCCAATTCAAATAAAGACACCATTACTGTAAAAGAAGAAATAGAATTTCTAAATGCTTATTTTTATTTGCTAAAGAAAAGATTAGGCGATAAAATCGATTTGAAAATTGAAGTTGATTCTCCTTCTTTAGCACTCCATTTACCGCCATTAACCTTGCAGTTGTTGGTAGAAAATGCTGTAAAACACAATATGGCAACTTTGGCCAATCCGCTTACGATTACTGTTTTTTCTGATTCTGGTGATATTATCGTTCGAAATAACTTGCAGAGAACCGCTGGAAAAAGCTTGGCTTCAACAGGAATAGGAAATAAAAACATCGAATTTCGTTATAAAATTTTATCTGAGAGAATGCCGATTTTTAATGAATCAAGCAGCTATTATGAGGTACGTCTGCCATTAATTTAAAAGTTATGAAAATTTTAATTGTAGAAGATGAAAGCATTAACGCCAGCCGACTAAAAAGGCTGCTCGAAGAACTGGAACCCAACTGTGAAATTTTAGGAATCATTGATACAGTTGTGGATACAGTAGAATGGTTAAAATCAAACCCCTGTCCAGATCTGATTACAATGGATATTCGTCTAGCAGACGGATTGAGTTTTGCCATTTTTGATGAAATTAGTATTACCTGTCCCGTAATTTTTACCACAGCGTATGACGAATATGCAATTCGTGCTTTTAAGGTAAACAGCATCGATTATTTGATGAAACCTATCGAAAAGAACGAATTGGAGTTTGCCTTAACCAAATTTAAATCTTTAAATAAAAACGAAACCAGCGTGACTAATATCGCCGGTATTCTAAAGGAACTGATTGAAAAACCAGTTTTCAGAATGCGCTTTTTAGTAACCTATCGTGACGGATACAAAAGCGTAGACGTTTCCGATATCGACTTTATATATTCGGAATTCAAAACCAGTAATTTATTCCTAAAATCGGGTGTAATTATTTCGATTCCACAAACTATGGAAGAACTGGAACAAGAATTGGATCCTAATCTCTTTTTTCGTGCCAACCGCCAGTTTTTCATTCGTGCAGAAAGCATCAAATCTATTGCGAACTACTTCAACGCAAAACTCAAAATCCAATTAAAACTCGATCCCGAACGCGAAGTAATCATCAGCAGGGAAAAAACACCTTTCTTTAAACAGTGGATGGATAGGTGAGAAAGATGCTAAGGTTCTGAGTTTTTTAGGTGCAAAGGTTCAGAGGGACAAAGGTTCAAAGGTTCTTCTTTTCTTCGAAAAGTCTGGTTTACACCAAGTTTGTCATCCTGACGGAGGAAGGATCACACTAGAAACTCGACAAAGATTGTCCGTCATACTTTGCGTAATTCCGTGTGTGATCCTTCCTTCGTCAGGATGACAAAGAATGCGTTAAAATCTGCTCAATCAGCGAGAAATAATCCTTTTTAATCCTTTAATCTGTGGCATAAAAAAACTTAGCGACTCTGCGACTTTGCGAGATTCCTTTTCATTTATTCTTTTAAAAAAAAACTTTGTGCCTTAGCGCCTTCGCGGCATAAACCCAAGCCAACGTTTCAGTATCAAAAAATGCCGTTTGGGTAAAGTTCTTCCCTAAAAAACGGGTTTTGATCTGTTATTTTGCGCCCAAATTTGAGGTAATTCATTTAAAAATGAAAAGTAAAATGACAAAACAGTTTTTTAAAAATAATAAAGCAATTGGCAGGATTGCAATTTTATTAATAACCATTTCCCTTTCTTCATGCGGAAAAAGCGGAGAGGCACAAATGGCTCCTCCAAAGCCAGAAGTAGACTTTCTTCAGACCAATTCGGCTACAGGAGAAGTAGAAAAGAAATATCCAGGAACAGTCGAAGGTACAGTAAACGTTGACATAAAAGCACAAGTATCTGGTTATTTGGAAGCCATTTATGTAAAAGAAGGAGACTACGTAACCAAAGGACAATCTCTTTTTAAAATAAAAGGCGATGTTTACGCTGAGCAAGTAAACAATAGCCGTGCAGCTTACAAAAGCGCTTTGGCCAATCAGGCCAATTCAAAACTAGAAGTAGAGAAAATCAAACCTTTGGTTGAAGGGAAAGTTTTCTCAGACATGCAGTTAAAAACAGCACAAGCCAATTACGAGGCCGCGACTGCACAAGTAGCACAGGCTAAAGCCGCTTTAGGATCATCTCAGTTAAATGCCGATTTCTCTTTGATTAAAGCTCCTGTAAGCGGCTATATTAGCCGTATTCCAAACCGTATCGGAAATTTGGTTACGCCAAATGATGCCGTTCCGTTAACGACACTTTCAGAGATTAACAGTGTATTTGTTTATTTCTCTCTAACAGAAGCAGATTATTTGGCTTTTTCAAAAGATGCAAAAAACAATCAGACCGTAAGCTTAATTATGGCCGATGATAGCGAATACGATCAAAAAGGAAAACTAGAAGTAGCCAGCGGGAACATCGATCGTGCAACAGGAACAATTGCTTTGAAAGCCATTTTTCCAAATCCGAAAAAGATATTGCGTTCTGGAGGTTCTGCAAGAATTGTCTTGAACAAAAGCTTGTCATCTGTCATTACAGTTCCAATGGCAAGCGTAAAAGATATTCAGGATAAATTCTTTGTTTTTGTTCTAAAAGAAGGCAACAAAGTAGGCATGGTTCCAATCGAGATTGCAGGAAGCGCAGGAGCAGATTATTTTGTAAAATCTGGATTAAAATCTGGAGATAAAGTGGCACTCAACAATATCGATGTCCTTTTTGATGGTATGGAAGTCGTTCCAAAAATCGCTGCTCAAAACGCAAGCAGTAAATAATTTTTCATTCAATAAAATAACATTTCCATGTTAAAGAAAATAATAGACAGGCCAGTATTGGCCACAGTTATCTCTATTGTACTAGTTATACTGGGGATTATAGGTCTTACCCGATTATCGGTAACGAGATTCCCAGATATTTCGCCACCAACAGTTATGGTGAGTGGTTCGTATCCGGGAGGGAATAGTGAAACCGTTATTCGTTCGGTAGTAACACCTTTAGAAGAGCAAATTAACGGAGTTGAAAATATGCAGTATATTAAATCTACTGCAAGTAATGATGGATCTTTCTCGATCAGTGTCATTTTTAAACAAGGTGTAGACCCAGATCAGGCTGCGGTAAACGTGCAGAATAGAGTGCAGCAAGCCACTCCAAAATTGCCTCAGGAAGTTATCCGTATGGGATTAACGACTTCGAAGCAGCAAAATAGTATGATTGTTATCTTCAACTTATATACAGATGATAATAACAAATACGATGAGTTGTTTCTACAGAACTATGCCAATATCAACTTAGTGCCTCAAATGAAACGTGTTCCGGGAGTAGGACAGGTTCAGATTTTTGGGCAAAAAGATTATTCGATGAGAATCTGGCTGGATCCTCGTAAAATGGCCAATGCAGGTTTGGTTCCGTCAGATGTTACTCAGGCCATTGCAGAACAGAGTTTAGAATCGGCTCCAGGTAAATTAGGAGAAGAATCTTCTGCGGCATTAGAATATGTAATTCGTTATAAAGGAAAAAAGAACAAACCTGAGCAGTATGAAAATATTGTGGTTAAAAACGTTGGCAGCAATGTTTTGAGACTTAAAGATGTAGCGAGAGTAGAATTTGGTTCTATTTCGTATAGCGGTGATAATAAATCGAATAGTAAAAATGCTGTTACAATGGCGATTTTACAAACTTCGGGTTCTAATGCGAATGACATTGAAATCGGAATCAACAAAGAAGTAGAGCGATTGTCTAAATCTTTTCCTCCAGGTATTAAATACGTTAACGTAATGAGTACCAAAGAAAGATTGGATGAAGCCACAGGTCAGGTAAAATCGACTCTTTTTGAAGCCTTTATTCTGGTATTTATAGTAGTATTTATTTTCCTTCAAGACATTCGCTCGACGATCATTCCAGCTATTGCAGTTCCGGTCGCGATTGTGGGAACGTTTTTCTTCCTTTTGGTTTTCGGATTTACGATTAACATCTTAACGCTTTTTGCCTTGGTATTGGCGATCGGAATTGTGGTCGATGATGCGATTGTGGTCGTCGAAGCCGTGCACAGTAAAATGGAAGAAGACGAAGGAATTTCGGCCAAAGAAGCAACACACAGTGCCATGGCAGAAATCACGGGAGCTGTAATTTCGATTACTTTGGTCATGTCGGCGGTATTTATTCCGATCGGATTTATGACGGGATCTTCGGGGATTTTCTACAAACAATTTGCTTATACGCTGGCGATTGCGATTATTATTTCGGCAGTAAATGCTTTAACATTAACGCCTGCATTATGTGCGCTTTTGCTAAAGAATCACGGATCTAAACATGGTGATCACGAGCACAAAACTACTTTTAAAGACCGCTTTTTTGTCGGATTCAATACAAGTTTCAACAATTTAACGGGTAGATATATTAAAGGTGTACGTTTTTTAATTGGAAGAAAATGGATTGCGGCTGGTTTAGTGGCTGGAATTACAGCATTTGCCGTGTACATGATGACATCGACACCAAAAAGTTTTGTGCCTTTAGAAGATGATGGTTTCATGGTGTACAGTTTATCAATGCCACCAGGAACGGCTTTGGATCGTACAACAGCTGTCATTCAGAAATTAGAAAAAGAATTAGCTCCTATAGAAGCGATTGATGTAAATACGAGTATTACAGGATTCAATATTTTGAGTAATAGTGCCAGCCCCGCTTATGGTTTAGGTTTTATCAAACTGAAGCCGAAAAAAGACAGGGGAGCAGTTAAGGATATTGAGGAAATCATGAATATCGTAAGTGGAAAACTGGCTAAAATTAAAGAAGGTCAGATTATGGTTTTCAGAATGCCTCCAGTTGAAGGTTTTGGGGTAACGAGTGGTGCTGAGATTGTGTTGCAAGATAGAATGGCGAGAAGCCCAGAAACTTTAAAAGCTATGTCTGATAAAGTAATCGGACAGATTATGCAGCAACCTGGAGTGCAATACGCTTACACAACTTTTAGAGCCGATTATCCGCAATTGGAGTTGGAAGTTGACGAAGACAAAGCACGTCAAATGGGAGTGAATATCAAAGAACTTTTAGGAAATATCCAGACGTATTTTGCAGGAGATCAATCTGCTGACTTTTCACGATTTGGTAAGTTTTACCGTGTGAATGTAAAAGCCGATGGTATTTTTAGAATGGATGAAGATGCATTTAATGAAATTTTCGTAAGAAATGCAAATATGCAGATGGTTCCAGTAAAATCGATTGTGAAGTTCCACAAAGTATACGGACCAGAATCGGTAAACCGTTATAACCTTTATAATTCGGTGAACATTACAGCGATGGCATTGCCAGGTTATAGTAACGGACAAATTATGGGAAATCTGGAACAAGTTTTAGATAAACTTCCATCTGATTATACGTACGAATGGACAGGTTTAAGTTTGGAGGAAAAAGCAGGAGGAAGCCAGACAGTTGCCATTTTTGGGTTGTGTTTATTGTTTGTATTCTTCCTGCTTGCTGCTCAATACGAAAGTTATTTATTGCCACTTGCGGTATTGCTTTCTATACCTACAGGAATTTTAGGCGCTTTCGCGGGAATTAAAGCGGTTGGTTTAGATAACAATATTTATGTTCAGGTCGGATTAATCATGCTTGTCGGACTTCTAGCTAAAAATGCCATTTTGATTGTGGAGTTTGCTTTGCAGAGACGTCTGGCCGGATTAACGATAGTTGAAGCTGCAATTGAAGGTTCACGATCAAGATTACGACCAATTATCATGACTTCGCTAGCTTTTATTGTCGGTATGATTCCGCTAATGTTTGCTTCTGGAGGAACTGCAGTTGGAAACCGATCAATCAGTGTGAGTGCGGCTGTCGGAATGTTTAGCGGTGTTGTACTGGGCGTTTTTGTGATTCCGTTACTTTTCATTGTATTTCAATATTTACAGGAAAAAGTATCTAGAAAAAAGATCGCAACTCAAGTTCAAACGATAAAAGAATAAGAATGAAAACATTATATAAAATCGGAATGGTTTTACTTACCGGAGCGATCATGACATCGTGTGTGGTAGGCAAAAAATATTCTCGTACAGATTTAAATGCTCCAGAAAAGTACCGCGAAGAAGTCGCGGTTACTGGAGATACAGTTTTGCTTCCGTGGAAAAACTATTACAAAGATCCTTTGCTGGTTGCTTTGATTGAAAAAGCTTTAGTCAAAAACAATGAAGTTATCATTGCCATGAAAAGCATGGAACAGCTCGACCTCAGTTATAAACAAGCCAAATTATCGTTATTACCCACACTAGATTTCGATGCTGGAGCGAGCCGTTCTTATCCATCAAAAAATTCTTTGAATGGATCTTTGAGCCAACAGTTTATTGGTAAAGATTATATGGATGACTACAGCGCTAATCTTCGCCTTTCTTGGGAAGTCGATATTTGGGGAAAGGCAGCCATGCAGAAAAGAGATGCTAAAGCGGCTTATTTTGCTCAAAAAGAAAACCTTTCGGCATTAAAGACTCGAATTATTGTTCAGGTAGCGCAGTCTTATTATAATCTTTTAGGTTTAGATGAACAGCTGAAAATTGCAGAAAAAAACATCGAGTTGAGCACGAATACGTTGAGCATGATGCAATTGCAATACAAATCAGGTTCTATTAGTTCTTTGGCAGTAAACCAAACTGAGGCTCAGAAAAAAACGGCCGAATTGCTAGTGCCTTTAGCGAAAGCGAATATTGCAGTTCAAGAAAATGCTTTGCAGATTTTATGCGGAGAATATCCAGATAAGATTGAAAGAGCTGGGAATATTGATGCTGCCGAAGTTTCGGTACTTTTTCCAACAGGAATTCCAGCTTCACTTTTAAGCAGAAGGCCAGATGTAAAAGCGAGCGAATATGCGGTAATGTCTGCCAATGCTAAAACGGGATTAGCAAAAGCAACGATGTATCCGACTTTAAGTCTGAGTCCGTCGATTGGTTTGAACTCTTTTGAATTTGAAAACTGGTTTAATTTTCCAGGTTCTGTTACCAAAACAATTGCGGCCAATTTAGCGCAGCCTATTTTTAGAAAAAAAGCCTTGCGAACAGCTTATGAAGTAGCGGTTTTAGAACAAGAAAAAGCGGTTGTACAATTCAAACAGTCTTTTATAACAGCAGTTGGCGAAGTAAATGATGCCATGTCTAGATTGAAGTATGCAGACGAACGCATTGTTTTAGCAAAAGATAAAGCAGAATCTCTAGATAAAGCGACTTCAGATGCTTCTTTGCTTTATAAAAGCGGAATGGCCAATTATCTTGAAGTAATCGCAGCGCAGAACAGTTCGCTTCAAAACGAATTGGATCTGGTAACCATAAAACTCGAAAAACTGAATGCAGCAATTAACCTGTACCGTGCTTTAGGAGGCGGAGTAGAGTAGTACTTAATTTTTCTTAATTCACCATTGCTATAAGAAATTATAGAGATGGTGAATTTTCTTTTGAATTGATTTTATCTGATTTATGGACAAAATTACTTTTACCCGATCAGAACTTTATAGCTTGGTTTGGAAATTTCCAATTCCACAGATTGCAAAACATTATGAAGTTTCTAGTATGGGAATTAAAAATGCTTGCGAAAAAATGAATATTCCGCTTCCTAAAAGCAGACACTGGATTGGACCCGCATATAAGAGGAAAAATGTTCCTCAACTTTCATCGGATTTTAAAGGAAATAATGAAATTGCCATTTTAAAAAAGACGTACGAAATGCAACTTAGAGTTCCTTCAAAATCTACACCTTTGCTTGATTTGGCTCAAAGCATCAAAAACGATGTCGATGCTCCGTTGACCATTAGCGATAAGCTAGAAAATCCGTTTGAGATTATTACGGCAACCAAGCAATATTGGGAAGACAAAACTTTAAATCAAGATATTCGGCCAGATAAATTGGAGATTTTAGATTTAAATGTTTCTAAAGAAAACCTGAATCGTGCTTTGCTGTTTATGAATGCTTTAATCAAACTGATTCAATATCGCGGTCATGAATTTAGAAAAGGTCTTGATGGTTTGGATACCATCGTCTTTAGAAATCAAAATGAAATAAAAATCGATTTAAGAGAAGCCCAGAAAAGAATAACCAAAACAGGTTTAAGAGAAACTTCTGGCTACATTTTTACAGGCGATTTCATTTTTAGAATTTCAAGAGGATCTAATAAAAAAGAATGGCGCGATGGCAAGATTACTTTAGAAAATAATCTTGCATTAATTATGGCTAAAATAGAATTAATGGGCGCCGAAGATTAGTTTTTATCTAAATTCCTTTTTAAATACTAACTCAAAGCTAAGTCCATTTTCATTTTTAATCGCTAAATCTCCTTCAAGCGTATTGCTTAAGCCATTTATAAGTGTCATTCCGAACGAATTGCTATTTTGCAACTCTACAATATCCTGTATGCCGATTCCATTATCAGAAATAAATAACTTATAGCAGTTTTCTGAAATCTCAGATAATGAAAGTCTGATAATGCAATTTTGCGTATCCTTAAAAGCATATTTTATCGAATTGGTAATTACTTCGTTGATAATTAAACCCAATGCAATGGCTTGCGAAATATCCAATTCTATCGCATCAATTTTCACTTCAAAATGAATGTATTCGGCATTAAAAGACTCTTTTAGATACTCAACCAATTCATTGCAATAATCGGGCATATCAATCATAGAAACATTGTCTTCCTTATATAATTTTTGATGGATCAATGACATGGCATAAATTCTGTTTTGGCTGTTTTTTATGGTAGAAATCGCCAAATCATCTTTTAAATAAGAAGATTGAGAATTAAGCAGGCTAATGATGGTTTGAAGATTGTTTTTTACACGATGATGAATTTCTTTCAAAAGCCATTCTTTTTCTTCGACCAAACGCTCCAATTTTACATTTTTAAGCTTAATTTCTTTTTCTTTTAACTGAATTCGGCTCGTGCTGCGCTGTTTTATTTTGGCTCTGTTGTACAATAAAATGATGATAATCAGTAATAAAAGTAAACTGCTTACAGAGATTGTATTTAAAAGTTTGGAAGAATGCAATTCACGTTTCTGAAGATCGGTCTGCTCTTTTAAAGATTTTATGTTTTGTATTTTGGCACTTGTTTCAAACTTGAATTTCAAATTTTCATAATCAAGGTTTTTACGCATGTTATCCATCGAATCTTGAATTCGAGTATAATTTCTCATGTGTTCGATCGCAGAGAAATATTTTCCATTTAAGGAATCAATTTTGAATAAAGTAAGCTCCAAAACATAACGGTTAAAACCCTCAGTATGATGAGTTGTAGCAAGGATGCGATTGGTTATTTCTTCTGCTTTTTCTGGCTTATGAATTTTGACATAAAATAGCGCCATAATCGAAGTACAAGTCGCGACATCTTTGAGTGTTTCTGCTGAATTTAGTTTTTTTGCAAAAAAATCAAGTTTTTCATAACAGGCTTCGGCTTCTTTTAACTTTCCTAATTCTTCATAACAGCGCGCCTTAAGCTGATTCAGGATCATATTGTCCAAATCGTTTTTTGGAGGGTATTTTTTAGAGTTGCTTTCCAGATATTTTAATGCTTCTGAGTATTTAGAATTATCCATTAATGCCCTTACAGAACCAAAAAAACTTTTGTACCAAGTCCCCGCATTAATTTCTCTTTGATTGTACTCAATTCCTTTCTGATAAAATTTAATGGCATCGTCATAATAGCCCGTGCTGTTGTATATATTGCCGAGGCGTATGTAAAAACTATCCGCAAAAGCATAATCTTTTGTTTTCTCCATCGAGCTAACGCTCCTTAAAGCGTAATATAGTGCATCTTTAAAATTATTGTTGAATAAATCGATATACGAAATAGTCGTTTCGGTATATTGTGTATATAGAAAACCAATTTTTTTCTGAAGATTAAGACTTGTAAGGAGTTCTTGTCTGGCCAATTTCATTTTACCAGTCCAAAAATGAACCGGAATTATTTTCATATAGGTTTCAAGCTCTTTTTCTTTGTTGCCTAATTTTTTATAAATAGCCAAAGCCTCAGCTAGAATAACTGCTTTTTCTTTGTTGCTATCTGGCATAAACGTGCCTTGATTGTCAATAGCTTCTGCTAATATTTGTTCGTTTTGTGTTTTTCTTGCGGCATTAACCAGTTGCGAAAAAATGGTGCTGCTCAGTTGTGGTTTGTCTGCTTGGTAATAATATTTGGCAAGAAGATATTTGGATTGAAAATTCCACTTTTGAATTTTAGATTTTTCTGCCAGTTTTTGGGCTTTATTAATATACAAAAGCGCATTTTTTAGATCATCTTTTTTCGCGCCAGCTTTAAAAAGGTAAAAACTCCCAATTTGCAAGGACAGTCTAATTTGATCGACTGTATTTAATCTTGGCAATAGCAATTCTGCTCCGCGGGCGTAATTATTGGTAATTAAATTATTTCCCGGAAAGTTAGATCCATCATTAAAACCTTCATCATTGGCAAGCGTGTACGGAAGTTTGTGCGCTTTGCTAGCCAAAATCATCGCGCTGTCAATATCTATCGAACCTTGATTAACGTTACGAAGATAAATAGCGACATTATGCAGCATCAATCTATCTTTCTGAAGCTTAAGTTTATTGGTTTCGTTTTGGCAAAAAGTGGTTGTGGTAAAGAAAGTTAGTAAAAGTAAGAAAATTACTTTTTTCATGTTTAGGATTGTTTGGAGGAGTAAAACTAAGGGATTTAAAAGTGTTTAAAAAACATTTTTATAGATAATTTATTGCTCCGAAGAAGAATTATGTTACAAAGTAATCATAAAAAAGCTGTCTAGAATTTAGACAGCTTTATTGTGTTATGTGTTTGGGATAAATCTGTTGTTTTTGATTTTATTTGCGCAATTTTCTACTATTGATATTTTTTAATTGTATGTTGTAAAGCTTTGAGATTTGACTAACGTTTCGGAAGGAACATTGCAGAGAAAGGGAGTATAGAAAATTCTAGTAGCACTCTTCTTCTATTTTTGAATTATTGCAATTTCGGCATGAGTAACCCGCAACAGTGAGACATAATGCAAATTATCAAAAACAAACTCAACACTAAATATGTAATTTTTGTATTTACAGAAAATAGACAAAATTTACGGGTACAGATTGCAAATGCGCGTTGTTGGTGATACGGGATTTGTTAATTTAATTCTAAACTATCAAAGAGTTCTGTTTTTAGGCTACCAGCAATTACTGAATATGGATAATTGTACGAATTTAAATCATATCCAAGTATAAGAATACCTCTAACATTTTTATTTTCTAATGAAGCAACTATTTCATTTATTACTGTATTTCTTGTTGTTTTATCAATATTTAAATAGGGAAAACCAACAATAACATATTTTCTCCTTTCTGGACCACAAAACATTTCCATCCAATTGTGTTTTTTTTCACATTTGCCTTCAATTATCATTTTCATGAGTATTTTTAAGTTTTTTTCATACTTAATTTGATCTTCTTTAGGAAGATTCAATAAAATATATGATGAAACTAACCAATTATTGCCTTTGTTTTCTAATTTTGTTAAGATGTCGTTCCAATATTTTGTTTTTTGTAAATATGGTTTTTTAACTTTTACCCCCCTATGTTTTCCAATAATATACGGATCAATTTCTTTCGATTTTAGCGTCATATTGATATAATTTGAACCATTATATTCTACTTCTCCAATATTAAATCCATTATCTAAATAAAATCCAAACAAGTCCATTTCATCACCTTGAAAATCTAAATGAGCTTCAAATTCGCGCCTCCTTGATAAATAGTGAATTTTTTCAGCTTCAAAAGGAAGTAATTCAAATATAATTTCTAAATCTGTTAAACTGATAGAAGGGGCTAATTCATTTAGTTTGTGTGATATTATTTTTGAGTTAATTAATTTTTTTAGGTTACAACCTATTGAACCCAAATTAGATAGGGTTATTCCAATTGGGACATAATATTTAATTTTGTTGCTATTAATAACATTTATGTTTTTTGATTTAGTTTGAAATTGATGTGTTCTCTTTTCATTTTTTAGATAATTCTCAAACCTAATTGCTTGTTCAGAAGGCTCTACAATTAATTCTTTTAAAGTTTTGAATAATCGATCAGTTGCCCCTCGTTTTGCAGGAGAAGAAACTATACCTGATTTGCATTCTATAATTATTGCAAAGTCTTCAATTAATACAATTAAATCATTTTCAAAATCCTTCTGTAAAATAGGGCATCTCCATAAGCTACCAGATAATACCTGGGCATTTGCAAATGCATCTTTAAAGAGTTTTTCAACTTTATTCTCAAGATATTTACCTTTTTGCAGTGTATATTCCTTATTAAGATCAATATCATTTTGTATGAATTTTTCCAATAAATTAACTCCTAAATGACTGAACATATGTGCAATTATTGAAAAATATGTATTCTCTTCAATTTTAATGAAAGGTTTTGAATGTATTGGATTATCAAGAAAAATATAATCTTTATTAAAATCGGAAAGATCACCAAAGTTGTAGCTTATTTTATCAAGAATGTTTGATATTTCCTTTTCTGGAATTTTTTTCGAAATGTGATTATATATTTCATTGGAATTATGACTAAATATTTCTGTTAGAAAATAATCAGAATGTTCTAAAAGCATTCCTTTTAAATTTGTTACTTTTTTTCCAACCATTTGCCAGATTTTTTCCCTAGATGCTTGATCATTTTTTTCTATTTCATTGAATTTTTCTTCATATTTATTAAATATAGCAGTGTACGATTTCTCTTTAGCAAATGAAAGAGTCTTTCTATAATGAATATTTAACTTTTTTTCAGTTAATGTTGCAAGACTAAATAGTATTTCAAGAAAATTTTTAGGACTGAACCCTTGACTTTTTAAAAATTTGCTTTCTATTAAATTTGAAAGTTCGAATGCAATGTTTTCCATTTGATGAATATATGCCCAATTTCTAACGGCTAAAGTATTAGTCATCATTTCAGTTCTTAACATTATTACCGCTATATCATCTTGGCTTTTTACGTTTTCTAATAGCTTTAAATAAGAATATGATTGATTACGGTTTAGATTTTGAATTGTCGTTTTGAAATCTTCGATCTTATCATGAAGGGGTTTTCCCGTTATCTTTCTCAAAGATTTTAATGAGATACATTGCAAAGTTTCCAAAAAAAAGGGAGGAAATTCAATGTGTCCATTTATAGCTTCTTCGTCTATTCCTTCTTTCTGTTTCATGAAATAATATGAACTGAAAGAGCATAAATAAAGAGCATCATAATTTTCAAAATAGTTAATTAATTTTACGTATTCATTTTCAAATTCAATTGAGGCATTAATACCAATTTCACAAATTGCTTTAGTTTTTTTGTCAAATGGAATATGCTCTAATGAAGGAGTCTCAAATTGGATAAATTTGTGCTTTATTACTTCATAAGGTTTAGGTTTTTTCTTATCAGATGTTTTCTTTTTGGGAATATATCTTCTTCTACTTTTAGGCATATTTTTTAATTAATTTTCATAAAAAAAATAGACAATTTTTGTTTTGAAAAATTTGCGACATCTACAGAACTATTGAGAAAATTCTGAAATGTTGCTCCGCTATTTAATTTAAAAGATTATTATTTTATAATAATGCAATTTTATTGTCCGTATTAATTTTATTTATGGCAAAATAAATTATTCATTTATGGTGGCACTTAAATGTCGGTTTATAAAATTAATTGGATAAGTTGTTACTATATAAAGTAATTTTGCTAGTAAATATAAGTAGGTTTTTTCGTAAATCAAAGGTCTTTTCAATTCCCCTTCCCTCCAAAAAAAAAGCCATCCCAAATTAGGATAGCTTTTTAAAAAAAATAGTTGTGTTATTCGGGGATTAATCCCAGTTAAGCATTTAAATTAATTAATTTTAACCAAATGCTCTTCAATAGCAGCTCTTTGAGATTCGTATTGAGCTGGAAGTTTTAAGTTTTGGCCTAATTCTTCTAAACTTTCGTCTACTGTAAACCCAGGATTATCTGTTGCAATTTCAAACAAAACTCCACCTGGTTCTCTGAAATATAGAGAATGGAAATATTGTCTGTCAATTTGCGGAGTAATCTGCAATCCGTATTCTTCGATTTTTTCTCTGAATTTCATTAAAATTTCATCGTTTGGCACACGGAAAGCTACGTGGTGCACAGTTCCGTTAGCATTTAAACCGCGTTTTTCTTCCGGTAATTCTACCAAGTCAACAATAGCAGCATTTTCTACAGCATCTGTTGCATAACGATAACGGTTTACATCTTGGTCAATCAATTTATAACCAAAAATATCAGTTAAGATAGCCGCAGTTGGTTTAACATTGTTTAAAGTCAACGTAATGTTATGAAAACCTTTTGTAGCCACATCTGCTTTTACTTCGTCAGTTTCCCAAGCTTTTCTGTTATCGTCTGTTTTAGATTCGATTAACTCCAATTTTAATCCGTCTGGATCTAAGAAAGTCAAATATTTTTCACCAAACTTTTCAGCTGGTTTATTGTAAATTACATTATATTTTTCGAAACGTTTTTGCCAAAAATCTAGACTTCCTTTAGGAACAGAATATCCAATTTCAGTTGCCATTCCAGAACCTTTTCTTCCTTGCTGAATTCCTGCTCCCCAAGGGAAAAAGGTTAAGATAGTTCCTGCGCTTCCTACTTCGTCACCAAAGTAAAAGTGGTATGTTCCTGGATCGTCAAAGTTCACTGTTTTTTTAATGAATCTTAATCCTAAAATTTTTGAATAAAAGTCAAAATTGCGTTTAGCGTCACCTGCAATTGCAGTAATATGGTGTAAGCCTAAAATTTTATTTTCCATGGTATTTTTTATATTAAATTGTTATTGATTTTTCTTTTACAAATTTACGGCGGTTATGCTTCTGCATCGATTAACCTAGATTAAGAAATAAAAACGCACTGTTTTTTGAAAACATCAAAAGCAAACCAAATAACATTCCGATTTAATAAAGGCTTTGAAAACAGGGCTTTCGAAGAAGTATCAGATTTTAGTACCTACGATATATCGTAATTTTATGATTTGAAAATGGCATATTTAGAAAATCTATACTTGTTTACTAAATGCTATTCCTTATTTTTACGCTATCACCGCCAAAATACCACAATAAATACCGTTTATGGAAAAGCCTATAGATAAAGCTGCGATCGCAATAAACCGATTGCAGGAAAGAGAAAAGGAACAAATGCTTATTATGTCTATTTGTACAGCACTTTCTCGGGCTTTAAACAAAAAGGAACTCGAATCCGTTATAAACGGAATATTAAAAGAGAACTTCCAATTTGATGATTTTATTTTGGCTTTTTCTGATGAAAGCAAAGGAGATTATTTCATTTTTCATTCAACAGATCAATATGTAGATTCAAAAAGGTATGCTATAAATGATGGCTTTTTTGATGATTGCCTTAATTCGGCTGATGTAGTTTCTTTCGATTTATCAAATTCAAAGTATCCAGATTACATTCAGAACATCTATAAAAAAGGCTTTAAAAATACATTTGGAATTGGGCTTCCTTATATAAAAGGAAATCGATATGTGCTTTTTCTTTTTTTTAAGAATGCTAAAATTTTCAACAGAGAATCGAATCGTGTTTTAAGAGGAATTGTAATGCAGCTTTCTATTACGGTGAGAAACATTATGCTGACTCAACAAAATGAAAATGCGTTTGCTGAGTTGAAAATATTGAAGCAGCATATTTTAGGAAAGAAAGAAAAAAACATTCAGAAAAAGGAAGGTTTTCATGGAATTATAGGAACTAGTGATGCCATGAAAGGCGTTTATGAATTGATTTCTCAAGGAGCATCTTCAAATTCTACGGTTTTAATTTTGGGAGAAACAGGAACAGGAAAAGAACTGGTAGCAAGTGCAATTCATAATTTATCTGAAGTTTCCAATCAAAAAATGATTAAAGTAAATTGCGCTTCAATTCCCGAAAATTTGATCGAAAGCGAATTATTCGGTCATGAGAAAGGTGCTTTTACAGGAGCAACCGAACAAAGAATTGGTAAGTTTGAGCAAGCCGAAAACAGCACCATTTTTCTAGACGAAATAGGAGAGTTGCCATTAGAATTGCAAGGTAAACTGCTTCGTGTTTTGCAAGAAAAAGAAATTGAACGGGTTGGCGGAAACAAAAGCATAAAAGTGAATGCTAGAGTTATTGCCGCAACCAATAAAATACTCGAAAAGGAAGTTTATGGCGAGCGTTTTAGAAGTGATTTATATTTTAGATTAAATGTTTATCCGATCAAACTTCCTGCTTTACGCGATCGTAAAGAAGATATTCCAGTTTTGGGACATTTTTTCTTAAAAAAGCATGCTGCAAAAATGGGAAGAAATGTAAAACGGTTTTCTAAAAAAGTTCTCAACAGTATGATGGCTAATGCTTGGCCTGGAAATGTACGCGAGCTGGAGAATATGGTAGAAAGAAGCATTTTGTTTGCCAAAGATGACAAGATCAAAGAAATGATTTTTCCTGAAATTGTAATGGCTTGCCCAGATACTTTGGTCAATGAATTTTATACCAAAACCCTTCAAGAAGTAGAGAAGGAGCACATTCTAAAAGTGATTAAAAAATGTAACGGACGAATTTCGGGACCGCAAGGCGCAGCTGTTTTACTCGGTTTACCGTCTACAACATTAACTTCTAGAATGAAGAAGCTAGGAATTAAAAAAGAGCATTTTTTGGATTGATTTTTTTGACAGCGTAAAACTTTGTCAAAGTTTTAAACTTTGACAAAGTTCGACAGAACTTGAAACTTGAAACTTTGAACCTGAAACTTGAAACTATTTAAACCAACTTTATAAAAATAGATTTTCGAAGTTTAGGTTCCATATTTTTGGTTTTGTGCCCTTTTCCTGTAATATCTTCTACCAGTAAAATAGAACCCGTATTGAATTTTCTTTTTTCTCCTAATGAAGTTTCAATCTCTACGCCTCCTTCCAGCAAAACAATGTATTGACGATCTGGAGCATTGTGAAAATCGTAATCGTATGAAGGGCTAACTTCTCTAAAAATGATAGATTTAACAGGTTCATCATCTGATAAAAATCCGATGTCGCCATTGTTTTTCAGCGGAACTTCAAAGTCTTCAAAATGACTTTCTCCCTTGGGATCGCTGTAAATGCGAGTTATCGTAATCATTATTTTTTATTGAAAATTAATGCGTTGGCACAATTTATCTCATCTTGACTGATCGTATGTCCCATATTTGGGTAGATTTTTTTAGTAACATCTGCACCCATTTTTTCCATAAGTGCTTCGGTCTCATTGACTCTTTCTACAGGAACATGAAAATCGGGATCGCTTGTTCCGATAAAAACAGGCGTGTTTTCGAAGTTTCCAGAATAATGATTTTCATAAACTTGATCCCCAATTAATCCTCCTGTAAACGCTACGACACCGCCATATTTTGCTGCATTTCTTGTAGTGAATTCTAAAGCAAGACAAGCACCTTGAGAAAATCCTAAGAAATAAATATTCTCTTTTTCGATTCCGTTTTGCTGTATAGCCACCACAACTTTATGTATGGCTTCCAATGAATTTGAAAAAGATGGTTCGTTTTCGTTCAAAGGAGCTAGAAACGAATACGGATACCAAGTTCTATTTTCTGCTTGAGGCGCAACCAATGCAAAGTCATCTACCTTAAGGTGTTTGGCAATCGAAAGAATATCATGAGCGCTAGCACCGCGTCCGTGAATTAGAATCAGGGCTTTTTTAGCTTCATTTAAAGGAATACCATCTGTTAAAATATCTGTATTCATAGTTTTTTTGTTTTAAATTATTAGAACAGCGAATTAATGTTTCACGCAGATTTAAAGAGATTTTAGCAGATTTTGATTTTAAAGATGATTATAAAAAATCTGCATAAATCTTTTTCAGCTAAAAATCTGCATTATCTGCCAAATCTGCGAGAGAAAATTCCAGACCATTTTATCAAGAATTATTTCTTCCAGATATCTTCGTATTCGTCTGGATGTCTTTTAAATTGCGCGTGAACGTAAGGACAAAGCGGTAAAACTTTCAGGTTATTGGCACGTACGTAAGAGACCATTTCTTCTAAAAGTTTTTTAGCATAACCTCTTCCTTCTGCTTCTGGCTCAACTCCTGTGTGGTAAACGGTCAGCAAATCTGGTTTAATGCTTACAGTCATTTCTCCAAGTTTTTTATCGTCTACATAAAGGTTGAAAGCACCATGTTTTTTCTCGTCTAATTCTAGTTTTATTGTTTCCATATATTCTGTTTTTTATAGCTTGTGAAATTTAACCGCAAAGGCGCAAGGGTTACGCAAAGGTCGCGAAGTTTTTTATTTTTTGATTGTGTAAAAAAATTTACGCAGAGTTCGCTAAGATTTTTTTTTAAGAACTTAAGCTAGATCTAAATATTGAGTTCGCAAAGGTTTGTGCGGATAAAACTTTGTCTACATAAAGCCTTTGCGAACTTTAAATTTTTCAATTAATCTTTAATTAAAACTTAGCGACCTTTGCGTAAACCTTAGCGAACTTTGCGGTTAAATCTGCAGTTAAATCTGCGGTTAAATAATTTTAATTATATCCTTGTTTTATACCTAATTTTTTCATTTTTGAATACAAAGTCTGCGGTTGCAGTTTTAAAAGTTCGGCAGCGCCGCCGACACCCGAAACTTTGCCATTGCACATTTGAAGTGCATTCATAATATGTTCTTTTTCCATTTCTTCCATCGACTTTATTTTATCTGTACCGATTTCTAAAGACACGATAGGGGCAATGGAAGATAAATCAAATTTTTCGATTTCGTTTGTTTTGGCGAGAAGTACATTTCTTTCAATCAAATGTTCTAATTCGCGTATGTTTCCTGGCCAGTTGTAATTTTTTAATTGTTCTAAAGCTTTTGCGCTTATACTGTTTACGTTTCTTCTCGAAATTGCGGCATATTTTTTCAGAAAATAAGTAGCAAGCATTTCAATATCTTCTTTTCGTTCTCTTAAAGAAGGCAATTGTATCGGAAACACATTTAGTCTGTAATATAAGTCCAATCTAAAGCGGCCTTCTGCAACTTCTTTTTCAAGAATTTTATTGGTGGCCGCTACAATGCGAACATTAATTTTAATTGTTTTATTGCCTCCAAGACGCTGAATTTCTTTTTCTTGCAGAACTCGTAATAATTTAACTTGAGAGTCAAGAGGTAATTCTCCAATTTCATCCAGAAAAATAGTTCCGTTATTGGCTTGCTCAAATTTACCGATTCTTAAGGCATTAGCTCCTGTAAAAGCGCCTTTTTCGTGTCCAAAAAGCTCAGATTCTATTAAAGATTGCGGTAAAGCGGCGCAGTTTACTACTACAATCGGGTGTGAATTATGTGCCGAAAGTTCGTGTATTACGTTTGCTGCTCTTTCTTTTCCGGTACCGCTTTCGCCTAAAATTAAAACAGAAGTTTCAGTTGGAGCGACAATTTTTATTTTCTCAATGGCTTCTTTTAGGAGAGGACTCTGACCAATAATTCCTTGAATTTCTTGAGTTTCTGGATTCGCATGCGTTACTGCCAAATCTTCTTTTTCTTGATTAAATCGATATCTGGCTATATCAAGCATTACAACAAGATCTTTTTCTCTAAATGGCTTTACCATAAAACCGTACGGATGTGTAGCTTTTACAGCTTCAAGTGTACTTTGATTGGTATTTGCTGAAATATATAAAAAGGGCAGATTTTTTTGGCGAAGCTCCCAAGCTAGATCAATTCCAGTCAATTGGCCTTTTAAAATGATATCAAGCAGTATCCAGTCAGGGCTTTTTTCTTCGATTAATTTTCGAGCCTGAGCTACAGACGCAGCAATACCAACAACTTGATAACCCGCTTTATGCAGCATGATTTTTAAATCATTTGCAACTATAAATTCATCTTCAACAATTAGTAGTTTCTCCTTCATTACATTGTTTGTATAATTTCAGAATTTTCAGGAATAGCCAAGAATTTGGAGTTTTTTAGAAATTTCTTTTGGACCGATTTTAGAATTCCCTTTTGAAAAAAGGGAACTAAAATCATTTTTTAAAGATACTATATTATCAGAAATCTGCAATCTGAAAATGTGGGTTTGACTAGCTTTTTCGGTGGTATAAATAGCAAATAATCATGGCTGCTCCGGGTAGAATTAGAGTTCCTAATCCGAAAAACTTTCCTGCAACTGCTCCTAGAAAACATCCGACAAGAAATCCGATTAAGGTTATAAACTGTTTTTTAAAACTTAAAAGAACTTCGGCATCTTTAAACCCATTTTTTAATAAACTTCCTAGATCAAGAGAAGCTTGAGTCACATTTCCTGTCATCATAGTGGTTGGTCCATAGGTTTCTTTCGCATAAAGTTTTCCAAAAGCATTCTGAAGTCCCATTGCAAAAACTGTTGTCATAGCAACTGTATACATGGTCCATTGTTCGAAGTTTTGCAAATAGCCAAAAACATAAGATGCAATACCGCTTAAAATCAATATTATGCCTTCCCAAAATAAAATAGTGTAGCGATTGGTTGCCTTTAGCGCAATTCTTCCTCCTGTAATTACCGCAATAATGAAAACGGGAAAAGTAAGCAGTTTTACCCAGGCATGAAGGTCTGAACCTTTTACAATCTGATAGGCAAAAACGATAAAGTTACCTGTTACGTGCGCCGAAAATATCGAATCGGCTGCGACAAAAGTTACGGTATCGCAATACCCTGCTATTATGGTAAGAAGCAGGGTTACATACCAAATATTTTTTTGTTGAATTTCCATAATTTGTTTTTAGTTTAAATGTGCACGAAGCATCCATGCCATTTTTTCATGATTTTCTACAAGACCGGTGATAAAATCGCTAGTTCCAGCATCTTGCCATTCATTGGCAATAGGGTTAATGTTTTCTCGAAGATAAATAATAATGCTTTCGTGATCTAAAAGCAATTCTTTAATAAAACCATTACTATCGTTTTTCTCTTTTAATTCTTCTGTTAAATGTGTCAGCGCTAGAAAATCTTTTAAAGTCGCTGGAGTATAGTGGCCTAAAGCTCTAATTCTTTCTGCAACCGTGTCTACAATTTCGTCGATTGCGTCGTATTGTTGCTCAAAGAAAAGGTGTTTGTTATAGAAATCTGGGCCTTCAACGTTCCAGTGTGCTCTTTTTGTTTTGGTATAAAGGACGAATTCGTCTGCAAGAATTTTAGTTAATACATCAACAATTTTTGAGATGTTTTCTTGTTTAATTCCGATGTTTGTTTTCATTTTTAAATTAGGTTTAGTAAATAATATTTATGTTTAGGGTAATTAAATTAAACACATAGAAACATAGATTTTTCTTGTTTTTGAAAAGAATAAAGAAAGAAACTAGTTTCTAACACATAGTTCTTTGCGAGAACTTTGTCAAAGTTTTAAACTTTGACAAAGTTGAAAAAGCTATGTGTATTCATGCAAGTGAAACGTCTTTTACTCGCTTCAAAAAACTATGTTTCTATGTGTTAAAAATTAATTGTTTAGTAACGATAATAAATAATAATCAAGTGAATACGTTCCTGCGCCTAGGGCAAGAAGTAATAGTAAGGATAATGTGTACATGTATGGAACATCGCGCACTTCTAATGAATCGTTTCTATGAACCACAAAATATCCAATTGCAGTTACACCAATTGTTGGGAGAACGGCAAGACGTGTTCCGAGTCCGAGTATAATGAAAAACGGAATTACAGTATCTGAAAATGTTGCAACTAAACCGTTTAATTTTTCGGGCAAATGCAAGGGATTAGGTACCTGTTCTTTCTGACCGTTTTCGACTCTGAATTTTTTCATTCCGTGTACTCTGAAAAGCTCAATCGCCAGCAGTACTCTAAATGCTAAAAGCGCTGCGTTGTTGAATGAATTTCCTAAATCGGAATTCAATATTTGTTTTATAATTTCGATCATATTTTTAAAATTTAGAAGGCAAAGCAAGAACAGCCCAAAGCGCCCCAGAATGCATTATAATTGTTTACTGGAACATTGCTCATTCTAGCAGCATCATGATTGTGCAAATGAACATCGCAACTTCCGCTACAGCTGTGAATCTGCGAAGTCAATTTTGGTTTTGCATCTGCTTTTGCGTTTTTTTCAATTGCACTCTGGAAACTGCTTCTCGCCGGATATCCGTTGTAAATATTGGTTGGCGACCAATCTGGCAAAATCGGAATGTGAGGCGGCGAGAACGAAGAAAAATCTCCATTAGCATACACAATTTTTCCATCGACAATAGTTAAATCGGCTTCGATTTTTTTGATGTCTTCATCGTCAATGGTAAAATAATCTCGATCTAAAACCACTAAATCGGCAAACATTCCCACTTTAATATCTCCTTTTTTAGTTTGTTCTTGCGAAAACCAAGCGCTTCCTCTGGTGTACAATTCTAAAGCAGTTTGTCTGTTCAATCTGGTTTCATTGTATAATTGCAATCCGCCAATAGTTTTTCCAACGGTCATCCAATACATAGAAACCCACGGATTGTAACTGCTCACACGTGTAGCGTCTGAACCTGCACCAACAGGAACTTCCATTTCAATCATCTTTTTGATTGGCGGCGTGTTTTCGGCAGCTTTTGCTCCGTAACGATCGGTGAAATATTCCCCCTGATACGCCATTCTACTTTGAACAGCAATACCACCTCCCAGAGCTTTTACACGTTCGATGTTTCTTTCGTCAATCGTTTCTGCGTGATCAAAAATCCACGGAAGTCCGTTGAAAGGAACATCTTGATTGATCTTTTCAAAAACATTCAAAAACCTTGTAATACTTTCGTTGTAAGTCGCATGAAGTCTAAATGGCCAGCGATTTTCTACCAAAAGGCGAACTACTTTTTCCAATTCTGCTTCCATGTTTTCAGGAAGATCTGGTCTTGGCTGAAGGAAATCCTCAAAATCGGCAGCAGAAAAAACCAACATTTCACCAGCTCCGTTATGACGGTACATATCGTTTCCTTGATATAATTTTACGGTGTCAATCCAATCGGAGAAATCCTCAAATTCGTGTTTTGGTTTTTGAGTGAAAAGATTGTAGGCAATTCTTACGGTCAATCGTTTCTTTTCGTTCAATTCATTAACCACTTTATAATCATCTGGAAAGTTCTGAAACCCGCCTCCAGCATCAATAACACTTGTGATTCCGAAACGGTTCAATTCTTTCATAAAATGACGCGTCGAATTAATCTGATGCTCGTAAGAAAGCGTTGGACCTTTTGCCAAAGTCGAATACAAAATCATTGCATTTGGAGTCGCAATAATAAGTCCTGTCGGTTCTCCGTTGGAGTCACGTTCGATATGTCCTCCTGGAGGTGCAGGTGTATTTTTGTTGTAACCCACAGCTCTTAGCGCTGCTCTGTTCATAATGGCTCTGTCGTACAAATGCAGAATAAAAACAGGAGTATCGGGTGCAATAGCATTGATTTCTTCTAAGGTAGGCATTCTGCGTTCTGCAAACTGAAATTCTGACCAACCGCCAACTACACGAACCCATTGCGGATTTGGAGTGCGATCTACTTGTTCTTTCAGCATTCGAAGCGCATCTGCCAAAGAAGGAACGCCATCCCAACGTAGTTCAAGATTATAATTTAATCCGCCTCGAATAAGGTGAATATGCGAATCGTTAATTCCAGGAACGACTCTTTTATTCTGAAGATCAATTATTTTGGTTTCTTCAGATGCAAAATCCATTATATCGCTGTCATTTCCTACTGCAATAAATTTTCCGTCTTTAATGGCAACAGCTGTAACGTTTGGAGTTTCAGCGTTGAAACTATGAATTTTCCCGTTGAATAAAATTAAATCTGCTTTCATAGTCTAATTATTTAGCGTTCAATTTGGTAATTGCTTCTTTTATTCCTTCTCCGGCAACGGTATAAAAAGCTGGGCCAGCAAGCAAGATAACTTTGGTTAGAGGCTTATAATCTGTTAGCTTTTTTTCTTTTAAATAAGATTGAGTTCTATAAGCTTCGAAAGAACCTAAAACCACATTTTCGGCTACTAGAGCAGTTGGAGAATCGATTCCTGCATCTTTAATATCACTTGCAAAAGAATAGTTTGAAACCCCTAAACGCAAAGCTTCACGCATGGCAGTGCTTCCAACACTAATCATTAAATCGGGAGTAAATTTATTACGGTCTCCCAATCCGATTAATAGTAATTGTTTGGATGCTAAAGTTCCTTTTGGAGGTGTAATCAATAAAGTTTCAAGAGAATGACCAGTAAATCTGCCACTTTTGCGTAATTCGGTAATAATGCCTTTTAAAGCGTCGTCTAAATGCACCATTCCGTTTAAGTTGGCAGGAAGGGCAGGAGGGTTAAATATATCACCTTCTGTATATTCAAAAACGCAGGCAACTTGCAAGTCAGCTTCTGCTGCAGATGGTCCTTGAACCAATCCGTTTACTGCAATTCCGTCTACTTTCCCCCAAGTTACCGTAGAACCAATTGAAGCTGTTTGTGCAAAAGCATTGTTGCTAAGAGAGCCTGCAAATGCTATAATTAGCAGCATTAGATGGGAAAATCTAAAACTGTATTTTGAAGTGTTTGTTTTCATTGTTAAGGGTTTAGTTAAGTTTTTTTAAACACATAGAGACATAGATTTTCTTTACTTTGAAAAAGAGTAGAGAAAGAAACTAGTTTCTAGTACATAGCTCCTTTAACGCTTTGTGAGAACTTTGTCAAAGTTTAAAACTTTGACAAAGTTTGTAATTCAAATAGCGCCAGTACATCTTCTATGTGTAGTATTGCAAGTGAAACGCCTTTTCACGCCTCAAAAACTATGTTTCTATGTGTTAAAAATTAATTTATGTATTTGATTAAAATTTGAATCCAAGTCGGGCGTTAAAGAAAACTCCGTCTTTTGAGTTCGGAATCATGTCATCGATAAAAGCGCCGGTTTTGAAATACTGAATACCGCTGACAACCGAAATATATTTGTTTACGCTATAGGTAAAATTGGCGAGATAGGCAGTTCCAATATATCTTTCGTCAGAATCGCTTCCGCGAAGATTTAGAATTCCGCTTGGCCTATAAACTCCGTCTTGTGTTGAAAATCTCCAGTTTAAAACCACATCGACCTGCATCTTTAGCTGTGGCAATAAATCCATCGTTGCATACGGATGAATATCGATAAGGTTTACTGGTCCAACTTGCGGACTAAAACCAAAATATCCTCCTTTTGGATACAGCGGATTAAATGTTTGAAGATTTCCGTTGCCTTGATTTTTATCTCCTGAGATATAATCGTTTCTAAGATTTATGGTGGGTTTAAATTTTACATTTTCAAACATATACCCAATATCTACAGAACCAGTCCAGGCATTGATATTTCCAGAACCAAAAGTTCCGAATTGATAGGCTGCTTCGAGGTTGTAAATAAAACCGCCACCATATTTCCATAATCTTGAACCGATTGTATGTCTTCTTTCAGGAGCAATTCCTTCTTCAAAAACAGATTCATCTCTTCTGAATCCGAGATAATACAGATCAAGATTTCCTGCTTTTGGAAAAATTATTTTAGAATAGGCTCCCCAAAGGTTAAGCTGTTTAGACATTTTATTATCGAAAACACCTGTGTGAACTGTATCAGCCATCATGGCAAAGGCATCTATCGATACTCTTGACGAAGTGTACATCAATTTTCCTCCTGTAAAATAAAGTCTCGCATTTGGACCTTCTCTAACAGAAATTAGTCTTCCAGAACCATAGTCCAACTCTTGTCTTCCGGCACGAATGGTTATTTTTTTGTCTTTTTGCTGCCAAACATTCACATCTACAAAAAGATTCTGAACATTCAGCTGATCTTCGTCAATACCGCGAGCGCCATTTTCACGGCCATCTTCTAGGGCGCTTCTTAATTGGGCAAATATTCTAACGCGTTTTCCCAAATGCACATCGGCATGAAGATCGTAACGCTGCAGTAAGAAATTGTTGTGTCCAATATTGAATCGTCCCCAGTCTTCATTGTTGAAATCAACATATTCATATCTGGCTTCGCCACCAATAGACATGTAAACCTCTTTATCTTGATTTAAGGGAATGAACTTTAATCGTTCGTAAAAGTTTCTGTTTGAATCTTTTAAGAATTCATAATTTTCATCGTAACGGAGCAGCTTAAAACTTTGAGCCGATGCCGTGTTTCCTATCAAAAGAAAAGAAACAATACAGAGGAAAAGGATTTTTGATAATATGAATTTTGATGATTCCAACATAATGAAGCGTAAGAGATTTATAATAAATGAATTAGTCCGATTAGTGTTTCAACATGTTATGTGCGTAGTGAATACCAATTCCGTAAGAACCGCCATATTTTTTCATTAAAGAAGTAACAGGACCGTAAGTTGCTTCGCGTGCCCAGTCTCTTTGAAGTTCTAATAAATATTGGATAGAAGTTACCGGAATTGCTCCAGCTTGAACCATTCTTTGTACAGCACGTTCGTGAGCTTCGGCAGTAACATCACCACACGCGTCTGTAATAATGTAAACTTCGTAACCATCTTCGATTGCAGACAATGCAGGCCCTACAATGCAAACGCCTGTCCAAAGTCCAGCAAGCACAATTTTCTTTTTGTTTTTTGCTACGATAGCTTTATAAGCATTTTCGTCTTCCCAAGTATTCATACTAGTTCTGTCAATGTACCCAGAAGTAGCAATTGGATAAAACTCTTCTAATTCTGGAAAAACAGGTCCAGAAAAGCTTTCTTCTGCAACTGTAGTTACAACTGTAGCTACGTTAAAAATTTTCGATGCTCCAGCAACAATTGCCACATTGGTGCGTAATTCGCTTACTGGAATATTGTGCGTTGCAAAGGCCATTTGTCCTTCAAAATCGATTAATACTAATGCGTGATTATCTGGTGATAATAAGTTAACTGATGGTTTCATACTATTTATTTTTAAGATTTTTAATTGGTTAGGCTAATGAAATAGAGTAATCATTAGCGATATTTCGTGTTTTTTTAAAGATTAGTGCGTAGACAATTTCTTAATCATTTCAGAAGAAATGGAGTCGGCATAAATTCCAAAAGCGCTGGTTAAAACACCTTTGATATTGTAGATTTCAGATTTAATCCCGTAGACAATATCTTCATCTCCTGGATCGGTATCTCCTTCAAAACGGAATAAATATTCGATTTTGAATTCTTCTGGCGACATGCTCTGCGTATTGTTATTGTAGCGAATACAGTTAGAATCTAGATTAAAGTTTTCTGTAAAACCTTGTGTACTCAACCATTGCAAAGCTTCTGTAACCGTATCAAAAGAGGGTTGTTGGAAAAAACTCATAATTTGAGAAGATTATACTACCTGCAAAGGAACCTTTACAGGTAGTGATTATGGATTATTTGATGAAATCTAGAATATCGTTGTTGATAGTTTCTGCCTCTGTTGTAGGCATACCATGAGGAAATCCAGGATAAGAAATTAATTTTCCGTTTTTCAACAATTTTGCAGCTCTTGGTGCTTGACCATAAGGAACAATTTGGTCGTCTTCTCCGTGCAATACTAAAACTGGAATATCTAAACTTTTTAAATCTTCTGTAAAATCAGATTCAGAGAATGCTTTAATCCCTTCGTAATGAGACAATACAGAACCCATCATTCCTTGACGCCACCAATTTGCTTTGATGCCTTCTTGAACAGTTTGCCCTTCGCGGTTCCATCCGTAGAAAGGAATAGGGAAGTCGTAGAAATATTGTGCTCTGTTAAATCCAGTTCCTTTTCTGATTTCATCAAAAACTGACAATGGAACTCCTTCTGGATTAGATTCGTTTTGAATCATTATTGGCGTAACTGCACTTATGATCACCGCTTTTGCAACACGTCCTTTTCCGTATTTTGCTGCGTAACGAATTACTTCACCACCACCTGTTGAGTGTCCAACATGAATAGCGTCTTTTAAGTCTAAAGCTTCAGTTAATTCAGCGATATCAGATGCGTAAGTTTCCATGTTGTTTCCTTCAGAAGCCTGACCAGAACGACCATGTCCGCGTCTGTCGTGTGCAATAACTCTGTAGCCTTTTTGAAGGAAAAACATCATTTGTGCATCCCAATCATCACTTGATAAAGGCCAGCCGTGGTGAAAAACAATTGGTTGTCCTGTTCCCCAGTCTTTGTAATAAATTTGTGTTCCGTCTTTTACTGTAAATGTGCTCATGATTTTTTGATTTTAGGATTAATTTTATTTTGAAATATTTGAATACTTAATAATTATGTTTAATTTTTTAACAAATGATTTGATAGATGTTTAATGTTGTGATGTTTCTGATGCAAACTTATTACGGAAAAGCATCTGCATCGATTAACCTAGATTAAGAAGTGAAAAATGATGTTAAAAATTTTAGTTTATCGAAATCTTTCCTAGACAAGTTTGCTTTTTCTTTTCTACAAAAAGATAGATCTTGACCTGAAAATGACTGTAGTTTTGGTTTCATAATGTTTAGCATTTTTAAGTGATTTAGCAGAATGCCTAACTATTGCCAATTAACGTGCCTTATTCGCAGTGCCTTTATTTTAAGGGGATTGTTTAAAAATGGGCGTTTTTTTATTTACGATATTTCGTTATTTTATGAATATTCCGTTTTTTGTAAATAAAAATGGATCTGTCTTTTATTAAATAAAAAATCAGAATTAGTTAAAATAAATACAAAATAGTATGTACTTTTGCCAGCAAACTATTTGAACAAGCACTTGAAAAGGTTAATTATCATAGCACTTTCTATTTTACTTATGTCGCCATCTTTTGGCAGCTTGTTTATTTATGCTTCTTTTAAAATCAATCAGAAAGAAATTGCTAAAACGATTTGCGTTCAGCGTAAACAAGCTTTTAACAGTTGTAATGGTCGATGTGAACTTCAAAAAAGCATTAAAAAATATTCTGATAATGAACGAAAAATGCAAGACAGCCTAAAAGATAAATTAGAGCTTGTGTATGTTCAAAATACTGCTGAAATCACTTTTGGCGCAATTCCGGTTATGGAATCAAAAAATAACACTTCAATTTTGTTTGAGAAGAAACCAATCGGAGCTTCTAATCTTACTTTTCATCCTCCTCTCTACACAGTTTAGAGATCAACATTTAGTTTTAAATTCCAATATTTTTAAATTCCAAATTCCAATTCTGAAATTGAATGGTTTGGTTCACTTGCTGGGATTAAAAATTTTAAGTTTAGGCTAGGATTATATAATTTATTATTCTAAAACTGATTTTGATCTTCTTTGTAATTGAAAAGGAAAACTCTTCCATTTTTATTTACGTCGCCATTTTTTTGGCTCACTCACAGCATTTTGGCTCTTTTTTTGGTATTCAAAAATTTATGGCAGGGTGCTATATTTTAAACGTTTTTTATAACATCATCAAATGAAATCTTTTAATTTTTGGATAATCGCACTATTGTTTGCGGTTACTTCCTGTACAATTGATAAAACAGATTACGAAGCTGAAATAGGTTCTGAAGTTCCTGAAAATCTAGAATTTAAAGAAGCAACATCTCTTACAAGCGGTAACTATAAGATTAGTATAGAAGCTTTAAACGGAACTTTTTACAAAGGATACAATGAGCTTCATTTTAAAATTATCAATACTCAAAACAACCAAGAATTAACGACAGCTGCGGTAACTTTTTTACCCGTAATAAGTAACGCCGACGGAAGCAAAAGTTCTTGTCCGCACGAGTATAATGTGTTATATGATTCTGCCAATAAATACTACAACGGTTATGCTGTTTTTACGGGAGAAAGCACTACAACAGCAAGCTGGAAATTGTACATCAGTTTTACCGCTGATAATCAAAAATATGAGATCAATAAAGATGTTACGGTTCAAAAACAAAGCAATAAAAACCTCAATATGACTGCTTTTGCAGGAAATGACGGCGAGCAATATGTAATTGCCTTGATTTCTCCTCAAAAGCCTACAGTTTCAGAAAACGCTTTGGTTGCTGGTGTTTACAAATACAACAAACCAACAACTCCAGCAGGAACTTTTCCAGATCCGTCACAGTTTTCTTATTCTAAAGTGGTGGGATACACTTTAAAATTAGACCCTAGAATGCCAGAACCTTCTATGGGAAATCATTCTTCGCCAAATAATAAGGATTTGACACAAGAAAATGATGGTTTGTATCACGGTGTTGTTAATTATACGATGACAGGAAACTGGACCTTAAACTTAATTATGATGAACCAAAACGGTTTAATCGTAAAAGGAACTATAGTTCCAACCGATCATACGCCAGGAGTAGAAGGCGTGAAAAGTGAACTTTATATTGATACTTTATTTTAAAAACATGAAATATATTATAATGCTGCTTTTCTTGGGTTTTTCAGTTACAGCTCAAAATCAGCATGCACATCACGATAGCATAAAAAACTTAGAAGAAGTAACGGTAAAAAACGCGACAAAAAAGAAAATAGAAACCGAGATGAAAATGGCTGTTTCTGTTGATGAATTTTTGTCTTCATCAGATAATATTAGCTTTATAAAACGCGGAGCTTACGCTTGGGAACCTTTATTAAACAACATGAGTACAGAACGTTCTACGGTTACCATTGACGGAATGCATGTTTTTGGCGCGTGTACCGACAAAATGGACCCAATTACGTCTTATGTCGAAAGTAATAATCTGGCGGCAGTAGATATTAAATCGGGTCAGGAGGGAAGCTTGCATGGAGCAACTGTTGCGGGAAGTATCGATTTAAAAAGAAAAACCACGCCATTTGGACTTCAGAAGAAATGGAATGGAGCGTATCAAACAGGATTTGAATTTAATAACAAGCAGTTTTTCAATTTAGGAAATATTGCTTATTCAGGGACAAAATTTGTGGCCGACGGAAGCATTTCGTATCGTACGGCTGATAATTATTACGACGGAAACAACAACGAAGTAAAGCATTCTCAATACAATAAATTCAATACTTCGTTAGGTTTGGCTTATAAAACCAGCGATTTATCATCGGTTAGATTAGACGCGATTTTTGATGTGGCAAAAGATGTGGGTTATCCTGCTTTACCAATGGATTTGTGGCTTTCGCGAGCGCTAATTACTTCGGCTTCTTATAAACAATTGTTCGAAGAAGGTTTGGTTAGAGTGGTGGACACTAAAGTATATTTTAATGCCATTGAGCATTATATGGACGATACAACACGACCAGAAAACTTGGTTCACATGGATATGCCGGGTTGGAGTACAACATATGGATTGGTTTCTAAAGCGAATTTGAAAAAGAATGATTACTCTTCTGAAATTCAGCTGAATGCTTACGATAATTTGTCTATTGCAGAAATGCGTATGTATCCGCAAGATCGAAGCGAAAGAACGATGTTTGCTTACAGCTGGCCTTGGGTTACGACTCGTTATGCAGGACTTTCTATGAATAATTCTTGGGACATTTCTGAAAAAAGTCAAGTGCATTTGGGAGGTTCTTTGGGAGTGAATTACAATTATTCTAAATATGTAGAATTCAATTGGATTTTTCATCCAGGAGCGCCTCAAGAAAAAACCAGATTTCTGCCAAGTCTAAATGCGGCATATAACTTAAATATTGATCAGTTTAATTTTTCTGTCGGAACGGGTTATGGTCATAGAGCGCCTTCTGTTTCTGAGGGTTATGGTTATTATATCTATAATAGTTTTGACCGTTATGATTACATTGGAGATCCGAATCTAAAAAATGAAATTTCGTATGAAGGAAATGCTAGCGCAGGTTTTAAAACCGAAAGATTAAGCATTCAAGGAAAAGTCAACTATTTCTATATTCAGAACTATATTATTGGTAAAATCCTGAGCATGGGAAGTCCGATGAATTATCAATCGGTTGGAGTAAAAGGGTATACATCGTTAGATTACGCAACGCTTTTAAATATGTCTGCCAATGTGAGTTACGATATTTTAGAACATTTGCATTGGAAAGGAACACTTACCTATGCACGCGGAATGGATAATAAAGGAGGAAATCTGCCTTTTATACGTCCGTTAAGCTATTTGACTTCCATTCATTATATGTATAAAAATTTTGGAATCCAGACTTCTGTAAATGGTGATTTTGAACAGATTAATTACAGTCCAGAATATGGAGAAGATCAGACAGCGTCTTATGCTATTTGGAATATTTCTGCCGATTATTCTTTTAAAATAAATAAGGTGCAAAGCAAGATACAAATTGGTGCAGAGAACGTATTAAATGCGTATTACAGTACTTATGCTGACTGGGGAAATATCCCGAGAATGGGACGTAATATTTTCACGTCTTTAAAATTGAATTTCTAATCTGTTTAGTAAAATTAAATTGAAACACATAGAAACATAGTTTTTTTAATGTTGAAAAGAAAAAAGAAAAAAGAAAAAAGAAAAAAGAAAATAGAGAATAGAAAATAGAGAATAGAAAATAGAGAATAGAAAGAAACTAGTTTCTAACACATAGTTCTACGACAACGTTTGTCATGATGACAAAAAAGTGCATAAAAAGGAAATTATAATTAAAAATGAAAAAAGTTTTTAGTATCACAATGACGATTCTGTTCCTGCTGGTTTCTTTCCAGCAGGCGCTTATCGTGGTGCACTTTAAACTGAATCAAGTTGCTATAGAAAAAGAATTTTGTGTCAACAAAGCCAAGCCAGAACTGCAATGTCATGGTAAATGCCATTTGAAGAAAGAACTTCAAGAATCGGAAAAAAATACCGATTTGGAATTGAGAAGCATTAGCAAAAAGATCGATATTGCTTTAAACACAACTATTGAGTTTCAGGTTCCACTATTAAAAACTATAACCCCCAAGAAAGTGTCGATTTACAAAGAATTGGATCGACTAGAACCTTGCCTTGAAATTTTTGTACCGCCGCCTATTTTATAATCTTCCTTTCGATTAATAAAATAGCCATTGCGTTAAATTGAATTTTAACATATAGTTTGCTATGTGAATTTAAATTAGTGAAACGCCTTTTTTAAGTTTAGAAAACTATGTTTCTATGTGTTAGAATAATTTAGCTCAATGGTTTAAAATCAGTACAAAAATTAAAATCATAAAAAATGCAAAATTTTAAAAAATACCTTTTATTATCAGTGGCCGCTTTGGCATTTGTTTCATGTTCAAACGATGACGATGCTCCAGCAGCAAACAATGTAACGTTGGAATTCAACAATACGTTCAAAGATAAAACCATTGTTTTGGGAGATGCAACTTCAGCATCTGCGTCTACAAATACTTCAGCGGTAGGACAAGTGCATCATTTTTCTGAAGTAAAATATGTGATTAGTAATATTCGTCTAATAAAAGATGACGGAAGCGAAGTGCCTTACAACGTAAATGATTTAGACAAAGGTGCAACAGTAATCGATCAGGCAAAAACGGCTTCATTAAGCTATGTTTTGAGCAATGTGCCTTCTGCGTCATACAAGCAGATAAAATTTGGTTTAGGTATTAAAACAGAACAAAATACGCTAGACCAAACAAGATTTCCTAAGTTTTACGCAGCAGCTGGTGCCAACGACACGGCAATGATGTGGGAGTGGGGAACAGGATATCGTTTTACAAAAGTTGAAGGATTTTATGATACAGACAATAAAGCCCTATCTATTCATACAGGAAGTACTGTTGCGGGTACTGAAGGGGCTTACACACAAGGTGTAAATGCATACAGAGATATTACGCTAAACCTTACTACAAATGCAACTGTGGGTAAAAATGCTCCGAAAATCAAAATTAAAGCTGATTTCGACAAATTGTTGAGCGGAAAAATCAATACAATTACGTTGTCTACAGGAACAGGAATGGGTGATAATGCAACTCCAAATGTTCATACTGCAGCGCAAATGGTAAAATTTGTAGATAATCTAGGAGGAAACGGAACAAACGATATTACAGGAATGTTTTCTATTACTAGTGTAGAAAACTAAATTGACTCTTTGATAGAAATCTAATTTAATCTGCTTAAATCTTTTAAAATCTGCGTGAAATATTTTTGCGCATAGATTTTTTCACGCAGATTGAAAAGGATTTAAGCAGATATAGACAGATTAAATTAATCTGTTGCTTTAAATTATATGAGCCGTCTGAAATTAAAAGACGGCTCTATTTTAAAATTCATTAAAATGAAAAAAATAGTTGGCTTTATCCTAATGGTGCTCTTTTTCACTTCTTGTAGCAGTAGTGATTCTGATGAGACTTATTTTGATAATTCTGAGCTTTCATTGCCTATTCCGACTGATTTTCCAGAGGTAAACAGTTATGTAAGTTTGAATAAGCCTACAAAATATGGTGCTGAATTGGGCGAAAAACTTTTCTCGGACAAAAGATTTAGTAAAGACAATACCATTTCGTGCTCAAGCTGTCATATCCAAGCGAATGCTTTTGCAGATCATAATGCGCGGGCCATAGGTATTGAAGGTAGAGTAGGACTGAGAAATGCGCCACCGCTTCAGAATTTGATGTTTTTAAAATTCTTTAATTGGGATGGAAGCAGATTGCAATTAGAAACCCAGCCTTTGGTTCCTATTATAACTCACGAAGAAATGGATTCTTCAATTCTAGAAGTTATTGGGAAAATTAAAGATGATGTTTCGTATAAAGAGATGTTCAAAAAAGCATTTGGAGATCAAGAAATTACACCAGATAGAATTTATAAAAGCATTGCTCAGTTCGAATACACCTTGATTTCTGCTAATAGTAAATACGATAACGTAAAACGAAAAGAAGGTCAATCGTTTACAGATAGCGAAGCGGCAGGTTATGCCACATTTCAGCAGAAATGCGCTAGTTGTCATAGCACCGAATTGTTTACAGATCAGAGTTTTAGAAATATAGGTTTTCCTTTAAACACAGATTCTAATGAGGCAGGACGAGGCAGAGTGACCGGAATTCCGTCTGATTTTATGAGTTTTAGAGTTCCGAGTTTGCGAAATGTTGAATATACAGCACCTTACGGAAGTTTTGGTCAGTTTGCTACCTTAAGAGCTGTTTTAGATTATTTTGATAATGGAGTCTTAAGTGCAGAGAATTTAGATCCGATTTTTAAAAATAATGGCAATAGAATTCCGCTTACAGAACAAGAAAAAGAGAATCTTCTTGCATTTATGAAAACCCTGAGCGACAAAGATTTTACAGGAAATTAGCTTGAAAAGTATTGATTTTACTGATGTTTTACATTTCTTTTTAAAAAAGAGGAAAATGTTTATAATATGTTGATAAATAATACGTTGCGAACTGTGTTAAAATCTGATTTCGATAGATTAAATGTTTTAAATTTATAACTGAATGATAGTTAATTATTTAAAAATTTTTGAATATGGAAAGAGCTATAAAATTACAGGTTCGTAAAGAACTTGACGGAAAACAAGAAGTAAACATTATTAAACTAAAAGGGAGTTTAATAACTAAAGGCTACACAGAAATTATCCATATTAGTGACAAGGACGATGAATTCTACATTAACTCTTTTGCAACCAAAACAGAAGCAAGTAAAGAGGTAAGAGAATTTATTTTGGATTTTATAAACAAAGAAAATTTAAGCAATACAATCAGCGTTCTAGCCTAATAGATAGAATCGCAAGATTGTATTGCTTAAATTATATACTTAATAAGTAGCTTTTAGTTTAAATTGCATTTGTAAAACTAGTATTTTGATCCAGGTAAAGATGCTGATCTTTTAAAATTTCATCTGGTTTCTCGTCCCAATCTCCCCAATCTCCTACATAAGTTTTACGAAATATTAATTCATTATTATCACCATCACAAACCAAAGTTCGGCCTGTACAGGTTTTATTGTTTGGACTGAAATTTATTTGTGTATTATTCATGGCGCAACTATTTAATTGTTTGTAAATGAGATCATAAAAGTAAAAAGATCGCGTCGGAATCAGTTATAAAAAAATATTAAATTGTTGTTTAATTCCCATGTATATGACTGAAAAATAACTCTATACAAAAAATGCTAAACAATAGGTTTAGCATTTTTTATTGATCTCCAATTTATATTCTTTATTCTTTATTCTTCACTCCTTTTAGAACACCTCCCTCGCGGTTCATCACCTTCTAGAAGTATAATTTCGGAATGTAAAAACTGAGCGGCATCAGCAGAACCTTGTACTTTCGTGGCACTGCGTTCAAGCATTTCAGCTTCAAAATCATTTAATACACATTCTCTCAATCCTCTTTCTTTCCATTTGGACTTAGCGTTACAGCCTTTCGAAATTTTTCTAGCCAATTTTAAAGCATCCAATAAAGCCTGATTGGCACCTTGACCTTTAAACGGACTCATCGGATGCGCCGCATCGCCAATTAAAGTAATATTCTGATTCTTTTCTAATAATTCAGAACTCAACAACTCGCGATCATAAACCGGATATCCAGAAATTAGATTTTCCTGTGTTGCCTGTAAAATCTGAGGAATAGGAGTATGCCATTGCGTTCTTCGGCAGGCTTCTTCTTTCAAGGCTTGCGGTCCTTTTGCACTTAGTTCTTTGGCCTCTTCTTCAGACATCGGAAAACTCAATTGCCACATGACAGAATCTGCAGTATAAGGCATTATATAAATACGTTCATTTCCGTTGGCAGTCTGAAATATCGTTGCACCATCTAGTAAATCACTCGAAAGCCCTTCGAGCGAACTTAAAGTACAAATTCCTAAGATTACAATGCAATCCAAATAACGGAGCGGTGTTGCTTCCTCGCCAATTATTAGCTTTCTTACGGCACTCCGAATACCATCGGCACCGACAACAAGATCGGCTTTTGCAGTTTTTATTTCGCCGTTTACCTGAAAACTTAACTCTACACCATTTTCAGATGCTACAAAATCTATTAATTGATGCCCCCATTGGATAGTATTATTTCCTCCAAGTTGTTCTAATAAAGCTAAACGAAGCGCTTGTCTTGCGATATGGATGTTGGTGCGTTTTGTAGGCGTTTTAATGGAGGTTTCCAACCATTTTCTGGTTCCCCATTCGCCTAATATTTTTCCTTCTGTATTGTGTACAATATGTTTTGTAGAAATTACACCTCCCAAAGAAGTAATTCCTAACCCTTTCATGGCTTTACTGGCTTGCTGTAACGTAAGTCCGTAACCTTGAGAGCGGGCATCAAAGTTGCTGTCTCTTTCATAAATGGTAAACGGAATACCGCGATGCAAACAGGCTACCGCTAGAGCAACTCCGCCAATACCTGCGCCAATAATGGCAACGTGCGGTTTTGTGAGATCGGGTTCAAGATAGTTTTCAGATTGCATTAATCCAGACCCAGAACAATTTGTGCACAAATGCAAATGTGCCTTAGGACGTATCGGAGCAGTATTACTTTGCTTGTTCTCATACAAAGCCAATTCCGTTTTATAAAGACGTTGCGCTTTTTTACTGAGTCCGCGATTTATTTTACCTTGTCCCTGGCATTCATGGCATATAGTCCACATATTCTGTTGTATAACTTACTTTGAGTATTGAGCGAGCAAAGTTAAGCTTAAACTATTTGATTTTCAATCTTGAGCTTTTATAATTGTCATATTATTGATCTTGAGTGTTCTATTAAAAGGATCAATACTAATAATAATGGCGTGTAAGCTCATGATTTTTAAAATTTAGTTTAAGTTGCTGTATTCTAATAATATGCCAGTTGCATTTTTGTTGTATTTATTATCTTTTCGAAAAATAGAAAAGATAGGAAACAGCGATATTTAGCAGATTTTCGAAATACAGTAAATAGGTGTGATATAAATAGGAGCAGTTTTATTTTATAATTTTTAAAAATGATTATATAAACCAAACCAGTGTATTTGAGCTAATTTTAATAATCATTTAAAAACTAGGAATTATGGAGAAGAATAATCAAACCCAGAAAAACCCGAATCCTAAACAACAGGGTGGAGGAGATCATCGAAACGATACGAGAAAACATCAATATAAAGATCATGATGAAGTTTTGACAAATGATGAAAATTATGATGTTGACACGAAAAAGTTTAAAGGCAAAGAACCTGAACTCGATGATAAATTGAATAACGAAGAAAAAAAATAGTTAGAAGCGTCTCAAAGTTTATTTGAGACGTTTTCATATTTTTTCGCTCAGAAAGCACTTTTTTTTTAATAGATAAAAGTAAAGAAGTAGAAATATGGTTGGATTTTTATAGATTTGTAAAAATCTAATACAGTTTTTCAAACCATAATTGAGGAATAATATATAATAAGGCATGAAATCGGTTACTTCATTTTTTTTACTTCTAATGTTTGTTTGTTCAAGTTCGTATTCGCAATTGAGTTCAGATAAAATATTTGAAAGTTTTAAGCAAGGTGAACGTACAAATTGTTCATCGATAGCATTTATTAAAGCTTCTTTAAATGTGTACGGATTAGATAATCTATTTGAAAGCGAAAAACTACACAATAATTCTTATAGGATTACGCTAAAAAACAATGCAACCTTTAATTTAGACAGCAGCGAAGTTATTAAAGCTAGAAAATCTGCAGGTTTTGTTTATATTAAAGATAATTGCGACAGCGAAAAAATACGTGATTATGCTATTTTAACGTATGCTGTTATGGCAAAATACATGCAGATTATCGATAAAGAACCCACTTTTGAGAAAGCCTTGGAAGAATTAGAAGAAGGCACTGTATACACTCCAACAATCTACAAATATTTAGGATTTAAATTAGGCAAACAAATTCAGAAGTTAAAAAGAGAATCTGGAAGCGAATATTGCGGAGTGGTAGCTTGGTCTAAAGCTCATGCTGTTTTTGTTTGCGAAGACTTTATGGATTACTACGGAAACAAGAAAAGCATTTGGATCAAATATCCAGGACGTTTTAGAATCATTAAGTCTTAAAAAAGAACGATTGGAATATCGTAATTTGTAAGCGTTTTATTTCTATTTTGCTAATAACATTAAAAGATTATTATAATTTTAGTAAAAAGGACTTCTAAAAATTGCATTTTAAGTTAATTTATATATTTTTGTTTTTATTCAAGAACCAAATCTATTAAGAAAATGAAGAGTAAAATTATTTTATTATGTGCACTTTTCTTCTTGACGACTGCCGCTGTTTCTGCACAGGCAAAAAACGCACCAAGAAGTATCATTAGTACAACAGCTTTAATCCGTAAATACCACGATCAAAAAGAATTAAGCGGTATGCAAAAAGGAGAGCTTTTAGAATTGTACATTGAACGTATTAAAGTTCTAGTAAAAACACTTCCTTACATTGCTTTGGTTACTAAACCAGGTGTTACAATGGCAGATCTAGGTATTCCTGATACGGCTGATAACAAAAAAATCTTAGATGGTCAGGCGTTAGGTACAACTAGTTTCTTAGATACTACAGTAGAGTTTCAGAGAAAAATGATGCCTTACTCCGATAAAGGGAATCTTATTGCAGCCATTTTATTTTATGAAACTACATTGAAATCGCTACACGAATTCAACGAGCTATAATAAGTTAGAAATACAAAAAATAGAAACTCCAAGGTCTTATGATCTTGGAGTTTTTTTTTGGTTTAAACTTTCCTGAATTGGAATTTAAAATAGCCAAAAAAGGGTTTCTAATTTTAAGATTTTAGTACAATTCTTATAAAACTGTAAAAACATGTTTTTATTGTAACTTGTTTATTTTTAATGGTTTAAATCTTCCTGTTTAAAAAAGTTAACATATTTTTTGCAAAAAGTTTAATTAAAATTTGGGGAATATTATTTTTAACTTATTTTTGTTCTATCAAATTAGTAGAGTTTAAAATATAAGTTAAAAGCCAGAGATTAAAAACCACGATATTTCATTCCAAAATAAGCAAAAAGCATTCGGCAGTTTTCGTCCCTATGCATTCTACGGTTAAAATTCCTCTTTTTTAATTCATTATAAATTTTAAAAAGTACAACAATCCCGAATTGGGGTTAAAATTTTATAGGCCAATTTAAAAGAATAGTAATCCAAAAAAAAAGTAAAAATGAAAAAACGAATGTGCTGCAGATAAAAAGAAAAAACCATTTCTGTTGCAGCAGAAATGGTAGAAGCTTAAAAAGAAATTGTCATCTCTAAAAGGGAAAGCTAGAATAGCACAAAGCGCTCTAAGCTCGCCTTATTTATTAAACTAAAACAAAGTAATGAAAATAAAATTAAAAAGATATGCTTGGCTATGTATTTTGTTGATTTCCATAGGAGTTAAAGCTCAAGAGACAAAGCCGCTAATTCAGTCTAAACTGGAAGGAACAGTTGTCGATGCCGTTACAAAAGAGCCTATTATTGGGGCTTCGGTAACGATTCAAGGAACTACACATGGTGTTATTACAGATACAGATGGAAAATTTTATTTCCAAACAGGACAAAAATTCCCTTATGTACTTTTAGTTAGTTATTTAGGATATAAAAAACAAGAAGTTGTAGTAAACAAAAACGATATTACGATCAATCTTACCGAAGAACAAAATGCTCTATCTGAAGTAGTTGTTACGGCACTTGGAATTTCAAAAGAAAAGAAATCTTTAGGATATACAACTCAATCAGTAAAAGGAAAAGAATTGGCAACTACTAAAGAAACCAACTTCTTAAATGCTCTTTCTGGTAAAGTAGCGGGTGTGCGTATTACCAATTCGCAAGGAGATATGGGATCTTCTCGTATTATTATTCGTGGAGAAACTTCTATTGCAGGAAACAACCAACCGCTTTTTGTGGTAGATGGAGTTCCTGTAGATAACTCTCAATTGAATTTTGGTGGAGCTACTCGTGATTTCAGAAATGCAATTGCCGATTTGAATCCGCAGGATATTGAAACTTTGACTGTTTTAAAAGGGCCAAATGCCGCTGCTCTTTACGGATCGCGTGCTGCTCATGGTGTTGTGCTTATTACAACAAAATCAGGAAAGGGACAAAAAGGAGGATTTGGTGTTACTTTTAATACGGGCCTAACCGTTTCTCAAGTGGCTACTTTGCCTTCTTTCCAAAACACTTTTGGACAAGGTTCTAACGGAAGATTCAGCTACGTAGACGGAAAAGGTGGAGGAGTTAATGATGGTGTTGATGAAAGCTGGGGACCAAGAATGGACGGACGCCTTATTCCGCAATTTTATTCTAAAGGAGAAGCAGTTCCTTTTATTGCGCATCCAAATAACGTGAAAGATTTCTTCAACACAGGACTTACTTACGATAATAGTGTTTCTATTGCAAAAGCTAACGATAAATCAGATTTCCGTTTAGGTGTAAACAATCAAAAACAGCTTGGAACTGTACCAAACAGTGAAATCAACAAAACCAACTTTTCTATCAATACTAATTATCAGATTTCTGAAAGTGTAAAAGTTGGGGTTAATGCCAATTATATCGCTACAAATGCTCCTCAATTGCCAGGTGGTCCATCTGGTGGTCGTGCGGCTGGGGTAATGCTTCAGTTTCTTTGGTTCGGACGTCAGGTTGATATTAATGAATTGGAAAAAGATAGAAATACCAACTGGAATAACAGCTATTACAGCAACCCGTATTGGAATGCCTATTACAATACAACAAGTCAACAGCGTAATCGTTTAATTGGAGATATCCATTTAGATGCGAAATTGGCTGAAGGATTAAACTTCAGATTCCGTACAGGAGTTGATTATTATAACGATAGAAGAAAATATACTATTAAATATGGTACAAATGGAACTCCTTTCGGATCGTACGCAGAAGATGCTTACACTGTAAATGAGCAAAATACTGAGGGTATATTTCAATATACAAAACAGCTTAACGATGATTTTACTGTAGATGCACTTGCGGGATTCAACATTCGTAACCATAGCGATGCCAACAACTATCAGAAAGCGCCTCGTTTAGCGGTTCCAGATTTGTATACTTTAACAAACTCTAGAGATCCGTTAACATCATCAAACTCATTATCTAGATTGAGAGTTTACAGTGCTTACGCTTCTGCTCAGTTTGGTTTTAGAAATTATGCTTTCTTGAACGTTACGGCGCGTAATGACTGGTCTTCTACATTACCAAGCAGCAACCGTTCTTATTTCTACCCATCTATTAACGGTAGTGTGGTTTTAACAGATGCATTAAATATTAAGAGCAGTACATTAGATTTCTTAAAGCTTCGTGGAGGATGGTCTGAAGTAGGTAACGATGCAGATCCGTACCAATTGGCTACAGTTTATAATTTCCAAACGGCATTTGACGGAAATCCGATCCAGACTTCTTCTCAAAGAAAACTGAATGAAAATTTGAAACCAGAAACAACACGCTCTACTGAAATAGGTGGTGAAGCTTCTTTCTGGAAAAACAGACTTCATTTTGATATAGCGTATTACAATACCAATAGTTTCGATCAGATTTTAGAAATCAAAACTACAGCAGCAAGCGGTTATACTTCACAGTTAATCAATGCAGGTAAAATTAATAACCAAGGTATTGAAATACAGTTAGACGGAAATCCTGTGCAAACAGAAAACTTTAAGTGGAATGTTGCGGTGAATTATTCTAAAAACAAAAGTAAGGTTGAAATTCTAGATTACGCAGGAGATATTAAAAACTATACGATTGGTTCTTCTGGAGGTGTAGATGTATTGGCGTCTGTAGGGCAAGCTTATGGAGCACTATACGGAACAGCTTACGAGCGTGATACAAGCGGAAATATTGTGGTAGGAGCAAATGGTCTTCCAAAAGCAGATCCGACAAAAAAAGTGTTAGGACATTATACTCCAGATTATTTAGCTGGTCTTACGAATACTTTGACTTACAAAAATCTTGAGCTTTCTTTCCTTGTTGATGCTAGTGTTGGTGGAGAACTTTTCTCAGGAACAAACAGAACTGGTAACTATACTGGGGTTTTAGCACAGACTCTTCCAGGTCGTGGTGCTGAAAATGGTGGTTTAAGCTACTATTATCCAGGAAACAATACCGCTAATCCGAAAACTTTGGTAACAGGCGGAGCAGCTCCAAGTGGCGCAACAGTTTATGATGACGGAATGATTTTCGGAGGTGTGTTTGCAGATGGAACTCCTAATAATAAAGTGATTAGCGCACAAGAATATTATAAAGCATCATACAATATTAGCGAAGCTTACATCTATAGTTCAACTTTCGTAAAAATGAGAGAGATAAAACTTACTTATAATTTTAATAAAAAGCTGATTAAAAAACTAGGATTAGAAGGAGCAAGCGTTACTGCTGCTGGCCGTAACTTATTCTTTATCTACAAAGATGCTCCAAATATTGACCCTGAAACGGCTTTCAATACTGGAAATGCGCAAGGATTGGAAAGTTTAGCTTTACCAACAACTAGAAATTTCAGTTTAAACCTTAACGTTAAATTTTAAAAACTCGGAATCATGCTAAAAAAACTATCATATACAATACTGTTTGCATTGACACTGAGCTCTTGCAGTGATACTTTGGACGATATTAATAAAAATCCAAATGCAACTGAAACCCCGCTTGCACCATATCTTTTAACTGGTACTTTAAAGCAAAGTGCCGATTTGTACTGGGGAGATGCCAATAACTTTAACTCGACTTTGCTGTTTGTACAGCATTGGGCTAAAATTCAATATACAGAACCAGATCGTTACGATGTTTCTAATGCTTCTTTCACGTCATTGTGGGATAAGGGATATTCGACTCTAATTACAGATTTGAATACGATTATAAAATTTCCAGATGCTCAGGCAAACTCTAACTATAAAGGTATCGCCTTAACGTTGCGTTCATGGACCTTTTTATTGCTGACAGATGCTTACGGAAGCATTCCGTACAAAGAAGCGGGTCAAAATGTAACGCCTGCATATAACACACAAAAAGAAGTATATACAGGATTGCTTGACGATTTAAAACAAGCGCAATCTTTGTTAAATCCAGCAAATGGCTCTGTTACAGGTGATTTGGCTTACAAAGGCGATATCTTGAAATGGAAAAAACTGGTAAACTCACTTCGTTTGCGTATTGCGCTGAGAATTTCAGACAAAGAACCAGGTTTGGCAAAACAAGCTGCTATAGACGCTACAAGCGATGCAGGAGGATTAATTGGTAGTAATGCCGAAACATTCCAATTTGTTTATACCAGTTCGCCACAGCAAAATCCAGCTTCGGCTTGGTTTGAAACTAGAGATGATTTCCGTATTTCAAAAACTATGGTCGATCAATTGTATGCATTGTCTGATCCTCGTTTGCCTGTTTTCGCACAATTGCCTTCAGATGCAACTGTAGGGAAATATGTTGGAGGTGCAAACGGCTTATCAAATAGTGATGCCAATAGCCAAGGTTTTGCTAAAACATCAAAACCTGGAACTTATTTCTTAACATCGGCTTCTCCAGCTGTAATTGCTTCTTATTCAGAAACATTGTTTAATCTTGCAGAAGCAGCAGCCCGCGGATATATTTCGGGAGATGCAGAACAATATTATAAAAATGCTATTACAGCATCTTTGAACCAGTTTGGAATTACGAATGCGACTACGATTTCAACTTATTTAGATCAAGCAAGTGTGAAATATGATGCGTCAAATTATGCTAAATCTATTGGTACACAAAAATGGATTTCTTTCTTCGGACAAGGTTTGGATGCTTTTACAGAATGGAGAAGATTGGATTATCCAGTTCTTACAGCTGGTCCTGCTACTGTTTTGGACGGAAAAATTCCTTCGCGCCTTTTCTATCCGGGTACAGAACAGTCTTTAAATGGTGCTAGTTATCAAGCTGCTGTAGCCGAACAAGGAAAAGATTTATTGACAACCAAATTATGGTTTGATGTAAAATAAAAAATGTTGTTGTTTTTTTGAGTTAAAAAAAGCCCTGTATCTTAGTTGATACAGGGCTTTTGCTTTCGCATTTTCTAAATATCAATTTAAAAAAGTAAAAAATCTTATAGAACTCAGTAACAAAACTTTCTCTGATTTTACTAATAAGAAAGACGGCAAAAATGGTATGTTTTTTTTTGTTGTAATTTAGAAATAAATTAACTGATTTATAGGTTTTAAAATAGCAATAAAGTAGAATATAAATGAGTTAAAGTTTATGAGACTTGTTGCAATTTCTGCAGTAAATACAAGTGTTATAAAAAATAAAGCAATTTAAAAAGTTAAGCAGTATGCAAACTATATTAGGAGCCAACGGACAGATTGGAGAAGAATTGGCAAGAGAATTAAAAAGAAATTATACCTCAGATATACGAATTGTAAGCCGTAAAGCACAAAAAGTAAATGATACAGATTCCGTTTTTTCGGCAGATTTAACCATTAAAGAAAAAGCAATAGAAGCCGTCAAAGGCAGTGAAATAGCCTATTTTACATTAGGACTTCCAATGGATACTGACTTATGGGAAAAACAGTTTGTGCTGATTTTAAGAAATGTTATTGAAGCCTGTAAAATCAATAAAACGAAATTGGTCTTTTTTGATAATACCTATATGTATCCGCAAGACAGCAGAGTGCTTACCGAAGAAACACCGTTTGAACCTGTCGGCAGAAAGGGAGAAATTAGAAAACAAATGGCAGAAATGGTGCTAAGCGAAATAAAAACGGGACAATTGGAAGCCGTAATCTGTCGTGCGCCTGAATTTTATGGACCTGCCAAAACGCAGAGCATTACCAATACTTTAATCTTTAAGGCTATTAAAGAAAATAAAAAACTAAAAGTTCCTTTGAAAGACTCTAAAAAAAGAAGCCTAATTTGGACACCAGACGCAAGCCGTGCCACAGCTTTAATAGGTAATACACCAGATGCTTTTGGCCAGACTTGGCATTTGCCAGTAGATGAAAGCCATCTTAATTATAAAGAATTCATTGCCTTAGCTTCTGAAATATATGGGAGAGAACTAAAATATAAAGTTATTCCAAAGTTTGTTTTTACCATTGGAGCATTTTTCAGTAAACAAGCAAAAGAACTCCAAGAATTGCTTCCAAGATATGAGCATGCCAATGTTTTTGATGATTCAAAATTTAGAAAGCGTTTTCCAGATTTTGCTGTAACAAGCTATAGAAGCGGAATCGAAGAAATAAAAAAGGAGCAGCAATCTTAATCAGAATGATGGTTTGAAAGAAAATTAAAAATGCTAAATCCAAAAGATCTAGCATTTTACTATATTTTTTAAAGTTGAAATATATAATTTCTATAACGATTCATACCAATCTAAAATATAATCGGCGACACTTTCCCAGCCCGGTTCTCCGCAAATAAAGTGGCTTTTGCCATCAAATATTTTTAGATCGACACGACCTGCATTTTCTTTGTATCTGCTGGCAATTGTCTCCGTTAAACTAGGAGGGAAGATATGGTCGTTTCCTCCGCCAATAAACAAAATAGGTTCGTGCGGTTTTTTGAAATTGATATTGGAGAAAGAATTCAAAACCAATTCTCTGCTGACTTTATAACTTTCTGGCACTGCGAATTTCTCAAAAGCAATGCTTTTTTGCGATTCCGGAATGGTATTAAAAAAAGCATAATCATACCATTTTCTACTTCCCATAAAATATTTACTTGTAGAGAAAAAGCCAAAAGCTGGTATTACTGTTTTTAAGGTTTGAAATGGCGGAAACACATTTTTTGGAGGCGCTCCATCAATGCTTACTCCAGCCGCCGCTTTACCTAATTCAACCAGTTTTAAGGTAGCCATACCAGCCATAGAATGTCCAATTACCAAAGGCTTTTCGGGTAAAGTGTCTATTAATTTGCCGATAGCCGTAACAATATCTATAAATCCAGTTTTGGTAAGATCAGGATGCACTCTTGCTCTCAATTCGGCAGGAACTCCTTCGTGTCCTGGATTTGCGGGAGTATAAACCGTATATCCTTTTTGTTCATAGTACTTTTTCCATTCTGTCCACGTTTTGTCGTTCACAAAATTTCCATGAATGAGTACAATAGTTTTCGATTTTGACATGATTCTTTTTATTTGATTAATGTTAGAATTTCTTTAAAAATTTCCCGTCTCGAATCTTTTACAAGTTCATAAAGGCACATTTCAACATTGGTTACTGAAGCTCCTTTGTGCTGCAATTTTTGCAAAGCAATTACAATGCTTTCCTCTGATCTGGAAGAAATACAATTGGCTACAACTTCGACTTCAAAATTATAGGCCAGTAATACTATTGCCGTTTGATACACACAGATATGAGCTTCTATACCGCAGATTAGCCATTGCTTTCTGCCAGAATCTATAATCGCCTGTTTAAAGGTTTCATTATCCAAAGCATTGAAAGAAAACTTCTCAATTGGTTTCTGATCCTGAAATAACTTTTCTAATTCAGGTATTGTTGCGCCAAGTCCTTTTGGGTTTTGTTCGGCCCAAATTATCGGAATTGAAAGTAATTGACAGCCTCGAATAAGTTTTTCCAAATTAGCGGTCAGCTTTTCGCTGTTGTGCACCATTCGGGCCAATTTTCCTTGAACATCAATTACAATCAATCCAGTTTTTTCTTGTACAAGCATAATGACTTCTTTTTATTGTTTTTGAGAATTAAATTTACAAATTTATTTTCTTGTAAAATATTTGATTACAGATTGTTATGTTTGTTTTGTTCAAGAATTAGTCTTACTTCAAATGCTTTTTAAGTTCTGCTGCTGCTTGAATAAAAAGTGCTTTTGTCTGCGGAATTTCAGCTAAACCATTCAATAATCCGAAATCGTGAATGACGTCGTTGTATCGAACAGTTGTAACGACAACTCCAGCATCACTCAATTTACGTCCATAAGCTTCTCCTTCATCTCTCAAAATATCATTTTCAGCAACCTGAATCAAAGTAGGAGGCAAGCCTTTCAGCTGAGATAAACTGGCTTGCAGTGGCGAAGCGTATATTTCTTTTCTTTTGGAAGGATCTACGTATTGATCCCACATCCATTTCATTAAAGAATCGGTCAGAAAGCGCTGTTTGCCATATAGTTTATACGATTCTGTTTCAAAATTGGCATCGGTTACAGGCCAGAAAAGAATCTGCACTTTATAGAGTGGCGTTCCTTTTTCTTTAGCCATCAAAGCACTCGCTGTAGCCAGATTTCCACCTGCACTGTTGCCCACGATTCCTAATTTGCTTCCATCCACATTGATTTCGCTTCCATGCGCCGAAATCCATTTTGCAGCTGCATAAACCTCGTTTACAGGCTGAGGATATTTGTGCTCTGGAGCCAAAGAATAATTGACAAAAACGCCCACATAACCGGTTAAAACGCTCAAATCTCTAACCATTCTTTTGTGAGTAGGATAATCGCCCAGCACCCAACCGCCGCCATGAATGAACATAAAAACAGGCAGTTTTCCTTTTGCGCCAGCGGGACGAACAATATTCAATTTGATTTTGTAACCGTCAGCTGTAATTTCTTTTTCCGATTCTTCAATTCCAGACAAATCAACTTTAAAAGCATTTTGTGCACCGACCAATACATTTCGGGCATCTGCAACCGGAAGCGATTCTAATGGAGCTCCTCCAGAATTTAGAGGTTTTAAAAAGGCTTTTACAGCTGGAGTCAAATGCGGATCTGTAGCATAATCGCCTTGCGCATAACCTTTTGTTGTTAAAGTGTTTAGAATTATATAAGGGATAAAGATCATTTTTAAGAGAATTGATTTTTTCATTGTGTTTAAGCTTTAGAATTATGTTTTATTTTACAGAATAAGGCAATGAAAGATTTCCGCTGGCAACAGTGTAAACTTTGTATACCCCGAGCATTGGTTTAGAACCTTCAGAATCATGCGAACCGCCAGCTCCTGTGCTAACTTCCATATAGCAGCTTACAGCATCAAACTTAAAATTGGTTTTGTTGTTGATTCTAAAATCGGGAACGATTACTTTTATAGAATTTCCTTTAGCCACGATATTAAAACCAGGACTATCCATATACATTGCCATTCCGGGATTTGTTGGAGGCAGAACTACATTTGGATCTCCTTTTGTAAATTCTCTAACCGAAAGTCCGCCGGCAACACGTTTGTCTTTCACTAACAAAACCCAGTGTGCATGCCAGATTAAACCGTCATTTAGATAGTTTCCGTCAAGATTTTCATCCCAAAGCGGAGTGTCTTCAAAATCGGGATGAGAAGTAAGCGCAAGTGCTACTATTCCTTCGGCTTGACCGAAACCAATATCAGAAGATTTTAAAGTAGTCGGAAAAACATAGGCCAAAACTGGCGCACCATTTAGCTGACCCACTGGCTTAGGCATTGTTTTACCTGCAGTTCCTTCTACTTTAATGTCCCAAACCGTAAGGCCTAAATCTGCTTTATGGGTTATTGTAGCCGATTTTATTTTAAAATCACTGTTATTGTAGGAACTGCATTTATCGCAGGCTTTTGCAGCGCTAAAATTTAGAAATAAAATGATGATTAGCAATATTGATTTTTTCATAATAAATTGGTTTTTAAGGGTTAACTTCCCTAGGAAACCAATTTATATGCCATGGCAATAAAAGCTTTAATAATACGGTTTTAGCACTTTTATGGAGATTAAAAGCGCTATATTTCGCTAAACCCATTCCGATTCGTGAGATTTCGCTACAAAAGAAATAAGCATTGTAGTGTGATACTAAACACATAGAGACATAGTTTTAAAGTGTTGATCTTTAACTAGAAAAGGCATTTTGCTAATTTAAAAACATATAGTTGTCTATGTTTAGAAACCTGTTTCTTTTGCCTTCTTTCAGATACAACAAAACTATGTTTCTATGTGTTGAAATTAATTGTATGCAATAGAAAACTATTTTCTTTTTTCATTGATTGGAAACTCTTTAGAGAATTCTATTTTAAGAATTGTTCCGTTATTGTTTTCCATAGAAAAAGCCGCATCCAAATCATCGCTAAGACCTCTTATTAGACTTAACCCAAACGAATTGATTTTTTTATTGCTGATGTTTGCATCAAAGCCCACTCCGTTATCGGTAATCGTCAGCAGGTATTTGTCTTCGGTTGTCGCTTGGAGCGTAACATAGATCATTCCTGTTCTGTTGTCTGGAAAAGCGTATTTTATTGAATTAGTAATCGCTTCGTTTAAGATAAGCCCAAGCGGAACGGCCTGTGCAACATCTAATTCGAGCGGATCAATTTTAAGTTCAAAGCGAATGCGCTGCCCAAGCGAAAAAGATTCTCTCAGATATTCGACTAATTCTTTGATGTAATTGGGCATATTGATTGTCGAAATATTCTCTGAACTATATAGTTTTTGATGAATTAACGACATAGAATGAATGCGATGCTGACTGTTTTTAATGGCCGACAACGCCATATCGTTCTCCAAATAAGCCGATTGCGAATTAAGAAGACTTATGACGGTTTGAAGATTGTTTTTTACACGGTGATGGATTTCTTTCAAAAGCCATTCTTTTTCATCTAACAAATGTCTAAGATTAATGTTCTTTTGATTGATTTCTTTTTCTTTGAATTCCAATTCGGCATTTGTTCTCTGTTTTAGGCGGTATCGATTGTACAATAAGCCAAGAAAAAGAGCCAATAAAACCAAACTCCAGATGGAAAGCGTATTTAATAATTTTGATTTTTTTAAAGCCGTTTGCTGTAAATCGGTTTCTTTGTCTAATTGTTTGATTTTTTGTTCTTTATTTTCTGTTTCGTATTGAATTCTAAGCTCTTCAATTTGTTTGTTTTTAGAATAATCTAAAAGAGAATCACTGAATTTTTTATACAATTTATGATGCGCCAAAGCCGATTTAAAATCACCATTTAGCGAGTCCAGTTTATATAAAGACATTTCCAATGCTTCCGAATTGTAGGTCTTGCCATATTTTTTGGAAAGTGCTTCGACTTTATCAATATAGAATTTTGTTTTGGACAGATTTTGTCGATTTGCATAAAATAAAGCAATAGACGAATACGTATTGCAGAGATCTCGATAAGTCTGCGGTGAATCTAAAGCATCTGCTGCTTCTCCTGCTTTTATAAAATACTTTTCGGCGGTGCCATAATTTTTAATTCGCCAATAACAATTTGCGTAAGCATAATTCATAAGCATGTTGTCAAATTTATTTGGAGGCGGATAATGGCTTGTTATAGAATTCATATATGCTATGGCTTCTTTGTTTTTTCCTTTAAAAGACAAAGATGCTGTCGCAGTTATAAAACTCTTGTACCAACTGCCGCTGCTGTAAACATTTTGCCCATACTCAATACTTTTTTTAGCCATTTTCATAGCGTCATCTGTATGTCCCATCTGCAAATAGATTAAACCTAACCGCATATAAAAAATATCTGCAAAAGTGTAATCTTTGCTAGATTCCATTGTTTGCACACTCTTTAGAGCATAATACAAAGCACTTTTCATGTTAAACTGAACGGCTTCGATGTGAGCAATTGTAGTTTCTCCAAACTGCTGCTGTCTGAAGCCGATTTTTCGCATATCGGCAATATTTTGATAAAGTATTTTTTTGGCATCGTTTATTTTTCCGTGCCAGAAATAAATGGTGCACAAATTGGCTTTGGTTTCCAATCTTTTTTCTTCAAAGCCCAATGTTTTAAACAAAGCTTCGGCTTCTTTTAGAATTTTCTCTTTTTCGGGATCTAAGTCGTATTGATAGCTCGCCTGGTTGAGTAATGCATGTGCCAGCGCTGCTTTATCTTTTTGTTTTCGGCATTCGTTTACAACCTGCAAAAAGCATTTTTTACTTTCAGGATAATTGTTGATTTGGAAATAAAACTTTCCCAAAAGCATTAAACTCTCATGCTGCCACTTTTGTATTTTTAGCTCATTACTAATCTTTACCGCGTCGGTGATATAAAGATTAGCGTTTTTTAAATCGTCTGGTTTTGTAAAAGGTTTGAAGAGATAAAAGATTCCCAATTGTAGCGCCAGTTTTATTTTATCGACACCTTTAGATTTCAAATAAAGCTTTTTTGCGGCATCGATATTTCCTTTTTCAATTAAATCATTTCCAATTAGATAAGAACCATCATTAAAACCTTCGTCATAAGCTAAAGAAACAGGAAGTTTATAGGCTTTGCAGGTTAAAACTACAGAACTATCGGCATCAATAGATCCTTGATTTGAATTGTATAAATAAGAAGAACAGGTATGAATTAATAGACGTTTCTTTTTTAAGTCATAATTTGCTGTGGCAGGGTGGTTTTGTGCCTGAGAATTAATTGTAATAAAAAACAGCAGACAAAACGAGTAAAGTAGCTTCATGGTTTATTAGAATTAAATTTAGTAGGTTTTGGATTAACAAATATAGGAAGAAACAATTTTTATGTTTTGAAAAATAATATGAAAATTACGGTTAATTGTGATTTTTATTTATCTAAATTTGGAAACGACTAATTTTAATTACGATAATTAACTATTTTTGTATCAATAAATTAAGTGCAAGATAATATAAAAAAAGCTCACTTATGAAAAACTCTCCCGATAACGGATATGAAACTGTTGCTGCTAGTTTGAAAAAACGAATTTTAATTGTAGAAGATCAATTTATTGAAGCTCACGATTTACAGTTAATTCTTGAGAAAGCAAATTATGAAGTGATCGGAATCGCGCGGTCGGTAGAACAGGCTTTGGAGCAAATTGAAATTGAAAAACCAGATTTGGTCTTCTTAGATATTATGCTCAAAGGAAGCCGAAATGGTATTGAGTTGGCGCATATTCTTAAAGAGAAATATATTGGTTTCATATTTATTTCTGCCAATTCAAGTAAAACTGTATTAGATCAAGCTAAAACTACTCATCCTTATGGGTTTATCGTGAAACCTTTTCGAGATCAAGATGTGCTAACGACTCTTGAAATTGCATTTTATCGTCAGCAATACAGTTTAGAAAGTCAGCTACTGCAGCAATTTCAGCTTCAGGCGGCCATTGCAGAAATTATAAATTCCAACCTAAAGAAAGAAGAGGCGTTATTGGCATTTGCAAAAGCGGTTCAAACTTTTATTCCTTTTGATTATTTGGAAACCGGTTTTGTGACTTCCACACATTACGATAATCTAGGAATTGTACGCAGAAATTTGGAACAATATCAAATCATCAATCTGCAGAAACTTTCACAAATAGCGGTATTGTCAGAAAAAGAAATCAACGAAACTTACAGGAAATCTAAAGTAGATAAAAAGCCTGTAATTTATAGCGAAGAAGCGTTGATTAACAACCTGCAAGAAGCACCAATTAAAGCTTTAATTGCACACAATTTTGGCATCAAATCTTATTTGGTTTTTCCGCTTTCAATTGCCACGATCCAGAGCTATCATTTTACTTTTTACAGCCGTAGCCTTACTGTTTATTCTCAAGAACACTTACGATTATTAGGTTCACTAGAACTGCTTTTTCATCAATTTATTGCTAAAATTTATTCGAAAGAAGATTTAAACCTGCCAATTAAAAAAACGGAAATCAAAAGCATAACTTCTCCCGTAAAGACACAAGAAGGTTTTGAAGGGATTATTGGTAACAGTTCGCAAATGGGCACAGTTTTTAATTATATTCGGAAAGTTTCGCCTTCAGATACTTCAGTTTTGGTTTTAGGAGAAAGCGGAACAGGAAAAGAAAAAATTGCGCAAAGCATACATGCTTTATCTCCGAGAAAAGACAAGCCTTTGGTTATTATCAATTGTGGCGCTATTCCTGAAAATCTTGCCGAGTCATTGCTTTTTGGACATGAAAAAGGTGCTTTTACAGGCGCTTTGGACAGACGCATAGGTAAATTTGAATTGGCAGATGGAGGAACTATTTTTTTAGACGAAATAGGAGAGATGTCTCTCGAATTGCAGGTAAAACTGCTTCGTGTTCTGCAAGAAAGAGAAATTGAGCGTGTGGGCGGCACTTCGTCAATGAAAATAGATGTTAGGATTATTGCGGCAACCAATAAAAATTTGGAAGAAGAAGTGGCAGCAGGACGATTTAGGATGGATTTGTACTATCGTTTGCATGTTTTTCCGATTATGGTTCCGCCGTTAAAAAAGAGAAAAGAAGATATTCCAGATTTAGCCAATCATTTTATAGCGGTTTATAGCGAGAAAATGGGCAGAAAAGCGCCCATTCTTTCCGATTTTGCTTTGCAGCAGATTATAAATTACAATTGGCCAGGAAACATTAGAGAACTTGAACATGTAATGCAACGCGCCATTTTGCTGACAGAAGGAAATACAATTAAAGAAATTGAACTTTCTATGTCTTCCAAAATGCATCCTGAACCAGCACAAGAATCATTTTCGATAAAAACGATATTAGAAAATGAACGAGATTATATTTTGTATATTCTTAAAAAATGCAACGGAAAAATTTCTGGTGCTGGTGGCGCGGCCGAAATTTTAGACATTCATCCATCGACTTTAAATTCTAAGATTAAAAAACTGGAGATTAAGAAAGGGATTATTTAGTTGAAATATTGATTCTGTTTTTTAATCATGTTTAAACATAGCCCGTGGTTTCAACCACGGGAACATTTAAAAATTCCGCAAGAGGTTTCAACCACGGGAACACAAAAAAAATATGCAATCCATTAAGAAATTTTCTTTAGCCAATTGGCGATGAACTCAGCAATAGTCTGCCAGTTTTCTTGATTTATACTCAAACGATTGCCATCTTGAAATTCTTTGTAACAAGTTATAGAATGAAGATTTTTATATTTTTTAAAGTTCAAATTATTTAAAGAAGCAGGAACAAAAGCATCTTCTGAACCCGCTACAAACAAAAGCGGATTGTGTTTTTTCTTGAAATCAATCTTAGCTGATTTAGAATAAACGTTTCGTATAACTGATTTAGATTCGGGAATCAATAGAGCTTCGTAAGCTTCTTTTTGTTTTTCAAACGGCATTTGGTTCGCAAAATAGTATTGCCATGTCTTAAAAGGCATTAAAAAGGTCTTATTTGTTAGACTAAGACCATCGGAAAGATTCCAAATTGCTTTATAAAACGAAAAATTAAAATGCATAAGATTACCAGGCGGAATAGAATTGATGCAGATTCCGTGCGATCCCAATTCTTTTTGAAGCAGTAACTGCGTTAGAAGTCCGCCATAGGAATGGCCTATTAAAATTGGTTTTTCAGGAAGCTTGTCAATGATTTCAGTATAATAATCCAATAAGTTATCTAAACGAATTAAAGCAATTTTGGACTCTGAATGGGTTTGTCTTAAATCTACTGCCAATTCGTTTTTGTAAAGCCAAGGCGGAGCAACCGTTTTATAGCCTTCATTTTCAAAAAAAACAATCCATTCTTTCCAGCAAGCATGGCTGATGAATGTTCCAGTAATAAACATAATCGTTTTTTTAGTAGATAAATACATCATATCGAAGCTGTTAGATTAATGTTTAGAAAAGAGTACTATTTCATTTACAAAAAACAAAAGGAATGCCTTTTTTATAAAGTATTGATTCTAAAAGCATTGTTCTTAAAACGCATGAGGGAATTATTATATATCGTTAAAAAGAAGATTGGATTCTTGAAATATCATAATTCTTTAGCACACAAATAATAGTTAAATGCTTTATTGTTAGTGTTCTGCGTTTTGGTTTAATCTTTGTCTACTTGATGAAAACGAATATTGATTTCAATCTTTAACTTATAATTATGGAAAAAATTTATGACGCAGAGACACGTTTTGCCGATTTAGGCGATCGTAAAATTGCTTATCGTTCGTACGGCAAAGGAAAAGCAGTAATTTTTGTGAACCGTTTTAGAGGAACACTAGACACTTGGGATCCGTTGTTTGTTGCATCGATGGCAGAAAAGTTCAACGTTATCGTATTTGATTATTCTGGAATTGGCTCTTCTACAGGAAGTCTTGCTCCAGACATTACCGTTGTAGCCAAAGACGTGAAGGATTTGGCAGATGCCTTAAAATTAGATTCGGTAATTGTTTTAGGATGGTCTTATGGTGGGTTGGTGGCACAGACGGCAACTTTGCTTTATCCTAATTTGGTAACGCATGCCGTTTTGGTAGGAACAAATCCGCCGGGAGAAAACAAAGTTCCTATTGAGCAAGCGTTTTTTGATGCCGCACTCAAACCTTTAAATGACTTTGATGATGAAATTGTGCTGTTTTTTGAACCAAAATCAGAATCAAGCCGTTTGGCAGCAAAAGCTTCGCACGATAGAATTCATAAAAAGATAGCCGTAGATAAAATTCCTTCTACAATGGATGTTTTTCAGTTGTATTTTGGCGGAGGAGATACTTTTAGAGAAGATGCTTTAAACTTTAGAGAACAGCTGAAAAAGACCAAAACTCCCATTCTAATTATTTCTGGAGATCATGATATCAGTTTTGCCGTAGACAATTGGTATCCGATTATCAATCAAATGACAAATGCGCAAATGATTGTTTATGCCGCAACAGGGCACGGACCTCAACATCAATATCCGGAACTTACCGCGCAATACATCATTAATTTTGTAGAATACATATAATTTGAAGTTCATCAGCAGAACTTTATTATATGCAAAAGGAATAGTGTCAGCAGCTATTCCTTTTTTTTATGAAAAAATTTCTATGTTGTTTTCTATGGTTTTTTTATAAAATGATATTTCGCTAAAACCCACATTTTAGCGAAATATAGCAAAGAAAAATAACCAATTTAAATCTCGATGGTCGTATTTATTTTAGGTAAGAATAATTGAAAAGAAGCTTTATTAAACTCCTCTAAAGCTTTTTGATGGTCCATTACAATAAATCCAAAAGTATCGTAATGAACGCCTAATATTTTGTTTACCCCAACGAGTTTTGCGGCTTCAATAGCTTCTTCGATTCCCATTGTGAGACCGTCGCCAATAGGAAAAACAGCAAAGTCAAGTGGGGTAAATTTAGGAATCAGTTGCATATCCAAAGTCAGAGCCGTATCGCCGCTGTAATAGAAATTTCCATCTGCTGTTGTAAGCACAAAACCACAGGCAATTCCGCCGTAAGAACCATCTATAAAACTGCTAGGATGCTGGGCTATCACACATTTTACAGTTCCGAAATCAAAATCAAACTTTCCTCCTGGATTGATGGGGTGTGCATTTTCGATTCCGTTTTTCAATAGCCAATTATAGATTTCAAAATTTCCGAGCACTTTTGCGCCCGTATTTTTGGCAATTCGCTCGACATCGAGAATATGGTCATAATGCGCATGAGAGATAAAAATGTAATCTGCCTTTATAGCATCTACCTCAACTTCTTTTGCTAACTCATTTGGTGTAATAAAAGGATCAAAAAGAAGGTGTTTTCCGCCGGCATAAACAGAAAAACACGAATGCCCGTAGTAAGTAACTTTCATGATAAATAGTTTTAAATCAGTTAATAATGATAATTATTTTCAAGAAATGTGCCAGTGGGGAATGACATTATAAAAGCAAAATTATTAAGAACTGTGTTTAAATGCTCCACAGGAGCAAAATATTTATAGAAGAATCTATTTCGCATCTACAAAAAAGCTCCAGAGGAGCGATATAAAAAATGGTTTTAGATAAGGAGATTGCATTATGCTGATTTCCGTAAATTAAAATAGCACTTATAAAATAAAATCTTTATCTTTAACTAGTTGGTATATTGGCTTGTACATGATTTTTGCTGGTATACTTTTTTTCGCTGCTTAAGTTAAGGAACCCAAATTTTCGTAAGCAGTATATTCTAAATAAATTTAAACCATTTCAGAATTTATCTGAATAATAAGTTTTTATCTCATTTCTATTTTATCCTGCAGTTTTTAATTAAACAGCAAAGAAGTCGCTAGTTAAAAGTAATTTCAAATCATTAGAATATTATATAGATGCATATAAAACTACAATTTCTAAAGCTTTTTATTTTGTTTTGTCTTTTTGTATCCTGCTTGGAAACAAAAGCGCAGACCACTTCTCTTGAAGAATGTTTTTCTATCGCACAGCAAAATAATATTACCATCAAGCAGGCAAAATCTGCATTGAAGACAGGCGAATATAATCTGCAGGCCGAAAAGAAAGGCTATTTGCCTAAAGTAGATCTTTTATCGAGTTATTCTTATTTGAGTAGTCCGCTTACGATAAACTTGCAGACCGTTAAAGACGGAATCGTTGAAGGTTCATCACAACAAAGTGTGAATACGGCAAACGAAATTTATCATGAAATTACGGGAAACAATTTATCTCAGGCAGCGCAGGATCGTATTTATAATACTTCAAAAACGGTTATTGGAGGCATTTATCCAGACTATAATCCTAGTTTAAGCAAACAGTCTTATTTTGTTGCAGGAGTGGGAGTTCGTCAGCCTATTTTTCTGGGAAACAAAATCAATTCGAGTATAGATCTGGCTCAATCGGTTGCCAATTCGGCTGGAATTGGTGTTGAGATTGCCGGTAAAGAAGTTAATTTTTTAATTGCAGTACAGTATCTTAGAATATTGTACCTCAACTCTTTAATTAAAAAACAGGAACAGATTGTAAGCGCTTTAGATAAAAATAAAAATTATGCCGAAGAATTGGTCAAGAATAAAATACTGCCTCCATACCAAAAAAACTGGACGAATGTAGTTTTAATTCAGGCGCAGACTCAGTATAACAATATTAAGATGGAAAAACAAAATGCGCATCTTGAACTGAATAAACTGATGGGAGTGGACCTTGATGCTGCAATAGTGATTTCTGATACTTTAAAATATACCGAAATCAATCTAGAGAAACCTATGAATGAGTATTGGCTTACAAACCCGGTTTATAGAATTGCAAACAACAAGATCTCTTATGCAGAAACTGCTGAAAAAATTAGCAAATCATTGGCTTTGCCTAACATTTTTGCCATTGGAAATTACAATTTATATCAGAAAGACTTACCCGTTTCTATTCCCGATTGGTTTGTAGGGCTGGAATTGCAATGGACTTTGTATAACGGACAGACCAATAAAAGGACTTTAGCCGCAAAACAGTTGATAGAAGAAGCGAAACTAGGAGAAGAGAATTCCAGTTTAATGCTTCAGGTGCAGTCGAGGGTGGCAAAGAACAAAATGACTTCATTGCAAAATGATGTTATGGCTATGGATGCAGCGAGAAAGGAAGCCAATACGACAAGCAGTTTAATAACCAAGAGAATGAACAATCAGCTCTCGTCGCCAAAAGATGTTAATGATGCTTTATTGATAGAAACAGAAATAGAAAAAGGGTATTATACCGCTGTTTTGGGATACTATCTGGCATTAGCGGAATATTTTAATAGTTTAGGAAATCCAAGTCAAATAACGCAATTTATTAAATAGATGAAAGATATATTTAAAAACTACTGGGCGCTGATTATTCCAATCTTTGTAGTAATAGCAGGACTGATTTTTTTCTTAAAAGACAACAATAAAGAAGATGATAATTTTATCGGAATGGTCGATGCAACAAGTGTTGATGTTGCGGCCGAATTTCCAGGCAGATTAGATTCGTTATTGGTAAAACAAGGCGATACCGTAAAAACAGGACAATTGCTGGCTGTACTTCGATCTAATGAAATAAACGCCATAAAAGCACAGGCATTATCGGCAATTGATGCTGCAAAAGGACAACAGGAACTGCTAACGCAAGGAGCCAGACCAGAATTGATAGAAGCGACTTCTAAACTATATCAAATCAGTCAAGAGCAATATAAATTGTTTAGCACGACTTATGACCGCATGGAACGTCTGTATAATGAAGATGTGATCTCGGGACAGGAAAAGGATGTTTTCTATTTTAAATTTCAAGCGGCAAAAAAGGAAATGGAAACCGCTCAGTTAAATCTGCAAATGCTCAAAAATGGTACAAGGCCTGAATTGCTAAAAACTGCAAATGCTATTGTAAAACAAGCAGAACAAGCTTATGAACTAACCAAAGCGCTTGGAGATAATACGAGAGTTTATGCTCCTGCAGATGGCGTAATTTCTAACTTGGTTACACATCAGGGCGAAATTATTTCTATTGGGTATCCGATTATGACCATAGAGAAAAAGAACTCAACGATAATTAAGTTTAATATCCGACAGGATAAATCCAATTTGCTTAAAGTGGGAAGCAAAACAGCAGTTAAAGTTCCGGGTTGTGAACCAGAAACGTTTGATGCCGTTGTGCATTCTATTGCGCCTACATTAGAATTTGCCAATTGGGTTCCGTCCAAAGATAAAGGGGAATTTGAATTGAGAACTTTTACAATAGAATTGAAACCCGAAAACCTTGCACAGATTAAAGGCCTTCGTTCTGGTATGACTGCTTCTTTAATTCTTCCTCAATGATTTTGATGCTGAACATAATTATTAGAGAGTGGAAGCGCATTCTGAGTTTAAAGGTTTTTTACTTGGTCATGCTTGTTGTTCCTGTAGCCTTGTTTTTCTTTTATGCTCTTATTTACCAAAAACAAGATGCCAAGAATTTAGCATTTGCAATTTGGGATGAAGATCAAAGCGCCATAAGCCGAGAGCTAATTTTTTTATTAGAACAAAAAGAAACGTTGCAGATTACCAGAAGAGTAAGCAGTGAAGCCGAAGTTAAAAAACTGATTCAAGAAGGTAAAATATTGGGTGCTGTTCATTTTCCTGCAAATCTGCAGAAGAATATCTACAGCCGTCATCCGAGTAATGTGACTTTGTATACCAATGCCGCCGCGCTTGTTCCTGCTAAGTTAGTTTATAAGGCTGTCGCCGAAGTTGTAATTACAGGAAGTACAGGGGTAATTTTGCAGAAACTGGTAAAAACGGGAATGAAATCTGATCAAGCCATGGCGATTGCAAATCCGATTAGTCTGAGAACCTATCAGCTTTATAATCCAACTTATAATTATCAGGAATATTTGGTTCCAGGTTTAATAACTGTCGGAATGCAGATGATTCTGATTATCAGTTCTATGCTGGCTTTAAATTATGAATGGGTTACAGGAACGATGCAAGAATTGTACGATTCGTCAAAAGGTTCTGTTCTCAGAGTAATTGTCGGAAAAACAATTGCGCATCTAGCCATCAGCTGGATTAATTTTATCATCATTACGGGAATTATTTTTACTTTTTTCGATATCGGGGTTCCCGTAGCTACGCGAAAGTTTTTTGTACTATACACCATGCTTTCTCTGGCATGCATTGGTATCGGAATGTTTATATCGGCTTTGTTTAAAGATGTAATGCTTTCTGGAGATGTGGCTCTTTTTTATACTTCGCCTGCTTTTGTGTTCAGTGGATTTACTTTTCCGAGATGGGCAATGCCTTGGTACGATCAGTATTATGCGCTTATTATGCCTTATACCGCTTTTTTAGACGGATTTTTTAAGGTGTATTATATGAATTTGCCTTTAAGATATGCTCAAGGAGAAATGACCAAACTCTTATTGTTTTGTTTGGTCATGTACCCGACAGCAATGTTGTTGTTTAAACGTCAATTTAATTCGATTAAAGATGAAAAAGAAACCGCAACAATCGCTGATTAATCTCTTTTTGAGAGAAGCTTCACAAGTAGTAAAGGATCATAGTTTGCTGCTTACGCTTCTTATCGCTCCTTTGCTGTATGCTTTTTTTTACGGAAGCATTTATATCAATAAAGAAGAATTCGATGTAAAATTGGCTGTGGTAGATGATGATGGCTCCAGATTATCACGTTTGCTGCAGCAAAATATAGATGATTCCCCAATTGTAGAACTCGTTCATTTTTCGAATTTGGAACAGGCAAAAGAACAGATGTATCAAGGGAATTGCCAAGGCTATTTTTATATTCCAGAAGGAACAGAAGCCAATTTATTGAGTTTAAAACAAAGCAATGTAGTATTGGCAATCAATGCCGCGAGATTTCTTCCATCGAGTGATCTGTTGTTAAATGTGCAGCAGATATGTTTGACCGTTGGAGCAGGAGTGAGACTTCAATATTATCAAAAGAAAGAAGGCATGAGCACTACCATTGCGATGGAAAATGTAATGCCTGTAAACTTAGATTATCGTCCTCTATTTAACGAAAGATCGAGTTATGGCGCATTTTTACTGCCAGGATTGTTGGCTTTGATTTTACAGCAAACTTTATTAATTGGTTTGTGCGAAAGTGTCGCCGGCGAGCGTCAGCGTTCTCGTTTAGGCGAGTGGCTGGGTTCTGGCATTTCTAATGGTATTTGGGGAAAAGGATTGTTTTACTTGATACTTTTTTCTTCGTATGGTTTTTTCTTTTTAAATGTAAATTACCAACTGCTTAATTTACCCATGAGAGGCAGCGGATTCGAGTTAAGCTTATTGCTGCTTTTGTTTATTGTTACTTTAATTCCGATGGCGCAGTTTATAGGTTCTTTGTTCCAATCGCAATTACTTTGTTTGCAGATGATGGCTTTTTCAACTTATCCGATTTTCTTGATTACAGGATACAGTTGGCCATTTGAATCGCTTCCGCTAGCATTGCAGTGGCTGTCTAATCTTTTGCCTACAACGCCTTTTATTGTTTTGTATACTGCTATTGTACAATCGGGTGCCAGTTTATGGGATAATCCATCAGTTTTATTGCATCTTATTCTGCTTTTTGCTTTTTATAGTACGATTTGTTTTATTCGTTTAAAATATTTGAAGAGAGTTATGAGTTATGAGTTTTGAGTTATGAGTTATGCGTGTTGCCTAATCATTACACAATATATTCAAACATAGCCCGTGGTTTCAACCACGGGGAACTGGGATACAGGTAATGCGTATAAACCAGTTATTAATTTGAATTGGCTCCAGCTTTAGCTGGAGTTTTATATAAAGGGAATTAGAATGGCTTTAGCCTAAATTGCGCAATTTGGCTAAAGCCTTATTCTTGCGATTATTAAATACCTCCAGCTGAAGCTGGAGGCTATTCATAAAAAAGGTTATGAAGTTATGAGTTATGCGTGTTGCGTGTTGCGTGTTGCCAATCATTACGCATATATTCAAACATAGCCCGTGGTTTCAAACACGGGGACACGGGTGAAATGTTTATAAACCAGTTATTAATTTGAATTGGCTCCAACTTTAGCTGGAGTTTAAATAAAGAGAATCAAGATGGTTTTAGCCAAACATACGTGATTTGGCTAAAGCCTTGTTATTACAATCATTAAATACCTCCAGCTGAAGCTGTAGGCTATTCAAAAGAAGCTTAACTTAAAGCATTTTAAATTATTCTTAAATCTGCCTAATCTGCGAGAGAACAAATTAGAAATGCTGGAACAAATCGTAAAACTCGATTTATTTCAGCATTTCTCATGGAGTTAATTATTTAAAATTTTATAATACAACTAGAGGCGAAATTATACCAATCATAATTCTTCCAGTAGTGCTATTAGATTGCCCTAAACTTGTTTTTGAATAATCGCTGTACTCATAAAAACGAGCGACATAAGTAGCAAAGAACTTTAAATTAAAGTTTTTAATTGGATAAAATTCTACTGTCGGAATAACGCCCCACGCGGTACGGATTCGGCTAGAGCTGACATTTGGATCGGGTATATCTTTCCATGAAGCCGTGCTAACCATTCCAATTGCCGAAATTTTCCAGTTTTCATTCAATGAATATACAGTTCTCAGCCAATGTTCGATATAATATACATTTTCTGCCGCATGATCTAGAACCGTGTCTGGAATTAAAGAAGTCACAACTCCTGTTCGATCCAGATCTTCGCTGCTCCATTTGAAATCATATTGAAAAAGCCATTTTTTGGTTCGAAACTGATTTCCTAATGCCGTATAATACATATTTACGGGGTGTCCATTTTTTGAAGCTTCCTGAAAAATACTGAAACTGTAAATCGTTTTAAATTTTCCATCTAAAAAACTACCGTTCCAGTTTCCAACATAGGCAGCAGGGAATTTTGCTTCTTCGACATTTGGCACATTTTGATAGAGTTCAGGAAAAGTTTTAGTTCGAGAATTTAAAATCTGAGCAGAAAAAACATGATCCTTATTGAGTTCCCAGTTGAACTGAACTCCAGTTAAAAAGTTATCTGAATTATCGACAATATCATTGTACTGATAAATGTCAATTGGATTCATGTCAAACTCATAACCACCCCAGTTTGCGGTCATTTTTCCAATGGCAATACTTGTCCTGTTGGATATATTATACCCAATAAAAGCCAAGTCTGTAGAACTGCTGATATTGTCTGTAGATTGTGGTTCAGTCTCTTTAGTATATCGGTCTCTAAACCTAAAAAATACTTTATCCTTATACACTTTCCCTTTTACTTCCAATCTAAATTGGTTCACTTCAAATTTACTGCTAGTATATTTTCCGTCTTCAATATAGCTGTTAAAACCAACCTGAGTATTGAAAATTAAATCGACATTATTGAGCAAATCAACTTTGGTTGCTTTTATTAGGGGAGTTTTATGATTGAGAACGGTATCAGTCTGTTTTTCCTGTTGTGCATAGGCACCCGTTGCCAGAAAAACGCTCAAAATTATTGAAGTTAAGATACGCATAGTTTACAATATCAAATGGTTTAATACTCAAAGAAGTATTCTTGGAGTTTTTTACTGTCTGTAGTTTGGGTAAGTCCCAACATTAATAAAATTCTCGCTTTTTGAGGAATTAAATCATCTGCGACAATAGTACCAAGCTTTTGATCATCGGTTTCGTCAAATAAAGTAACTCTTCCAGACGGTACTCTAGAAGCTCTTGCAATGGCAATTCCTTTTTTAACAGCGCTAGCCGCAGCATCTGAGTTTACTTTATTTAGATTTCCGTTACCTAAACCGCCAGTCACAATTCCTTTTACTCCAGACGCTACATACGCATTTATGGCAGTTGCTGGCGCATCAGCGTATAATTCGACAACAGCTACTTCTGGTAAAGTGGTTAAGCCTGTAATATCAAACGGAGTATTTTTATTGGTTTTTCTAATCGGATTTTCATAAAGAGAAACTTTTCCGTCATAAACCTGTCCGATTGGACCGCTGTTTGGTGCTGTAAAAGCATTTAAGTGAGTAGTGCTCGTTTTTACAGCATTTCTTCCCGTAAAGATATATTCATTAAATACTAGTAAAACACCGCTGTGCGCTGCTTGTTTAGAAGCTGCTAAAGTTACGGCATCATATAAATTCTTTGGACCGTCTGCGCTTATGGCTGTTGCTGGACGCATAGAACCGGTAACGATTACAGGTTTATCAGATCTTACGGTCAATGATAAAAAATAAGCTGTTTCTTCCTGCGTATCGGTTCCGTGAGTGATTACGATACCATCAGCTTCATTATTTTTATAAATTTCGTTGATTCTTTTATTCAGCTTAATCCAAATCTCCACAGTCATATCCTGACTTCCTACATTTGAAATCTGTTCTCCAGAAATTTCGGCAACTTTGTCAATTCCTGGAACTGCTGCGATTAAATCTTTTATGGGCAATTGTCCCGCAGTATAAGCAGAGCGATCTGCAGATGCGCCTTGTCCGGCAATTGTTCCTCCAGTTGCCAATATTTTTATTCTAGGTAATTTTTGAGCATAAATACCTGTTACCAATAAAACGGATAATAATAAAGTAAATAAATTTTTCATAGGTTTAATATTTTAATTTAAGCGTCTATTATTTTGTTGAGTTTTCCCAGCTGGTTACATATTCCAATAAAATTTTACGGATATTTTTCCCAAGAATCAGATAACTATCAGTAGGAAGATTGGCAAGAGAAACCCTGATACTCCATTCTGGACCAGCAAATCCGCCTCCATTTAAAAGTACGATTGCTGTTTTTTCTGCCAAGCGGAACAATACATCAACGGGTTCAAAATTTGTTTTCAGCCAATTGGCAAAATCATCACCGTGAAAGTGTTTTGCCGCCACCATAATATCGATTTCAGAATAATATCCTGCACGCATTGGATCTTCTAGAATCGGAACTTCTAATCCTTCCCATAACAAGCTCAGGCGTTTGTGAATAATAGACTGTGTAAGGGTTTTATAAACATCCTGAGTATCCAATAAACAAAATGCAGAGAAAAGCATCATTTGAAATTGCTGAGGTAAAGATAATCCTGCCGTGTGGTTTAAAGCTACTTGTCGGCTATCGGCAACGAGTCTGTCAATAAACTTGATTTTTTCTGGCTCTAATGTCAGAGAAGAATAACGATCGTGCAGTTCTTTTTTAAGATCCGGACTTAAATTGGCAATTTTTTTATCGAAAATATTGTCTTGATGAATGGCAATCGTTCCAAGTCTCCAGCCTGTACAGCCAAAATATTTTGAAAATGAATATACTGTGATAGTATTTTGTGGAATAATAGCCATTAATGATCTAAAATTATTAACGAAAGTTCCATAAACGTCATCTGTAATCACCATCAAACCGGGGTTATGATTTTTTACTATATCAGCGATATAATTGAGCGTCTCAGTACTCATCGCCGAAGATGGCGGATTGCTCGGATTTACCACAAAAGCCACTTTAACGGCAGGATCTTTTAGTTTTTCTAATTCAGAATTTGGATATTGCCAAGTATGGAATCCGTTATCGCCAACTCCGCTTGCTTCTACATAAACGACATCAAATTTGTATCGATCTAATTCAGGAATTTCGATATATGGCGTAAAAGTAGGCGTAAGCAAGGCTATTTTATCGCCACGCTCGGTAAGGTGGTTTTGCATAAGCGAATCAAAAATGTAACACATTGCAGCAGTTCCGCCTTCAACAGCAAAAATATCATACTTGCCCTTATCGTTTCCTGCACCGCACATTTCCTGTACCAAATAATCATGAACAATAATTTCTATCTGACTTAGCATACGATCTGGGACAGGATAGTTAAATCCGATTACAGCTTCAATCCATTCACGGATCCACGCATCGCCATCAAAATCGTGTTTGTCTACACCATAATGATATGTTTTTTCTAAAAGTGCAGCAGCAGGAGTATCTTTATGTTTCAATAAAAAAGCTTCAAAACGAGAAGCTACTCCGCTTTTGTTTTGTACAATTCCTGCGAGAATGCCTTGTTCTTCCATAACATTGCGGCATTCTTCTAATGCAAATTGTCCGAAAAGGAAAAAAGCTTCTCTAGGAACTGTAGCAATCCAGTTCGGATTTCCTCTTCCGGCATTAAGTGTAATCGCTGTAGATTTAAGCGCACTTTCATCTGCCAAATGAATTAATTCATTTTTAATTTCAAATGGGCTGAGGGTCTGAAGTGTTTTTTCTACCTCTCTTGATGTTTTTATTTTTGAAATATCAATTGCCATAACTAAAATGTTTAGAGATTATATAAAAAATTCGACTAACTCATGATTAAAATAATGACGACGCCCCATATAATGAGTAGCGTATTACCAACGGCATAGGTCACGGTATAACCCAATGCTGGGGTTTTGCTTTTTACGGCATCTTGCAAAGCTCCAAGGGCGGCAGTAGTTGTTCTTGCCCCGGCAGCACATCCTAAGGTTATAATAGGATGGAATTTGAAAATGTATCTTCCTATAAGAAGTCCGAGTATTAGCGGAATGGCTGTTGCTGCAGCACCCGCAATGAAAAGTCCCCAGCCAGCTTCTTGAAAACCTACTATAAAACTTGGTCCTGCTGTAATACCCACTACAGCAATAAATATGTTTAAACCCACATTATTCATAATCCACAAAGCAGGCTCTGGAATTCGCCCGAAAGTAGGGTGCTGACCTCTTAGCCATCCGAAGAAAAGTCCAGATATTAAGGCACCACCACTTGTACTAAGGCTTATTGGCACTCCGCCTACTTTAATGGTTAATGCGCCAAGTAATCCTCCTAATACTATTCCTAAACCAACAAAAGCCATATCGGTAGAATTTGTTGGACGGTCTGGATAACCAATGTGTGTAGCAACTTGATCTACGTCTCGTTTAATACCAATAAGTTCGATCATATCTCCTTTTTGAAGAACTGTATTGGGTAATATCGGCATCTGGATCCCAGCTCGCTTTAAAGACCTTACCACAACACCGTGCATGTATTTTAAATGGCGTAAATCGGCAAGGGTTTTATTTATTACTTCTTTCTTTACAACGAGTACACTTAATACTTCTACTGGAAAATTTAGAAGTTCGATATCTAAAACTTCTTTTTCATTTACAGCAACGTAATTCATCATGTATTCTCTTCTTCCGCCGAGTGCAACAACATCATTTTCTTGAATTACAAATTCTGGAGAAGCGTCTATAATTTCTTTTCCTCTCCGGATGCGCTGTATAAACAAACGTCTTTTATTTCTTTCCAATTCATTTTCAACTTCAGCCACTGTTTTGTTATTAGCATACGAGTTTGAAGAGATTTGATATGCATTATATATCACACGATCATAAGCAGAGGCAATACTTGGATCATCGCCAATGGCATCGCCTCCAAGCTGAATCTCGAGTTCTTTTGCTTTTTCGACTAAATTACCGCCTAATAACTTTGGACCAAGAGAAGCCAATAACCAAGCAGAACCTGCAGTTCCGAAAATATAAGTTACAGCGTATGCAACTGGAATTTTGTTGATTAATGCTGCTTTTTGATCGGCAGGAATACTAAGCTGATTGATAGTGTCAGACGCGACACCAATTACCGCAGATATGGTTTGAGAGCCTGCAAGCATTCCAGAGGTTAATCCCATGTCGTAGCCCATAATTTTTCCTATTAGATACGGACAGATCAAACATAAAACGCATACTACCGCGGCATAAAGCATTTGAGGCAGTCCGTCTTTTTTTAAACCTCCAAAAAATTGGGGTCCGACACTGTATCCAACAGCGAAAAGAAACATAAGGAAAAAGACCGATTTTACATTGGGAGAAATGACAATGTCTAATTGTCCGACTAAGACTCCCACAAGCAAAACACTGGTAACCGTTCCTAAAGAAAAGCTTCCGATTTTAAATTTTCCGATAAAATAACCTAGTGACAGCGTGAGAAAAATGGCCAGTTCGGGATAATCTTTTAATGTAGTAATAATCCAATCCATAATTATTTGTTTTTAGTTTAGATGTATCAATAATTGATTATAAAAATCGAGGAGCAGGAAAAAGATATGGGGAGAGGCGTTTAGGAAGGAATTTTTTAAGCCATTCAAAAATATGTCATAAAGTGAGAATAATTACACAAAATGACAGGTGGAGATGTTTCAAATTATAATTTGGAACAAGAAAACTTGCAACTTAACATTTTGATAATTAAGATATTTGCTCGAATTGTCTTTGTTTTTTTAGAAATTTAAACAAATCTCACTTAAGCTTGAAAAAATATAATAAGGTGAAAATTTATAAATCAAGCAGCGTTTTTAAGAATTAAATTTTAAGAAAGGTTTATTTAGAAAATTTATATTCTCGTTGCATATTATAATTTGCAACCAGTTTAGAAAAAACGGCTCTCTTATTAGCTGTAATTTAGGTTATCAAAAAAGTTTCTCATTCTGGAATTCTTTGAGAAGTAAAAAACGCTATTTCTTACTGCACTTTTTTGCCAAGATTTTAAACAACCCATATTTAATTAAAATTTAAAACCATGAAAAAAAATGCCTTAGAATTTATTTTTGCTGGTTTGCTGTGTTTCACTTTTATAGGATACATAAGCGCACAAACCAAAAAGAAGCCTAATATCATTATGGTAATTTCTGATGATACTGGCTGGGGAGATTTAGGAGTGTACGGCGGAGGAGTTGGACGCGGAATGCCTACACCTAATCTGGACAAAATGGCTAAAGAAGGAATGCAGTTCTGGTCCTTTTACGGACAGCCAAGTTGTACACCAGGAAGAGCTGCGATGCTAACAGGACGTATTCCGAATCGAAGTGGTATGACTACCGTTGCTTTTCAGGGACAAGGAGGCGGATTGCCCAAAGAAGAATGGACTCTAGCTTCGGTACTAAAAAAAGCCAATTATAAAACCTATTTTTCGGGAAAATGGCACCTTGGAGAAGCAGACTATTCTATGCCAATAGCCCACGGTTTTGATAAAATGCAGAATGTAGTGCTTTATCATTTGAATGCTTATACTTATGCTTTTCAGTCTTGGAATCCAGAGATGTCTCCAGAAATGTTAGCGTTTTTTAAAAAAGTAACTACTGGTATACTTGAAGGTGAAGCGGGAGGAAAAGCGCGTGAAGTAAGCAAAGTTACTGAAGATAATATCGCCGAGCTAGATATGATGATGGTAGAGAATAATTTGAAACAACTTGATGAATATGGAAAAAGCAAAGATCCGTTCTTTATGTGTATCAACTTTGCTAAAAACCATCAGCCTAATCTTCCTTCCAAAGAATTTGTTGGCAAATCGCCAGGTAAGAGCAAATATTCAGATGCTGTTGTAGAGATGGATTACAATGTAGGCCGAATTATGGATAAGATTCGTTCTTTGGGTATTGCGGAAAATACTATCGTAATATACACAGTAGATAACGGCGCTTGGCAAGATGTACATCCTGATTCTGGATATACACCTTTTAGAGGTACAAAAGGAACGGATAGAGAAGGAGGTAGCCGTGTACCTGCAATTGCTTGGTGGCCTGGACAAATTGAAGCAGGAAGCCAAAGTCATGATATTGTAGGCGGACTAGATCTTATGGCAACATTTGCTAGTCTTGCTGGAGTAGAACTTCCTAAAAAAGACAGAGCAGGTGCTGATATGGTTTTTGATAGTTATGATATGTCAAACGTATTGTTTAAAAAAGGAACACCACTTCGCGACAAATGGTTTTATTTTACAGAAGCAGAATTATCGCCAGGTGCTGTACGAATCGGAAAATTCAAAGCAGTATTTAATACCCGAGGAGATAATGGTGCTATTGCCGGAAGTGACGCACCTGGACAACAGCTTGGTTGGAGAGGAGATGAAAGCTATGTAGCGACAGTTCCTGCTATTTATAATTTATGGCAAGATCCACAAGAACGTTATGATTTGTTTATGAACAGCTGGACAGAGAAAACATGGACTGCAATAATTTTTAATCAAGCTATTGCTGATCTGATGAAAACTTATGCTCAGATTCCTCCAAGAGCACCTCAGAGCGAAACTTTTACGGGTGAAATGCAGATTGAACGATATAGAACTATCGAACAAGTGAAAAAAATGATGAATGAAAAGAAAGTTAATCTTCCTCCTTTAAGCGTAGACCCTAAGCAATAATTAGAAAATTAGAAGGCAAAATTATCTGCTTTGATAATTTTATAGATAAGCAAAACCATGTACTTTTCAAGAAAAGACATGGTTTTCTTTTTCTTATTAGTTATCCGTATATTTGAGAGAATAAAAAAATAAAGCCATTATGAAGAAAATAGGATTTTTATCATTTGGGCATTGGGCTAATCATCCGTCATATAAAACTCGTACAGCGGCAGATACATTGTTGCAATCCATTGATTTAGCAGTGGCTGCTGAAGAAATAGGTATAGATGGTGCTTATTTTCGAGTACATCATTTTGCGCAACAACTGGCATCGCCTTTTCCTTTGCTTGCAGCAGTAGGAGCGAAAACAAGTAAAATCGAGATCGGAACTGGCGTAATCGATATGCGTTATGAAAACCCATTGTACATGGTAGAAGATGCTGGATCTGCCGATTTAATATCGGAAGGTCGTTTGCAGTTAGGAATTAGTAGAGGATCACCAGAACAAGTTATTGACGGTTGGAGTTACTTTGGTTATGAACCAGAAAAAGGAGAAACGGATGCCGATATGGGCCGTAAAAAAGCACTAGAGTTTTTAGATAAACTTAAAGGTGAAGGGTTTGCAGAACCAAATCCGTACCCAATGTTTCCAAATCCGCCTGGATTGTTGCGTATTGAACCGCATTCTGAAGGATTAAGAGAAAGAATCTGGTGGGGAGCTGCGTCGAATGCAACGGCCGTTTGGGCTGCCGAAAACGGAATGCATCTTCAGAGTTCTACGCTTAAGTATGATGAAAACGGAAAACCTTTTCATGTGCAGCAAGCCGAACAGATAAGATTGTATAAAGAGGCTTGGAAAAATGCTGGCCATCAGCGTGAAGCAAGAGTTTCGGTAAGTCGTTCGATATTTGCTTTGGTCAATGAGCAGGATCGATATTATTTTGGCGGACAAGCCAAAGGCAATGATAGTTTTGGTTATATCGAGCAAGACAAAAGAGCCATCTTTGGTAAAAGCTATGCAGCAGAACCCGATAAACTAATTGAAGAACTTGCTCAAGATGAAGCTATTCAAGAAGCAGATACTTTATTACTAACTATTCCGAATACCATAGGTGTAGATTACAATATTCATATTTTGTCTTCTATTTTAGAACACGTTGCACCTGCATTGGGCTGGCGATAAGTTTTGATAAAAAGAATGAAAAGAGCCCTCTGTTTATAGAGGGCTTTTTTATGATTTAATTTTCATTCGCAGTTTTATACTCTTCATCAGTAACAGGATTGAGCCAAGTAACTTGAGTATCTTCTTTAAAGTTAGTGATTGCCACATGAACCATTGTAGTTGTTGCGCTAGCACCATGCCAATGTTCTACATTTTCGGGAATATTGACTACATCTCCTTTTTGAATGATTTGAGCAGGTTTGCCTTTTTCTTGATAAAGTCCATGGCCTTCAATAACCAACAGAACTTGACCTTTTGGATGTGTATGCCAGTTCGTTCTTGCTCCAGGTTCAAAAGTTACGCTGCCTGCTGAAAACTCATTGTTCTTGTCTCTTGCAATCAAAGGCTTCAAAAATGCATTGCCTGTAAACCAATCTTTAGAAAGAGGTTCTCCTTTTGGAAATATTTCTGTTGAACTCATACTATTTTTTTTTAGAATTACATGCAGTTAAAAGTACTGTGAATATAATGATTATTTTCTTCATTTATTTCTGTTTTATACTACAACTTCTTGTTTTTGTTTTTCTTAGCTATTGTACGAACATCAATCTCTATTAGCATCATTGGCTTGTCGAATTGCTTTTGCATCGGTTAGATTAAAACGATAAACAAAACTCAAGCGATATCTCTCTGCATTTGGAATGCTATTATCTTTAATGACATAATCGGTTCCAGTGGTAACGCTTTTGTATTGACGAAGATTAAAAGCATTCGTAATATCAAACACAATAGTAGCTTTATCTTTAAGGAGGAGTTTGCTAAATCCGAAATCAATTAATTGTAATGCTTCGCTGGTAATTTGTGCATTGCGTTTTTCTCCACGAAAGTTATAACGGCCTTGAAAACTAAATTTAGCAGGAAGTTTAATCTGCGTGCTTAAGCGAGCAGTAAAGTTTTGACTGCTATAATCTAGGTTTTCGTCTCTATAATTTCCTTTTTGTTTGAAGTGATAATAATTCATTTCGGCATTAACCTGAAACCATTTTAACGGATTGTATAATGTCGATAATTCAATTCCGCTTCTTATTTCGTAATCAATATTTATGGGTGTGGTAAGAAAGATATCATCTTGGCGATACGTATAATCTTGAATAAAGCCTTTTTCGTATTGATAATAAAGCGAAGGATTCAAAGTAAATGTTTTCCAATTTTTAAGAAATGCCATTTCAAATGCATCTGTATAGGAAGGATTTAAATCAGGATTTCCGATATATTGTGCATTTAAATCGGTGACTTCATTGAAAGGATATAAAGCATATAAGGACGGACGTTTAATGCGTTTACTGTAATTTAACTGTAATGACGAAGCATCAAACTTATAAGCTAGATTGATAGTAGGAAAGAGTTTGTTATAGTTTTTTTTATCGCTATACGCATTTTCTACATCTTTAATAGCAATATCTGTAAGTTCGGCTCTTAAGCCCAACATATAACTAAACTTATTGATTTTACTGCTAAATTGTGTATAAGCGCCCGTTATGGTTTCGTCGTAATTTAAATCATTATCAATGTTCTGATAAACGATCCAATTATTGTCCTGTTGTTCTTCTGCCAGATAAGTGCTTGTAACCGTTCTAATCTCAGTTTTTAATCCAAATTCCAAAGTAGAAAGACTGTCAATTGGCTGAATAAAATCGGTCTTAGCCAGAAAATCTCTGCTGTTTCCTACAGAACTTGTTCTAATGCTAGGATAAACCATTATGTCTGGAAGCAAACGCTGTGTAGAAAGATCCCATTTTTTGTCGCTGTTCCACCAATCGTATTGAACGTCAATAGTCCATTTTTTTGCTTTCTGTTGGAATGTTCGTGTATAATTAAACTCAATTTGACTGTAATCCCGTTTTTCCAATGATTTTCCATGTCTCGTCAAAAGACTATCAGGTGTGGTATTGCCTTGATCACTATCGTACTGATAACGCAAATCGGTTTTATCATTATCATGTGTGGCATTCTTTAAAAAAGCAGCCGTAATCGTTTGATGTTCATTAATAAAATAATCGGCACCCATATAAAGCAATTTTCCATCGTCGTGACGATCTTCATTCTGCACGCGATGCATGTAATTTGGAGAAGTGGTACTATTAGTTACCTGATCGGTGGTGTACAAACCCACATAATCGCTAGAACGGATACTGAAATTGGAAAAAATATTGATTTTGTTTGATTTAAAATTAAGGCTCGGATTAAGACGACTATCATTTGGCGAGCCCGCAACCAATCTAATCTGACCGCTAAAACCGCTTTTTTTGTTCTTTTTCAATATAATATTAACAATCCCCGCAGAACCCGCAGCATCATATCTTGAAGAAGGATTGGTAATAACTTCAATTCGTTCAATCTGGTCGGCTGCAATCTGATCAAGCGCATTGCTTTGGGTAAGTCCAGATTGTCTTCCGTTAATTAAGATCAAAACATTACTATTTCCACGAAGACTTACCGTTCCCGCAGCATCAACAGCAACAGATGGAACTCCATTTAATACATCGTGAGCAGAACCATTTTGCGAAAGCACATCTTTACCCACTTCAAAAACCTTTTTGTCAAGTTTTAAACTAACATTCGATTTTTGACCGCTAATTTCAACTGCTTTTAATTGTACCATATTGGTAGTTAATTCAATTGTTCCCAAATCAATTTTTTGTTTTCCTGCAATTAAAGATTGGATATGATTTTGATACCCCGTGTAACTAAATGAAATACTTGTCGAACCAGTTGAGGCTGCTTCAATAGTAAATAAGCCAAGGTCGTCTGTTATGGCTGTGGCCAATGTTTTAGAGGCATTATCTTGTATGGTTACTGTTACGTAAGGCAGTACTTCTTTTGTAGTGCTGTCTTGAACTTTACCAGAAATAACGGTTTGCTGTCCTATTCCTAAAAATGGAATAAAGAGAATTAAGGTTTTGATTATTAGAGATTTCATTTTGATTGATTTTGTTGTACAAGATTAATTCATAAAAGAAAGCACCGTTTTCTAAAACATTCAAACGGCTCTATAAGCTTCTCAAAAGCATTTGGCAATTCGATATTTGTTCTATCTTTATCTCATGTATAAATCTTACTTTTTTATCGTTTTACTTCTTCTCATGTGTACCTCTTGTAACTATTACAAAGAGTACGTTACAACCGATGTAACATATGATGTTGATTACGATCATCAGAAGATGGATTGGGATAAACCGGATAGTTCAAGTTTTAGATTTGAAACAGACGTTGAAATACAAAAACGAAAAAACACTTCTCAATCGTTAGGGCTTCAAATAAATGCTTTTGGTGCTTTTGATGTGTATTGGGATGGAGTTTTGATTGGGAGAAATGGTCAAATGGCACAAGCAGATCGTGTTGAGGTGCCAGGAACAGAAACATCGTATTATCAAATACCAAACGATTTGTCTAAACTCGGGAAACACACCGTTGTTTTAATGGGTTCGCAAACCTACAATAGAGAAGCACAGCGCGGTATCGATGTAAAACTTAAAGATTATCTGCAACTTCAACGTTCACCGCTTATCGTGGTTTCTTTTATGAATATTATGGCAGGTGCTTTTCTTATTGCAGGCATTTACTATTTTTTTCTCTATCTCAATAGTACCCGTAAAGAACTAGCCGTTTTGCTCTTCGGAATTATTTGCCTGCTTTTCTTTTGTTTGCTCATTATCGAATATGTCAAGTATTATCTAGACATTCCTTATAATGAATTTTATACTCGTTTAAAGATTATCGGGTGGCTCACTTTTGCTGTTTCAATGCTCATACCGTGGTATTTTATGTTGCAGTTTGAATTTAAAAGAAAGAAACTAGTGCTGTTTTTTTTGTTCATTGTCCTTTTAGCAGTTTATATTGGGTATTATGGTCATTATGATATTTCGGCAGCCTATTTTACTATTACTGCTCGTTTCTTTTCTATTATAATCGCTATTGAAGCCGCCATTAGAAAAGCAAAAGGCGGACTTATAGTTGCGGCGGGTTTATTGGCAGGAGTAGTGGTCAACTATTTTATGTTTTATGACTTCGGATTGTTTATTGCTTTTACCATTTTGGTGCTTTGTATGCTCTATCTCCATACGATACGGGCAAAAGCAATGGAAGAAGCTCATAATGCATCATTGCTGCTTTCTTCCAGATTGCAATTAGAATTGATTAAGAAAAATATTCAGCCGCATTTTCTTCGAAATACTTTAACCTCGCTGATTGATTGGATTGAGGAATCGCCTAAAGAAGGAGTTGTTTTTATTCGCGCTCTGGCGGAAGAATTTGATATAATGAATGATATTGCCGAAGACACACTTATTCCAATTAGACAAGAGATTGATTTGTGCCGAAGACATTTGGAAGTAATGTCTTTTCGTAAAGAAATTTGTTATGAATGGCAGGAAGAAAGAATAGACGAAAATGAAACGATTCCGCCAGCTATTTTTCATACCATAATAGAAAACGGAATTACGCATAGTCTTCCTCCAAAAGAAGGCTGTATTGTTTTCTGTTTAAAATTCGCCCGAGAGAAGCAATACAAAGAATACACTTTATTGACTTTAGCTAAAAATAGACAAACTAAAAAAGATAAGCGGGTAGGAACTGGATTTAAATACATCGAAGCCAGACTAACAGAAAGTTATGGCACCAATTGGTCTTTTGATTCTCATGCTGTAGAAAAAGGGTGGGAGACCATCATTAAAATTTTTGATTAAGATGAAGATACTCATAATTGAAGACGAAGCTCGTATTGCCAAAAGAGTAGAAAGAATGACACGTGATTTTTTTGACAAAGACGTGCAAATTCTACTTTCTGATTCTCTCGAAAATGGATTGATTGCGATTGAGAATAATCCAATCGATCTTTTGCTATTAGATTTAAATCTGAATGGAGAAGACGGATTTGAAATCTTGCAGATTTTTGTGGCAGGACCGTTTCAGACCATTATTATTTCTGCCTATACTGATAAAGCTATTACAGCTTTCAATTATGGAGTTTTGGATTTTGTACCCAAACCTTTCGATCAAAACAGATTGGAGCAAGCCTTTATGCGTTTTACGACACAGGGAAAACAATCGGGCGGAGATGTTCGTTTTTTGGCGGTAAGAAAAGCAAAGACATTTAGACTCGTGCCAATTAATGAGATTCTATACATTAAAGGGGCAGGGATTTATACTGAATTGCATTTGGCAAATAACAAAATAGAATTACACGATAAATCGCTTGAAGCTTTAGAAAAGCTGCGTCCCGTAACATTTGAAAGAATACACAAATCCTATATTTTCTGTTGGGAACAAGCAGACAAAATTGTGGTAGAAGCAGGAGGAAAGTACAGCATACAGCTAAAAAACGGTGACTTACTACCCATTGGACGTTCGAAATACAAAGAGATTAAAAACAAGCTGATTTAGTAAAATATTTCAATTTTAAACTATTAGCCAAAACAATTATACAGACAAATCTTTATATTTTCAGTATATTTAAACGCGCTAGTAATGGATTAAAACTAGGGTAATTATAAATTCAAGACAAAAGAATTAATTTATGAATGTATTTTGGAATAAAATTAAAGTATCGTTTTTATTTACTTTTTTCTCACTTGGTATTATGGCACAAAATAAAGATCAAATGGTTCGCATTGCAGAAGTTGAGATAATACCCGATTATCTTGAGCAATACAAAGCTATTCTTAAAGAAGAAGCAGAGGCATCTATTAGATTAGAGCCTGGAGTGATTGCTATTTTTCCAATGTTTCAAAAAGACAATCCAAATCAGATAAAAATATTAGAAATTTATGCTAATACTGAAGCATATCAGTCTCATTTAAAAACGCCTCATTTTTTACTTTACAAAACATCTACACTTAAGATGGTCAAGTCGCTAAAGCTTAATGATCTTGAGGCTTTGGATGTTGAGACCATGTCGGCGTTGTTTAAAAAATACCAATAGATGCGAGTCGACTTTTAATTTTTGGTATTTATTTTTTAATGCACTTTAACGAATTGTCAAAAAAAGGAGCGTAATGCAAAAAACGCATTAACAAATTAAAAAATAGCATTTTTGCGCATTAGGTTTTTGTCTAGTTTTATCCCTAGAAAACACAACTACAAAGAACCACAAAATGATAATAACCAAAAACCTTTTTATAAAACCTTACAGAATAGAAGATTCGGAATGTTTTTTTAAAAGTATAACCGATAACAGCGAATATTTGTATGATTACTTTGCAAACATGATAAAAGTGAATGATAGCTTAGAATCGACAAAAAAATATCTCGAACAGAAAGAGATAGATTGGCAAGAAAATAAAAGTTATGCTTGCGGTATATTTTCAAAAGAAAGCCATGAATTTATTGGACATATATCTGTACGGGAAATCGATTGGAGAATTCCAAAAGGCGAACTAGCCTATTTTATTTTAAAAGAATACAACGGTAATAATTATGCTGCCGAAGCATTAACGGCGTTTAAAAACTGGTGTTTTGCAACTAAAAAGTTTAATAGACTTTTTATGAAAATTGCAGAAGAAAACGCTGCAAGCATTAAAGTAGCCGAACGCTCTGGATTTGTATATGAAGGACTTCTAAAAAAAGATTATAGAAAAAGAGAAGAAGATTTGATAGATATGAAAATATACGGATATACTGAAGATCTGGAACTCGTAAGAACGACTTCTCAAAATGCAGATTTCGCCAGTTTAATTGTAAAACTAGATGAGAATTTAGCAAGCCGAAATGGCGATATGCAGGAATACTTCAACCAATTTAATAAGGTTGATGCCATTAAGCACGTCATTATTGCTTATATCAACGGAATTGCAGTGGGTTGCGGAGCCATAAAACAGTTTGATAACGAATCTGTTGAGGTAAAACGCATGTTTGTTTCCGACGAATACAGAGGAAGACGCATAGCATCTAAGGTTTTAAATGAACTGGAAAACTGGGCTAAAGAATTAGGTTATGCATCGACCGTTTTAGAAACCAGCAATGTGCAAACAGAAGCAGTTGCATTGTACACTAAAACGTATACTGTTATCGAAAACTACGGACAATATGCCGGAATAGAAACTAGTATTTGCTTCAAAAAGCAATTGTAGAAAGTCTTTAAACTAATAACAACTTCGATGCTTTTATGATAATTAATAGCATCGAAGTTGCTGGGTTTATTTTTTCGGTTCAAATGTTTTTTAAAGTGCGTTAAACACTATAGAGCATCCCAAGATGCACTAGGATAGTAGATAGAGCTTGTTACAGGAGCTGTCCAATAGCTTTGACTTCCTCCACGGAAAGTGTGAAGACTCACTGCATTTACATTTCGCTTAGCATCGTTGGTTACCCAGCGAATTTTTTCGTTCAATATCTCTGTACCGTTCACGTAATACTTTACATATCCATCAGTATTTGATCCTGTATTTAACTTCACAGATATCTGGCAATTATAAGTAACACCTTCCTGTATGTAATATTTCTTTCCGAAATCATTACCGTATTGTCCCGGCTGATCTCTATAATATACATAAGGTTGAAGATAAGCGCCGCTTCCTTTAGCCGTATTAGAACCGCTTGGGCAATACCACATAAATCTTGCGCTACCGCCATTTCCATCCCATGCAGCATCACCACCCGTATTTTGGTCACCAATTAAGATACCATATCCACATTTTCCGCCTCGGCTCCAATAAAATCCATTGTTAAATTTCATTTGAAACCAAACAGTATAAACGCCTGTAGACCAAACACCATAAGAGGTACACAATCCACCTGGGCAAGATAAGGTGTTGGTTTGCAAAGTAATGGTTCTTGCGCCAGCCGTTCCTTTTGCTGTTGTACCGGCTTGTATGGCAGAATTATTTGAAACAGTGTCTCTATTCGCGATTAAGTCGGTATCTTTTTTAGCAGTTTGAGATACCTCTAAATCTTGTTCCTTTTCGCAGGAATAAAATAATAATGCTGCAGTAGCCAGCATACAAGATAATTTTATGATTTTCTTCATTTTTTAAATTTTAAGGTTAGTAAACAATTAATAGTTAGTAAAATAGATAGTAGTATTTGAAACCGAAAGTGTAAAGTTGATTATTAATAATTTATACGAGGAGTAATAAAGTACGTTTTTACGTACACAGAAATCCAGTGTGTCTATTTGTTGTATAATCAAACAGATAAGATTGATATGGAGAAGTTTTTCGGAACAAGGAAAATTGTCAATAGAGTAGAAATCAACTTAAAAAAAATGAAGGTAAAATGAGGCTTTTTAATTTTTTTTAGATCCAAAAAAGTTTTGGCACACTCAGAATCTTGAGATTTCTTTTATAGCTCTGGCACAAATTTTAACTTTTTTGAGATCCAAATTTTGACAAATGTCTAAATAGGCAGATGCTCAATTTGAAGAAAACTAGAGTAATTTTTATGACTATTGTAAAATTTAATTATATGCTTAAAATCCTAAAAAAGACCGATAAATACTTGGATTGTTTATATTGAGGATATGTTAATGTTTGTGCAGATATAGTATTTATATTGCATTGTTTTGTCGAAATTATCAAAAAATATCCCAAAATGTACTATTTTTTTTACTGAAAAAACTTGCTTGTTTTGAAAGATTTAAATTACATTTACAAGAAACAAACATAATCTTTAGACATGGTACAATTAGTTCAAAAGTATTTAAGCATCAATAATTATAAAGATCAAACAGAAGAATTCGAAGACTTATTTCAATCTCATCCTGATTATCCTAGTCTATTTGCCATTACCGACACTTTTGATTTATTATCCATAGAAAATGTAGCTGTAAGAATTCAAAAAGAGCAATTATCTGAATTGCCAGATTCTTTTTTCGCTGTACACAAAAACAATATAGTGTTGGCCACTCAAAAAGAAAACACCATAACTATTGAGACAGAAAAGGAAGGAAAGAAGGTTTTACTTCTTGATGATTTTATTCAAGATTGGGATGGAATTGTAGCAGTTATTGAACCAAATGAAACTTCAAAGTCAGCAAGCTTTAAGACCGCTTCAAATTGGCACTATTATGCTTTAGCTATTCTTGCTTTGGTAATAGTTTCGTTTGTTTATAATAGTTATGGCATTAGTGAAATTCTGTTGCTTTTAACCTCACTTGCAGGCCTTATTTTCAGCGTTTTTATTGTTCAAGAAAAACTAGGTGTAAAAAACGAAATGGTATCTAAATTTTGTAGTATGAGTCCTAGTGCATCTTGTGACTCTGTGATTGGCTCCAATAAAGGAGAGATTAATAAATGGATTAATTTTGCAGATTTGCCTGTTCTTTTTTTCGGTATCAATTTACTTGCGGTATTAGCCAATCCTTCTGGATCAAGTGTTGTAATTGGACTTTTAAGTTTACTATCTCTCCCTGTAATTGTTTATTCTATTTATATACAAAAATGGCAGCTTAAAAAATGGTGTTTGTTGTGTTTGACAGTTTCCGCTATTATAATTCTTCAAAGTGCTGTTTGGATCTTTATGATGCAACCATTTGTTTATAGTGCTTCTAGTCTTTTTCCTTATTTGTTTTCGTTAATAGTAATTGGCACCTCTTGGTTAGCTATAAAACCTATTTTAACGGGTAAAATGAAAGCAGAAGAAGAGGTAAACAAATTGAAAAAATTTAAAAGAAATTTCGGGATCTTCAATTCGTTGACCAAAGAGATTCCGGTTTTGGCTGGTTTTAATAAGCTAGAAGGTCTTCAGTTTGGTAAAATTGATGCTGATGTTGAACTTCTAATTATTTTAAGTCCAAGTTGCGGGTATTGCCATAAAGCTTTTGCGGAATCTATGGAATTAATAACTAAATATCCAGAAAAAATATCTCTCAAAGTTTTATTCAATATTAATCCTGATAATGCGAACAATCCATATAAAATTGTGGTAGATCAATTATTGGAAATTAATAGCAAAAATAAGGACTCTGTTTTAGAGGCAATTTCAGATTGGCACATAAAGAAAATGGGATTGGATAAATGGTTGGATAAATGGAATTCAGGTGCTATTAGCATGAAAATAAATCAACAAGTAGAATTGCAATACGATTGGTGTCGCGAAAATCAATTTAATTACACGCCAGTGAAAATTGTAAATAATGTAATCTTTCCTCATGAATATGAAATAAGTGACATAAGATACTTTCTAGGTGATTTCTCAGAAGCAAAAAGTTTAAGAAAAGTAGTTTGATAGTATTTAAAAATATATAAAAAATTCTTGCGCAAGAATAGACATAAACTTCAAGTGTCTTTAAACCGATTGAGGTATTAACTAATATTAAAAACTATATGCTATGTTAAAAAACATTTTAAAGTTAGACGGTGTTGCTGAGCTAACTAAAACTGAAAAAAGAAGTGTAAAAGGAGGTTTAGCGTGTGTTGATGGAGTATGTCCAAAACCAGGTAATTATTGTTGTCCTCCTTATCCAAGTGGAGAACAGCTTTGCAGATTAATTGGTACGAGTTGTCCAGGATAAGAATTTCAAATTCCTGTTATATTTCAATTTAGGTGCTTTAACATAATGTGATATAACTATTGAAAAAAGAATTTCTAACATCAGAATATCAGAAGAGACTGTTTAGGCAGTCTCTTTTTTTTTGTTTTAAAAAGAGACTTTCATCAAAAAAACAGCCTTTACACAATTTAAAAACTAAAAATAAATTGTACCTTTTATATCGTTTTTAAATAAATACGATAAAAAATAATGTTATGATAAAGTCTATAAATCCTTATAATCAAGAGATTGTCTATGAAGTTGCTGAATTTGATAGGAAAGAAGTAGAAAATGCAATTGATAGAGCGGACACTCAATACGCGATTTGGAAAGAAATTCCCTTTTCTGAACGTTCCGTTTTAATGAAAGCTGCTGGTCAAGAGTTAAGGAAAAACGCACGAGAATACGCCGAGGTGATTACCCAAGAAATGGGAAAACCGATTACTCAGGCATTGGCAGAAGTAGAAAAATGTGCTGCTTTATGTGATTATTATGCTGAGAATGCCTCTAAGATGCTTGCCGATAAAATAATAGAAACAGAAGCCCATAAGAGTTATGTAAGCTACGAACCAATAGGAATTGTTTTAGCCATTATGCCATGGAATTATCCTTTCTGGCAAGTGATGCGTTTTGCAGTTCCAGCATTAATGGCGGGAAATGTTGCCGTTTTAAAACATGCCAGCAATGTGATGAAAAGCGCCATGAGCATTGAAAAAATATTTGATCGAGCAGGCTTTCCTGCAGGATGTTTTACAAATTTGCCTATTGGAAGTAAAATGGTAGAAGAAATCATTAAAAATCCTAAAATTAAAGCTGTTACACTAACAGGAAGCGAAGCCGCAGGAAGAGCCGTAGCCGCTGTTGCTGGAAATGAAATTAAGAAAACAGTTTTAGAGTTAGGAGGCAGTAATGCTTTGGTGGTTTTTGCAGATTGCAATTTGCAGAAAACGGTTAAAACTTGTGTTCAAGCACGTTTTCAGAATGCGGGGCAAAGCTGTATCGCGGGAAAACGTCTTTTAGTAGAATCGTCTATTGCAGAAGAGTTTACAAAAGCTTTTATAGAAGAAGTTGGCAAACTTCGTTCGGGCGATCCTTTGAGTGAAGAAACAACGATAGGAACAATGGCAAGAGTGGACCTTGCTGAGGAATTGGAAAAACAGCTTCAAGATGCATTGGATAAAGGCGGAGAAGTTTTACTGGGAGGAAAAAGGAATAAGGCTTATTTTGAACCGACTGTTATTGGAAACGTGACGACAGATATGTCGATTTTTAAAGAAGAAGTTTTTGGTCCATTAATTGGAATCACGACTTTTAAGGATGAAAAAGAAGCTATTTCACTTTCAAACAATAGTCCATTCGGACTTGGCGTTACCATTTTTACAGAAGATTTCGAAAAAGCATTCCGATTAGTGCCCATATTTAATGAAGGAGCAGTATTTGTAAACGAACTGGTAAAAAGCGATCAGAGGCTGCCTTTTGGCGGAACTAAAAACTCCGGATATGGCCGTGAACTTTCGCAAGATGGCATTCAGGAATTTGTAAACAAGAAAACGGTTTACATTAATAAATATTAATAGAAGTAGAAAAGGTGTTTGAGAGTTTTAAACACCTTTTCTAATTTTAGAAATCCTATTTTACGGATTAATTATGTCTGAGTCCGGAAGGTTAAAAGATCCGTCTGTGACTTCTACTGCTACTCCTGATTCTAGATTTCGAACCTTTCCAGAAAAGGTGCCTTTAATTCCGTTTTTACTTATAGATTCAATTTTTACTATAAATACGTCATCTGCAGCTCTAGTACTATACAAAATAGTTCCGTTTGCGGTTTGAACAGCATATCGGGCCACCATTTCTAATTCTGCTGGAGTAGAATAAGTGCCTGCGGTGATATTTCCTCCAATTTTCCAAATTTCAAAATCTAATGATGGAGGAAGTTGCTCACCAGCAGTTTTAGGGTAAGGCGCTTCAGATCCCCCGAGTATAATATACTCAAATCGATTATCGTTGCCAGAGGCCTGAAAGTTGGCATTATAAAAGTTTATTTTACGACCATCTAGAGTGGCTTTAAAATAATAATCAGATTCATTGTTATTTGATTCACTATCACTGCTTGAACAAGCCGAGAAAAGCATGGTTATAATGGAAATATAAAAAAGCTGTTTTATAAAACGAGCTGTTTTATTTTTTAAAGAAAATGATTTCATTACTTTAAAACCATCAACATTAGTATCTATCATTCTATATTTTTTTGAGTTCACAACAAATTTACCAATGCAATATGCAGTAAACAATACCTGATTTCATGGTTATTTGCTATTAAAAAGCAGTAGCTTTTCTTTAAGAAAAGAGTGCAGCATCAAATAAAATTAAATGCATAAGAAGGTAAGAAGCAACTGCTATTGCCTATTTTTGCAATCGATCTAAAATATCCAAACTATGAACAAAACATTTTCTTCCAACAGTCAAATTGGCGTGGTCTCTACTTTTTCTGAGCTTGTGCATACCGATTTTAAGGAAGAAATGAATGCATTATGTTGGTACAGAAACCTGGATGGCGATTTTAAAGAGATTGTGAATCAATTAAGTTTAAAAGAAAATATAACAGAAGTTTATCCAGAAGATTTAATCGCGCTCCAATTATCTAAAAAAGGAAATATAGCGAGAGAAATCATTTTAAACGATTTGCAATTATTAACTGAATTTGGCGCTTCGCCTTCTCTTAATTTACTGAAGTGTTACGAGCGCGATGACGAATTTGATTTCATATCCACCGATGTATATTCGTTTCACGTTGATCGATCGCCCATTGCAACCGATACATTTTTGTGCACTTACCACGGAGCGGCAAGTGATATAATTCCTAATTCGCAGGCAGAACAGAAAATTTTAATTCCAGAAATTCGAGCAAAACTAAAAGAACTGCATGATGGAGCAGAGGAAGATTTCGAAGACTTTTTAAAAGAGAATTTCTTTGACCTGCATTATCAATTGCATGAAGACGCAGAACCCATTAATTTAGGTAAAATGCACATTTGGCGTTTGGCTGTCGATCATCCAAAACAGCAAGTGAAACCTTCTATTCATAGGGCACCAAAAGAAAATGATGGAGAATATAGATTGTTGTTGATTTGCTAAGTATGATTCCTTGTTAATAATATTTGTTTATTATTCGCTTGCTCTAATATCTTCAGATAAACACATAAAATCTATGTTTCTATGTGTTTAATTTTTTTAGGCTTTACAATGATATTCTATTGATACTTACTCAGATCCAGATTAAGAATATCTCCAACTCTACTAAACTCTTCATTAACCTTTGCATTCAAGATTAATTGTTCGTTGTTTATAGGATGATTAAAAATTAACTGATGCGCATGAAGCATCATTTCTTTAAGGTCAAAATTCTCCAGCCATAATTTATTTTGTTTATTACAACCATGCGGACGACTTCCTAAAATAGGATGAAAAATATGCTTGAAATGTTTTCGTAATTGATGCATACGTCCAGTTTCTGGAATCGCTTCTACCAAACAATATCTTGAAGTAGGTTTATTGTTAAATGCTAACTCCACTTCGGCATTTTGCAAACGATGAAAGTGTGTTATTGCATTTTGTGTAACGTCATCATCATTCGTTAACTCATAATCAATCGTTTGTTCTTCGGCAGACCACCCGCGTAAAATGGCTAAATATTTTTTTTCTACTTCGCGTGTGGCAAAACGATCATTCATAATTTTTAAAATATCTTTATCGAGCGCAAATAACAAGACACCAGATGTTTTGCGGTCTAACCGATGAACAGGATAAACGTGCTGCCCAATTTGGTTTCTCAATTCCTGAATGGCATACACTTTTGCATCGCGCGCATAAAATGATTTGTGAACCAACAATCCGCTTGGTTTATTAATGGCGATAATATAATCGTCTTGGTAAAGAATTTCTAACATGCGGCAAAAGTAGAAGACATTTCGATTCAAATTGCTTTTTAGTACTTATTTATATATTTTTTTAAATCGAAAAAGGAACGCCCAAGAATAATCTTCGTGTTTTGTACGATTACTTTTTTACTTATCTTCGCTTTTTATACATTCTGAATACATTTAAATACCTTAAAACAAAATCTGTGAAAAACAATCATGATGCTGTAGAAGAGAATCAGCTTAAACGTGGACTAACTAACCGACACATTCAGTTAATTGCCTTAGGCGGATCTATAGGAACAGGTCTTTTCCTTGGCATTGGTCCAGCGGCCGTATTAGCAGGGCCATCTGTTATTTTAGGATATGCTATTGCCGGAATTATCGCTTTCTTTATTATGAGACAACTGGGCGAAATGGTGGTCGAAGAACCCGTATCTGGAAGCTTTAGCTATTTTGCCTATAAATATTGCGGTTCTTTTGCCGGTTTTGCATCAGGTTGGAATTATTGGATTTTATATATTCTGGTAAGTATGGCCGAACTGACAGCCATTGGAGTTTATGTGCAGTTTTGGTGGCCTGAAATTCCGCTTTGGGCATCCAGTTTGTTTTTCTTTCTGGTTATTAATGCTTTAAATTTTGCCTCGGTAAAGGTGTACGGAGAAACTGAATTTTGGTTTTCAATTATAAAAGTGGTTGCGATTATTGCCATGATTCTTTTTGGTACTTATCTGCTAATAAGCGGAACAGGAGGAGAGCACGCTACGATTCATAATTTATATAACGACGGAGGTTTTTTTCCAAAAGGGATTTTTGAAAAAACTGGAAGTGGCGGTTTTCAAGGTCTGTTGTCGGCAATGGCCTTGATTATGTTCTCTTTTGGTGGTTTGGAACTTATTGGAATTACCGCTGCTGAAGCAGAGAATCCAGAAAAAAACATTCCAAAAGCAACCAATCAGGTTATTTATAGAATTCTTATATTTTATGTTGGGGCATTGGTCATTTTATTTGCTTTGTCGCCTTGGAGACAAATTACGACAGACAGTAGTCCGTTTGTAATGGTTTTTCAAAACTTAAACGGAATGGAATTTGAACTTTTTGGAAACAAAATATTTTTTACAAGCCTTATCGCCAATGTGCTTAATTTAATTGTATTAACTGCCGCTTTATCTGTTTACAATAGCAGTGTTTACAGTAACTCGCGAATGTTATTTGGTTTGGCAGATCAGAATAGTGCTCCTAAATTTTTAAAGAAGTTAAACAAACAATCGGTTCCAGTTAATGCTATTTTAGTTTCTTCGTGTTTTGCCGCGATCTGTATTTTAATAAACAAAATAATTCCAGAAGAGGCTTTTAGTATTTTAATGTCTTTAGTTGTGTCTTGCTTAGTAATTAACTGGGTTATGATTTCGTATACGCATTTTCAATTTAGACGTGCCAAAGACAAAGAAAACACCAAAACGAAGTTTGCTTCTATATTTTATCCGGTAAGCAATTACATCTGTTTCGCCTTTCTATTGGGTATTTTAGCCATCATGTGGATGACGAATATGGAGATATCTGTAGAATTAATTCCGATTTGGCTGGGTATTCTTTTTGTGTTTTATAAAGTTTTTAAAGCGAAAGAATAGGCATCATTTAGTATAATATCATTATTAAGGCATTGATTATTAACGTAAGGTTGATTTTCGATGCCTTTTTATATTGGGAAAATTGAAATAGCAAATGGTATTTAAAATTTTAAAATGTAGTACTTGTGTAAGCAAAAACTTATTGCGATATTTGAGTTATGAACAAACAAATGTCTTTTTCGGTATGTGGAGAATCATTTTCGGCTCCTATGCATATTTGTGGTTTTTTCGATTCGAGAGAACAACAATATGAAGTCATTATTCCTTATATTTTGGAGGGACTGGAAACGAATGATAAAGTAATTAATATCCTTGAAGGAAACCGCCATGGAGAACATTGTCGTTGTCTGGCAGATAATGGAATATCTATTGCTCAAAAACTCGCGAGTGGTCAATTAGAAGTGCTAGCTTCTGAAAATACGTATATAAAAGATGGCGAGTTTGCTGCCGAAAAAATGTATAAAACGCTTGAACAGACTTTATTATCAGCTTCAAGATCAGGATATGATAGTGTAAGAGCGTGTGGAGATATGATTTGGGCTCTTAAGAATCTGCCAGGAACTGATGAACTTTTAGAATATGAAGCCAAATTAAATCTGTTAACTCCACAACATGCAGTTTCTCTAATTTGTATGTACGATGTCAGCAGTTTTAGCCCAAGCACACTTACCGATATATTGCTTACACATCCGTATGTTATAAAAGATGGAAAAATCAGCAAAAATCCACACTATGTAGAGCCTTTGGAATTTATTTCTAATCTTTCGAATTATCGATCTGATAAACTTAAATCGTAAGTAATTGTTTTTAGACAGATCGCTTGATTACGCACAACGATAATGCGTAAATTTGAACTGCTTCAAAAGTTCTGCCTTCCAATAATGGTAATAATCTCTATCCGATTATCTCCATTAATTTGGTAATAAATAGTGTCAACACCACAAACACAATAGCGATATCCTATTTTAATGTGGTCAGCAGATGGAAATAAAAAAGGATTTTCCTCTATTTTTTCAAAACAATCATAAAACATATTGAAATAGCTGTCAGCTTGATTAATGCCAAACTTACCAACACCATAATAATAAATTCTTTTCAAATCTTCTTTGGCTTCGCTACTTAAATAATAGCTATACATCAGGTAGACCTTTTTTAAATTCGGCTAACATTTCTTCTCTAGTTTGTTTTTTTGCAAAACCGCTTTTTTCTCCCTTATCTATTTTAGCTCTTACAAACTCATAATATTCTTCTTGCGAACGAGCTTGCTTAATCAAATAGTTGATAGCTTCGCTTTTACTGCTAAATTCTTCTGTATTTACCTGATTTTTCAACCACTCATCATTAGGAGTAGTTAATGATATACTTTGTCGTGTCATAATAATATAAGTTTCTTTATTGGTGTAAATTTACACCAAAATTTTGAAAAGGAAACATTTATGAATTATTAAAGTTTATAAAAGTTTGCCTATTTTTACAATATGCTGACAGTTTCAAGCTTAAAAAAAAGCTAAAAATCCTACTAATGCATCCTTAAATGTAATACAAAGAAGAACTTTTGCTTAAGTAAAACAAGTAAACTGATTATCAATATCTAGCAGTTTGATTGTTAAAGAAAAAGCCGAATCTATGGCTGATAAAAAAAAGTTAAAAGCATTCTTTATTTTATAATGGCACAATTCATGCCTGCAAAAAAAACATAAATAATCTGAATGCTTATCGGTATTCTAAAAAATTAAAATGATGAAAAGATTTAAATGTATGTATGTTTTTGTGGTAGTATTAGTATCAGCATTTACATACGGTCAGGAAAGTTTAAAAATGTTTGTAAAAGAAAGTAAAGTGCCATGTCAGGGTGTTGGCCCAATGGAATGTCTGCAAGTGAAGTACGATAAGGACAAAGAATGGCAACTTTTTTATGATCATATTGAAGGTTTTAATTTTGAAAAAGGAAATCGATATGAGATAATGGTAACCAGAACCAAAAGACCAGAACCTATTCCGGCGGATGCTTCTTCCTACCAGTATAAACTGAAAAGTATTATTTCGAAAACGCCTGTAAATACCGAAAAAGGTATTTACAATACCAAAATGATTTTAACCCAATTAAACGGGAAAAAGATAAATAGCGGAAAAGCATTTATTACGATTAATGATGAAACGGGCACAATAAGCGGTAAAAACGGATGTAATAATTTCAACATAAAATACACGAAGCTTTCTTCAAAGAATCAAATTAAGACTAATTCTCCAATGGGAACTTTAATGGCTTGCGACGACGAAAGCATGAAATTAGAACAAGAATTTAGCGCTGCAATAACAAAGAAAAAGTTCAAAATTGTAAAGAAAAACAATACCGTACAGTTTAAAAACGCGAAGAACAAAGTGGTGATGGAATTTTCTATTCCAACTCAAGACCAATTGTGGAGTTTTATCGAAAAAAATAACTGGAAACTAATAGCACTAGAAAATGTTGGACAGGATTACGGTAGAGCTTCTATTAAGTTTAATGTAGCAGAAAAGAAAGTAAGCGGAAACACAGGCTGCAACAACTTCTCTGGAATTTATGAAACCAACGGTGATCATATTTCTTTTGATAAAGTAGCGTCTACAAGAATGGCATGTATTGGTGAAGGAAATGAAACAGAGCAAAAAGTGTTGTCGTATTTAAACAATAAAGACCTTCGTTTTGATGTAGCAGACCAAACGCTTAATTTTTATCTTAATGATAAATTGGTCATGATGTTTGGCATTACAAAATAAACCAGTTCTATAAGTCGTCTTAAAATAGAGGATGATTTATGAAAGATAATTGTAAAACCAGTGGAGGTGATTCAATGTTTTTTTTTATGGGTAATTAGTTTTAAAGTCTGAGATTCGATTACTTCAGATTTCCAAAGAGTTCAACTGAAATGCTGCGCAAATGTCTCTGACTTTGCGCTTTTTTTACACTTGTGAATTAGTAAAATTTATAAAAGTCTCCCGACTTTTTACAATTATTTTTTAGTGTTGTTTTTTATTCTTTCTTTATCTATAAATTGCATTTAAGAGATTTAGTTTTAAAGTCTGAGACTTTATGACTTTTACGTTTTAAATTATATATTTGAAAAATGGCGCAAAGTCAGAGACATTTTGCGCAGCGCTTGTGAGGTACACTTTGCAGAGCAGGGGTAGATTTTTATTGTTAGATTTGTTAAAACCATATGGCGGTGGAAATTAAGAAAGTGATCGATATTTGCATAAATACCTTAATCTTAAATAGTCTGCTAAAATTTTAGTTGTAATTTTAATAGTATTTCCTAAAAATGAAAATCATAAATAAACATCATGTACTAGTAGAAGTTCGAAAAATAGATGAGAATTCAATTTTATTAAAGTTTGTAGCTAAATACAAACATGATCAAAATGAGAATGTATCGATACTGCAAATTGTTGGAAAAGGCATTGCAACAAAAATTGAATTAATCAATGAATACCATCTAAATTTTCCAACTGTAATTGTAGATGATGGAGAGTTGACTTTCTATAATGGGAATTTGGATGAGTCGCCAGATTGGGGAGATTGGACAAGTGCTTTCTCATTACCTTTTGAAAAGTATGATTTTGTTTGACAATTTGATACTAGTTTATACTCAACAATAGCGTGGAAATTCTTTCTGTACCTATTCCTAAATATTAATGAAAGTAGGATTTTCTTTTTAAATCTGTTATGATATACTTTGCGGGAACGGATTACAAATCCGCGCTAACGATTGAGAGTAGATCTGCGCGATCGGGTTTTGACATTACAATTAAAGATAATTCAATAGATCAGTATGGAACACCGCCTTATATAATTTTAAATGTTTAATAAAAAATGGAAATTAAATATACCAATTTATACGGAGAAAATCTAACAACTCAACAGGTTGGATTAAATAATATTTTCGTCAAAGTTTTTAAAGATAATAACAGACTGAAAAAAAAAGAATACTACGAAAATAATATATTGTTCAATGAGCTAAATTATATCGAATTAGGGGCTTCGCATGAAGAACTATTATCCCAAAATAATGATTCAATTGGAATTATTGAAATTGAAGATATTAATGATAATTATACTAAATTACATTGTTATACCTATTCAAATAAAATACTTGAGAGTAAGGGAATAGAAATTGAATTAAATGGAAAGACAATTATGTCACAAGATATAGACATTCAAACAAATATTCCATTATATAATAAAACGTATAAATACTATGAAGATATAAAAACAGGTTATGAATTTAAATTTCAATATTATACTTCTGGGGAACTTGCTAGAATTATAGTATCTAACAAAACGGTCTATTTTTTTGAAGAATTTAGATTAAGTGAACTAGCTTTAATACCTAATTTCGAATGGTGGCCACAATACTCTTCTTATTATTTAAATGCTCAGCTGGAAGTGCCTGGTGAAATTATAGTTTAATTTACCCGATAGCGCAGATTTAGCTACGCAACGAACGATAGCGCGGATTTGTAATCCGTGCCCGCAAAGTAATTCCCCCCCAGCAGCCGCGAGCGTCTGGCTGTGAACGTAAAGTTTTGTCTGTCCTTGAAAAAGTTTTAGTACTTGTCTGAAAATGTTTTTACAAATTGACATTAATTGACCTTCCTGTTTGTGCACGAGCGAGGCGCTCGCGTTAGAAGGGAATTAGTTGTTGTCCAAATATCAATCCTTAATAAATAACAATATGGCTATTTTAGATAACTATAATTTAAATTTTAGTAATGATATTTTTACTTACCCTGATAATCAAAAAGTATATCACAAAAATGCAAATCATAATATTAAAAATGATTTTTTTGGATATCTGTTACATTATTTTAAAGATGTAGAAAGTATTAATGATATAATAGCTGATATAGATTTTATCCTGACCGATGGATATTACAATGATGAATATCAAAGAGATATTTCTTTAGATCGATTATTTGTTTTTTATCATGATAAAACAGTGATTTTTAAAACCCAAAACGATATCTTACTACAAGAATTACCACTTATTGATTTTAAAGAAATACTTATATTGTGGCGTGCATTTTTACAAACTACTCCTTTACATGTGACTAATGTATAAATAAATCCGATTGAGCGGATTTCCAATCCATGCCCCCAAAGATTGGTTTGATCCCCCAGCAGCCCGAGTGTCTGGCTCGTGAACGTAAAGTTTTGTCTGTCCTTAAAAAAGTTTTAGTACTTGTCTGAGAATGTTTTTACAAATTCACATTAATTAATCTTCAGTGTGTTCACGAGCGAGACGCTCGCGCCAGCGCGGTCATAACAACGCTATTTCTTATTTAAACTTAATATTAAACTAACTATAAAAACATGTCTAGAAAAAAAGATTTTAATTTAGCATTTAACAGAACAAAAACTCCTGGTGGCAGCATAATTTATTATTGTAATTCATTGTCTTCTTCAAACAATCAATCTTTGTGCTTAGCTACCATACTATCTGGATATCATGAAAAAGATGATGTAAATTATTTACTTGAAAATATCACATTAGCACAAAATGGAATGCAGTTTGAAGATTTTCATCAACCTGATAGTTTAACAGGTAATTTTGAATTGATTATTTCACCTCCAAATATTATTATATCACCAAACAATCATTTGATTTCTTTACAAATTTGGAAAGAATTACTTAATGAATGGTTAGATTTTATATCTATTTAAACCCGATCGCGCAGATCTATCTCCGCAACGATAGCGCGGATTTGTAATCCGTGCCCGCAAAGTAATTCCGTCAAAACCCCACAAATAAAAAGTGAAACTTTCCTTTATACTTTTTATTTTTGTAGGAAAAAAGAACATGTCAACAAAATATAAAGCAACAACAACTGAGGAAGCATATTTTATAACTGTAACTGCCGTAGGATGGATAGATATATTTACAAGATTAAATCAGAAAAATGTTCTAATCAATGCTTTAAAATATTGTCAGGAAAATAAAGGTTTAGAAATTTATGCCTATTGTATTATGAGCAGCCATATTCATTTGCTCTGCAAAGGAACGAATGGTTTTTTATTATCTGATATTATTAGAGATTTTAAAAAATTTACATCAAAAAAAATAATACAAACTATAATAGATGAACCTGAAAGCAGAAGAGAATGGATGTTGGAATATTTTCAGAAGTCATGCGAACATTTAAAAAAGAACCAGACTTATAAAGTATGGCAAAATGGCTATCACGCAGAACATATTTACAGCAATAAATTTATCAAGCAAAAAATTGATTACATCCATAACAATCCTGTAAAAAAACAAAACTGTTAGTTCGGCTGAAGATTATTATTTTAGTTCTGCAAGGAATTATTCAGGCTTAGAAAATGATTTAGATGTTGTTTTGTTAGATCTGTTTTGAAAAAATCTATTGCGTTCTAGAAAACATCAACAACAATTGATTTTTTTTGATTTGCATTGTGTCCAATCTTTGCGGGCACGGATTTCAAATCCGCGCTAACGATTGAGAGTAGATCTGCGCGATCGTTTTTTTCCCCCAATTAATTTAAACTAAATTTATGAGGGAGTAGAGAAAATCAAGAAAAAGATTCCAGTTGATGCTGTAACCCAATAAAGCGAAAGCAATTTGATATTGATAATTTAGTATATTTAACAGCCAAAATTATTCATAGATTTTTAGGAATTTTACAAAATCAAATTTTAATTTTTAACGCATATTAAATACTGTTAAGTCTTACCGATAAACTTTTTAAATCTTGTTCGAGAGAGCGAACAGTGGCTTGCAATTCATTTAGCATATTGGCTCTCGAAGATAAATCGTCTGCGGAGTAAATTCCGCCATCATAAAAAAAGAGTTTTTCGGTTTGAGCATCTATTTTTCCATCAAAATTGTATTGCAACCATCTGTTTTTAATGCTTTCCTGCAGATCATTTTTTCCCGAATTGCTAAATTGTTTTTCGTTTAGAATCGCCCAGATAGAGTTAGGGTATGCACCGTTAGAATTATCATTGAACCAGATATTTCGCAGCAGATTTCTTTCCAGTTTTAAGTTGATTTTTTTTCCTTTAGGAGCAATAGTCAGCGCTCCTAATCCGGCACTCACTAATCCGCCGCTGACACCAACGATATCACTGGCATTATTGTTTTTTATTAAAACAGTGGCTACAGTAGTTAATGCGCCAATAGTTACAGAAGCAACCGTAAGATTTCTAGTTTTTTTATTATTGATATCGTTTATAAAATTGGCCAGTTTATCGATACGTTCGCCATTACAATCTAATTCTGATGCCAGTGCATTTATCTCTATGCTGGTAAGAATTAAACGATCGGTAATTTTTTGTTTTAAGACGAGTCTTTTTAAAGTGTCTTTTTTGATTTGAAGATATTCTGCTAGATAAGATTCAATACCAATAGCCTTGCTTATCAGGATATCATGCTGCGATAAATTAGCTTTTAGAATACTGTCGTTATTGGATGTTTTATTCGGGAAAACTTCGAGTTTAGAATAATCATATTCAATGGTAGGCTGACAGTAATTGCTGGTGAGATAATCAATTTTTGGACTATTCAAAACGGTTGTACATGAGGATACAAAAATAGATATAATGAATAAAATAAATATTTTACGCTGTTTCATATTGATTTTCTTTAACATTAAAAATACGAATTAACTTTTTACTGTTAAAAAAACATTTCGTTAGAAATAGAATTTCTGAAGGCTTAACCTAAAAAATGAATATAAAAAAAAACGGATTACAGGTTATTCCGTAATCCGTTTCTACATAAAAATATCTTGATTAAGAATTACCATAAAGGTTTGATTCCCCTCCATCAATAGCAATGGTCTGTCCGTTTACATATTGGCATTCATCGCTAAGAAGAAATGCTACAAGGTTACCTACATCTTCAGGTTTCCCTAACCTTCTTGTAGGGTTTCTTTGTGCGTATGTTGTTTCGGCAGCTTTAGGGTCAGATGGGTTTACTTGTTTAAAAGCTTCTGCCACCATTGGCGTAAGGATAGCTCCAGGCGCGATTGCATTGGTATAAATTCCATCTTTACCATATTCTATTGCCGCATTTTTGGTCATACCCGAAACGGCATGTTTACTTGCTACATAAGGCATCTGATTAATAACCCCTCTGATTCCTCCTACAGAAGCTACGTTTACAATTTTTCCTCCGCCGTTTTTCTGCATTACCGGGATCACATATTTTAGACCGTAATAGACACCCATAAGATTGATGTCAATTACTTTTTTAAATATATTGATGTCATAATCCACTATTGATGCCTGTTTTCCTTCGATACCTGCATTGTTGTAGAATCCATCGATACGGCCAAACTCTTCAACTGTTTTGTCTACATAATTTTTGACAGCCTGTTCGTCTGAAACGTCAGCGATTATAGTTATGATTTTTGCATTTGGAGCAACTGAATGGATTTCTGCTTTTGCTTTTTCGAGTGCTTCGGCATTGTAATCTACAATTGACAGATTGGCTCCTTTTACTGCTACTGCTTTACTTGCTGCTAGTCCGAGCCCCATAGCTGCTCCAGTAATGATAATTGTTTTGTCTTTAAAAATGCTCATGATATATAGTATTAAAATAGGTTAATTGAAAAATTATTCATTTAAAATTAAAAAAAAAATGCTAGCTTATACCTCTCCATACCAAATCAAAGCAGTCATCAATGAGCTGCTGGCTTAATGGAAATAACTTTTGTATGATGCCTGTAGAGCAGGAGCGTACCGCACCATCAAAAAAACTGATTAGTATAATGGCATCCAGTGCTTTTATAATTCCTTCTCGCTGTCCTTTTTCTAAAAGATCATAAAGAGGTTTGTTCTGTTTTTCGTACTCAGCCAGTTGTTTGGAGAAATTGAGTTGTATGTAACCCGACTGTTGATATTGGTCGATAAATACGGTTTCATCATAATGGTTTAGCCTGTAGTTAAGCATATTGATGTAAATCTTCTTAAGTGATTGCCTTACGGGTAAATTAATGTCAAAGTCCCGATACATGGCCTGCGTCATTTTATCCTCTACAGCGGCATAGGCCAATTGAACCACTTCTTCTTTGTTTTTAAAGTAGATGTAAAGGGTTCCTGCAGCAACTTCGGCGGTTTTACTTATGCCAGAAATAGTAACGCTTGCTAATCCCTGTTTGCCTGTAAGTACATATACAGATTTCAAAATTTTCTCTCTTTTATCTGGATCTAATGGTCTCATATAGTAAAGTTAAATGAAAAAATATTCATTTAAATACAGTTGTCTGAATTATAACTTTTCTTTAACGCGTTTAGATAGTATTCTCAATTGCTATTATTTTCTCCTAATTCATAGCCAATCTCCCATATATGTCCAAAAGGATCTTTTAGCTTTCCAATTCTCCAATCTTCTTCGGTTACCATGGGGCAAATCTGTATTGCACCAAATTTTAGTGCATTTTCAAATATTTTATCTGCATTTTTAGTTTCGAGAATTATTCTGATTAGTGTAGTAAATGCTGGATTTTCACTGCCATCACACGGTGTTTCGTCACTAAGATAAAATTCGGCGCCTTCAATTTGCAATACAGAAGATATTTTGTTGTTATCAATTTCAAATCTTTTAGATTCAACAGCGCCAAAAGCGTCAGTGTAAAATTTAACCGCTTTTAATCCGTTATTTACTGTCAGGAAAGGCTTGATTTGAGCTTTCTGAAGTGTACTTTTTTCTTGATTTTTTTCTTCTTCCAATTTCATAAACTTCCATTATTTGTTACTATAAAAGTAGTATTTTTTTTAACTATACTATTTTCAATAGTTTAAGTGTGGTTGATTATTAGAATTTATTCGGAATCGGTTTGAATATCTTTCTGGCATATTGGTCGAAATAAGTGCCAGCGAATAGGGTTAGGGATAACCATTATGGATGTTGCTTATCCAGCAGTTTACAATTAATTTTTATATTTGAGTAATTTAAAAACATACGTTTATGAGAGAAACGCTCCGGCCAGCAAGGTAATTGTATTTAATATAGAATAACATTTTTAATTATTTCTAATGAATACAATCTACTGTCCAATGAAATAGAGGTTGCAATAGTGGCAGTTTTTTCCAAGGAAGTGATTTAGAATATATAGTTATTCCTAACTCCTGAGATTCAAGTTTCAATATCTTTGATTCATACGAATATTTGTATTGCATTTTAATTTTTTCGTTGTTATGATAGTTAGATAGTAGAAATTGATTTTTAGAAGAATTAATTTCTAAGTAAAAATCTTCCATTTTATCGTCTGCGTACTGAAAAATTAAATAGTTTTTTCGGTGAATAAAAATTCGTTTTATTTTTACGTCTACCGCATTTTTTTTCTCGTTTTCATTTTTTGTTTCTATGACTTCATATGCCCCATGAAGTGGATTCCGTAAAATAGTGTCATCATTGAATTCATTTTTTTGAATATAAGGATATAGTGATTCAAAAAAGAGAAAAAGGATTAAAGCAGATTTTATACTCAATCTTATTGTTTTTGAAGAACATAAATCGTTGACCGAAAGACTGGTGAGAGCTACAGTTTTATTTAGAATAAAAAATTGCCAAACTATATTTAGAGAAGGAATAAGCAATAAAAAACAAATTAGTAATAAGAATGAAGAATATAATTTTACAGAAATGTCAAAACCAAAATTGATAAAAACAACGTTTGTTAAAACTCCAAAAAGAATAAAAAGACCAAGAATTCGAGTTTTTTTATAAAGCAGCATCAAAGCCGGAATGACTTCTATTGCACCCATAAAAAAATTGTATGAATAAGAGCTTCCCATAGCACTCCAAAACAAAATGTCTCTATCTAGCAATCCTAAAGGCGTGTATAAAGTATTTGGTTCGGGAAGGTAGAATTGCGATTTAAAGATTTTATCAAAACCATATTTAAGCATTAGACAGGAAAGATAAAAGGTCAAGATCATTTGAATTGTCTTGATAATAAAAATTTGATGAATCTTCCAGAAATAAGAAAAGGACAATGAAATTCTAGAAATTAGTGCCAGAATCAATAAGATGAAGAACAGCAAATATAGAGTTGTCGAATCTGATGTGATTTCACTATTTGCAACATGAATTCCGTCAAAATTTGAAGCAATAAATTGAATTAAACTTCCAAAAAGGAGATTTGTAATTTTAGGTTGAAAATCTAGATATTGAAAAGAAAATGGGATAAATATTAATCCTAAAGTGACAAGTATTAAAAATAATTGATAAATAAAAATGCCTATTTTTTTCATTTTAAGCCAATAAAAACTATTTTATTAATAGGAGTTTGCATCAGTATTGTCTTGGAGGATTTTCTTAGTTTTAGGATGTTTTTTTTATTCAATACAGGATCATTTACAAGTGTATCTCTCATATGAATAAAATCGGACTCCTTTAGAGTATCATACTTTGACCAATCGTAATACGTACTTTTAGATTGTCTATATTTTATTACAGTGAGAGATTTGTTTACAATGATAACTGTATCAAGCCTAACAAAATTTATTTCGTGAGTTCCAAAGTTTGAACTATTTATGTTAAATAAATTGTTTTGATATGCCTTCGCAAAAGAATTACTAGAGCCACTGTGGCTTTTATGTGCTATTACTTTAGTTTGTGCCTGAGATAACAGAGTAGTAAATAAGCAAATGAGCACTATTTTTAGTTTCATAATTTTTAAGTTTTTTAATTTATGACGTTATTGAATTTTATGTAACAAAGAAACCTTCTCGTGATTCTTTTAATATATATTTATTGATTAAGCTAATAGATAAAATTTAGGATTTACAAATTTAGTCTGTTATACGACTTACATAGTATACAATAAGTTATAATACTATTAAAATAAGATAATCTTTGACAGACCAATAAACAATGTCAAAATCAAATAATTTAATTATGCCAACAGGTTACAATAATTTTTATATTTGAGTAATTTAAATGAAGAAAATGAGCGAAAGAACGAAACCGTATGCCTTAATAACGGGTGCCAGCAAAGGCATTGGAAAAGCTATTGCTTATCAATTGGCCAAACAAGGTTATCCGCTATTGCTTGTGGCAAGAAGTGAGGAGGAATTAAAAGCATTATCTAATGATCTTCAAGATAAATACGGCATCAATGCTTTTATTTTATCTCTTGATCTTTCAACCAATGGCGCATCGCAAAAAGTAACCGATTGGATAAAAAGTAATAACTATCCACTTGGAATTCTAGTTAATAATGCTGGTTATGGCGTGTGGGGCGATTTTAGTCAGTCTGCTCTAAGCGATCAGCTTGGCATGATGCAGCTCAATATGAATGTAGTGGTAGAGCTTTCGTATTTATTAGTTCCTACACTTTCAAAACAAAAACAAGCCTACGTTTTAAATATTTCGAGTACCGCTGCCTATCAAGCTGTACCTACGCTAGCGGTTTATTCGGCTACAAAGGCTTTTGTTTTGTCGTTTACCCGTGCCTTGCGTTTCGAATTGGCTCAAACCTCAATTTCGGTAACCTGTTTTAGTCCGGGTCCAGTGGATACTGGTTTTGCTGCAAGAGCTGGTTTAAGCGCTTTAAACAAAATGGCAGAAAAGTTTAATATGCAGCCCGATGAAGTGGCAAAGATGGCGGTAAAAGCCATGTTCAGCAAAAAATCGGAAGTTATTCCGGGGTTTACCAATATCATTTCAGTTTATGCCAACCGTGTATTACCAAAGGCTTTTATCGAAAAAACGGCAGCTGGGATTTATAAAATCTAATTTTTTTCGAAAAAAATATAAAAATATTCTTTGCAAAAGAAAAAATATATATTATGTTTGTATTAAATTCTACTAATTCTATAGAGTATGTCAGATAAAAGAAAAAATACGTTTAATTTTCCTAAAGGTCGAATGCAAGCAAATATGCGAATGTGTTGTTGCTGTTGTTGTTGCAGCAATCTTTTAGACAAAATTATAAACACTATTATTTCATTTATTAAATCTATATTATCATGGGATCTTCTTATAAAACCTTCACTCTTACTGAGCAATTAACTAATGAGCAAATAAACTTTTTTAACGAACATGGTTTTATCCATTTCAAAAAATTCATAAACCCAGAAACGGTTTCATCCATCATTGAAGCTTCCAAACAAGTGGAGCAAAAATGGATTGAAAACAATCTTCAAAAAGTAAATGGTGTTCCTATCAAATTCGGAAAAGATTTAGATGGTTCTCCTATTGTACAGCGTTTTGCTTTTATCAATCAACATCATCAAGCCTTAAGCGGACTTTTACTTGATCCAAGATTTAATGGTTTGTTGCCATTGGCAGGCGATGGAGCTAGATTGGGAACTGAAGAAAAAGACGGAATGGTTTTCAATCATTATATCAACGGGCCAGAAAGTAAGTTTACAAAAATGGGCTGGCACACAGACGGTTTAAGAGATATTTTTTATGGTGGAAAATTAAACCCGATGTTAAATGTGGGTATTCACTTAAGTACTTTAAAACCCGAAAATGGCGGTCTTAAAATCATTCCAGGTACACACAAGCAAAGTATTTATCAAATGCTTTTTCGTAAAAAATACTTTTTAGATCATCAAGCCGATCCAGAGGAAGTTTCTATTAATCCGGAAGCTGGAGATTTAACTATTCACGATGGCCGTTTGTGGCACAGAGTAGCGCAATCCTCTATTCGTGGCGAAGAGAGTAGAAGAAGGGTTATTTATATTCCGATTATAGCAGGAAAATATGCTCCTAAAAACGAGAACAGTCCAACGGTTTTCTATCAACGTTTTGCAGGTATTGTTAAATAATTATGCTGATTGTTCTCGCATTTAGTTATCTGGTTAGATCAGGTAAACTAAAAAGTGCCAGCGATTTCTTTAAAAATAAGCAAAGAAAAATCAAATTGAAAATTGCAAAAGTAGAATTGGCAATCCTCTCAGGGTTACAAATATTGGGCTAATAATGGGAAAAGAAATACAGGTAGAGGAGTATAGTACAATTGCGCAAAGAACATTTTCGGACCGCAAGCGAACTAATATTTTAAAAAGAGCAGAACAGTTAACTATTGTATTTTTGCTTCCAAAAGTGCCTAAATTCATTTCGCCCAACTTGCTTACTTTACTTGGAACGCTTGGTTCAGGATTCGTTTTTTTAGCCTTTGTTTTAGGAACTTATTTGACAAACTGGTATTTGCTTTTGGGTATTATCGGATTGGCTATAAATTGGCTAGGAGATTCTTTAGACGGAAGATTGGCTTATTATAGAAATATTCCGCGCCGTTGGTATGGTTTTGCACTCGATATTATCGCCGATTGGATCGGTATTGTACTTATAGGCTTTGGCTACTACATTTATGCTAAAAATGGCACACAAGTATTAGCCTTTGCTTTTGTTGCATTGTATGGCTGGTCGATTATCATCAGTCAGTTGCGCTACAAAATTACAGATCAATACAGTATAGATTCTGGTTTTGTTGGTCCAACAGAACTTCGGTTTATTATTGCTTTAATTTTAATTATAGAAGTTTTATTTCCTGGATCAATAACCTATTTGGCAGGCTTAATCACCATTGCGTTATTTATAGTTAATACCATAGACAGCTTGAAACTCTTAAAGTTGGGTGATTTAAAAGATAAAAACCAAGGCTGAAATGTTCAAGAAAAAAGCTATTGTCACTTTTCTGCAGGCGCAAGTTGCGGCATTTTTAGGTGGCATTACCGATTATGGCTTAATGATCCTATTAACAGAAGTATTTAAATTGCATTTTACATTCTCTATTTTAATCTCCGGAACCGTTGGCGCCATCATCAATTTCAGCATTAATAGATTTTGGGTGTTTAAAAATCAATGTGGTTATAGCAGTCGTATCAATAGTCAGCTTTTTAAATTTGCGTTGGTAGTATTAGGAAGCATTTCTTTAAAGTCATCTGGTACGTTTATTTTGCAAAAAGCATTTCAAATCGATTACCGAATCGGAAGATTAATCACCGACAGTTTTGTTTCTTATGGATTTAATTACCCGCTGATAAAATATTGGGTTTTTAAGACCAACCAAAAACAGGATATAATCAAATCAAATTAATCTGTTGGGTATACACAATATTGTCATTTCGACGAAGGAGAAATCACACACGATAATCGACAAAGATTGGCGATTTTGATTGTGGCGTTTCTAGTGTGATTTCTCCTTCGTCGAAATGACAAACATTTGCGATTTTGCCAGAAATTTATTCGGCATAACATTATTGTTTTTTTTCTTAAGTTACTGACATCGTGCTTCGGGATTATGTGTTAAAATAAATGCATCCAATACGGCATATAAAAATTTCATCATGAATAAATTATCATTTAAATATTTTACAAAATCACTTATCGTTCTAACGATCTTAGTTAATATAATCTCCGAAAATCTAACGGCACAAGCTAAAAATCCTTCGCCATTAAATTTTCCTACGCCTAAAAACGTAGATAATATGCTATTTTACATTCAGAGAGATCCCAACATAAACACTGCTATTTATGCCATAAACTACCAAGAAAATGGAAAAATAGATAAAGAGAATCCGATAAAAGGGTATTGGATCCGATATGCCGAGAAAGGAGAGAAGAAAGACTTCAATTATATACAACGCAAATTTGCCTACGGAATAGAAAGCAAAGTCTTGAATAATGAAGAATTTGAGCTTCAATTTGTTTCGTATAAAAAGTTGCCTTTAACCTTAAAAAAGATAGATTCAGATCAAAAATATCATGTTTTTGTAAGTGTAAATCAGAAAAAAATACAAGTAGAAAAAATATTTGTACGTATTGAAGGAGGTTCTTTTTGGCTGCCCAATGTAAAGTATGCCGAAGTTACCGGAATTGATGCTTATTCAAATAAAGTAATTACGGAAAGAATTCTATTAAAATAAGATATTGATACGTTAATTATGTCTCACAATCTGTTATTACTCATTTTACTTCAAGCTTTAAGCGTTTTTTCTTTAGTTGATGCGTGGGAAAATCTATTTGATTTCTAAATCAATTAAGTGAATAGTAGCATTTTCATTATTTTGCATCAGATATATTGTTTGCTCATTTGTGTACATGAAATAAAAGTTTAATTTTACTTTTTAAACTATACACCTTTCTTGCTTGTCATCTAAAAAATAATCCTTCCTAATTATTTAGACAAACGCAATTAAAGAATGCATTTTAAGTGCTTATTTTTTATTTACAAAACTCAAAATTTCATGTATCAATTTGTAAAATATATTTTGATGCTTTTTTTGGCATCCTTAAGTTTAATATCCTGTAAACAAAAACAGGCAGACAAAATAAAAGTAGGTTTTTCTCAGGCAATGACAACTGACGACTGGCGCAAGCAAATGAACAGTTCTATAAAAATCGAAGCTTCCTTGCGACCTGAAGTCGATTTGACAATTAAAGATGCCAATAATAATGTAGGGAAACAAATCGAAGATATAGAGCGTTTTATTTCTAATAAAGTTGATGTTATTATTGTATCGCCAATTGAGTCCAAACCTTTAACAGTAGTTGTAGAAAAATCTATAAAAGCTGGAATTCCCGTACTAGTTGTGGATCGCAAAATTGAGGGAGAAAATTACACAGCTTATCTCGGAGCTGATAATATTGAAATTGGCCGAATTGCCGCCCGCTACATCATATCGCACAGTAAAGGTTCTGGCAATATTATAGAAATCACAGGAGCCAGCGGATCATCTCCGGCTTATGAAAGAACACTTGGCTTTAATCAAATTATCAACGAGAATAAGCGTTTTAAGATTGTAAACACCATTCGGGGAGATTGGGAAAAAGAATCGGTTAAAGCGCCTTTGAAAGCAATTCTTATACAAAATCCGAATATTGAATATATTTTCGCTCATAACGACCGAATGGCTTTAAGCGCTTGGGAAACTGCTAAAACCCTTGGGCTTGAAAAGAAAATAAAGTTTATTGGTGTTGACGCCTTAAACTCAGTAAACGGTGGAATAGAGCTGGTAAAAAGCGGCGTTCTTGATGGAACAATATTATATCCAACCGGAGGAAACGAGGCTCTAAAATTGGCATTGAAAATGTACAACAAAGAATCAATTTCCAGAAACAATATCCTAAATACGATTGTTATTGATAAAAACAATGCTGAAATTATCGAAAACCAGATGGATAAAGTCGATCAGCAGCAGTTGGTAATCGAATCACAGCAAGGGGCTATTAAAGTACAGGAAAGAGAATATGCTTCGCAGAATAATTTGGTACGGCTGCTTAGTTTTTTTCTTGTAATTATTTTGAGTTTAACGATTTACAGCATTTATTCTACCATTTCGATTTCAAAAAAGAAAAAACAGCTGGAAAGAATCAATCAAACGGTAATTGACCAAAACAATGAAATTCAGGAAATGGCTCAGATTGCAGCTAAAAGCAATGAAGCAAAACTGAATTTCTTCACGGGACTTTCGCATGAATTTAAAACGCCAATAACTTTAATAATGAGTTATGTGGAATCGTTAATCGAAAATGAGAAAATTAAAGGAACCGCATTGATAGATGAAGTAAAACTGATTCATAAAAATTCAAACAGATTACTGCGATTAATCAATCAATTATTAGATTTTAGAAAAATTGAAGAGCAAAAATTTACGCTGAGAGCTTCGAATACAAAGATTTATGATTTTACAAATGAAGTCATGGCCAATTTTAAAGGTGAAGCAGCCCGAAGAAATATTGATTTTCAATTAGTCTGTAAAAACAAAAATCTAGAACTGTTTATTGACCGCGGTTTAATGGATAAAGTGTATTTCAATCTATTATCAAATGCTTTTAAATTTACGCCAGATAATGGAAAAATTAGTATTTCAATTGTCGAAAATCAGGATAATACAGTAAAGATTCACTTTAAAGATTCCGGAATTGGAATTCCAGACGATGAGCTTTCTAATGTTTTTGATCCATTTTTCAGGGCTTCAAATAATAATAAAAACAGCTCCGGAATTGGTTTGCATTTGTCAAAAGAATTTGTACTTTTGCATCAGGGAACTATCGAGCTAAAATCAAAGCAAGGCAGCGAATTTGTGATTACGTTATTAAAAGGAAACAGTCATTTGCAGCCTGGTCAAATTATTCAGAAAGTCGAAAAGCTAACCAATATTCCGAATTTAATTACTGATAATTTAGATATAGAACCCGATTTAAAAGAATCAAATACCCTTTCAGATACTGAGAAACATACTTTACTCATTATAGAAGACAATGTAGATTTGGTTAACTTTTTAAAAGCAAAACTGTCCAATGAATATGTAGTTTACAATTCTGACGGAAGCGATGCAATTGAAAAAGCGTTGGAAATTATTCCGGATATTATTATCTGCGACATTAATTTAGTCGACAAAGATGGTTACCAAATAAGCAAAGAACTAAAGAAAGACCTTCGTTCTTCGCATATTCCAATTATAATTCTAACGGCACAAAGTAATAAAGAATCTGTTTTAAAAGGGCTTCAGAGTGGGGTAGATCAATATCTTACAAAGCCTTTTAGTCTTTCAATTTTAAAACAATCTATTTCAAGTTTACTTTTTAACAGAGAAAAACTACGTTATTATTACACCAATAATATTTATAGAGTTGAACCTGAATCTAAATTTGGAAATCAAGAACAGACTTTTATTACCAAAATGAATGACATTATCAAAAAGAATGTTGAGAATCCAAAGTTTTCGGTTGAACACTTGGCGGATAAATTGGGCGTTTCGAGAGTGCAGTTGTATAGAAAAGTAAAAGCAATTATCGGCATTAATATTAGCGATCATATTAATAATGTCAAATTAGAGAAAGCAGCAGAGCTTTTAAAGTCTAATGAAATGAATATTTCTGAAATTGCGTACTCGTTAGGTTTCTCTTCTCCTAACTATTTTTCTACAGCTTTTAAGAATAAATTTGGAATTTCTCCTAAAGAATATAAAACGTCAAGCTAATTTGTCTTTGAAATTGTTTCTTTTAAAGTATCAATTTTGAAGGTTATGTAACAAAATCGAAACTACAAGGTTTTCGTAAAAGATTTTTAATTTACGTAAAGTCTTGTAAATAAAGGTTTTGTCTTTATAATATTAAACTAGCAATATTTATAGAAATAAATTGTAACATCATTAAAAATAAGTTGTTTTTTTTGCAGATATCTTAGCAACAAGTTTTTAATACATGTACAATGAATAAGATATTGATTTGGTCTGTTACTGCTGCACTGGCAGGTTTTCTTTTCGGTTTTGATACCGTAGTTATTTCTGGAGCTGATAAACAATTACAGCTTCTTTGGCACTCATCAGATGCCTTTCATGGTTCAGTTGTTATGGCAATGGCATTATGGGGAACTGTAGTTGGTGCTATTTTTGGAGGAATTCCAACGAATAAAATAGGACGTAAAAAAACGCTCTTCTGGATTGGTATTTTATACTTTGCTTCTGCAATTGGCGCCGCTTTTGCCAACGATCCGTTTGTTTTTGCTGCCTTCAGATTTGTTGGTGGTTTAGGAGTAGGCGCTTCTACTATTGCTGCTCCGGCTTATGTATCAGAAATTGCTCCGGCAGACAAACGCGGAAGATTGGTAGCTTTATATCAGTTCAATATCGTACTAGGAATTTTAATTGCTTTTATCTCTAATTACTTTTTAAAAGATATTGGCGAAAATGCCTGGAGATGGATGATTGGTGTTCAGGCAATCCCTTCTCTTATTTACATTCTGTTTATTTTGACAATTCCTGAAAGTCCTAGATGGCTTTTGTCTAAAAATCGTGACGAAGAAGCCCGTAAAGTTTTATATACAATTGATCCGTCTGCAAATATTTCTGATTTAATCGACGATTCGCGTGAAAACGGTGTTACTAAACACGAGAATATTTTCATGAAGAAATACCGTTTCCCATTGATTCTGGCTTTTTTAATTGCCTTTTTTAATCAGTTTTCGGGAATCAATGCATTTCTTTATTATGCGCCAAGAATTTTTGAAGAAGCTGGTTTAGGACAAAATACAGCATTGTTAAGCAGTATCGGAATTGGAGTTACAAATCTTATTTTCACCTTAATTGGTGTAGCATTAATTGACAAATTAGGAAGGAAGTTGTTAATGTACATTGGTTCTGTTGGATATATTATTTCACTCGGATTAGTATCGGCTTCTTTCTATTACAATTGGGGAGGTTTATCGGTTCCTATTTTCCTTTTCCTTTTTATAGCTTCGCATGCAATTGGTCAGGGCGCAGTAATTTGGGTTTTTATTTCAGAAATTTTTCCGAATCACATTCGCGCGTCTGGACAAGCATTTGGAAGTTCAGTACATTGGGTTTTGGCGGCAATTATTCCGTCTTTAATTCCGATGTTGTTCTCAGAAATCGGACCCGAAGTTGTATTCCTTATTTTTACTTTAATGATGGTTTTACAATTGTTATTTGTAATTTTTCTGATGCCGGAAACAAAAGGAATTTCTTTAGAAGCTTTAAGCGAAACACTAACTAAAAAAAATAACCACAAAAATGAAATCAAAGAAACATCTGCCGTTAGCTCTTTATAGTGCTGCCTTACTGTCGATAGTAGGATTAAAACCATCTTCTGCAACCGCACAAACTGCTGCCGTAACTGTATCGAACACGGTAGAAGAACAAATGTATCGACCAAATTTTCATTTTACGCCAAAAAAAGGCTGGATGAATGATCCTAACGGAATGTTCTTCGCCAATGGATATTATCATTTGTTTTACCAGCATTATCCTGATGGAAATACATGGGGACCAATGCATTGGGGACATGCCATTTCTAAAGATTTAATTAAATGGGAAGAACAGCCAATAGCGCTTTACCCAGATAAAGACAAATATATATTTTCCGGAAGTGCTGTTGTCGATACGCACAATACATCTGGTTTAGGAACTGGAAAAACAGCACCAATTATTGCTATTTATACGTTGCATGATATGACAAAGGAAAAAGCAGGCAAAATTGATGTGGAACAGCAGGATATTGCTTTTTCTAATGATAATGGTTTTACATGGCAGAAATTTGAGGAAGGAAATCCTGTCGTGAAAAATCCAGGAATTAGAGATTTTCGTGATCCAAAAGTATCTTGGGATGAAACTCATAAGCAATGGATTATGGCTTTGGCAGCACAAGATCGAATACAGTTTTACAAATCATCGAATCTGAAAAACTGGGAATTTGCATCTGAATTTGGAAAAAATATTGGCGCTCACGGCGGTGTTTGGGAATGTCCTGATTTCTTCGAGATTAAAGTGGAGGGTACAAAAGAAACCAAATGGGTTTTAATTGTAAACTTAAATCCGGGCGGGCCAAACGGTGGTTCTGGGGTTCAATATTTTGTTGGAGATTTTGATGGTAAAACATTTGCGATGGACGCTACTTTTGTTGAAAGAGTAAATAATGAAAAAGCAGTCTGGGCAGATTATGGAAAAGATAATTATGCAGGAGTGACCTGGAATAATGTTCCAACTTCAGACGGAAGACGCTTATTTATCGGATGGATGTCAAACTGGGAATATGCGCAACAGGTTCCAACAACGACATGGAGAAGCAGTACAACTATTCCGCGCGAATTGAAATTGGTTAAAAAACAAAACAATTATAATTTGGTTAGCACACCGGTAAAAGAAATCAATAATTACGTTTCTAAAACCATTAAAACAAAAAGCAAAACTGGAAAAGGAACTTTGAATTTAATTGAAAATGGAAAAGCTGATTTAACGCAGACAGTTGTTAGTTTAGATTTAAAAAACTTAAAACAGGAAGATTACACTTTTACACTTTCAAATACAAATGGAGAATCTTTAAGTTTCGGTTTAAACAACAAAGAAAATTATTTATTTGTTGATCGTTCTAAAGCCGGTAAAGTTGATTTCTCAGATAAGTTTGCTTCAACCGTAAGTAAGGCGTTTTTGGAAGGAAGCCAAAAAAGTGCCACTTTTAAAATTATTTTGGATAAAACTTCAATCGAAATCTTTTATAACAATGGCGAAAAAGTGATGACGGAAATCTTTTTTCTAAACAAACCATTTTCAGCTCTTTCTATTTCTTCACAAGAGAAAATAGAGGTAAACAATTTTAAAATTCAAGAATTAAATTTTTCTAAAAGTCATTAAAAAAGAATAGCAAATCACTTTTTCTTTAGTGAAGAAATGACTGCTAAAGCTTGAAAAAATTCGAAAGATTTTTCTTTCTGACCTTTTATGCTTTATTCTGAAATAGATCGGTTGCTTAAAACTGGCAAGCGAAATACTAACTACATAATAACCAATTAAATATAAACCAAAACCATTATTTTATGAAAAGTAAGATTATTTATTTTCTATTTTTCTTCTTTCCGATGCTGATGATAACAGCGCAGGAAAACGGAATTAAAGGAACGATAATTTCGTCTGATGACGGAATGCCGCTTCCTGGAGCGACAGTAATTATTTCAGGTACAAATATCAGTTCGGCAACCGATTTTGATGGAAATTTTTCTTTCCCAAATGTTGCTTCAGATGCTGTACTTGTAGTTTCTTTTATAGGATATGCCCCGCAATCGATTTCTGTTAAAGGGCAAAAAACAATCAATGTAACGCTGAAAGTCGACAACAATCAATTAAATGAGGTCGTCGTAACTGGTTATTCCAAACAAAAGAAAACAGATATTACCGGAGCAGTTGCAGTGGTGAACATGAAGGACGTTATGAAACAGCCAGAACCAAACCCAATCAAAGCTTTACAAGGAAGAATTGCAGGAGTAAAAGTATCGTCTGATGGTTCGCCAAGCGGAGGAAATACAAAAGTGGTGATTCGCGGTGTGGGGACGCTAAACAACACAGATCCACTTTATGTAATTGACGGAATGCCAACAAAATCTGGAATGCATGAATTAAACCCTAATGATATTGAAACCATTCAGGTGCTTAAAGATGCTTCTTCAGCCAGTATTTACGGTTCCCGAGCTTCAAACGGTGTTATTATCATTACAACCAAAAAAGGGAAAGAAGGTAAAATGAGAATCAATTTCAGCACCTATGCTTCCTTTTCAGATTATTCTAGAAAATTAGATGTTCTCAATGCAAACCAGTTTGGACAGGCACTTTGGCAGGCAAATATTAACGACGGTTTAAATCCGAATAATAATAATTTGCGCTATCAGTTTGACTGGTCGGTAAATAACAATAAACCGCAGTTGAATAAAGTTTTGGTTCCAGAATATTTAGATACACAGCAAACCCTTAAGGCTTCAAATACAGATTGGTATGATGCAATTTCTCAAACTGGAATTGCCAATTCTTATGATTTGTCTGTTTCGAATGCTTCTGACAAAGGAAATTATGTTTTCTCGCTAGGGTATTATGGAAATGAAGGTGTTGTAAAAACGACAGATTTTGAAAGAATTTCTGCGAGAATGAACAGTTCGTATAAATATTTTGATGGCAAATTAGTTATCGGAGAAAACTTCAGTTTAAACCGTACCAACGAAGTAACAGATCCGGGCGTTTTAGATCCTGCTCTTAGAGCTTTGCCAATTATTCCGGTGCATACTGTAGACGGAATAGGTTGGGGAGGACCGGTTGGAGGAATGAACGACAGACAAAATCCGGTTCGACTTTTAGAATACAATAAAGATAACAAATACGATTATTTACGTCTTTTTGGTAACGCTTACGCGGATTTGGAAATCATTAAAAACCTGCACATCAAAACCAGTTTCGGAATGGATTATGGTTTTTATAAGAAGCGCACGTTACAAAGAAGCTACAAATCGGGTTATTTGCAAAACGATCAGACTTCTGTAACTATCGATCAATCGATCAGCGACAAATGGACTTGGACGAATACAGCAATTTATAGCTTAAACTTTGGAAAAAGTAATCTGAATTTGATGGCGGGAACGGAGATGTACAAAGATACTTATGATACAAATACATTACGTAAAAATGACTTTTTGATCGAAACGCCAGATTATATGTATCCAGATGCAGGAACAGGCGAATCGTTTACCAGTGGAACTTCGACTGTATATTCTTTGCTTTCTTATTTTGGAAAAGCAGATTACGAGTTTGATAATCGTTATTTGGTTTCGGCAACAATTCGTCGCGATGGTTCTTCTCGTTTTGGAAAAAACAATCAGTTTGGAACATTTCCGGCAGTTTCTGCGGGATGGAGAATCAGCAACGAAAATTTTATTAAAAATAATGCTCCTGTTTTTTCTGACTTAAAACTAAGAGCAGGCTGGGGACAAACGGGTAATCAAGAAATCAGTAATACAGCGGTTTATTCGCTTTATCTGGCAAGTTACGCAGGCGGAAGTCCAACTTGGGCAACTTCTTACGGGACAGCTTACGATATTGCAGGAAACGGAAACGGACTGCTTCCGTCTGGTTTTATTGCAACACAATCAGGAAATGATGATTTGAAATGGGAAACCACAACGCAGACCAACATTGGTTTGGACTTTGGTTTATTCAAACAAAAATTAAGCGGCTCTATAGATTATTATATCAAGAAAACAGATGATATTTTGGTATTGCCTCCATATTTAGGAGTTATTGGAGAAGGTGGAAATCGTTGGGTAAACGGAGCTTCTATGGAAAATAAAGGTTGGGAGTTTTCTTTAGGTTATCACGACGAAACTTCATTTGGATTGAAATATGATATTTCTGGAAACATTTCGGCAAACAAAAATAAGATTACACAATTGCCAGATGAAGTAAAAAACAACTACGGTGGCGATGGATTAGAAGATAATATTTTAGGTCGTCCAATCAATTCGATGTACGGTTATGTTACTGACGGATTATTTACAAGTCAGGATCAGGTGGACAACTCGGCAATTCAGGAAGGAAAAGGCCTTGGAAGAATCCGTTATAAAGATTTAAACGGAGACGGGGTAATTACAGATAAAGACCGTACCTGGATCGGAAATCCAAATCCGGGATTGTTGTACGGAATTAATTTAAACTTGTCTTATAAAAACTTTGATTTTACCACTTTTTGGGAAGGTGCAACAGATGTTGATGTGATTAACAATACCAAATATCAGACTGATTTCTGGAGTGTTGATGATGTCGGGTCAAATAAAGGAACACGCCTGTTGAATGCTTGGTCTCTGGATAATCCAAATTCGACTATTCCGGCATTGACAACAGTAGACAGAAATGCGGAATCAAGATTTTCAACTTATTATGTAGAAAACGGAAGTTATCTTAAACTTAGAGTTTTACAGTTTGGTTATAGTTTGCCAAAAGATTTACTGAAAAAACTAAGCATGGAAAGTTTCAGGTTTTATATCAGCGGTCAAAACTTATTGATTATCGATGCGAAAAGCTTTACAGGAGTTGATCCGGAAAATGCAGGTTTTGGATATCCTCAGCCGACAACTTTTACTGCTGGTCTTAATTTTACTTTATAATAAAAGATTTTAAAAATGAAAAAAATACTATATATAGCAGGATTTGCAGTGATGGGGTTCTTCACTTCCTGTTCCGATTTTTTAGAAAATGATCCGCGTGGTGTGTTGTCTGAAGAAGATATTGTAACACCGCAGTCGGTTGAAGGATTTATGAACGCGGCTTATGCACAGTTAGGCAATGATCATTACGATTCTCCGTACAGTTTATGGCCGTTTGGTAATGTTCGTTCAGATGATGCTTATAAAGGCGGAAGCGGGACAAATGATATTCAGGATTTTCACTTTTTTGAAGTTTCAAATAACATCCGCCCAGATTTTGCAGAATTAGACAATTTCTGGTACATCAGTTATGTAGGGGTTTCGCGAGCCAATAAAGCTTTAAAAGCCTTAGAACAGCTATCAGAAGCTGATTATCCGCTGAAAAAAACACGAATGGCTGAAATGCGTTTTCTGAGAGGACATTTTTATTTTATGCTGAAAATTATGTTTAGAAATGTACCATATATAACAGAAGAGATTCCAGTAGAGGAGTACAAAACCATTTCAAACAAAGTGTTTTCAAACGAAGAACTTTGGAATAAAATTGCTGAAGATTTTCAGGCTGCAGCCGAAAATTTACCCGACGCACAACCACAAGTAGGACGTGCCACTAAAAAAGCGGCTTATGCGTATTTGGCAAAAACAAGATTGTACCAGGCGTATACACAGGATGAAACTTTCAAAGTTACAGGTATAAACCAGCAGCATTTGCAGGAAGTAATCGCGGCAACAGATAACGTAATTGGAAAAGCTTCTTTAGAGCCAGATTTCGCCAATAACTTCTTGCCTGGAACTTACGAAAACGGAGCAGAATCTATTTTCTCAATTCAGTTTTCTGATAATGATGGAACGCTGTATGGAAGATTGAATTTTTCTGATGTTCTTTCTACACCGCAAGGTTTAGGTTGTTGCGATTTTCATAAACCAAGTCAGAATTTAGTGAATGCTTTTAAAACTGGAGCAAATGGATTACCAGAATTTGATACTTACAACAACGAAGATTTTGATTATAAAAATATTGATGCCAATACAGTTGATCCAAGATTGTACCATACTGTTGCAATGCCTGGTCTTCCGTATAAATATGATCCAGAATTTCTATATGTTGAAGCTTGGGTAAGATCTCCGGGAACGTATGGCTATTTTGCTTCTTTAAAAGAAAACGTTGCTCCAAATTGCACTTGTGTCGTAAATATTGATCCGTTTTACGGAAATTCGAAAAACAGAATTCAGATTCGTTATGCTGATGTGATTTTGATGCGTGCCGAAGCTTTGATTGAATTAGGAAGACAATCTGAAGCTTTACCGTTAATTAATGAAATCAGAGTAAGAGCGGCGCAGAGTACAGGAAGACTACCTTACGTGAAAAACTTCAAAATCAATACCTATGTAGATGGAAGCAATTGCAACTGGACGCAGGATTTTGCCCGAAAAGCGTTGCGTTGGGAACGTCGTTTAGAATTGGCGATGGAAGGAAGCCGATTCTTTGATCTTGTTCGTTGGGGAATTACCGATCAGGTGATGAATGATTTTTATGCTAAAGAAAAAACAAAACGTACTTATTATCAGGATGCTTTTTTTGATGCACATAAGGAAGAATATTGCCCAATTCCGCTGAAGCAAATTAATTTCAGCCAGGGATTGTACAAACAAAATCCAGGTTATTAATCCTTAAAGAATCAGCAATATGAAAAAAGCTTTAAATATATATTGGACTAAAGTGTCCATCGTTTTAGCAATGATTTTTATGGTTACTGCCTGCGAAAACAGTTTTGAAACGGGCGGATTTGATGTGAGTTCGCCTTCAGATGTGCTTTCATTTAAATTGAATGGAGTTTCAGGAAGCATTGATCAGACAACAGGAAAAATTACTGTTGTAATGCCTTATGGATCTGACATAACAGCTATAAAACCAGAGGTTATTTTTGTAGATGGCGCAACATCCAATCCAGAATTAAATTCGGCTATTAATTTTACAAATCCAGTAAAATTCAGAGTAGTTAATGGCAATTTATACAAAGATTACACCGTAACTACAACTGTTTTAAGTCCGATTAAAAGTTTTACAATCAATGGTGTTGCAGCCACGATAAACGATATTAGCAAAACCATTAATATGACCCTTCCTGAAAATACTGATTTAAAAGCGCTTAAACCCATTATTGAAGTGACAACAGGTGTTACAATTTCACCAGCTTCAGGAGTAGCAATTGATTTTACAAATGCTGTCGCTTTTGTAATAACCTCCAATGGCAAAAGCGTTAACTATACGGCAAATGTTGGAGTTCCGGTTACAGGATTAACAGTTGCATTTTTAGGAACTGCTGCTACAAAATCGGGAATTACAAATATGGATGAAGTTACAGCCTCAAATTGGTTATTTGATAATTTCCCGGGAGCTAAATATATTTCGTTTGAAAGCATTCAAAACGGTGCAGATTTAAGTAATATCGATGTGATTTGGTGGCATTTTGATTCAGCTGTAAATTTACCTTCTGTAGCTTATAATCCTGCGGTTACAAACGCACTTAAAAATTTCAGAACAAATGGTGGAAACTTGCTTTTAACTTCTTTTGCTTCGCAATATGTTGATGCTTTAGGAATTGTTCCGTCAGGAAAAGGACCGAATAATGTTTTTGGTGATTTTCCTCCAAACGGATTTGTAGATGGAAATTCATGGGGAATGTCATTTGTTGGTCATGAAGGACATCCTATATTCCAAGATTTAACCACTTTTGAAGCGGGAAAAGCCAATTTATTGCAAAGCGGAACTTTCAGATTAAATCATACAGCATGGTGGTTTTTACCAGAATGGGGAGGCTACAATAATGGAGAAGGGTGGAGAAACCAAACAGGAGGAACCAATCTGGCTAGCGAAGCTTGGGATAATGAACTGAACGGAAGAGTAGCAATTGCAGAATTCCCGAATACAAGTACGAATAAAAATGTAATTGTTATTTCTATGGGAGCTTACGATTGGTACAATGAAACCAACAGCAGCGGCGTGCCAAGTCAGGCCAATGAGTTTATAACAAACATCAGACTATTGACGCAAAACAGTATCAATTATTTAGCGTCAAAATAAATCACCTTGAATTTAATAAAAATGAAATATAGAAATATAATCACAATCGCCTTCGTTTTCTTTTCGCTGGCTTCGTGCAGTCAGGATGAAACGTATATTGGAGGTTCGATTTCTGGAGGAAATTCTGAGATAACAAGTGTTTTTCCTGTTCCGCCCGCGCAATGGATGGGGGCAAACGACCCCTATTACAGCGCAGGTTATACCGGAGATATTATGCCTTTTTTCGATAACGGAAAATTCCATATTTACTTTCTACATGATGCACAGAATAAACCTGCTGGAAAAGGGTTTCATAATATACATGAATATCAAAGTACAAATTTGGCGCATTTTACTTATGAAGGTCAAACTATTCCGTATGGCACAACTCTGGAACCAGATTTTGCTGTTGGCACAGGATCAGTGGTCAAAGTGGGCAATCTTTATTATTTCTATTACACAGGACATAATGAAATTCCGGCTTTTGTACAATCGAATGCTAGAGAAAGTGTGTTGTGCGCAACAAGTAGCGATTTAAAAAAATGGACAAAAGTTCCATCTTTTAAAATTACAGCTCCCGCAGGTTATTACAACTATGATTTCAGAGATCCGCATGTGTTTTATAATGATGAATTGAAAAAATATTCCATGTTGGTAAGTACGCAGACAGAACCGGGAAGAAAAGCCGTTTTGTTGCACTTTACAAGCGCTGATCCAACATCTGGAAAATGGGATGTTCAAGCTCCGATTTATACCACAACGCCTGAGGATAATTATCTGATGATGGAATGTGCGGATATTTTCAAAATGGGAAACAATTGGTATTTAATTTTTTCTGAGAATTGGAGCGGCAACAAAGGAACGCATTACAGAATTTCATCATCAATAAATGGTCCTTGGATAAAACCTGAAAATGACAGAATTGACGGAGAATATTTTTATGCTGGAAAAACCGCTTCTGACGGAAATAAAAGATATGTTTTTGGATGGAATGCGAGAAAAACGCCTGAGAATGATTTAGGAAATAAAGATTGGGCAGGGAATATGGTTATTCATGAATTGGTTCAGAATTCAGATGGAACTTTAGGAACGCAATCTCCGAAGTCGGTTAAGGATTTGTTTTCTAAAAAGAATAGAACTACAGAAGTAGATGCAATTACTTCTAATGCAACAGCTAACAATGGAACTTATTCTTTGTCCGGAGAAACAGAAAAAGCAATGGTAACTTTTAAAAGCATTGGAAAGAAAGTCAAAATAAAAGCAGAAGTTACTTTGACAAAAGCTTCAGGAACCACCGGATTTGCTTTCCATACTAATGATACAGGAAGTTACTATAAAGTGGTTTTGGATATTGCCAATGGAAAAATAAGCGGTTATAATTCGGCTTCACAGGAAGTTACCCGTTTGCCATTTGTATTTCAGACAAATGTTAAATATGATGTTGAAATAATTGCAGAAGGAAGTGTTGTTGTTTTTTATATCAACGGAAAAGCAGCCCTCACCAACCGCATTTACGGAAGAGACCAAAATAAATGGGGTTTAATTGCTGAAGGACAAACGAGCACAATCTCAAATCTTCAGATAACCCAGCCTGAATAAGAACAATAATAAAATATTTTAGAATGAATAACGGAAAAAACCTTAAGGCGGTGGCATACGGAGAGGTACTTTGGGATGTTTTTGCCAATGAAAAAAAGATTGGAGGAGCACCATTGAATGTAGCCTTGCGTATGAAAACGCTGGGTTGCGAAGTGGCTATGATAAGCTGTGTAGGCAATGACGAAGACGGAAAAGCAATAAAAGAGCAAGTGAAAGAACTGGGACTTGAAACAGATACAATTGTAGTTTCTGAAGATTTCCCAACTGGTTTGGTCAATGTTACCTTAAACGAGCGCGGATCGGCAACTTACGAAATCAGTTATCCGTCTGCTTGGGATAAAATTGAATTGAATGCATTAGCAAAAACAACTGTAAAAGAAGCTGATGTATTGATTTACGGAAGTTTGGTCTGTCGAGATAATGTTTCGAGAAATGCTTTAGAAGAGCTGCTTCAAAATGATGTTTATAAAGTATTTGATGTCAATTTAAGAAAACCACATTATACTTATGAAATCCTGAACCAACTTATGCAAGCGGCTGATTTTATAAAGTTTAATGATGAAGAATTGCTTGAAATTGCAAAAGCGATGAATTCTCCTTTTGAAAGCTTGGAAGACAATATGGCTTTCATTAAAGATAAGACGAAAGCAACTGCAATGTGTGTTACTAAAGGAAAACACGGCGCTTTATTATTGTGGGAAGGAAAAATTTATGAAAATGGCGGTTATCCAATTGAAGTTGCTGATACAGTAGGTGCTGGAGATTCATTTCTTGCTGCTTTGATCACTTCATTATTAACCGGAAAAGAACCTCAGAATTCAATTGATTTTGCCTGTGCAGTGGGGGCTCTTGTTGCTGAAGCGCCTGGAGCAAATCCGGAAGTTCCTAATTCTAAAATTGAAAATTTAATGGCTGTAATTAAAATTTAATTTATTTACAAAAAAAAGACTCATGGTATTCGATTAATTGAATGCTTGTTTTTTGAAGTTAAGCCTGATATCTTTTTGATATCAGGCTTTTTTTTACAAAAGAATCCGATTTTCAAATAGAGAAACAATTGTGGTTTGGTTCCTAATGGTAAAGGTTAGTGATAATTAAACTAATTTTTCTTCAAAAATCATCTAATCCAATAGCGTCTTTTCTAATCTCAGATTGCCAGTTTTTTTATATTTCAAAATTTGGAGAGTATTCTAATAACGTTAATAAACTTTCGTTATCATTTCCTCTATAGGCAAACGAACTTTTTTTGTAGCTGCCATATAGTCTTTTTCCGAATCACGATATCCTAAAGCGAGGATAACTGTAGAATGCAATCCTTTTTCTTTCAAACCTAAAACCTCATCGATAATGGCGGCATTAAATCCTTCGATAGGAGTGGCGTCCACTTTCAGTTCTGCCGCAGCAATAAGTGCTGTTCCTAATGCAATATAGGCCTGTTTGGCAGCCCAATGTGCTTTTTGTTCTGCGTTAATAGCGCTAAAATAGGAATGCAATCCATTTCTAAATCCTGATAAGGCACCAGCATCAAGACCTCTTTGCTTTTCTGTCATTGCCATGTAATCGTCAATGTAAGTCGAAGTCATGTCATTGAATGCGGCAAAAACTAACAAATGAGAGCAAGAGCTAATCTGTCCATTATACGAATCAGCACCTAATTTCTTTTGGATTTCCGGGTTGCTAACAACAAAAACACGGTAAGATTGCAGACCGCAAGAAGATGCTGAAAGATTTATAGCCTCTAAGATCTGATCAACCTTCTCTTCTGTTACTTTAATGTTATTGTAAGCTTTTGTGGCGTAGCGCCATTTTAAATTTTCTATCAAATTCATTGCTGTATCGGTCTTAAATTTTGGCAAATATAAATGATATTGTTTTCTTTTTCGAGTTTTTGAAGCGCTCTGGGAATCTCCAAGCCAATCATCTTAGGTCACTAAAGAATATTTATCTGTTTTCCTTCATTATTATATTTGTTTAAAGGTTAATATTCTTTTAAAAAGTATTTTGAAAGAATAATTAACTGAATTTAAGTATAAATAAAAATATTTAATCTTTTATATTCAAATTTGCAGGGTAAAAAAACTAAATATTATCATCAGATGAAAGCGAACATACAAGAAGATAGGGGAGTAAACGAAAAGCAGAATATTGAAAACACCCAGAACACAATCAAGAATGATTTTGCATTCGCACTTAAAAGCACTTGTTTAGATGAAAACTATCACCCCTCAAGTAAAACGCGTTTGACAACCAATTTTGCCAACTTGGCCAGAGGAGCTAATCGCCAGCAAAACTTACGCAATGCCTTAAATATGATTAACAATCGATTTAATGCATTGGCTCATTTGGATAATCCAAAAGGGGATCGTTACCATGTGGAACTTGAAATCCTCACAGTAACAATGAGTATTGATGATAAGGATGGTAGTAACGATCTGCCGATGATTGAAGTTTTAAAAACAAATATTATTGACCGTAATACTGGCCAGCAAATAGAAGGAGTTGCCGGAAATAATTATTCCTCTTATGTACGTGATTATGATTTTAGTATTTTATTGATCGAGCACAATAAAAATAAATCTAATTTTTCTATCCCTGAAAATTTTGGTGATTTGCACGGAAAACTTTATAAGTGCTTTGTGAGTTCACCTACTTATAAAGAACACTTTAAGATGTCACCGATCATTTGTCTAAGTGTGTCGAGCAACAAAACGTATACTCGTACTGATTATCAGCATCCAGTTCTAGGTTTTGAGTATCTGCAGGATCAGTATTCTATCACTGATGACTATTTCTCTAAAATGGGCTTAAAAGTTCGTTTTTTCATGCCTCCGCATAGTGTGGCACCGATGGCTTTTTATCATTCTGGCGATCTGCTTGCTGATTATACTGATCTTGGATTAATCAGCTCAATCAGCACAATGGAGACTTTCCAGAAGATTTATCGCCCTGAAATTTACAATGCAAATTCAGTGGCTAGTAAAATCTATCAACCTAGTCTTAAATACGAAGATTATTCACTGACTCGCGTGGATTATGACCGTGAAGAGCGCAGCCGACTGGCTGTTGAACAGGGTAAATATGCAGAAGAGCATTTCATTAAGCCTTATAAAAATCTCTTGGAAGAATGGTCTGCTAATTTTACCCTTTAATTGATTACAACGCCTTAAAATTATACTATTATGAAGAAATTATTATTACCTACCTCTATTGTTGGAAGTTTACCCAAACCCGCTTGGCTTGCACCACCCGAAAAACTTTGGTCACCATGGAAATTAGAAGGCGATCAGCTGCTTGAAGGGAAACAAGATGCTTTACGCATTTCTTTGCAGGAACAACAATTGGCAGATCTAGATATCATTTGTGACGGCGAGCAGACACGCCAGCATTTTGTAACGACTTTTATCGAGCATTTAAGCGGTGTAGATTTTGAAAATCGTAAAACAGTAAAAATCCGTAACCGTTATGACGCGAGTGTTCCAGTGGTTGTAGGTGAGGTTGCACGCCAGAAAGCAGTTTTTGTTGAAGATGCTAAATTTTTACGTAGACAGACTAATAAGCCAATAAAATGGGCATTGCCAGGTCCGTTGACCATGGTAGATACTTTGTACGACGACCATTATAAAAGCCGTGAAAAATTGGCGTGGGAGTTTGCGAAAGCACTCAATGAAGAAGCAAGAGAACTTCAAGACGCAGGGGTAGATATTATCCAGTTTGATGAACCTGCATTTAATGTGTTCTTTGATGAAGTAAACGATTGGGGAATGGCAGCATTAGAAAGAGCCATTGAAGGTTTGCACTGCCAGACTGCGGTTCATATTTGCTATGGTTATGGAATACAGGCCAATACAGATTGGAAAAAGACATTAGGTTCTGAGTGGCGACAATATGAAGAAATTTTTCCGAAAATTCAAAAATCTAAAATTGATGTGGTGTCTTTAGAATGTCACAACTCCAATGTGCCTTTAGATTTAATGGAATTGGTTCGTGGTAAAAAAGTAATGGTCGGTGCCATTGATGTGGCAAAAAACACTATCGAAACGCCAGAAGAAGTAGCTGCTACCCTGCGTAAAGCTCTTGAGTTTGTAGATGCCGAAAATCTTTACCCTTCTACAAACTGCGGTATGGCCCCGCTTTCTCGAGACGTAGCCAGAGGCAAGTTAAGTGCCTTAAGCGCAGGAGCAGAAATTATACGCAAAGAACTTGGGATTTAGTATCAATATAGTAATAATGGAGTCCGTGCCTCCACGGAGGAATAATATTTAAAACACATTGAAGAAATTATTAGAAGTATTAAAGAAAGCAGGTTTCGACGGTTTCCTGTTGATGATAGCCACCATGATTCTGATGGCTTATTTTTTGCCACAGCCAGGCATGGTCAAAGAACCTGTTTCTCTGGAAGAGATTGCCAATGCTGGCGTTTCCTTGATTTTCTTGTTTTATGGTATGCGACTGAGTGTTGAGAAATTAAAAGCCGGACTTTCCAACTGGAAAATGCACATTATCGTACAGTTGACAACCTTTTTATTTTTTCCGCTCCTTGTTTTGGCATTTCGCCCATTGTTTGTCAATAATGGTTTCGAGCTGCTTTGGCTGGGTGTATTTTTTCTGGCGGCATTGCCGTCCACAGTTTCCTCTTCGGTGGTCATGGTTTCCATCGCCAAGGGAAATATTCCCGCAGCTATTTTCAATGCAAGTATTTCCAGTTTGATCGGAGTAGTCGTTACCCCGCTCTGGGTTGGGTTGTTTATAGCTTCTGCGACAGGCGATTTTGATGTCACTCAAATTGTCATAAAATTGATTCTGCAAGTCTTGCTACCTGTCATAATTGGTATAAGCCTCAATTCCCGTTTCGGTGCCATTGCCGAAAAATACAAGAAACAGCTCAAATATTTCGATCAGGCCGTTATTCTAACAATTATTTACACGTCGTTTTGCAAGTCATTTTCGGAACATCTTTTTGAAGGCTTCACTGCCCTTGAACTTGCCGGACTCGCTGCAGGAATGATAGCGTTGTTTTTTGCCGTATTCTTTTGTGTTGGACTACTCAGCCGCCTGCTTGGTTTTTCAGATGAAGACCGTATTACGGTCTTATTCTGCGGGTCTAAAAAGTCACTGGTACACGGCACTGTTATGTCAAAAGTACTTTTTCAGCACAGTACTATCACTGGCATCGTATTACTTCCCCTCATGCTTTACCATGCCTTGCAATTGATTGCTGCCAGCATCATTGCTCAGGGTATGGCTCGACGAAAAGAAGTATAATTTTTATTTATGGTGAAGCCCTTTATCTTTTTCTCGATAAAGGGCACCAAAGATAACGCTCCCTACTATAAAAATAAAGCCTTTTGGATTTTTATACTATAAACATAAATTTTGCAGTATTTTATGTTTTTAATTTTTACAAAATAAGATTTTTGTATTGTTTTTAGTTATATTTGAGGAATTTTATTCTGTTTTAGAAATAAATTAAACCAAAATATTCTATGGAACAAATAGACGATATTGATCTTCAGTTATTAAATATACTACACGATAATTCTAAGTATACCGTAAAAGAGCTTGCTAAGATGGTAAATCTTTCGGCATCGCCTGTTTTTGAGCGAATTAAAAGATTAGAGAACAGCGGTTACATTAAGAAATATATAGCACTCCTTGATGCAGAAAAATTAAACAGAGGGTTTATAGTTTTCTGTAATATTAAACTTAAACAGCACGATCGTAATATCGGTAATCAGTTTGTTAGCGATATTATGAAAATCGAAGAAGTTGTGGAATGCTATAATATCTCAGGAGATTACGATTTTTTAATGAAAGTCTCTGCCAAAGATATGAAGCATTATCAGGATTTTGTGTTTAATAAATTGGGATCAGTTGAAAGTATAGGAAGTACCCAAAGTACCTTTGTTATGTCGGAGATTAAAAATTTGTACGGATAGTTCCGCGATGGTTTATTATTTGAAATTGGCAAACTTTTTTTATCTGTTGTGTACATTTTTTCCTAAAACAAGAACTTGATTTCGTCAAGGTTCTGCTTTTTCAAATTAAGTACAAGCAAAAATTATTTTGGAATTACGACTACAATTTATTGAGTTTATTTACCAGATAACTTATTATTTGTGCAATACTTTCAGCAGGAATTGAGAAATCATTTTCGATCCAATTTTTGATGACAGCAATACTTCCTTTTTCGCCAAATTGGTATGCCATTTCAGCAAAAGGCTTTACTTCGGCAGTAAGTTCTATTTGATTTTCAACTGGAAAATTATTCCGAACACTTCTAAGGATTCGGGACAGAATTCCGCTTCCATCCGCTTTGGTAAACACAATTTTACTCATCTGCTTATCGCTTTCCAATAACTGGCAGCTGAGCAGTATCACTTCATCCATATTGGTGCTTTTACGCAAAACCGCTGAGAGTTTTTCAAAAACATCATCTTCTATTTCAAGCAGTATATCCAGCGGAATATTATAATGCCGATAAAATGTATTGCGGTTGACATCGGCTGCTTTACATAGTTCTGTTATGGTAATTTCGCTCAATTCCCTCTCGTGCAGCAAACTAAACAAAGCCTCACGCAATATTTTTTTAGTATACTGAACCCTTCTGTCTTTTCTTAAATCCATCACAAATTATTTTACATACGCTACAAAAGCATTAGTCTTTGTTCGCTAATGTACAGTAACATCCTTTTTTGAAACAGCAAATACATTCGTCCTTACTAGTTTTACGTAGTAATCAAAAAGAACACAACGTTAAATATTGAACATACTGTATAACAAATATAGCTTTTTCATCAAAATTTAAGCGGATTGAAGAGGATAAATGATAAATTAAAAAAAAATGGAAAATAAGATATCACGAAAAAAAATACTGCTCACCGGTGCATCTGGAACCGTAGGAATTGAAACCTTGCAGCATCTGGTTGAGCATACGGATTATGAAATAACGGTTTTTGATCTAAAAACCCAAAATTCGATAAAGAAACTGGCTCCCTTTCGATCTCGTGTAGAGATTATGTATGGCGATATCAGCAATCGACAAGAAGTGCTAAAAGTTGCGCAAAATAAGGATGTAGCTATCCATTTGGCAGCGGTCATTCCACCTCTTGCAGATATAGATCCAGAGATGGCTTACAGTGTAAATGTGAGAGGCACCGAAAATCTTATTTATGCTTTAGAGAAGAACTCACCGGATTGTTATTTGATTTTTAGTTCCAGTATTTCAGTTTATGGCGATCGGATGAAGAATCCCCAGATATGTATCACTGATATTCTGCAACCCAGTCCAGGAGATCAGTATGGAGAAACAAAGGTATTGTGTGAGTCCTTGATTAGGAAATCCAAATTATCATGGAGTATTTTTCGTTTGGCTGCCATTATGGGGAATCATAAAATATCCAAATTGATGTTTCACATGCCGCTGGATACGCCAATGGAAATCTGCACGCCAAAAGATACGGGTAGAGCTTTTGCTAAAGCAATTGAAAACCAAAAAAAACTAGAGAAGCAAATATTCAATTTGGGAGGAGGAGCGGATTGTGTTATTACTTATGAATCGTTTCTAGACAAAATGTTTGCTGAATTTGGCTTAGGCGAAGCTGATTTTCCACAAAAGGCGTTTGCTGAGAAAAATTTTCACTGCGGAATTTTAAAAGATGGTGAAGATTTAGATAATATTCTGGGTTTTCGACAGCAAAATTTGAACGATTATTTCGAGATGGTCCGCCAGAAAATTCATCCTCTCCAAAAAAAAATTACCTTCATTTTTAAAAGTATTATAAAAAAATGGCTGCTCTCACAATCAGAACCCTACCAGGCGTTTAAAAAAGGGAATGTAAAAAAAATGAATCACTTTTTTAACCAATTAGAGAAAGAGAAACTAGAAAATGTTCTATTTTAAATCCTAAATAATATAACTTATGAAAATTAAAATGATAAGCTTGATAGTGCTTTTAGCAGTTAATTCGGCACTGTTTGCACAACATAATTTTAGCGTTGAAGTATCGGGCGTAGAACCCGGCAAAGGATCTGTTTTTTTTGGATTGTACGATAAAGAGAAAGGCTTTCTTGATAATGAGTCACAGATTGCCACCGCAAAAGTAAAAGCTACAGAAAATAAAGTGGTCTATACGTTCAAAAACCTACCAGATGGCGATTATGCCATTGCTGTTTATCAAGACTTGAATAATAACGGAAAATGTGATAAAAATATGATTGGTTATCCTACCGAAGGATTTGGATTTTCTAAAAATTACAAACCAAAATTCTCAGCACCTAGTTTTGATCAGGTGAAAATTGCAATTAACCAGTATGCTAAAACCAATATTGTATTGATTAAATAGAAGACCCTTGCTGAGTTATGGGAATTACATATTGTTATACTCTGCTGATCATGAATACATTAATATCTGTACAGGCGGGGTTTAAATTTTCTATTAGGAATTGGAAAGGGTGAGCCCCGCTGGATAACGTTAGTTTTTTAGTTATTTGGTTAGGTAATAAAAAAAGGTGCCAATTGTCTTCAATTGGCGCCATTTGGCTTTATGACCTCGACGAGACAAATTACTACATCTTTTTTGGAAGATTTGAAGAAATTGGCTTATTTTTCTCTCAATTTGTAAGGTAATTTCTTTAGAATTATTAAGTCAAAATTTGGTAAGGATATTAGATTTTTCAAATGGTTTTAATGTAATCGTAAGGTGCTGTTTATCAATTGTATATTTTTATTTAGTTAAAGTAAGATGATTTAAATTTTTTGTGAAGAAAATGGTATGCATTCTAAAAATTGTTATGCGTAATTCTTCCACAAAAGTAAATACTAATATTAAAAATAAAAAAGCACCAAATTCAAAGATTTTGGTGCTTTTTTGTTTCAAAAATAGTTCTATTGTTGGCTCGTGATTTTTTCTAAATGTTTAGGGTAATTTTCTAAATCTTGAGCGATATCCCCATCTTTAAAAATATCAAAACAGTTATAACCTTTTAAAATTTCTACGCCACAAAAACGATAATTGCTTGTAATATTTAAAAATAAATCTTCGGTTCCTTTTCCTTGCATTAAAGACTGTAGAGGATTGTCAAAACTTTCTGCGGGTGCATTAAAAGTAGCGCAAATCATGAACTTTTTCCCCTGCATTTTTCCACCTGTTCCGTATTGTTTGGTTAAATCTTCTCTCGTTCTTCCGTCGCCTGAAAGAAATTTTTGACTGTTCAATCCACTATTAAAGACTTCATCTATATATTTTTTATAAATCCAAGGCGCACCAAACCAATTTACGGGGGTTTGAAGAATGATAATATCAGCTAGGAGATGCTTTTCAACTTCTTCCTCTGCATCATAGCCATTCTCTATTTGGGTTTCTAATATTTCCAATCCTTTTGTTGTAAAAAAATCTTTAGCCTTTTGGATAAAAGAATTGTTTAATGTTCCCTCTGACCAGCCTTGATAAGTTAAATGTGCGTTGATTAATAATACCTTTTTCATTTTTTATTATATCTTGTTATTAAATTGTGTAATCAATTGAACTCATATGCGCTTTTCCCATACGGTCACCGAAAACAGGAAACTTTGTAAAACAAATTTCTATGCCTTGTATCTCTTCCTTTGTTAAATGAATTTTTGATGCGCCAAGGTTTTCTAATAAATGTTTCTCATAACGAGTGCCAGGAATTGGAACAATATTTGGACTTTTAGCAAGTAACCACGCGAGGGCAATTTGAGCTGGTGTCGCATTCTTTTTTTCTGCATAATCCTTTAGCCACTCAATCATTGGCATATTCAATGGTAAAAATTCGTTTGAAAAACGAGGAAAGCCCGAACGGAAATCTGATTCTTTATCGAATTTAGTAGTTGTGTCGTATTTACCAGTTAAAAATCCTGCACCTACAGGAGCCCAAGGTACAAATCCGATACCTAAATCTTCACAGGTTTTAAGTACTCCGTTTAACTCAACATTACGTGTCCACAATGAATATTCTGATTGTACTGCAGAGACTTTTTGGATAGCATGAGCGCGCTGAATTGTTTTTGCACTTGCTTCAGAAAGTCCAAAATTCAAAACTTTGCCTTGTTGAATAAGGTCTTTAATTGTACCGGCAACTTCTTCGATTGGTACATTAGGATCAACTCTGTGCTGATAGTATAAATCAATATGATCTGTTTGCAGACGTGTAAGTGATTCTTGAACAACTTTCTTAATGTGCTCTGGTCGGCTGTCTAATCCAATAGTTCCATCAATTGCAAATCCAAATTTTGTAGCAATCTTAACTTGGTTTCGAAAAGGTTTAAGAGCTTCGCCAACAAGCTTTTCATCTGTATAAGGCCCATATACTTCGGCTGTATCAAAGAAACTGACTCCATTTTCAAATGCAGTTCGTATCGTTTTAATAGATTGTTGATAATTGGCTGGGGGATTATAGTTACCAGTCATATTCATACATCCAAGACCGATTTCTGAAACTTCTAGTGTTCCCAGTTTTCTTGTTTTCATATTACTTATTTTTCTATCGTTAATTTGATTAGAATATGATGAAGTATTCTTTGATGTCAATAAATTTGGTGCAATTAGCAAACCAGCGCCAGCAAGGGCCGTTTGCTGAATAAATTTTCTTCTTGAATTTTCTTCGCCTTTCATATTTTGAATTTTTATGATACAAATTTAGATTCTGCATAAATAACCAAAGGAAACAGATCACTACTAAAAAAGAAACAAATTACGGATAACAAAAAACGCCATCTTTATGATGGCGTTTTATTATTGATTTCCAGGAATTGTAATCGGTATTCTTTGGGTGTGAGATTGACTTGTTTTTTGAAAAATTTCGAAAAATAATTGGGGTACTCAAAACCTAATTCATAGGCTACTTCTGCAGTTTTCATTTGAGGATTTTGTTCTAGAAGTTTTTTCGCTTTCTTTATTACAAATTCATGAATTGTTTCAATAGTTGATTTTTGAGTGAAGTGCTTAACAATATCGCCTAAATAGTTAGCGGTTAGTCCAAGTTTATCTGCAAAATATTGAACATTAGGAATTTGAGAAACAGGCTGATTATAATAATCAATTAAACTTTGTTGAAAATTGGATATAATGTGATTATATTGTTTCGGATCTGTTGAAAACTGTCTTTTGTAAAATGCTTCAACCAATGAAACCAGAACATTCACATAAGAAAGTAAAACTGTATAATGTTTTATATCGTTTTGGTAATATTTTATCATTAAATTAAAAACCAAACTAATTTCTTCTATTTCTTCTTCCGTTAAATGTAATGCTTCATGTTGACCATAGTCTAAATAGGTCTTAAATAAAAAACGGTTTTCTTCAATTATTTTTCTGGAAAGCTGTAAATAAATTCCAGTATAATTAGGTTCAACATCCCAGCCAGTTGTCAAAACTAAATCGGGACTATTGAAAAATACTGCATTAATTGGTTTCTCCGTAGGTGTGATTTTACTCTTAAAGTTAATTTTAATCGAAATTCTGTAAAAATCAACCATTACAGCTTCCGATTTCAAAAGCATTTTTGATGGTGTATAATATCCGACATCAATATCGTTGTCCAATGGATTATCTAATCCAATGTAATTATTGTAAGATTGAAAATCCTTAAAAAGTTTCATTTGTAGCTTGTTTTTTTAATTCTTAGGGAACTTCATATCAATTGAAAATAGTTCGCAAAGATCATCATTTTTTAATTAAAAATTCTATTCATATACTAAAGCATTTTTTTGAGCTTTTTCAGCTGTATTTTTTTCTATACTTTTCTTTTTCAATTTTTATAATCTTAAATTATTGTTAATATAAATTTAGAAACTTTTTTTACATCAATGTTTACAGTGACGTTTAGTTCACAATTTACAAATCATTTTATGAATGATTTAAAGAAATTGGCTTACTTTCAGATGAATTTGTAGGATAATTGGTTGAAGTTTTTATTCAAAAATGGTTTGTATGTATTGTAAAGGTTAATTTTAAAATTTGTTTATTTGTAGAATAGACGATTCTTTAATTTGATTTTTAGAATATAATCTAGCAATAAATGAATTCTAGATGTTAAATTCCTATTCTTCGCATAATGGTATCATATTATTTTCCTCAATCGGGTAGCTATCATTTTCGAGATATAATTTTTGAAACGCTGACAAATCATTAGGATTTTCATCAAGCATTTTATACATCTTTCTAAAAAAGTTTTCTCTGCCTAATCCGGGATTAAAAATCATTGTCATTTTAACAATAGAGTTCGAATTATTATTATAACCGTGAACTGAAAATCTTGGTATGTGAATAACGGTTCCAGCTTCTGCAGTTGATTCTCCTTGGGATGTCAGAACTGTTAAGATTCCTTCTCGGATTATAAATGTTTCATCCATTTCTTTATGATAGTGCAATTTCGGACCTCGTGCATTAGCTTACATTTCTATTTCATATAATCCGAATTGACTATTTGTTAATGTAGTTGGGACAATTATTTTAAGTTTGTTTCCATGGCTTTGAAACTGTTCCCTTTTATATGGTGGAACGATGACAGCATCATCGTTCCATTCTTTTGTAATTGATTTATTCATCATACTTATTGCTTTAATTTATTGAGGAATTTGTTCAATTAAAATTTCATTTCCTGCTTTATCGAAATAAGTGCAGGTCATTTTTTCCATGCATACCGCCCATTTTTCAATACCAGATTTAGCACAATCTCTGCAAAAAGTAGGGTAGTCTGTTTTGCCTTGTTGATGTGCTTTGATGTCTGTATTAAATTGTTCCATATTTGAAATTTGGGCAATAATTAAAGGATTATAACTAGCCATTGATGAAGTTTTGTAGTTATTTATGCCATAATAATCAGTATGACCATCAGTTACAAAGGTTTCATAATAGGTAACTCCTAATTTTTTGATGTCTTGAATATACGCAGGAAAATCTGCGCCTGATTTTACTTTACCGTGAGCTGTTTTTACTTGTTCTACTGTAAACATTTTTTCTTGTTTTTTAATTGTTAAACGTTTTGTTGAATTACATGCAATCATAATGGCCACACTAGATAATATGGCTGTCGATTTTAAAACTAATTTTATCATTTTATTATTTGCATTAAGATTACAATGCAAAGATGCGATGGTGAAATATGCTGTAATTGTAAAAAATCGTTTTTCTACAAGAATCGTTTGAAGTTTTCGGGTGTATCACCCGTAAATTGTTTGAAATCTTTGATGAAATGGGCTTGGTCGAAGAAGTTATTTTCGTAGCAGATTTCAGTCAGCGTTTTAGTTTTGTTCAAATTTTCAAGAACTGAATTAAATCGAACAATGGAAGAAAATTTCTTAGGAGTTGTTCCAACTACTTTTCTAAAACGTTTTTCAAATGGACTTTGACTGATGAATAGTTTTTCATTTAAATCTTTTATGCGGATAGTTCCATTACTTTGGTAAATGAGTTTAATTGCTTCAACAATTAATTTGTCTGTTTGAATATCTTTTAGCTCAGACAACAAAAATTGTTCAATGATTTTTATCCGAAGTTTGTCTGTGTTTGCCATTGCTAGCTTTTCTTCAACTTCATCTATAGAATTTTTATTAAAAATAGTATCCAGAGAAAGACTTAAATTAAAGAGTTCGTATGCAGGATGGGAAGCGAAATGAGTAAAACCAATTTCAGTAAAATAAACTAAAACTGTACCTATATCTGCTGAATTTTTGAAGATCTTGTAACCGTCTGTAATTCCCGTAATTCCTGCTGAAGTTAGATTAGTTTCTGTACTTTCTTTTATTGTTTTAAGATGTCCTTTGTACTGAAAACCGATGACCAGTTCTGGAGAAGGAAAAATTTTATATTCATTTTCCAATTCATTCTCCGACACTACAAAATATTTAATGTAGGGCTTTAATTGTTCGGTCGGAAAATGCTTTTCAAATTTCATGCTACTGCTTTTAGATCCAACAAAGTTATATAATACTACATAAAAAAGGGATAATTAGAATTACAGGTTTGTGGCAAATCGTGATTTATTTTGAAACAGTTCTATGACTAAGCCAGACACCGTTTATTATATATTGGAATAAACCAACTTTTTGCCTCAGTTAAACAATAATAAATAATCAAAGGCATTGAAGCTATGGGAGTTCCATACAATAGATATACTTATGCTGCCTTTTATTTAGTTTTATGCTGATTAATAATATCCTTTGGAGTATAGCCGAATTGTTTTTTAAATGCAAAATGGAAATGAGACAAACTCTCAAAACCAAGTTCCAGATATATAGCAGAGGGTTTTTTCCTGTTTTTCTCAATCTCAAAATGTGCCGCAGCTAATCTTCTGTGTTGCAGCCACTGTCTGGGCGGCAAATTAAATGTTTTTTTAAAATCCCGCTTAAATGAGGCAAGACTCCTCCCTGTTAATAGGGCAAATTTTTCAATTGAAACATTAAATTTGAAATTTTGTCTCATAAAAGAGTCAAGGTCAGCTTTATGTGGTTCTGAAAAATCAAAGAGAAAACCAGTAAGGTCAAAGTTTAGTCGCATTAATAGCTCTACAGCTTCTTTTACCTTTAAAATATTCAATGGATCCTGTATGTTCTTCGGATCTTGGAGATAAGGTTTTAGCGAATTAAAAAAACTTTTAATATACGGGCTCTCGGCTAAACGCAAATTAGCTTTGTCCTTGTATTTCTCCCTTACATTCAAGTTCCTTTCCAAGGCGTATTTTCTTAATACATCTTCTTTCAGTATAAAGAGTACTGCTTTATATTCTTCATTATTGATGGGGGTTTTGGTTGTTTTTATAAATTGATGCTTACGTACCAGATAAATTTCGCCAGGGTGTGCTGTAATTTTTTCGCTGGACGTTTCAAAAATCATCTGGCCTGATACTTGAAGTAAAAGCACGCTTTCCCAAAGCAGATTATCGTACTCGGTCTGCTTTTTAGTATCTAAAGAATACACAATATTTTCTGAGAATATATTATCTGGATGTTTTTTCATATCTACTATCTTTTATTCAAAAAGCCCTGCCATTCTAGCACTTTCTTTCCATAAAAGGTTTCTGGTATTTTTATCTCGTGCTAATTTTGAGGGTTCGGGAAAAGTTATGCGGCCTCGAACAAGTGATGCATATATCTTTCCTGTCGGTATGATGATCTGCCCCAGAGCAAGTTTGGCCAGGTTTTCTCCAGAACGCTTTGCCGTTCCCATAAAAAATGCAGGTTTAAAAACTGAGGCAACGTAAAACAAAGGACGAAGTATCTCCACCACTGATTTCATTAAAACAGATTGTTTTCCCATTAGGGATGTATTTCCAGTCAGTCCGGGATTGTATGCTATAATTTTGATGGTTCTTTCTTTGGCCACATTTTCAGCAAGAGAGTAGGCCGTAATCAGGTTACAGAGTTTGGTAGCAGCATATAATGCCATGCCTTTGGGACTGTCTTTGGCAGTATCCGCCAGTGTTGCAATATTTAATTTTTTAGGGCCAAAAGGAATAATTGCCGGATCATGCGCATCACTGGTTGTTAGGATGAGTTTTGCCCCATCTGACATAATTGGCATAAACAGTCTTGCCAGTAGGTAATGCGCAAGATGATTGGTCGCAAATGTAAGCTCAAAACCTTCTTCGCTTTTTTGGCTGTTGTCCGTTGCCCGTATACCTGCATTAAGAATTAATATATCAATTTTAGCAGTACCCAATTGCTGTTTTACTTTGTCAGCAAAATCGCGTACACTTTTTAAGGATGAGAGATCAAGAGGAATAAGCATCGTTTTATCAGGTGCCTGACGGCCTTCTCCCCGAGCACCTATGTATACTTTGGTATTAGGTGAGTCTGTAAAATGTTTTAATGCTTCGGCTCCTATACCCGAAGTTGCTCCTGTCATTACTATATTCATATCTTTTTTGTTTTTATTTATACAAAAGTAGTCATGAGGTTTCGATCCATTTATCCTGTAAGGCTCATTTTTATATCCTGTATGGCTCAAATTTTTAATTTACAAAACTAGTTATTTTTGAGAATTGCTACTACGGTTTTTTCCACTTGTAAAAGGAATAAAACATTTTTTACCTCGGTTGAGCAACAACTAATTATCGAAAATATAAGATCGGATTTAAAGAATTTGGATTATTTACAACACAGAAAACGATAATTTACTGTTGTTATATATTTTCGATTGTATCGTAAAGAAAGGCCTTCGAAGTTAAATATTATAACTACTAAGAATATTTTACTCCTTTGTGATCTTGTAATTATACCATTAAATCAATCAAATTTGCAATTGTTATAAAAGACACTTCTATTTAAGATGTTGATAGACTTTTTGGGGGAAGTTTATGATTCATTTTTACTTAATCCTTCTGAGATTGAATTGAATCAATATCAATAATCTAAAAGCTGTTAATAGTAAAACTAACAGTCTTAATAGATATAGAAATTCAATTACTGGCTTACATGCCAGTGATTGAAACTATAGAAAATTTTCCGATCTGTCTCGGTTTCTATAAAAGGATGTTTTTACCGCTAACCCTCCCTTGTGAGTGGGATGTTTATAACTTTTAGAGGTATAAATATAAATGAATTTTTAGTGTTCAGTTATAAATTTATTTTAAGCATAGTGCTAAATCCTACTAATAAAATATCTTTTTTTTATGGCTGTAAACTCAAATTCACCTCCTTTCTTATTTTGTCAAATTATAATTTACTCTTCTAATTTTAGCGAAAACGTAATCAATTGTTTAAGATTATTTTTAGAGTAAAGAGAATCAAATTTATTTACCCACTTATTACTTATTTAAATTATACGATATGAAAAAAATATACTCATCAAATTTTATACTTTTAGTTTCTTTTGTGTTATTAAGCTCTCTAAATGCCCATTCTGTATTTTGCAAGCCTGTATTTCAAAACAGTTATCAATCGGTCGTACATTACAAGGGTGTTCCTGCAATTGAAAGACACCGGGTATGGCTTAATCTGACTAATAATGAAGGGCTTTTTAAGCAGCTTTTATTGGGTTATATAGAAGGAGCAACTAATGGCTTTGATTTTAATTATGATGCTGTTTCTGTGGATGCAAATAAATATGCGGATTTTTACAGCATTAACGAAGGAAAGAAACTAGTGATTCAGGCACGTGGTCTGCCGTTTCTTCTCAGCGATACAGTTCCTCTTGGCTACAGGTCTGAAATTGTAGGAGATTTAAGCATTTCAATTGATCATGCAGATGGCGATTTAGCTGATCAGGATATTTATCTAGAGGATAAGGAGACCGGTATTATGCATAATTTGAAAAAAGGTGCTTATACATTTTCAACAGAAAAAGGAACTTTTGTAGATCGTTTTATAATTCGCTATACTGCCAAGGCAAATTTGGGGAATGATCAATTTGATAATTCTCCCGAAAATCTAATAGTTGCTTCAAAAAATAAAGTTATCACAATAAAATCTTATAAGAACGCTATGGAGCAAGTTTCAATTTATGATACGGCAGGGAGGCTCATTTACAATATCGCGCAGCTAAAAGCATTTGATTTAGAGATTGATAGCATCAACTCCGGCAATCAAGTATTCCTGATCAAGGTATTTTTTGAAGACGGGGGTAGAACATCAAAAAAAATAATATTTTAATTTCACATTATAACTATATCTTTCCAGTGGCAGTTTTTTTTAAAATTCTGCCACTTTTTTTAAATAGAGTTTTAAGATTAATGAGGGATAGATGATGGCATATGATTACTATAACAAGTGTTTTAACTGTGAAATTGAAGAGACAGAGTTCAGAATTACGCCTCAAAAATGCTTCATAAATAGTTTTTTATGAGCATATAGAGGCAACTATTATATGGTTGTCTCTTTAAGTGATTCTATGATATAAATTCCTAATCTTTTCATGAACGCTTTAAGGAAATTGACTTATTTTAAGTGAATTTATAAGATAATTATTTTGTGTTTTAGATGAATCGGTTTGTGTGTATTGTAAGGGGTAAATGTTAAAAAAGTTACATTTGTTAAAGATATGATTTCAATTATATGAATTCGTAAATATAGGTTTAGCAATAGTCTTTAGAATTAAATAATAAATTTATATTAGCTAAAAAAACGCAAACTTTTTTAAGAATGAATATTTGTATCACATTTAATAAAGAGATATACACTGTCAAAAGATTTCAAAAAATCTTATTGTTAGATATTTACCAATTATGAATAAAAAAATTACTTTATTACTACTGATTTTTGCTTTCCAATGTTTTGCTCAAACCAGAAAAAATAACATCACCAAAAATATACTCGCTTCAGATTTAACATCTGAAAATCTAAAAGGTCCCGTAAAATCATATCATTTAGAAGTTCGTTATGTCGATCTTAACAATAAGTACAATAATGCTAATAGAATTGCTACGCCAAAAGGAAATGCAGAAAATGTTTTTGTAAAGTATAATAGAGACGGATTAATGACACAATCGTTATTAGGTACATATAATGATAGTTTGTTGGTATTGGAACCAATGGAGCAAAAAGATTTAGTTTTATACAATTACAATGAGTATGATTTAGTCTATAAAAAAGCACTTGCTGGTGGTCAGGAATTTCCATCTATGTTAGATCAGAGATTTTACACTATACATCCGAATAAAAGTAGTTATCGTCAAAACCATTCAGCGCTTAAGGACGCAGTACACGAAATTTATGGACTCAACTACGATGAAGATCAAAAGAATATTACAGATGCTGTATTTTATAGAACATTAACTCCAAATAAAAAATTAGAAGGAAATGAAAATGTAGATCTTGATGATAAGAATTTAAAAGACAAATGGCATTTTGAATACAATGAAAAAGGTCTTTTGAAAAAAATAAAAATGCAGAGAGATTCTTCTTTAGATTTTATTATAAAGTATTTCAGATTTCAAATAAAGACTTTAAAGGCTGAAATCATCTTTGATTATGATGCAAAAGATAGATTAATAAAATATACAGTCTTTACAATCAAAGATGATGTGAGAGAAGAAATTGGATCTGTCAAATATAGTTACAATGAGCGCAATGGATTTGTGGAGACAGAGTCTCTTTTTAAAAAATATCCCGATGAGTATTATTTATCAAATGTGCACAACTATACCAGAAAGTATAATAAGCAAGGCGATTTGATTGCTAGTTTATTACAAATTGAATCCAAAGATGAGGAGCTCATTAGAGTTAAACAACTCTATTTAGATAAATATTACGAGTATACATATGATCAAAATGATAATTGGATTGAATGTAAAATACGTGTAAATAGCCCTGAAAGTGAAGTTTCAGCAATAATGAAAAGAAAAATAGAATATTTTGTCGACTAGTTCTTATTGCTCAAAAAAGCTAAGAGTTGTTAATTTCTAAATTTTTAAATCTTCATATAAAAATGCATTCAAGATATATTTTAATTTTATTAATCGCGATCAACGTTACATTTTCTCAAAATAAAATAATTGAAAAAGACATACTTGGTGTTGCAACAGAAAAAGGTGCTGTAGACTCTCAAGGAAGGCAAACGGGGTTATGGGAAAAAAGGGATAAACGTGGAAACATTCTTGCACAACAAAATTATAAGATGGGAAAATTGCACGGCCTTGAAATAACTTACTTTGATAAAGAAAGAATTTCTAGGCAAAGTAATTTTGTAAACGGTAAAAAAGAAGGTGTCGAAACATTGTACCATAATAACGGACAAATTTCTAGTCTACTAAACTATAAGAATGGAAATTTACACGGGGAGACTCTTTCATACTATCAAAATGGAGCAAAAAGATCTATCGAGAAATGGAAAAATGGTAGTGGAATTGTAGAAGAATATTATGAAAATGGTGCAATTTCTAAAATAAAAAAAATTGTAAAATCTGAATTCGTTTATTTTCTTCGATCATATGACAATGACGGCCGATTATATGAAGTGAAAAATTTGGACGCAAAAGGAAACGGAGTTTCAGAAATTACCAAAAGCGACGGAACTGTTGTCAATAGGGGAGTATATAAAGATTTTCGTTGTATTTTACAAAAATATTTTTACGAATCTGGTATTATAAAAGAGGAAAATCAGTATAAATGGGAAAAAGGCGAAAACAAAAGCTGGTTACAGAAAAGCTATGACAAGGCAGGGAAGTTAAGGAAAGAGGATTTACATTATACTGAAAATGATTATTTTAAAGTTTATAAGGATTCCTTAAGCGAAATATGTCATTGGCAAAAGAAAACAGGATCAAGCAGATACAAAACCGGTTATATAGAATCGCATTATTATGATGGAAAGATCGCAGAACAAGGTAATTATAAAAAGGATTCCAAAGATGGTATATGGAAAACTTTTTATAAGGATGGGAAGTTAAAATTTATAGGGAAATTTGTTTCTAATAATCCCCAATTAAAAGACAGTACACATACTTATTATTATCCTAACGGACAGATTGAGAAAATAGAACACTACCAGATAGTAGAATCTAAACATGTTAAAGGTGTTTTGTCTAATTATAATATTGGGAGTTGGAAAACGTATTATAAAAATGGAAATTTAAAAGAAACAACCAATTATCCGGAAGTAAGTACTGAAAAAAACGACCTGCCTCGTAAACATTTTGTTTATTTTGAAAATGGAAAATTAAAACTTGAAGAGTCAATATTAAAAGACGGAAGGTTAACAGGAGTTTATAAAACTTATTTTGAAAACGGAGTTTTAGCTTCAGAAATAAACTATTATGGCGGAAAAAAAGATGGAAAAGCAACTGAATATTTTGAAGACGGAAAAATAAAGTTTGCCGCAATATATGATTGGACTCGGGACAATGACGACGAATTGATTTATTATTATAAAACAAGTTCTGAAAAGAAAGCGCAAAGAATGCGTTACAATACACAACGTAAAATCGTAGAATTTTTTTCTCCCGACGATAAAAAAATTGCGGAACTTACTTTTAATGGAAGTGATAAAGATTATAAAGACATTAAAGTTTTTAATACTTCAGGAAAACAAATTACTCTAAATGAATTTGCTTCAGTAGACAAGAATTTTAAAGTCAAAGATTGTGTAATACTTTACGATCAAAATGAATTTTTGATAGATATAGAAATTGAATTCGAAAATTCGGAGCGATCTTATACTTTCAATAAAACATACAAATAAATTAAATTTCTAATATGAATTTTTTTAAAACAGCCATTATTTTCTTGCTATTGCAAAGCTTAAATGTAGTAGGGCAAGATATAAAAATTATTGTTGACAAGTTAAATTATACAATTGTAGATAAAATAAAAGTAACGTATAAGGTAGGGAAGAATATAGATAATATTGGAGAATTGGATCAAAGCCAGTTCAAAATTATTAAAGGCCCTTCTCAAACATCTTCTCAGAGTTATCTGAATGGGAAAACTATTTTTGAAGAGACTTATAGTTATATTTTAGAGCCTCGTAATACAGGAAAAATTGAATTACCGCAATTAGAAATGTATTTAGACAGACAAATTTTAAAATCAGAAAAACTTTTTGTAAACATTACTGGAACAGTGCTGACAGATGCGGAAATAGACGAAAAGGTAAAATCTTCAAATTCTCCTTATAAAAAATATATGGTTGGAAGCGTTTTTAAAATTAGTCTCCCTGCCTATCTTCAAAAAGCAAATGATTTAAACGTTAAAGCGCCATTTTGTTTTAGGAATAGTACCAGTTCGATTAGAGGTTATGCAATACTTGAGACAAAAGAAGATGTTATATTATCAGGACGAAAACTTAATCCTATTTTGTCTTTTCATGAAAATACGGTAAATGAATTGGGAAATGATTTGAAAAAAAAGAGGATCTCTCCAGTAGAATCTACCAAAGAAAATGATATAAATTTTGCACAGACAGATCTGACTTATTTTGATGAAGAAATAAATGAAGACAGCTACTATTTTATAGGTTCTGTTGAGACCAAAACAGCCTTATATACTATTATTATAAATACATCAAACCAAAACAAAGATAAATTCAAGGCAGACTTCAAAAAAGTATTATACAGTTTAAAAGATTAAATAATGAAATTCAGAATATTATTTTCGGTACTTTTTTTCCTTATGTTTTATGCATATAATGCAACAGCTCAGGAAATAACAATTGATATTTCTAAATTAAAATTTAGCTCGGAGGAAACAATAAAAATTTCATATCGCCTAGAAAAACAAGTTGATTCCCTTAAACTAGAGAATAAAAATTTTAAGGTGCTAGAAAATCCAAGTACAATGACAAATCCAAGTTTCACAAAAATTACATTTGTGTTAAAACCTTTAAGGGCGGGGAGAATAAAACTTCCGAGAATGATTATGTATAGTAAAAAAGAGGTAATAAAATCTAACGAAATGTTTGTTGAAATTACTGAACAAGAACTTAGAGAGCAAGACAAAAGGTTACTAACCTACAATGTTGGTTTTACATTTAATATAAGTTTACCTACTGATTTCGAAAGAACATCAGGAATAAACGGCTCTTCATTAATTGAATATAAAAGTGAGAAAAATGACACAGAAGGTTATGTAATTGTTGACAATAAAGAAGAAAAAAACATACCATATACTTTCTCAGCAGTTGACTATCGTGATGAAATAATGAAAGATTTTATGATAAATGAAGAAAATAGAAAAATTTTTAAATCTGAGTTTTTAAAGAAAGGAGAAATAAATTTTATCAAAACAGAAATGACAATTTTTGATAAAAAAGAAAAGAAGACTTTCCGCTATTTTATTGGTATAGCAGAAACAAATAAGGCTTTTTATAGAGTTATTTCCTGGACAACAGAGTCTGACAAGATTAATGTTAAGTCAGATCTTGAAAACATACTTTATAGTATTAAAGATTAGAATGTTTCAATCGAAAAAGAAGTTATTATTATTTCCAAGAATAATATTCAGATAGAGGAGATGGCAGCTAAAATTATTTTGCAATTACTATATTAGTTTCAAAAATCACTATAAACGAAAAGAAAAAAAAATATACTAAAAAAAGACTTTAAACTTACTTTTAAGTTGTTTAGTAAAATAATTACTTTTGTATTTTGTTTAAAGCGATTAATATGTATTGTAGATATTAGTGGTAGTTAAACTAACTTTTTTAAAAAAAATCGTCTAATCCAATAGCATCTTTTCTAATCTCATATTGCCAGTTTTTTTTGTATTTCTTTTTTAAATATTTAAAGGAAAGTTTATTATAGGTCTTTACATATTCAATACTATAATTCTGAATTGGAGAATAACTTATTCTGTATTTTATTTGAAAGTCATAATCTGCTTTTTTTAAAGTGTAGTCTGAAACAAAAATCAATGGATTGTTGTTATAATCTTTCTTAAAATTGTATTTGGGATTATTGGCATTTTTTAAATCTTTAGGATATATAGTGGTAATAGCAAAGCGAGGTTTTGTTTTTTTTATAGGGTTGGGAGGAATTATACAGTCGTAATCGTGTGAATGATCTATCTGTAATACCACCTCGATCTCATTTTTAGAGGCAATAACCTTTTTTGTGAAATATCCTATATAAGTAAAAACTAATAATTGATCTGAATTTGCTTTAATAGAAAAATAACCATCCCAATCGCTCTGTGTATTTGTTTTTGTCCCTTCAACCAAAATATTTGCTCCCGGAACAGGAAGTCCGGTACTATCCCTAACTACTCCGTGAACTATTCTGTTTTGTGCAAAGCATAATTGCGAAAATAGAATTAGGATAAAAAACAGTTTTAAATTTTTCATATTAAGATTTTTATTCCACATTAATTGAAATCTTTTAGCTTTAATGAACTTCATCAACTGTCCAATGAAAAAGAGGCTGTATTAATGGCAATTTTTTCCACGGCAGTGATTTAGAATAAATATTGATGCCTAATTCAGGAGAATATATGGCTAATGTTTTTGAGTTTTCAACGAATTGATAATTCAAACTTATTTTTTCACCATTATAATTAGTTAGGGTAAATTGATTTCTAGTTTCATTAATTTCTAAATAAAAATCTTCCATGGTATCATCTGTATATTGAAAGATAAAATAATTATCTCGATGTATGAAAATGCGTTTTATTTTTAGATTTGCAGAATTTTTACTTATTTTATTCTTTTCTATTTTCACAACTTCATATGCGCCACGAAGTGGATTTTGAATAGTATTGTCGTTGTTAAAATTTTGATTTCGAATGTATGGGAAAAGAGACTCCGTGAAAATAAAAAAGATAATTAATGTTTTTATAGCGATTCTTGTCGATTTTGAGTAGATAATATCCGAACCTTTAAAGCGTGACAATATAGTTGGTTCATTGGATATAAAAAAGTGAATTAATTTTTTAAAATTTGGAACAAGCAATAAAAAACAAATGAGGAGTAAGAATAATGAATATAATTTTACTGAAATGTCGAAACCAAAATTAATAAAAACGACATTCATCAAAACTCCCAAAAGAATAAAAAGACCAAGAATTCTGGTTTTGTTAAAAAACAACATTAAGGCTGGGATAACTTCCATTAAACCCATGAAAATATTGTAACTGTAGGAAGTTCCCATAGTGCTCCAAAACAAAATATCTTTATCAAGCATTCCTAATGGAGTGTATAGCGTATTAGGTTCCGGAAGATAAAACTGGACTTTAAAGATTTTGTCAAAGCCATATTTGAGCATTACACAGGCCAAGTAATAGGTTAAAACAATTTGAAATACCTTATTAATTTGATTTTTATGTTTTTTCCAAAAATTTAAAAATGAAAATACTATTGTAAAAATTAACGACAGAAATAATAAAACAAAAAAAAGACCATAAAGTGTCGTTGAATCTGACGTAATTTCAGGATTTGAAATAGTAATATTTTCCATTTTTGTAACAGTATAGACTATCAAATCCTGAAATAAAAATTTAGCTATTACAGATTGGATATTAAGATACTGGAAAGAAAAGGGAATAAATACAATTCCTAAAAAAGAGAACAATATTAATGTTTGATAAATGAAACTTTCAATTCTTTTCATTAAAAAGGCTTTTTGAAACCTATAAAAACTACACTTCCAATAGGATTCACAAAATAGATTGGATATCTATATGGAGGTGCGAGTTTTATATAGTCGACGGAGTTATTTTTGTTGAATAAACTATCACTTATTATTTTAGTTTTATATCTAAATTTTGAGTCACCTAAATTTTTATAATTATCTAAGTTTTTATAATTACTTTTTTGGTGTTCTGTATACTCATCAATTGATACCCTCATTTTTAATATGGAATGGGACTTGTCTATAGCAATAACCGTATCTAGAATTACAATGTGATGTGTAGGCAATCCAAAGTTAGAATTTCTAATATCGAACAAATTTTTCTTGTACGCTTTTGAAAATGTACTTTTAGAACCACTGTGGCTTTTGTGGGCTATTACCTTTGTTTGCGCGAAGGAGATTGTGGTGATGAAAAATAAAATGAACAAGATTGTTTTTCTCATGATACAAATTTTGGTTTAGTTTTGATGTAATTTATAGTCAAAAACGGTAGTTAAAAGTATAAAAATAAAAAATAACTTTTTTTTTAATGCCATATGTGAGAGTGTTAAATATCCGTCTTTTAATTATAGATGTCAATTGGAACTAAAAGGTTGGAAAGAAATTTATTAATGTCATAATTTGGTTAGGAATATTCTAAAAACAATCTTTTAAGTTTGAGTACACTAATAGATAATACGGGGTTGTGATTTTATTTTAGGAAGGGTCTAATGTTTTAAAAAACTTTGTTGCAAATTATAATCTGCAACATCATTAAAAGATTTTGTAATACGCATGTTTGTAAATTAGTGGAGTATCACTAAATCGAAGGAATATGAAGTCTTTTATTAGCCCAAAAATGCTTTTTATTTTAGCTGTATTTCTTTTCAGCTGCAATCAATCAAAACAAACTGATTCCGTGACAGAGAAGACTGATTCAGGGGGATTAGACCGAACCACACTGCCAATTCCAGAGCCACCTTTTGGTGGTAAAATAGGAGAAACGTATAAAGATTCCAAGGAAGAATGGCCAAAATTGGTTACCCCTCCGCAAGGAGCACCAAATGTGATTATTATTATGTTGGATGATGTTGGTTTTGGACAGATAAGCACATTTGGCGGACCAGTTCCAACACCTGAATTGGATAAATTAGCTGCAAATGGTTTAAAATACAACCGTTTTCATACTACTGCAATTTGTGGACCGTCGCGTGCTGCATTACTAACCGGAAGAAATCATCATAATGCCGGCTCTGGTTTCTTAGCCGAATGGGCAACAGGCTATCCGAGTTACAATTGTATGATTCCAAAAACCACTGCAACTTCTGGCAGAATCTTAAAAGGAAACGGATACAGCACGAGTTGGTTTGGAAAAAATCATAATACGCCAGACTGGGAAACTTCTGTTACTGGCCCTTTTGATCGTTGGCCTACGGGTTTAGGGTTCGATTACTTTTATGGATTTAATGCCGGAGAAACACATCAGTATTACCCGGTTCTTTTTGAAAATACAAAAGCCGTGGAACCAGACAAATCTCCAGAACAAGGTTATCATTTCATGACCGATATGACTGATCGAGCAATCAACTGGCTGGAGTATAGCAAATCAGTGGCACCTCAAAAACCGGTTATGCTGTATTTTGCTCCGGGTGCTGCACACGCACCACATCACGCACCAAAAGAATGGCGTGAAAAATTTAGAGGACAGTTTGACAAAGGCTGGGATGTTGTAAGACAGGAAACCTATGAACGCCAGTTGAAAATGGGAATTATTCCGCCAGGAACTAAACTTACTCCAAGACCTGATTGGGTTACGCCTTGGGATAAACTTTCAGCAGATCAGAAAAAACTTTTTGCGCGTTTGATGGAAAATTATGCTGGCTATCTTTCGTTTGCAGATCACGAAACAGGAAGACTTTTAGAGGCAATAAGCAAACTTCCAGATGCCGATAATACTTTGATATTTTATATTGTTGGAGATAATGGGGCAAGTTCTGAGGGCGGAATGGAAGGAACAGTAAATGAGATAAAAGCATTAAGTGGAATAGCAACTCCTTTGGCAGATAACTTAAAACATTTGGATCAAATTGGTGATCCTGATACAGAGCCCCATTATCCTGTAGGATGGGCATGGGCAGGAAATGCGCCTTTTCAATGGGTAAAACAAGTTGCGTCTCACTTTGGCGGAAGCCGAAACCCGATGGTAGTAAGCTGGCCAAAAGTAATTAAAGATAAAGGCGGAATGCGCAGTCAATTTGTTCATTTAATTGATGTGCTTCCTACAATTTTAGACGCTTCACATTTGCCAGCGCCAAAAACTGTTGACGGCGTAGAACAAAAACCTATGGACGGTGTTTCTTTCTTATCGACTTTCACTGATAAAAATGCTAAACCTGTTAGAACCAGACAATATTTTGAGATTTTCAGCAATAGGGCTATTTACGATAATGGCTGGGTTGCCACTGCACAGCATACTTTCCCATGGAAACAGGACTTTGCACCTGGAAATTGGGATAAAGACAAATGGGAACTTTATAATATTGATGAAGACTATAGTGAAGCTGTTGATTTGGCGAAGAAAAATCCTGAAAAATTGAAAGAATTAAAGGCAATTTTTGATGAAGAAGCAAAGAAATACAATGTCTATCCGTTAGATGACAGAGGAACAGGCCGATTAATTTCACCGAAACCTACGCCATCAGATCCTAAACGTAAGCATTTTACTTTTTATGCAGGGGCAATAAGACTGGCTGAAACAGCTTCTCCAAATACTAAAAATAAATCGCACAGTATAACGGCTGAAATTGAACTGAAATCAAAATCAGACAGTGGTGTTATTGTCGCTTCTGGCGGAAGTTCGGCAGGATTTGTATTGTATGTACAAAATGGAAAACTGGTTTATCATTATAATTATTTTGATGATGCGCGTTATGTGATTACTTCAAAAGAATCAATTCCAGTCGGAAAAAGCACCGTAAGATTTGATTTTGCTTATGATGGTGGCGGAAGCGGTAAAGGCGGAACCGGAAAACTTTACATCAACGATAAGTTAGTTGGAGAAGGCAGAATCGATAAAACTGTCGCAGCTCGTTTTGGAATCGATACTTTCGGAATTGGTGAAGATACAGGTTCTCCAGTTGCTAAAACATATAAACTTCCATTCAAGTTTACAGGAATAATTGATAAAGTTAATATTGATTTGAAATAGGTAAAAAAAAGGATAAAAAAATCCCATTTCGCAAGAAATGGGATTTTAATTTTTGTGATAGGAACAGGACAAATTTCAATATCTTTTTTAGATGATTTGAAGAAATTGGTTTACTATATTTAGTATATGTCTTCCAATGGCTGTGTAAGTTTGGTTTAGATGTCCTGTTGGGGATTTATGCAAAAAAAATATAAAAACTCAATTGTTTCATGCCAGTAAATTAAGATACAATTCTACAAAATATTATGAAGGGTTTGAAAAGATTGTTATGCTTTAAGTTATTATTGTCTTTCTTTGGCTCTATGAATTACTTTATGCGATTTAGTTTTTTTGGTACGGATGTAATCCCTTTCAAGCTTTAATCCCGATAGCTATCAAGAATGTTTCTATGCTTTCAAAGGTGATTAATATTGTTGTACGGTGTAAGGAATAGAATATAAACACTTTACTTTTTGCCCATTTTTTATTGCGGGATTCCACTTTTTAGACAGTTTTAAAACTCTTATAAGTTCATCTCCAGTTCCATATCCAATATCGCGAAGAATTCTTATTCCGGATAATACGCCATTTTTTTCAACTACAAATGTAATATATACTTTACCTTTAAGTCCTTCTTCGGTTGGTATGCGAAATTCTTTTTGTACAAATTTATAAAATTCATCAATTCCACCAGGGTAGTCCGGTTTTGTATCTACATTTACTGAATTATATATATCATTATCAGTAATGTATTTGTTTTCTTCTCTAATTTTTTCCCATTTAGGATCATACATTTTTCCTAGAAAATTATATGATATAATAGTAGTTGAACTTTTTATTACCCAATATCCTTTGTTATTTTTTAATATGTAATAATTTGAAGGTGAAAAGAAACGTTCTGTAGTATTTTTGATTGGAGGTTCTTCATATTGTATATTGTCCAATATTAATTCCAAATTCTGACTTCTAATTATTTTTAAGGTCTTTAAATATAAAAAGTTTTTATCTGCTAAAAAAGAACCTAAAATACGTAATGAATTTGGATCAACATTCGGAATCTTCTGCAACCCTAAATCTGTGCTGTAATAATAGACATTATTATTGTTTTTATAATAATTTAGTCCCAAACGCTGAAAACCGTTGGCATCAATATTTGTTAATTTGTTTTGGCAATATATATGATTATCCTTTTTATAAAAATCATAATCGTAGTATTCTGCATGAGGTTCGCTAAAATAACCCATACCACAGATTCCGGAAATTTCTTTTGGTTTATATCTATAATAGCCTTCAGGAATTTTTAAATTAGGATCCATAATGGCTGTATCCTTTCTTTTATTTTGGCTATTTGCAATTGAAAATATGCTTAAAAAGATAAGAAATAGTGCTCTCATTTAATGGATGATATTTTGGTTTCTAATTCTTTATTATATGTGTTTGATTCTATAAAGGTTGGAAGCTATATTTTGTATATATTACATTAATTATTTGGAATGTAAAAAATGCTAATATATAAATTTGAACGTAATAGTAAGCCGAACTTTTGTCAGAAGATTTTAAGTCATATAACGATCTTCAGAGGCTTGATTTTACTTTTGAGATAGCCTCTCTCTTTAAGTGCTTTATTGAACAATTTACAAACCATTTATGAATGACTTAAAGAAATTGGCTTATTTTTAAATGAATTTATGGGATAATTATTTATAATTTTAATCCTAGAGAGGTTTGTATAATGGTCAAAAGTTAAAAATTGTTAAGTATCAATATCTTTTTTGAAATTGTTTTTTCATTCCTTCCCAACCTTTTTACCTTTTAAATTATCTATGTTATTATGGAGTAGATTTATTTAGAAGATTTTTATTTTATTGTTACTGTAATGAAATAAATTTTGTTTTTTTACTTCTAAAAGCAGATAAAATAGTGATGCCCCATTCATTAATCCAAGATCTATGATAAGAATATTTTTGATATCCATTAGTTTTCTATTATTCTTTAGTTGTCAAAATACTAGTATACCAGCGTTAGAAGATCCTGCTCTAAAAATAGAATATGGCGCACGACAATGCAATTTTGTTGAAAATCCTGCTTACATCGTAAACAAAGATTATGTTGTGTACCAAGATTTTTGTACGCATATTGTTTTTTATCCGGATATTGTTTCTTTTAAACCAAGGAAAAATAAGGAATCTGGATTCGCATTTGATAAAAACGGGATGTATGTTAAAGGTGAATTTTTAAAAATAGACACCACTGGTTTTTTTATATTAGGGAGAAATGAAGAAAATGATCTCCTTTGGAAAACAAAATATAAAATATTTAAAAACACTACAGAATTAAAGAATATTGATGTGACAACTTTTCAGCCTAATCCTTGCAAGAATTACAAAGGAGAGGTTAAAGATCAATATTATAAAGACAAAAATTTCATTTATTACTTCGACAAAAAAATAGAAGGTTCTGATGGCGCTACGGCAAATATCAGTCCGTATGATTTTTGTCACGATAAAAATCACATTTATTTCAAAGGTGAAGTTGCTTCTTTTGGTGGAGAACCATATCAATATGTTAACTGTGATTTTTTTAAAACAGAAAAATACGTCTTTCGCAATGGAGAATTAGTTGATGATATGCATCCAGACAATTTAAAAGCTCTGTCAGGACATTATACTAGATATAACAATGATGTATATTTTAGAGGTAATAAAACTCCAATGAAACTTAAAAATTCTAGTATAGTTAAAGTTTGGACTGCTGACAACTACGATTTTTACATTACTGATGGTAAAAGCATTTTTAAAGATGGTAAAGAGATTGACCAAAAAGTAGATCTTCCTTCTTTCGGTTTTCTTAGCGGTGCCTATTGTTTTTATGATAAAAATGGAATTTATGAAAGAGGGTATAATCAAGAATCGAAAAAAGAAATTATCGAAAAATTACCTTTTAAATACGACGGAAAAACTGACCACAATGCGATTTCGTACAATAAGTTTAGCGGTATCGTTTTTTATAAAAACCAAGCGTATGCCACTCGTACAAAATCTTTCTATGAAGATTTAACCCAAAGGGAGATTGCTGTAGGAAAAGCACAAAAAAATGACGTTGACGATTTTGATGGTTCCAATAAGGTTTTTATCGATTATAATTTTTGCAAAATGTATGATCGCATTTACTTTAGGGGTAAGCGAACTTCATTTGATGCTGAAACATTTGTACCAATGGATAATAATGATCAATATTCTGAAGATAAATATTATAAAGATAAGAATGTGGTTTTTTATTGTAATGAAAGAATTCGTCACATAAAAAAAATGAGTGATATCGATGTGAATTCTGCACGCACTTTCAATATTTTCCTGATTGATAAAAACTTCTTATACTGCAAAAATGTAAAAATTATTAAAAGTGCAGGAATAGAATTATTGGCTTCTTTTTCTGGATATAGAGGCGGCTTTTGTGGGCTTGATTCAACACCAAGATCAGATTTTTATTTGTTTAAAAATTCAGAAGGTTTTTGGCTTGTCAAAATTTCAGATAAAATTTCGTATCGCTTTTTAGGTAAAGTATTTGACCGTAAATGGGAACCCTCTTTTGAAGCAATTGATCTTGCCAAAAAATATGGAAACAATAGAACAATTGTACCTCAAAAAATAGTAAAAAAAGAACAGAACGAGAATAAAAGTAAGAAAATAGATAATGAAGTTTATAATGCTTTAGCTGTCCAAATTAAGCCAGATTATCCAGGCGGGATTCAAAAGTTTTATGCTTTTATAAAAAAGAATTATGTTATTCCAAAAGAAATACTGGATGAGGAATCTTCTAGAGGCGGAGTTTTTGCAAAATTTATAATTGAAAAGGATGGAAGCTTGTCTGAGATAGAAGTGATTCGAGATCTTGGTTATGGATCGGGAAAAGAATTAGAAAGAGTCTTAAAATTATCTCCTAATTGGATTCCGGCAATTAAAGATGGAAATCCAGTAAGGTGTTTGTACAGTATTCCATACTATGTCCAATAGTTAAAGTTTTTAGGAAATATAAAAAACAATAGTTTTATTTATGATGCAAAAAGTATTTATTGTAATTACGATATTGTGTGTTTTATCCTGTAGTGATAAAAAAACAATCTTGCCTGAAAATATAGGCAATACCACTTCTGAAAAATTCGATTTAAAAAAGTTCAATGACAATAAAATTGACAGTATTTATGAATATGCTTTGCAGGATACAGTTATCAAGTTATATGAGGGAAAAGATCAATACAAAAAAGAATTAATTTCTGATAATCATAGTTTTAAGCAGACTTTTGTTTACAATAAAACTACTAATTTATTGGTAAATCAGTTTAGTCATTTTTACGGAATGCCAGTTGGTATCTGGAAAAGTTATGACGAAAAAGGAGTTTTGATAAGCTGGAAAAATTATGATGAAAACTTTGATTTTTCGGTTAAGGAATTGATCCCGATGCTGAAAAAAGATTTGCAGATTGACTTGATCAACGACACGAATTATCAGTCATTATTAATAGATAGATTTTTATATAAACGCCTTTTTTTGTTTACCAGTTATTGCTATGTGGTACAACTAAATTTAATGGAAGGGAGCAGAACAATAAAAATTGATGGTAAAACAGGAGAAATTTTAAGCGATATAAAAACATTTGCCGAGGAATAAAAAACATAAAATTCTATTTTTAGAATAATTACCGAAATCATTTCTATGAAAAACATATTCTTATTATTTCTATCAACTATGATTATGAACTGTTCGAAAAAACAGAATGATCTTGTTGATTATAATCCTATTGAGTCAAAATCAAATTATAAAGGTTTTAATGCGGTTAAGCATGATGCCTCAATAACTAATTTATATGGCACTTGGAATACTAATGAGTTATTATTAAGCAACCAAACCAAGGAATATTTTTTGTTTCCTCAAAGCACTGATGACTATAACTATGGAGATCATATTAGATTAAATCCAGACCAAACGTTTTCAAGTTTTTATACTGCGGAATGTGGAAACGATTGTTTCACCAGTTCAAAAGGTAAATACAAAATTATAGACCGAAATTATATTTGTTTTTATCTTGAAAAAATTACCCAAAGTGGTGATTGTTCAGGAAATACTGAGTCTGATATAGATTTGGGGTTGTATTATTACTATAAAAAGGATACAATATACAACCTGCTCAAAAGTAATGGAAATCTGGAGCAAGATAAAAAGAGTGTATATTATCGAGATTTGATCAGTGCAAAAAGAGTCGAAATTGAAAAATTTTATAAAGGGCATGGCAGTTTGAACCGTTTTATGTTTGATTGGAAACGTACAAACAATACTTATGAAACAGCAGTGGTTGCATTTTGTATGGCCCAGAAAAAGATCAAAAATTACGAATTACTGTATTATGACAAAGGAAACAGATATTCTACGGTTGCAATAGGATTGGTAAAAGTAAATGGTAAATTTTGTTATGTTATATGTGATACTTGGGGTGATCCTATAGTTTGTTTATATAATGATGCTGAAGTTCAGAAGATAAATGAATTTGTTGATAAAGTTGAAACAGACAAATCTTTGGAGGTTAGAAGCTTTAAACCGAAAAAAATGTCCGGAAGAACACCATTTGATAAAGAAACTATAATGGTGTCAAAAAAGGGGAATGAAATTTATAAAGTGATTTATGAAAATTACCCAAAAGACACAGAGCATATAGGCGTTTTTACATTGACGGTCTATTATCGTAATTCACTACCAGTTTATATAGATTTTCAAAATGAATTTATTGGAAGCGATACTAGAAGCTCTAGTAAAACAGGACTTTATATTTTGGACTGGGAGAATAATAAAGTGGCCGTAAAAATCATAAAAGGCGATGGTAACTATGTTTCCATAGAATGGATCAAAATGAAAATAGATGAAATCATGAACGAAATTAAATAATAAACGCTTTAGTCTAAATTAAAAAGAAGACTCCATAAATCGATTATACTGGTATAAATACATGAAAAAAACAATCCTAATGCTATTTGTCTTGCTGCCTTTAATTTGCTTTTCTCAAAACAGTGAAGCTTTAAGAGAACAAGCAATGCAATTTTATAATGAAGGAAAATTTAATGAATCTCTTAAAGCATTTAATAAAATAAAAGATAAGGAAGTTTTACAAAATACCAATATTGGTGTTTGGAAAGAACATATTGCTTCGATTCTCAATCATAATTTTTCGGAGAAATATGGAATATCCGATAAAGATACCTTGAACATTAAAGTTAGAGTACAAACTTTAAATATTGTATCTGAAGGTGTTTTTAATAGAAAGACTAATAGTTATGTAATTGCACCTATTTATGATTGGATTTTAGCTTTGTGCGATGATAAATCTAATTTTTTTGTGGCCATTAAAAATAATAAGCAAGCACTTCTTGATAAAACTGGAAAAATTGTAATTCCATTTAAAAATCAGAAAATTACAACCAGCGAAGATTATTTTACTTATTACAACGGTTTGCATAGAACGCTAGAATATTTTATCGTAACCGATTTGGATAAAAATTCAAAAACTCAGGAAACCATTGGTATTTATGATTTAAACTGTAAACTGATTTTTGAGTGCTCTTCTGCGATACTGTATAGAAATAACCTGTTATTGGCTAAAAAAGATGGTAAATGGAAATTTATCAATTTGAAAAACAATGAAGTTTTAGTTGATTCTATTGATTCTTATGAAGAAATGTATCCCAATTATGCTGAAGAAAAGGAATCGAAATATTTTATTTTACATATTGGTAATCATCTTTCAATCTACCGTCCTCAATCTAACCAATACATCAAGGATGTTTTTGATTCGTATACAGAAGAAAGCCAGGATGACAATATTCTGTCAAAAATTATTAATGACAAAGAAAATTTTAGCCAGCCCAACGAAATCCCTTTAAAAGATAAAAACAAATATTTAATTGTAAAGAAAGACAACAAAGCGGGGGTTTATAACTTTAGCAAATTTGAGTATTATACAGAACCTGTTTATGATTCGATTTCGAATATGGGAAATACATTTTTAAAAGGTAAGGACTCGAATCTTTTCTTTCCAGAACCTGTTGTAGAACAAAAAGAATTTTCGAAATACTATGTTTTCATTACTAAAAATAAAAACAAGTTTGGTGCCAAATTGTTGGATGGGAAAAAGCTGTTAGATAATGAATATGATGAAATTAAAAGTTTTAGCAGTAATAACTATTACAAAGATGTGTTGTTTTATAGGGTAAAAAACAAATGGGGGTTTACTATTTTGAATAATAAAAAAATAGAAAAACCACAGTACGATTTTGTATGTAGAGATTATTCTAAAGCGCAGGATTTACTTATAGCAGCTTATCGTAACAAAAAAAAGACCCTTTATAAATTGAATGGTGAATTATATCACAATTCAAAGGACAATAGTCCTAAAGAATATGTATCAAACCAAAGTCCGTTTGATGGAGTGAATGATAGTTACACAGATCGACAATTATTTAAACAAAATAATAAATTTGGTATTGAGGATATTGATGGGAAAGAAATTCTAAAGGCTCAATACTCGTATATAGTTCGTGCTAATAAAAATATTTTTTTAGCTGGAAATAATATAAAAGATTCTAAATCGCTTGAAGGTTTATTGGATATTAATGGAAAAGAAGTTTTACCTATAAAATATCAAAGTATTACTATTTATCCGGATCCAAACAATAATGAAAAAAGAGAAGAATCCCTTGTCTTTGAAGTAAAAAATAAAGATAATAATTATGGTTTGTATAATAGCAAAGGACAAAGCATTTACCCTTTTGTCATTCAGGATATAATAGAAAGATTGATTATACGAAATGATTCCATAAAAACATACTATTATATTATTTCTGAAAAAGTAAATTTTCAAAACATTTCCTATTTTGATAATGGGAGACAAATTTATGATTACAAAATATCCTTGTTGAAAATACAGGGAGACACACTTACCAAAGTATTGGATAATTGCAATAATATCCGAACTGATATCCACAATATTATTCTTGGTTATCAGAATAAATTAGGTCGATACGGATTGTATAATCTTCAAAATGGAAAGGATTCGGGAGCAATATTGGCACGTTATACTTATTCACAAAATGATCAAAAATTTATTTTCGCAAACACTGCCGACGAAAAACAAGTATTTTTTGATACGGATTTGAATATGCATCAAATTCCATATGCATTAGTTTCATATAAAAATAAATTTTTCATCTATAAAGATAAAGATCTCTACGGAGCTATTAACGATAAATTGGAAATTGCCAAGTTCAAGTATCCAGTAGTAGATTATTATTATCAAAATGATAAAGAAAGAAATCAAGTTTCTGAAAATCAAAAGATAATTTTTAGTTTATTTAAGTTTAAGACCGATGCCAAAAGCGATAAATACGGTATAGTCAACTTTGACGGAAAGGTTTTAGTGCCAGCAGACAACAAATATGAGGAAATCATTTTTCCATTTGAAAATCATAATAGTGTTTGGTGCAACAAAGCAAAAAGAGAGGTTATTTTAGAATATGTCAACAAAATATTCATTTGCAAAACTAAAGACAAAGTAGATATTATAGGCCCAGAAAACAAAAAAAAAGTTTCATTTATAGCACCTGCCAATTGGAAATTTGATTTTAGTGATATAACCGTTAATCATCATTTGATACTTAGGGATGGTAACACCTTTAAACTGCTGAATTTAAAAACGCAAAAAATAGATTTAGCAACTATAGCAACAAAATTTAGTGACGACATTGACGGAGGTTATTCTGATTGGCAATATGACGATAAAAATCATACTGTGAAAATGACTAAATATAGTAAATATGGTCGCTTGATTTTTGAAGATTCAAAAACAATGGCGCATTATGATCATAATTACGATCCTTTTTTACGCACTACACTTTTTATAGTCAAAAGGAATAATAAATATGGGGTAATTGATGCAAACGAAGGTATATTAATACCCTTTGTAAATGATAGCTTATATACGCCGGACAATATCAATTTCATTGCTAAAAGAGATACTAAATTTGGGGTGCTTACCAATAAAAATCAGATGCTTCATGAATTTATTTATGATAATATTAAAAATATTGATTTTAATAAAGGGTATGCGAATCAGCAAAAGGTATTGGTAGTTACAAAAAATAAGAAAAAAGGAATCTTAGATTTTCTGAGCGGTCGCGCAATAATTCCGATAGAACAAGATGATTTAAATTTTACAGAAGGAATCCAAGGTCGAAAGAATAAAACGCGCACAATGTATGGAAGCTATGGAGAAAAACAATTTTCAATTGAATGCGATACATTGTATAGAGAAAAAAATCTTCCTTATTGGTGCTATACCTTTATAAAAGATGGAAAAAAGGGACGAATTGATTATTATGGAAATCTAATTGATAATGACCGTAATCCGTATGAAATTACTCCTGCAAATCAGGAAAATGATAAAACAAAATTGGAAAATAATAAAGACTATGATGATTATAAAATCCTTGAAAGGACAAATTTCGCTATCGTTTCCAAAGACCAAAAACAAGGAGTGGTAGATTTATCAAATTTTATAATTATTCCACTTATTTATGAAGATATCAGATATATAGAGAAGGGGTATTTTGAATGTAAACAAGGTAAAAAAACAGTATTGGTGACGCCACAAAATAAAGTGTTTTACGAAATAAAGAATTACTCAAACTGATGAAAAATAAGTGGATTAAAATAGTATTGAAAAAAATATAAAAACTCGATTGAGTTATCGTATTTAACTATTATATAAATTTACAAATTTTATGGAGGTTTTTAAAAGAATGTTTTAAGTTAAGGTAGGATTGTCTTTCTCTGGCTCTATGAATTACTGTCTGGGATTTTAAAATAAATTTATTTGATTTTCGAAATCTTTTTTAACAAAATAATTATTTATTTGGTTAAATAAGTTTTCCTCAAATTTTGTAGTAAAAATTCAATAATTAAATAGTAAAAATTTTTCCGCATTTCGTCTAAGCTTTTGGGAGAGAAAAAGTATGAAGTCCATACTTATTGTTTGTTGTTCGACCAAAGTTAAAAATTGGTTTATTTCTCTGGTATTGATCAATATTTTTTGTTGAAAGGAAACAAGAAGATTCTCCCAAATAAAAACAAAATTAGTGTATTTTTGCATTTATAAACAAATTGACAATCTTGAAAAAGTATATTATCATAGTACTTTGTGGTCTAATTTTTCTTCCCTCTTTGGGAAGTATGTTTGTATATGCTTCATTCAAACTGAATCAACAGGAAATTGCCAGAACAATCTGTGTACAACGAAAACAGATTTTTAACTCTTGTAATGGTCGATGCGAACTGCAGAAGAGCCTTAAAAAATATTCTGATAACGAAAAACAAATGCAGGACAGTCTTAAAGAAAAAGTAGAGATTGTCTATATCTGCAACTCCGAAGTAAATTTTACTTTTTTACCTCCTGTAGGATATCACAAAAATGTTTTTGCTTTTTTAAGCAGCAAACCAATTGGAATTTCCTCTGCTACTTTTCGCCCGCCCGCCACTAATTTATACATCTAAATTTCTTTTCAAATTCATTAAGAAAAATTTGTCATTGCCTTTTGCAACTTGACAATACGTCTATTGCTATGAACTAAGTTGATTTTTATGTATTCATTTATTCTTAATAAGATAAAAGATTAACATAGAAAATTTAAAAGTTTTGGTCAGTTGGCTTTATGAAGTCATATCCTCATCAATCTACAACAACAACTTTATTTAGCATTGTTTGTTATAGGCTTTGCAATATCCTTATTTGAAAAACCCAATGGACTTTATTGATGAATCTTCATTGAAATTATACATGCAAACAAGTCAGCAGTTTATAACATAATCTGCTTGATTAAATATTTAAATAATAAAAAAATGAAAAAAATAGCTTTGATTCTTTTGCATTCTCTACTTGTAATATCATGTGAGAAAGCACAGGAGAAACTTCCAATATTAGGAAATCCAATAGTAAAAGGAAATGAAACGCAGTATCCCCGTATCAAAGACTTTTCGTTTAAAAATCAGGACAGTCTGGAGATCACGAACAAGACTTTTGACGACAGGATTTATATAGCCGATTTTATTTTTCTCTCCTGTCCCTCGATTTGTCCCAAAATGAATGTACAGCTCAAAAAAGTATATGATGTATACAAAACTAATGATGAGGTATTGTTTCTTTCTCATACCATTGATCCTGATCATGATACCATACCGCGCCTTAAAGCTTATACGGTGGATCACGACATAAAAAAGAACTGGCATTTTGTTACGGGAAACAGAGACAGTATCTATAAAATTGCAACCGAAAGCTACTTTGCAACGGCATATCCGGATAAAAATGAGCCAGGAGGTTTTGTGCATAGCGGCGGATTTCTGCTTATAGATAAAAACAGGCATGTTCGCGGCGTTTATGATGGGACAAATCCAAAAGAAACAACAAGACTAATTGCCGATGTAAAAGTCCTTTTAGAAGAAAGTTCAACCAAATAACGTTCTACTGATGAAAAAATGCATCACTTTATTTCTTCTGATGCTGCTCGCGTTTCAAAATGCAGGCAGTATCTGGATTATTGGTGATTTTTATATCAATAGGGATTATATAGCCAAAAATGTATGTATCAACAGATTTGATTCCATTCCGATTTGTAATGGAAAATGCTATCTGGATACTAAATTAAAAGCAAATGATAAGCAGGAACAGCAATTTCCAACAATAACTTACAAAGAAATGCAGCTTTTTTTTGAAAGTCCTCTGGAATTTTTATTAACACCGATAGATTTTGTAATCAAAAAGAAATATCCGTTGCTGCAGTCGGGCGGTCAAAAGTCTAATTATGTTTTTTCGATTTATCATCCTCCCAGATGCGGTTAATACTCTCGTTTTAGTATTAATCATAAAATCAAAAAAATGCAAATATCAGAAATCCCCGAGCGCAGCCTGAGATTATTCACAGGTGATGAGAGTCATTTCTGGATGGATAATATTACTAATCTGCTGCAAAGGTTTCCTTTATTGGAATATCCTCACAGGCAGAATTTCTTTATGCTTCTCTTTATAGATGATGCAGCAGGAGAAATTAGTGTTGACAATCAAAAAGTCCGTCTTGACAGTGCTAAAGTCATCGCTGTAAAACCTCGTTGTATAAGCTTTATAGACATTAACAGAAAAGCCAAAGGAAAAATTATCTGTTTTACTGAAGATTTCTTTTCCCTGCGTTACAACAATAACATTTTAGACCAGTTTTCATTTCTTCATGATACTTCTAAGTTATTTGTCAGGCTTAGTGAAGAGGAAGCAAACAAGTGGAAGTATCTACTTGAAATATTTTTCAAAGAGTTCAGTCTCCATAGAAAAGAATCGGTAAAAGTACTCCGATCTTATCTCAATATCCTGCTTTTTGATTTGGAACGGCTTTATAATCCCTCGGGATTTGTCGTAAATAATTCACCTAAACAACAGAAGGTAAAAGAATTTGAAAAACTCATTGACAAAGATTTTAAGCTGAAAAAAATGCCTGCCGCCTATGCGGATCTGCTCAATGTAACGCCAAATTATCTGAACAAGATATGTAAGGAAGTAACAAATTACACAGCAGGTGACCTGATACGAAAGCGTATTGTAATAGAAGCACAGCGGCTTATTCATTTTACCAATTATTCTATAAATGAAATTGCTGATCAGCTCGGTTTTGAAAATGCGTCCTATTTTATTACTTTTTTTAAAAGACAGACAAACAAGACACCCGAGCAGTTCCGCAGATTATCAAACCAGTAAAAAATAATAAAATTTTAATACTATTATGAAAAAAATCCTTCTAATTGCCACTATTACTGCTGTGTTAAGCTGTAATAAAAAAGAGGAAAAAGCACATCCTCATGATCATCCTCATACTATGGAATCTGAAACAATGTATAAAGATCCTAAAAACCCGCTCAATAAATTAACGTATGCCAGCAACATAGACTTTAGCTGTAATATGGATGTCAGCAAGTATGGCGTTAGTGATACTGTTACTTATAAAGGGAAATTATACGGTTTTTGTTCAACGGTATGTAAAGATAACTTTATGAAAAAACCAGATGAATATCTGGCAAAAAATCAGAAGTAATTTTTCTTGATAATTTTAGGAAAAAAAGGCTGAAAAATCAAAGTTTTTCAGCCTTCTTAATTATTATTGACTATTTGCTCTGGTTTTATTTATTGGTTTTAGTCAGGTCAAAGTTTAAATTAGTATTCAAAATTACTCCGTTGTTGTTCTGAAAAACATTTTGACCCTCTATCTGCCTTCCTAACTGTACAGTTTGATTTAGATAACCACCTTCAATTCTAATGTTTTTATTAAACCTATAGCCTAATAAAATTCCAATTCTGTTTTGATCAAAAACGTTCATATTAACATTTTTTCCAAATCCAACAAAAATTTCGTCATAGAAAGCTAAATAGGGTGTTTTGTCTTTTATCTCATTTCCTTTTAAAGGCACCTGAACTCTTATCATATATCGAATTCGGTTTAAGAGCGGAAATTCGTCTTCTGTTGTCTCATTAATGGAACTGTACCTGCCAACAAATCTTTGTTCTAACATAAATCTATGGGATAAATCAACAATTCCTTCTTTGTGACTTAGCTGTACCATTTCAAAAATCCTATGTTCTGTAAAATCTCTGCCCATGCCATTTAGGGGTATTTCTCCATAAGGATAGGTTTCGATCCAGCCATAACCAACCCGGAACTGCACTCTTGAATTTAAATTATAATTTAGGCCCACTCTTAATAAACTTTGCTGCCATTCGGTAATGGTTTCATTTCTGCGCCATTGGTATTCAGTATGTATTCCAAATTTTTCTGAGATTTTGAATGTGCCAAAAAAATTATACCATCCAATGCTGTTATTGGTAGTAATACGATTATTCTGCCCGATTACGGATTGTATGCCTCCAATTACAAAAACGAGGATTAGTACATAATTTTTCTTGTTCATTATTTTAAGAATTCAAGGGTTCCGTCTGTCAAATTGTAAAACACACCTACAATTTTTATCTGTCCTTTATCTTCCATTTCTTTAAGAATTGGACTTTTTTTACGAATTTGATCCATAGCATAAAGCACGTTGTTTTCTGAAACGTGTTTTACAAATTTATCATTTTTAGATGTTTTTTCACCATTAAAATCCTGACTCATTGCTACAGCTGGTTTTATTTTTGAAAGCATGGCAGTTATATTTCCCAATTTTACATCATCGATAGCACCTTTTATAGCGCCGCAATGCTGGTGTCCCATCACTAAAACCAGTTTTGCGCCTGATACCTTACAAGCAAATTCTATACTGCCCAGTAAATCTTCATTTACAAAATTTCCGGCTACTCGTCCCACAAAAATATCACCCAAGCCCTGATCAAATACGTCTTCTACTGGTACTCGGCTGTCCACGCAACTTAATACAACAGCTTTTGGGAACTGGCCCGGTGCCGATTTTCGAGCTTGTTTACTATGGTCGCGAACCGTAGTTACACCGCTTTGAAATCGTTTGTTTCCTGCTATAAAATCCTCTAAGATAGCATCAGGTGTAAGTCTGGTTTGCTCTTCCTTCGTCATTACATGAGACACTACCGGTTTTAAATCTTCTGCAGGAATAGAAGTTGAATTTGATTTTTCTGTTTTTGTACCATTGTTGCAAGAAACCAATAATACTGCTGTGCAAAGCATTACTAATGATCTGAGTTGATTGTCCATTTCTTTGTTTTAGATTAAGTGTGCCTACTTTGTAAAACGGTGTTCAGCATGTCCGTTTATTATTTTTTATACTGTTATATAAAACAGTAAAAGAGGTTTTTTCCCTACCTGAAAGCTGTCCGTAAATTTAATTTTTTTCCTGAAGTGTAAAGTGGCACCCCCTTTAATCCTTGTATTAGGATAGTTTAGAGATACAAAATTACCTGATTTCAAACAAGTTACGTTAATTAAAATAGCAGAGGTGGCTAAAGAGGAGGAACTATGACTAAAAAGGGAATTTTGAATTTTAAATTATTCTTTATTAGTGTTTTATATTTTTAATAATAAAACGGAAAATAATATACAGCCCAGCAATCTGATAATGAGGTGTAACTAGTAAAATCAATTGAGTGAAAAGCTAAATTCAGTAGAATAAAATGTAATGTAAATAGTGATTTTAACGAATCTGGAAGTAACGTTTATTAAAATTTCCTGCTTTTTTGTTTTTAGCAATTTCTGGATTACTGACCGAAATTTGCAGTAAAAAAAAAACAGAATAATTTATGGACTTTCCAATTTTTCATTTAGACTGGCTCAACAATAGGATGCTTATCGCCATCATTGCCATTATTCACGTGATGATTAATCATGGTTTAGCTGTGGGTTTTATGCCTCTTATAACCTGGCTGGAACAGAAAGGTGTTAAGAATAGCGGCAGGGAACAAATTACAGATTTAGACTGGGACAACAGAATCTATAATATGATGAAAGTTGCTTTTATCATAACTACAACACTTGGTGCAATGACAGGAGTGGGGATATGGTTCTCCGTTGCACTTGTAAGTCCCACATCGATTGGAAGTTTAATACGTGTTTTTTACTGGGCATGGTTTGTTGAATGGCTGGTATTTGTTACTGAGGTAATTTTGATCATGATTTATTTTTTGACCTGGAAAAGCAGTAATACTTCGCTTAGGGCTAAATTATTGCACATCCGGTTTGGATGGTTTTTAAGTTTATTCTCCTGGATTACTATGGCAATTATTGTTTCTATTTTGAGTTTTATGATGGATCCCGGAAACTGGAATACACATAAGAGTCTGCTCAATGGGTTTACTAATCCAATTTATCTTCCGCAGTTATTGTTTAGAACTCCTACGGCAATGCTTGTGGCGGGAAGTTTTGGAATGATGCTGGTAACTCTTTTCTTTAAAAAAGGTACGGAATTAAGGCTGAAAGCTGTAAAATATGTTTCAAAATGGATTATTCTATGGGCTCCAATTTCTCTTCTTGGAGCGGTGATTTATTACCGAGCCATTCCTGAGGCTATGATCGCTAATATGAGTACGGCAGTAGGGACGATGGATTTTAATAAGTATTACGATTTAATGAAATATTTTATACTATTTGGAATTTCGTCTTCTCTGATAATGGCAGTTTTAGGTTTATTTAAAACCAGATGGATTAGAAGTTATATGGTATTGTTTCCCGTAGTTATGGCTTTTGGATATCTTGGTTTTTTTGAAAGGGTGCGTGAATTTGTCCGAAAACCTTATGTAATTGGAGGTTATATGTATTCCAACTTATTATTAGAAGAAGATTATCCTGTTTACCAGCAATACGGGCTTCTTAAAAATGCGACCTATACCACAGTAACCGAGATTACGCCAGAGAATAAAGTAGAAGCTGGCAGAAATGTTTTTGCAATTGCCTGCAGCCGCTGTCATACCACTCAGGGAGTTAATAGTGTAGTTGATGTTTTTGAGCGTATGTATGGAGTTGGAAAGCCGTTGGATATTAACTCGATGGCTTCTTATATACCCAATATGCATAATGGAAGAACCTATATGCCTCCTTTTCCTGGCACCCAAGAAGAAAGTGAAGCCTTGGCGGCCTATATACGCAGTATTCAGGATACTGGTGATGTTCTCGAAGGGGCACAGTCAGAAGGTACAGTGGTAAGTGGACTCCAAGATACAAAAGCAGTTTTAGCAAATAAAAAATAACAAAAGTTTAAAAATGATCAATTTATATATTGCGTTGCAAAACAACGTTCCCGTTCCAAAAGATATTCCCTTGCCGCTGCCAATGCCTGAATGGTTTTTTGTAGTGGTTCTAGTACTGTCATTTCTATTGCATATCCTTTTTGTAAACCTGATGCTTGGAGGTTCTATTTTGGCTTTGATTGCCCAAATAAAAGGACTTAAAAATAAAGAATACGATATACTGGCACACGAAATAGCCAAAACCATAACAGTAAATAAAAGTATAGCCGTTGTACTGGGTATTGCGCCGCTTTTGAGCATTAATGTATTATATACGATTTATTTTTATTCGGCAAATGCGCTTACCGGTTTAATGTGGATTGCGTTAATACCGCTCGTTACAGTGGCGTTTCTGCTCACTTACTTGCATAAATATACATGGGAAAGCTTGGAAAATCACAAGGCGGTTCATATTTCGATTCTGGCCTTGGCAACTGTTATCTTTCTGTTTATTCCATTTATCTTTCTAACTAATATCAATCTAATGCTTTTCCCTGAAAAATGGGCTTTAGTAAAAGGCTTTGTAGACGCATTGTTTCTTCCGAATGTTTTCCCCAGATACCTGCATTTTATCCTGTCTTCACTGGCAGTTACGGGATTGTTTATATTTTGGTACAACAGCCGCAAGAGTTACCCCTTTGAAGAGATATATGAGGAATTTACCCGATACGATATTCAAAAGAAAGGCTACTCTTTGGCATTAACTGCCTCTTTATGCCAGTGTATGATTGGTCCTCTTGTATTGCTGACATTAGCGTCTAAAGGTATGGGGTGGAACCTGATTTTGGTGATTTTCTCCGGAGTTGCATTCGCCGTTCCCGCTATGTGGCTTATTTGGAAGAGATTGACAGGCGAAAAGGAAAACATTGAAAAAGACTTTTATAAAATAGCAATGCTGCTTGGAATTACGGTTTTGTGTATGGGCTCAGGAAGGCAGATCTACAGGGCAAATTCGCTGGAAAAACATAGAGAACTGGTAAAAATTAAAACCGATGAATTTAAAATATTGAAAAAGAAGGCTATAGCCAAAATGAAAGAAGTAGAAGCCGGAGCAGCTTCGGCAGATATGTCAGAAGCAGAGAGAGGACAGAAGGTATTTAGCCAGTATTGCGCATCCTGCCATAAAGTAGATGAAAAATTAGTAGGGCCGCCAGTTTTGGAAATGGCAAAAATTTATAAAGACAATGTGACCGATTTGCAGAAATGGATAAAAAATCCGGGTAAAAAACGTCCTGATTATCCGCAGATGCCCGGTTTTGAATCGCAGCTGGATCAGCAGAAACTCGATCAGCTGGCAGAATATATCCTGACTATAAAATAAAGTAAAAAACAATTCTCTATGATTCGTTTCTGTTATCTGTTTCCAATAATTGTTTTTATATGTGTTACAGGCATTTTATACAAGGTAAATAAGTATGAAAGTATAATAAAAAAAAGACCAAAGAGCAGAATAGAAAGATCGCATAGCGTTTCCGCTCCATGTTTAGAAAATAATAATAGTAAATGATACTGTCGTATAATTGGCAGCCTTAATCGATTTTTAACTTAAAAATAAAATAGTATGATACAAGTTTTTTCCATTATGATTTTAATTTTTGTGCTTCTTGCCATTGTTTTTCTGATAAGAATAAAATCAATTACACTGCAGCTTGTTAAGTCAAAAGAGGTGAATAACAAAGAAAATCCATTAGAAAAGAATTATCAATTTATTAAGGGACTGTATTAGCCAAGGTTGTCCACCAAAAGAAGTTTCTTTTAAATTTTGATAGTTTGGAGCCCTGTTGATGCTGACACACACAGGGCTTCTTTTTTGTTTATAAATAGGACTGAAGTTTTAAGAGCAAAATAGGATTATGAAATTGAGAATAGCATAGATAGAAAATTTTGCTTATCAAAATGGTATGTTTTGAAAGTGTTTTGGCAGCAGATATCGCTGCACGAGTTTTTAATTTTGACACATATAAAAATTAAAAAATTAATTAAAATGAAAAAGGCATTACTACTAATAGATATACAGCAAGAATATTTTGAAAATGGCGCATTGGTACTTGTAAATCCAATTCCGGCAAGTGAAAATGCAAAAAAATTACTGGAACATTTCCGAAAAGAAAATGATACTGTTGTTCATGTACAGCATATATCTGGCGAAGGCATTCCGTTTTTTGTTTCTGGAACTCAAGGAGTGGAAATCCATGAAAATGTAAAACCACTACAAGGCGAGAAAGTAATCACAAAACAATTTCCTAATAGTTTTAGAGGCACCGATCTGTTAGAATATTTACAGTCAAAGGAAATAACGCATTTGGTTATTGCAGGAATGATGACTCATATGTGTATAGATGCAGGAACAAGAGCCGCTGTTGATTTTGGATTTGAATGTACTGTAATTGGCGATGCCTGTGCTACGATGGACCTTCAGATTAGCGGACAAAAAGTAAAATCTGTCGATGTACACAATGCATTTTTAGCAGCATTAGAATTCTTTTACGCTAAAATTCAGACAACTTATCAATACCTGCTTTCTTAAATAAATTTAGAACTCAATTTTATAAAATGGGCTGTAATTTATTATGGCTCATTTTTGCATTTGGCAGTTATTTGCAAATGAAATTGTAAATTTACTAAAGCAGGCTGAACGTAATAAAACGATTTTTAAGAGATTAAAAAGGAATGAGAAAGGAATGAAAACAATAAAATTTCATAAAGCAGAATGTGGTGTTGAGATGCTTCTTAATGTATTGCATGGAGATGTACTAAGCGAAAGATATTTGGAGCGAGATACTTTTAACACTGATTTTTTTGAAATTTTGCTTTTTAAAAAGGCGAAGGGAACTCTGATTTTAAATCAGCAGAAAATCAATATAACTGATAATACGATGGTTTTTATTTCTCCTTTTCAAAAAAGAAAATGGACTTTGGAGAAAGAAGGATTGGATTTTACTGTTCTGGTTTTTCAGGAAAATTTTCTTAACGATTTTTTCTCAGATAAATACTTTACGTATCGTCTTCTTTATTTCTATCAGTTAAATTTTCCTTTAAATATAACTATTGAAAAGGAAGAACTGCAAAAAGCACTTGAGCAGCTTATGGAAATCAAATCAGAGCTGGTAGAGAGCAGGACAGACAGTATTCATATCATCCGCTCTCTTACTTATTACCTGCTTTTGAAGTTCAACAGGATATATGCCCAGAAAAATAATCTCTCAATTGAAAGGGCTGAAAATAATTATGCATACCAATTTAAACAGTTACTCGAAACGCATATCAGGGATAAGCAGAGAATTGACGATTATGCAGCTTTATTAAATGTGAGCAGGATTTCAATTAATACGTGTGTAAAAAAACAGTTTAATGTTACTGCTGTAGAACTCTTAAAACAAAGACTGCTCTTCGAAATAAAAAATGATCTGATACATTCTGGAAAGAATGTCGCTGAGATTGCCTATAATCTTCATTTTTCAGAACCCGGACATATGATGCGGTTTTTTAAAACCCAGACAGGAATTACCAGCACGCAGTTCCTGTCAGATTATCAAAATGGTATATTTTCATAGCATTTTAGTTGATTTTTTATAGAATGAGATAAATTTGCAACAAAAGAATTGTTATACTTTAAAAATAAAAATTTACAGTATACTAATTTCAATACATTCAATCTGCCTTGAGGCAGTTAATTTTTTAATATGCTCAAAAAATATAAATCCAATAAGATATATTACCAAAGCACAATAACACTTGCTGGACCTGTGGTAATTTCTCAGTTAGGACATACACTGGTACAGACTTTTGATACCATTATTATAGGACACTATGCAGGAACTATTTCTTTGGCGGCAGTCTCACTTGTTCATTCTGTTTTTATGGTCGTTTTAGTCATAGGATTAGGTGTGGCCTACGGATTAACACCATTGATTGCGCAAGAAAATGGAAAATCAAATTTTAAGGAATGCGCTGAGCTTCTGTCAAACAGCTTATGGCTAAATGTCGCAGCCGCAATTTTTCTTTTTTTAATAGTTTATTATGGTTCTATGTTTGCCATGCAGCATGCAGATCAGGATCCTCAGGTGGTTGCAACGGCAAAACCTTACTTGCTTATTTTGAGTTTATCTATTTTGCCTTTAATGGTATTTCAAACCTTTAAACAATTTGCAGAAGGGCTGGGTTTTACAAAACAAGCAATGTCGATCACAATATGGGGAAATGTGCTCAATGTAATTATAGCAGTGATTTTGGTAAAGGGAATTTTTGGAATTGAGCCAATGGGCGTTCGAGGGGTAGGAATTGCAACATTGATAGATCGGGTTTTAATGATGCTGGTTATGATGTGGTATGTACTTCGATCAGAGAATTTCAGGGTTTATATAAAGCATTTCGCTGTTAAGTTTGTTGATTTTTCAAAAATTATAAAAGTGGTAAAAATAGGATTGCCTGTAGCGATGCAGTATGTTTTCGAAATTGGAGTATTTGCAGTTGCTGCTTTAATGGCTGGTAATATAGGCGCTACGGAACAGGCTGCTCATCAGACAGCAATAACCCTTGCGGCAATGACCTACATGATGGCAGGGGGAATTGCATCGGCGGCAACTATTAAAGTTGGAAATAGTTTTGGAAATCAGAACTACAAAAGACTTCAGAAATTTGCTTATGCGTCTTATCATCTAGTTATCATTTTTATGATGTTCTTTGCTCTAATTTTTACACTCTTTAATCAATATTTACCTTATTTGATAACAAATGATACAAGTGTTGTAGCGTTGGCAGCACAATTATTGATAATTGCGGCGGTATTCCAACTCTTTGATGGTACTCAGGTTGTTGGACTGGGAACACTAAGAGGAATGGGAGATGTAAACGTTCCTACTTTGATAACCTTTGTTGCTTATTGGCTTATTGGCCTGCCTGTGGCCTACATTTTAGGCATTTATTTCAATGCAGGAGTAAAGGGAATCTGGTACGGTTTGACTCTGGGGTTGTTAACATCATCTGCCTTACTGTATTTAAGATTTCGATATGTAATAAATAAAGTTTTGGAAAAATAATTTATAAATTCTATCATTAAAGTACAAAGTCCTTTTAGAATTTAAGGCATAAAAAAGCAGCAAAAAGATTCTATTCTTGCTGCTTTTTTTTTACAATTTAGTTAATAAAAAAATGTTTATGAATTTTAACCCATTCTTCTATTGGAGTCATTCTTACAGGCAGTTTTTCTAAAACCTCCTGCAATTTAGGATTAAATTTTGTGGGATATACTGGCAGACTTGCCAACATTTCATAATATCCTTGCACACCTCTGGCGCTTTCTTCTCCTACAAGAATACTTAATTTATCCCCGAATTCTTGCGGAGGCATTGCGTAGAAATCAATTTTTTCGCCCAAACCAAGAGAGAATTTTTCGGCAAGACCATTTCCTTTCAGGTTATCCAAACCGCTCACAAGAAAGGATTGTCCAGATAGTTCTGGTTTGTATAAAGCTTCTGCCACAAAAGCGCTGACATCTCTTGATGCAATATAACCAATAGGCATATCTTCCGGAGTTGGGTAAGCTACTTTTCTTTCACTTTTTACATAATCGGTTGTATAAGGAGCCAGTAAATTTTCAGCATAAATAGATGGCTCAATAATAACATAGGGTACTCCGCAATTTTGAAGATATTCCTTGGTATCCAGCTTTACATCTTCCATAGGAATTCCTAATTTTTGCGGTGCCAGAAATCCGCTGGTATTCCAAACTATCATTTTTACGCCATTTTCCTTAGCTGCATCAATTACATTTTTTGCAAGTTGAAATCCATCTGCCGGATTAGGTAAGGAAACAGGAATCAGCAAAGCAACAGCATCAATTTCCTTAGTGATTTCTTTCATTTTTAATGCATCAGACATATCGCCTAATACAGGGATTGCACCAGCGTCTTCTAGTTTTGAAAAGTTTTTTTCTGAACTTGTGGCAGCATAAACAATTGCGCCTTTATTTTTTGCTTCTCCAATTACATGAAATTGCTGTGAACCTGTGGCTCCAAATACTAATACTTTCATTTTATTTTTTTATTTAATTGTTTTAATTTTTTGGTAAAACTAATTAATAACTTACTTTTGTACAAGTACTTACGTTTTAGTTGGGTACTTACCAAATAGTTAGAAATATTGAAAATCAATGATAAAAAATCCAAAAATTATTAATGCTTGTGATGAAAATTGCCCTGTAAAAAAATCATTAGGCTTATTGGGAGGAAAATGGACAATGATGATTTTGTTTCAGATTAACTCCAGAACCATTAGATATGGAGAACTTAAAAGAGCTGTAGTAGGTATTAGTGAAAAAATGCTGATTCAGGAATTGAATGCACTTGTAGAAAACAAACTGGTCAGTAAAAAGGCCTATCCTGAAATCCCTCCAAGAGTAGAATATACATTAACAGAACTGGGTTTGAAGACTTTACCAATTATAGATCAAATAGCTGCTTTTGGATTGGAAAATTTGGTTTAGTTTGCTTGCTCAAATCTAACATTTAGCATTTCTTTTTTAAGCATTGTTTTCGCCTTTATTGGTGAAATTTTCCCTTTATATCTTCGTAGCCGCTTAAAAAAACAAATTAGTAAAAACGAGTAAAACTTATATTTAGAGGATATATGAAAAAAAATGGCGCCAATTGTCTTCAATTGGCGCCATTTGGCTTTGTGACGGGGACAGGACAAATTACGACATCATTTTTGGATGATTTGAAGAAATTGGCTTTCTATATGTAGTGTCTGTCTTCCATTGGCTATGTAAATTTGGTTTAGATGTCCTGTTGGGGATTGATGTAAAAAATTATAAAAACTCAACTGGTTCATACCAGTAAACTAACATACAATTCTACAAATATTATGGAGGATTTGTAAAGATTGTTTTAAGTTGTGGCATGATTGTCTTTCTTTGGCTGTATGAATTTCTGTTTTGGATTTAGAGCTATGAACCAATTTTTTACCTCAGTAGGAAAACAATCAATATCAAGATTTACAATTCATAATTTCTCTGAAACTGGAAATACGTTTCGAGATGTTTTTAGGAGGCCAGCAGATTAAATTAGTCACTAGTATTGTAATAAATTGATGCAGTCCGGTTCAAATAATGGACAATCAAATTAATTGGTGATTTGTTAAAATTACGCTACCTTTCCATTTGAAATCAAATACTACAAAGAGTGCAGTTGGACAGCAGGGGATCTCAACATCCGTTTTTAAGTAATATGGGAGAATTAGGTTTTCTTATCAGTGAGTTTAACTGGTCTGAAACTTCTTTAGGTGCGCCGGAGAAATGGCCGCCGCAGCTGGAGACATCACTGGCAATTATGCTCGGTTCAGGAGTTCCGATGTTTCTGATATGGGGAAAAGAAAGGTTCTTTTTCTACAATGATTCTTTCAGCGCTTTCTTTTCTGATAACGGCATAAAAACATCGACTTTTGAAACCCGCTTTAAAGATGCAATGCCTTTTGGATGGGAAACAATATCAGATATCATTGAACAGGTTATAAATCAAAAAGCAATTAGATTAGAGTCTAATATTATAACTGCTGTAAGCAGAAATAACAGCCTGCAGGAAATTTATCTTACTGTCGCATGCAGCGCAGTTTTCGGCCAGAGCGGGAATACGGAAGGAGTTTTTGGCACCTGCATAGAAAATTCAGCTGTTATTCCCAATGTAATAGAATCAGGTTCTGTAAGAAAACAGCTTAACAATGTGCTGAAACAGTCCCAGGCCGGAATTGCACAGGCCAATATAGAAGGACGAGTGACGGAAGTTAATGACCGGTACTGCGAGATGCTGGGCTACAGCCGGGAGGAAATTGTACAGATGAATCTTGGAGATCTGACACATCCTGATGATCTGCAGCGCAATATGATGCTTCTTGAGGCCTGCATCAGGGACGGAAAAGATTTTATGATTACCAAACGCTATGTAAAACGTGACGGTTCAATACTGTGGGTAAACAATAGTGTCTCTGTTGTAAGCGATGCAGCAGGCAGTAAATATATCACTGCCATCGCAGTGGATATAACACTTGAAAAAGAAAAAGAGGAACAGCTGGAAGAAGGAGAATTTCGTTTTCGGACACTTATTGAAAAAGCACCTGTGGGCACTGCATTATTCAGGGGAAGAGAGTTTTACATTGAATTGGCCAATCAGGCAGTCCTGCAGTACTGGGGAAAAGAAAATGATATTATCGGCAGTAAATTAAAAGAGGTTTTTTCTGAGATAAAAGATTATGATTTATATGACAGGCTCAATGAAGTTTATCTGACTGGAAAAGAATACAAAGCTACAGCAGCCAGAGTAAAAAACGTAAAATCAGAAAAAGAACAGTATTTCGATTATTCCCTGACGCCTCTTTTTGATAAAACCGGCGCCGTTTATGCCGTTCTGGCGATGTATTCAGATGTAACACCTTCGGTAAAAGCACAGCTAAAGGCAGCAGAGAGCCACAAGGAGCTGGCTGTTATCTTTGAGCAGTCGCCTGTCGGTATTGCCACGATAGGAATAGCAGACGATCTGGTTTTTATAAGCGCTAATACTTTTTACGGCGAACTGGTAGGCCGCAAAGCTGAAAATATTATCGGCAGACCCCTTCTTGAGGCGCTTCCGGAGCTCAAAGGGCAGGGCTTTGATGATCTGCTGAGGGAAGTGATCCGTACCGGTAATGCTTATATTGCTAAGGAAGTGGAGGTCGAATTGCTTAGAAATGAAAAGCTGGAACATATTTATGTGGATCTGACCTATCAGATTAATCGTAATACTGAAGGTAAACCAGCTGTTATACTGGTAGTTGCAACCGATGTCACTAGACAGGTATTGAGCCGAAGAGAAGTGGAAGAAAGTGAAACCAAACTAAAAAACCTTATTGCGGCGGCACCGGCAGGTATAGGTCTTTTTAACGGCCGTGACCTGATTATAGAATACCCAAACCAGACGTTTATAGATATAGTTGGCAAAGGTCCTGATATTTCAGGGTTGCCATTGAGGGAAGCCATGCCGGAACTTATTTCCGAAGGCCAGGCTTACCTTAAAATTCTTGATGATGTCTTTACAACTGGAATTCCTTTTATTTCTCCGGCTTCACTGGTCAAAATAATGCAGAATGGAGTTCTGAATAATAATTATTATAATATTTCCTATACACCGTTGCGAAACAAATCAGGAGAAATTTATGCTATTTTAGATATTGCCATTGATGTGACGGCGCAGGTAATCGCGCAAAAAGCAATGCAGGAAAGCGAAGCCCACCTGCAGTTACTGCGCGATACAGTACCGGCCATGATTTTCTACCTGGACAAGGAGCAGCGCTACCAGAGTTATAACAGGGTTTTTATGGATTGGTTTTCTGTAGACGGGAGTGAAGCAATAGGAAAAAGTGTAAAAGAATTTCTGGGAGAAGCTGCGTACGCAAAAACACTTCCCCATCTTGAAATTGCTTACGGCGGAGTGCAGGAGAAATATGAAATGTTTGCGCCCTCACGCATGGGAATCACCAGATGGCTGAGCATTGTATATACACCCCACAAAAATAATGATGGGGAGGTAATAGGGGTTATTGTTCATGCAACGGATGTTACGCAGAGTAAATTGACAGAAATAGCCCTTAAGGAAAGCGAATCCAAGCTTCGCAATGTTTTGGATGCTGCCCCTGTTGCCATTAGTGTACTCGCGGGCAGGGATTTAGTCATTGAAAATCCTAATGATCGTTTTATGGCTGTCATTAATAAAGGAAGTTCTATAACCGGACAGCCTCTTAAGGCAGTGCTGAAATCAAGCAATTCGGAGAATTTCCTAAAATCGGCACAGGAGGTATTTCGCTCAGGTAAAAGTTTTTATGCTGGCGGCATGCCTGGAATTAATACGGCAGAGAAAGAAATCCGCTATCATAATATCAGCTTGACCCCTCTTATGGATGAGAGCGGGGAAGTTTATGCTGTGCTTTATGTCGGTTCGGATGTCACAGATGAAATTGTTTCAATAAAAAAAGCGGAACAGGCAGAGTCTGCTCTTCGCTCTGCAGTAGAAGTGGCGCAGCTCGGAACATGGTCACTGGACATATCTTCGGGAATTACAACAGTATCAGAGCGTCACGCTTCAATGTTCGGATTAAAGGCATCCCAAATGCCGTCCTCTGAAATACGCGCACTGATAAAACCTTCAGACTATAACCGGGTGACTGAGGCATTTTTTGCAGCCCAGAAACCAGGTTCAGAAGGCAGATATGAGGCTGAATACAGAATTATACACGGCATTACGGGACAGGAAAAGGTTATTCATGCAGTGGGACAGACTTATTTTGATCTGGATGGGAAGCCGTCGGTGATTCAGGGGACTGCTCAGGATATTACGATCCACAGGGAACTTCAGCTTGCCCTTGAAAGTGAAGTGGAGCTCAGGACAAAAGAGCTAGCGGCAGTGCTGAAAGAGCTGCAGTCTTCCAATGCAGATTTAGGACAGTCCAATGATGCTCTTAAGCATTCCAATCAGGAGCTGGCACAGTTTGCTTATGTGGCAAGCCATGATCTTCAGGAACCGCTTCGTAAAATTCAGATTTTTGCAGGCCTGCTTCAGGAGAATCACCTTGGTAAAGATCCTAAAATAATGATTGAAAAAATAACTTTTTCTGCAGCCAGGATGAGCCAGCTCATTACTGATCTTCTTGCTTTCTCAAGACTGATACAGCCTCAAAAGAGCCTGCAGCAGATTGATCTGAATGAGGTTATCAAAAATATCTGGATTGACTTTGAGCTGGCTGTTGAGGAAAAAAATGCTTCAATTGAAACTGGAAAGCTGCCGGTTGTAAAAGCTGTCGGTCTTCAGATGAATCAGCTTTTTTATAATCTGGTCGGTAATTCGCTGAAATTTACCAGAAATGATATTGCGCCGAAAATTACAATAAACGCTGTTCTAGTACCGCATGATTATGCGGCCCAGTTTACAGATTCTCCCCTTGTTGAAGGAGAGTATCATCACATTTTGTTCAGTGATAACGGAATTGGATTTGAAAAAGGCTATGAGAAGCAGATTTTTGAAATCTTCAAACGGCTTCACGAACAGAATATTTTTCCCGGCAGCGGCATCGGACTGGCGCTGTGCAGGAGAATTGTCAACAATCATCATGGGGTGATGTATGCAGAATCAGAATATGGAAAGGGAACCACATTTCATATTTTTCTTCCTGCATCTTAAAGCATTATGCAAACCTGTTGCAGCAGTAATGCGTATATTATAAAGAGCTGCTCTCTGCCGAACCGAAAGGTTAAAGAAAAAACACTTATGTTATATAAAAATATACTTCTGGTTGATGATGATCCCGATGACGCTGAAATATTTATGGAGGCTGTCGGTTTTGTGAATGAAAAAATAATAATGCGCCATATTGATAATCCTGTAAAGGCATTTCAGGAATTGGAAACTTTAGAAAATCTTCCCGACCTGATATTTTTAGATTACAATATGCCGTTAATGAATGGCAAAGAATTCCTGGAGCAGATCAAAAGTAAAGGGATATTGAGAAGCATTCCGGTAATATTAATTTCAACTCCTTCTGAAGAATTTGTTTTCAATCTGCTGGAAAAGGGAGAGATTATCCGGTATATGAGCAAACCCAGCAGTTATAATGAACTGATCAGAATGCTTAAGGAAGTAATAGTATAATAGCTTAATGCTGCCGGGTTTTTAAGAAAAAAATGACTTTATTTCAGCAAAGGTTTTTATAAATCAGCAAGCCGGCAATTTAAGATAAATCAGCAGTAGTTATCAACAAACCGTTGCAGGGGTCAGGCTTGTCTTCCAGTATTCCATTATATTTTGTATCATTAACCTGTAAGCTGGAAAATTCTCTTCTTTGCTAAAATAGCCCTGTACATTATAAGCGTAGGCTTTTGTTACATTTTCAGGATTTTTTGAAGTGGAAAGAAAAATGTACGGCACGCATTTTTCACTTATATCATCATTAGCTAGAATCTGGCTTCGTAATTGAAAGCCGTCAATTTTCGGCATATTGATATCAGAGAGAATGAGAAAAGGATTTACATCTGGAGAAGATAAATAGGGAATAGCCAGAGTAGGATCTTCGATAAAAACTACTTTGTTAGTATACCCCAGACTCTCAAATATGTCTTTAAGAAAATTTCTGTCATCTTCATCATCCTCAATTATAATTATTTCACCATTTCTTCTCATAAGGCAAAGTTACATATTTTTTCCGCATTTATTTTTTTAGATTTGAAAGAAACTTATAATTTGCAGCCCGTTTATGGAAACCAGTGGGAATCTGGAGTTAAAGTTTCCCTGAAAAAGAACCTGCTGGATGCCGCTTTGAGTTATTATAATATTGTGGAATAAACCAACTTTTTGCTTCAGTCGAGTAACAATTATATTTGAAAAAATGAGAGTGGAAAATTCAAATAATTTTGAAATATCGGACCATTTTAGAATGAGATTTTATTTTCTGAAATTGAACAGCATCTAGAAAAAAATCAGATATTACAAAGTCATATTTTCGCTTTATTCTTGGTGTTCGAATCCTGTTAACTTATCGAATGATAAATTAACTATTTGTTATAAATATATATACTGAAGCAATTTTGCTATTATTTTAAAGAAAGAAAATAAAGGCAAAAATGACCCAAAGGTAGTGTATTTAGTGGCATAAATAAAAAAATGGCGCCAATTGTTTTCAATTGGCGCCATTTGGCTTTTTGTGACGGGGACAGGACAAATTTCAACATCATTTTTGGATGATTTGAAGAGATTGGCTTTCTATATGTAATGTCTGTCTTTCATTGGCGTTAAAAAATTGGTTCGGATGTCCTGAGTAGGATTGATGTAAAAATTGTAAAAACTCAATTGATCCATCGCATTAAACTGATATATAAATTTACAAAATTTATGCAGGATTTTAAAAGATTGTTTAAGTTAAGGCAGGATTGTCTTTCTTTGGCTGTATGAATTATT